>CACEBC010000008.1 GCA_902557735.1 Porticoccaceae bacterium
GGCCATGGGAAGCTTCCGAGGCAGATATTAAACCATTTCTTGGGAAGGTCGACCGAACCTCTGCAAATATGCTTGGAGAAATTGTCGCGATGGATCGTTCAATCGGAAACCTGAGGCAAGGGCTCAGAGACATGGGGATCGCAGATAACACGCTTGTTTGGTTTACAAGTGACAATGGAGGGACGCCAGATGTAGACACCCGCGTTACGTTTATAGAACGAGAGGATGGGGAGTTGGTTCGGGACTCGATCGAGTACCCGTCGAACTGTAGTGATGAGATCGACTATGATCTAACCAGCCTTGAGGCTAGGGAACTTTTTGGTTGCTACAGGGGAGTGGATCCTGATAGCGGTGGCCACCTTCGGGGTTTTAAAAAAGATTTCTATGAGGGAGGGTTGCGTGTGCCCACCATCGTTGAGTGGCCTAAGCGCATTAGGCCTCGAGTCTCAAACTTCCCTTCCGGCACAGTAGATATATTTCCTACGATGATAGATGTTGCGCGACTGGCACCCAACTCTATTAACAGAGTGCATGATGGGATCTCCATTACAGACGTGTTCGAAAACGAAATCCCGCGAAGGGACAAGCCTCTTGGATTCAGGGCAAATGACGGTCGCGCATGGTTAGATAACGACTGGAAGTTACTCCAAAATGTTTTATTAGTCGATGGCGAGCTTGTCACTGGACCTTTCGAGCTCTACAACGTTATTGGTGACCCCGGAGAGGAATATAACCTTATAGAGCTTTACCCTGAGGTGGCGGATCGAATGCGTCAGCAGCTTGCTAGCTGGAGCGTGTCGGTTAGCAGAAGCGCGTTAGGCGCGGACTACCCCGAGGGCGAGGTGCTCCCCTCAGGACGGGATGAGGAACCGGTAGTTACTGAGCTGCGAGAGATGCGGATGAAAGAGTGGGCTGAGGAAGTTAGGCTCTCAGAGGTTAGGGTCCTGCCCTAAAGCCTAAAAAATCAACTGGGCCCTATAGCTCAGACTTGGTTAAGCTTTTTAATCGCATCAGCTTTTATAAGGCGTTTTACTATCTTGCCTGAGGCTCCGCGGGGCAGCGGTTGTTGTGTTTGAATGATGTAGCTTGGCATCTCGAACCGTGCTAACTTACCGGTTAAAAATTCTTCCAAATCGACTGTTGCGACGGGGCTTAGCACCGAAACGGTTGCGCCAACTTTTTCTCCTAGCCTCTCATCCGGAAGGCCATATGCGCAGGCTTCCTTCACCAGTGGATGTTGGTTCAGAGCTGCCTCGATAGCGCTGCATGCGATATTTTCCCCACCGCGAATGATGAGGTCTTTGATTCGATCAACAATGTGCACAAATCCTTCCCGATCGATAATGGCCTTATCGCCAGTCCTGAACCAGTCGCCATCAAAGCACTCCTTGTCAGACTCTGGTCGCTCCCAGTAGCCACGAAACATGGAGGTGCCTTTGACTTGCAATTCACCCGGCTCCCCCGATACAAGTTTGTTCCCGGCCTCATCAATGACCCGCATTTCAAGCACGGCGGAGCATTGTCCGCAACTGGATGGTCGATGGACGTAATCCTGTCCCAAAATACCAGCTCCTATTGCATTGGTCTCGGTCATCCCCCATCCTGTGCCTGGAGCTATCGTTTCCTTAAATCCGGCAATTCCCTGAACCTGCTCGGGAGGCCTATGAGCACCCCCACCCCCAAGAACCAATAGGCTGGAGAGGTCAAATTTGGACGAGTCATCAGCATATATAACGTCGTTTGTAATTGCGGGTGCTGCAGTAAGAACTGTCACGCGTTCCTGTTCAATCAGGGCCATTGCTTTTTCCACATCCCACTTGTGCATGCAAACCATTTTTCGCTGAAGCCTCAGAGACGCGAGCATGGCTACATGGGATCCAGAGACATGAAAAAGTGGTACCGTAAGAAGAAAACACTCTTGATACCCCGGCGCGGGGTGCTCATATGTCCCAGTATAAGTTCTGATTTCAGCATCAAGTTCCCATGAGAGTAATGCATGGATAATGCCCCGGTGCGTTGATACAACGCCCTTTGGATATCCTGTGGTGCCCGACGTGTAAATAATTGTGGCGTCGTCGTCTGCTTGAATCACCGATGGAGGCATCTCAGTGTCCTTATGAGCCGCCAAAACGTCATTCCAGGCATCAGATTTCATTGAGGCATTGGCGTTTGAGCGAATTCGGATAATGCTCATATCCTGAGGCACTTTGTCTATGGAGGAAATAAGATCCAACCGCTCTTGGTCGACTAAAACCAGCGAGGGGCTGCAGTCTTTGAGCCCAAAAGATAGGTCACTCACTCCCCATTGGGCATTTAGGGAAACCGCTATGGCTCCAATGGATGTCGTTGCGAAAAAGGCTATCACCCATTCTGGATAGTTTCGCATCGCGATCGCCACTCGATCTCCCGGTTTGATTCCATAATGCTCAACCATTGCCGTCGCAAAAGCGCTGGCGAGCTGATAAACATGATCGAAGGTAAAACGCTCGCCCTCAAAGACTAAATAGTCGAGGTCACTTCTAGTCTCTAAATATAGATCTCTGAGTGTATTAGGTGCGTTAACAAAAATGCGTTGGTTCTTTCCCATAATTTGGGTGAATTTCAACTCGTACGGTTGTCCCGGAGCGCATAATTCCTCTATGGCTTGTAGTCTTGTTGTGCTAGCGTCAGGCAACTGTCGAGTCCGTTATAATGGTCAAAAAAGCAAGTGACACTATATCGGTCAGGCAGGCATTTGGGTAGTTGCAGTTATGCAAGAGTAAGAAAGCCAAATCAACTGAGAAAACATAGTTTAGTCAATGGAACCGTATTTCCCCGCAGATGTATTCGCTGATCCTCAACAACCTCCTCCTAAGGTATTGGTTTCTCCTCAACGCTATATCCAAGGACCTGGGGTTATCAAACGTTTAGCAAGTTATCTATCGCTGCTCAACGTTAAATCCGCTGGGCTTCTGGTGTCTGAGCGAGGCTTAGCGACACAAGGTGCCGTAGTTCTAGACCGCCTAAAGACTGCCGGTATTGAGGGATTGAGTGCCAGATTTAATGGGGAATGCTCGAGACCTGAGATTGAGATGCATGTCGAACATTTTCGACCACTTCAGATCGGTTGCTTAATTGCAGCTGGCGGCGGAAAGGTGATAGACGCTGGGAGAGCAATCGCTCATAGGTTAAGTGTGCCGGTTGTGGTTGTCCCCACCTTGGCATCTAATGATGCGCCATGCTCTGCTTTGTCAGTGATATACACGCAAGAGGGTGTGGCGGACTCGGTAGAGTTTTATCCTGTGAACCCGGCGTTAGTGGTCGTTGACACGGATGTTATTGCTCAAGCTGATGAGCGATTTCTCGTGGCAGGGATAGGAGATGCAATGGCAACCTGGTATGAGGCGAGGGTTTGTCAGAATAATCCGCGAGCTAGAACCACTCTGGGTGTTAGGCCAACAATAACCGCTTGTGCAATCGGTGAGGCATGTGCTCATACGCTTTATGAGTTTGGAGAGAAAGCTGCAGCTTCTGTCAGTGAAAATATTAATGACGATGCTGTAGAGAGGGTGGTTGAGGCTAACACACTAATGAGTGGTGTGGGTTTTGAGAGCGGTGGTCTTGCTTTGGCTCATGCTCTTGCACTCTCCTTCACCGAGATAACTTCAGTGCATGATCAATATTTGCATGGGGAGATGGTAGCCATGGGAACAATGGCTCAACTTGCGATGGAGAAATCAGCAGATGCACGCAAGGCAGCAATTTTTTTCGCCAAAGTTGGTTTGCCGATTCATCTTGGCCAGCTTTCCCTGTCACCGAAAAATCACAAGGAACTAGATGTTATTTCTGCGGCGGCGGAAGCGAGGCCTATTGCCCATAATATGCCCATGGCTGTGACGCAAAGTTCCATTAAGAGAGCTTTGCTCGACGCGCATGATCTGGGGCTGGGGATTGCTCAGACACTTGGGGACAGCGCTTATCGGAGACTGCAGCCGTGACTTTTACGGTAAATTTTCTAACGAAGGAGTGTGATTGTGACTGACATCGAAGGAAGCGGTGCGTACGAAGAAATCATTTATGAAATCGAAGGTCCAGTGGCCACTATCACAATGAACCGTCCTGACAAACTCAATGCGCTGACTGATCTGACGCAGGCAGAGATCCGCCACGCGCTGGATATCTCGGAGAGAACAAAGGAAATTGTGGGGACCGTAATTACAGGGGCAGGACGAGGTTTTTGCTCGGGCGTTGATATGGGATCGCTTGGCGACATGAGTAAAGCGGGTAGCTTGCAAAAAAAGTCCCATGACCATCTGGCCGCGGAACCCGGTAACCCCGACAATGATCCCAACTTCAAGTCATCGCCTACCTACTTTCTCGGTTTGCGTAAGCCGCTAATCGCTGCGGTAAATGGAGCCTGCGCTGGGCTTGGCTTCAGCTATGCAACGTTCTGTGATATGCGATTCGTTGATAAAAAAGCACGTTTTATTACTTCGTTTGGGCCTCGTGGTTTGATCGCCGAGCATGGTACCAGCTGGATGTTGCCGCGTTTGGTTGGGTCATCCAATGCCCTAGACTTGCTCTGGAGCTCCCGAAAAATGGATGCGGAGGAGGCGTTCCGCATTGGATATGCAAATCGGATTTGTGAAGCTGGGGAGAGTGCCATTGAAGCTCGAAACTATCTGCAAGCAATTGCCAAAACATCCGCACCTATATCAATCATGGTGATGAAAAAACAGGTCTACCGACACCTGAACCAAGAGTTAGGAGACGCCATGCAAGAGTCAAATGCTTGGATGGCTGAGAGCGTTGCCCGAGAGGATTTTAAGGAGGGCGTCGCATCCTTTATTGAAAAACGGCCACCAAAATTTCAAAAAATAAAATTGCAGTAAAGCATTGCGATCATGCTGTGACAGAATACTAAAAAACGACTTACGTGGCATTTTATAAGGAATAACACCATGATATTTACTGGATGGGGAACACCGCTAGAGTTGCTTCGGATGGAAGTGGTTCAGTGTGACTACGAGGGGCGAACAGTGCCTGAAGCTCTCAGAGAAGAGTTCATCAGTCTCTGGGACGAAAAGGAGTACATGAACTTTGATGCCGTTGATATCCTATATAAGAAGCTTGAGCAGTTACCAAGGGACCCTGATTTCGGTTACGTGCAGCCAAATGACCTTGAAGGTATTCGCAAGGAGCGCCCGGATGGGCCGAGACAATTGGGGGCAGCAAGAGAAGCGGATCTGCTAGACAAGTTCCACGGCGCATGGACCGGACGTGCTGCAGGTTGTGCCCTGGGGAAACCCGTAGAGCATATGGGCATCAGGGGCCAGTTGGGGATGCGAGGTCGAAAAGCCATAAGGACCTACCTGGAGAATCGCAAGCATTGGCCGCTTGACTACTTCTTTAGTGGTGCTGATGCAGGGGACAAATTAACGGTTTTCTGTCCGCAGTCACAGCGTGAAAACATCGCCTACATGGAACCAGATGACGACATTCACTACACTTTAATCGCGCTTGGTATACTCGAAAAAACTGGCCCCGATTTTGGTTGGCGCGATGTTGCAAATTTTTGGAACTCCAGCCTACCCTATAACGTGATTTGTACCGCTGAGTCACAAGCAATTCTGAACTACAATAATGCGGTGCCAAGGGCCAGCAACTTCCGGGACGCCTCGGATTGGGTGACATCTGATTATACCAGCAGCAACCGTAACCCCTATCGAGAGTGGATTGGCGCCCAGATCCGCGCGGACGGCTGGGGTTACGCGTGTGCCGGCAATCCGGAGCTGGCTGCGGAATTCGCTTTCAGGGACGCTTGCTGGACTCACAGGGCCAATGGTATCTATGGCGAGATGTTGTTTGCGGCGATTATAGCGGCAGCCTTTGTGGTTAATGATCCGATTGAGCTTGTGGGCATTGGCTTGTCGGAAATCCCAAAAAATTGCAAGCTGGCTGAGGCTTGTCGGCAAGGGCTCAACGCCGCATCAGAAAATGACGATTTCCATGGCTACATGGATTGGGTTGAAGAGCACTATGGCGAGCTTCATGGTGTCCATACGGTAAATAATGCACTCGTCGTGATCGGAGCCATGATCTTCGGCCATATGGATTTTCACCAATCAATTTGCAGGTCAGTTGAAGGGGGGTTAGACACGGACTGCAACGGGGCAACCTGTGGTTCGATCACAGGGGCAGTCGTGGGGGCGACGGCGATAGACTCGAGCCTCGTGCCGCCACTCAATGACACGATCAGGCCGAGCGTGATTGGGTTCCAGGAGATCACGATGACAGCGTTAGCTGAACGCACATTGCAAGTGCACCTGAAGGTTCGTGATAGCAATGGCTTTTAGGAAGAAAGGGCAACAGTCTGGCTATCGGAGTATGCGTATGCGCGCATTGGTATTTGTAGCTTTAATAACAGCTTATAATTCAAGCGGCTCCGAGCACTACTCTCCCGCTATTGGTTGGGAATATCCGGAAAACCTGTACTGGGGCGACATGCATGTGCATACCTATCTCTCGCACGATGCCTATCCGACCGGAACGCGCGTTACACCTGACCAGGCCTATCGATTTGCCAAGGGAGAAACAATTCACGCTGATGGCCACGATGTCCGCCTGAGACGACCGCTGGACTTCATGATGGTTGCCGATCATGCGGAGAATATGGGTGTTTTCCCGGGGCTTATGGCGGGCAAGAGCGGTATCCTGGCATCTGGCGACAGGGAACGAATCTATCAGCAGCTGTCTGAACTACCCGCACCCTCTGATATTTTATCGGCAAAAACAGCTCAGGAATTTGAGATCGCCAGCGCGCGCCTTTCTAATGCCAAGGGAATTAAGGGAGAGGGTTTCAGTATCGAAGAGGGGTACAGATGGCATGTCTGGCATGACGTCATTGATAGCGCAGAGGAGCACAATCACCCCGGTAAATTCACAACTTTCATTGGTTACGAGTACAGCAGCGGGATGTTGCATCGGAATGTTGTTTTTTCAGGGGGCGCCGAGAATGCGCGGCGGGTTCTGCCTTTCTCTTCCCTTGACAGTATCAATCCGGAAGACCTATGGAGTTACCTAGAAAAATACCGCATGGACACAAGTGATGATGTGATCTCAATTCCACACAATGGTAACCTCAGCAGGGGCAACATGTTCATGGGGGTAACCTTTGATGGCGCTGAAATAACCAGCGATTACGCTAAGACGCGGGCATCCATCGAGCCTCTTATCGAGGTTACGCAGATAAAGGGCACTAGTGAAACCCATCCATTGATCTCCCCGGATGACGAATTTGCAGACCACGAACAGCAGTGGTGGGAATTGTTGGCTGACATTAAACCCTATATGAAACTTGTAGGCTCCGAGCGTAGCTTGGCTGATCAGGCAGCAACGTCATTCGCTCGTGGTGCTCTGAAGGAGGGCCTCTCGATAGAGGCAAAGGTCGGGGTGAATCCGTTCAAGTTTGGTATGATCGGATCCACTGATAGCCACACGGGCTTTGCAACGGCTCGGGAATCCAATTTCTGGGGGAAGATGGCTATGGATCAGCCCAGCCGCTTTCGGGCTGAAAGGTCGTCCATTTACTCCGCCGCCGGTTACGCAGCTGTCTGGGCTAAGGAGAACACGCGGCAGGCCATTTTTGCAGCGATGAAAAGGCGTGAAGTCTATGCCACGACGGGGCCTCGTATTAGGGTGCGTTTTTTTGGTGGGTGGGGCTACCTTGCAAGTGATGCTCTGCAGCCAAACCTGGCAGAGGTCGGATACCGAAAAGGTGTGCCAACGGGGTGACAACCGGGCGCCTTCCTTCTTAATAAGTGCGACCAGGGAACCAGATGGGGCTAACCTCGATCGCGTGCAGGTAGTCAAGGGGTGGCGCGATAAAAAGGGAGGGCTCCATGAGAAGGTTTACGACGTCGCCTGGTCCGATAACCGGGAAGCTGATATAGATGGAAGGCTGCCTCCAGCCGGCTCGACCGTGAATCTAAATGATGCAAGCTATCTCAATTCTATTGGCAGCCCTTCGTTCTCCGTCACTTGGATTGACACCGATTTTGAACGAGATGAGGCTGCTTTCTACTACGTCCGAGTACTGCAGATACCAACACCCCGATGGACCACCTATGATGCGGTATTATATGGCTTGGGTGAATTACCTTCCCCCGAGGTCATTCAGGAGCGTGCTTATACATCACCCATATGGTACACACCATAGCAGCTCTAAACCGCGGTCGCTTTACTGGGTTGCAGTTTTTCCAGATAATCGCTGGGGCTATAGGTTCCAGAGCCCACGATGAAGCTCATCGGGATCAGATTCGATTCGTAACGTCTCATGGATAATTAAGCTCCTTCGCTTGCCAGGCTCGTAAACCGGCCAGTCGTTGTGATTACCCGGCTGACCGGTTCGCATGAACCTCACAATGACGTCAGACCATGCTCGGGCAATCTTTCGAACGACCGGGTCATCACGATCGTGATAGGTAAAACCATGGGTGTTGGGATTCTCGAAGATATTGAAAACGAAAGCATTTTCACTGCCGTGGGTAGCTCCTAAATGCTTGTGATCAGGCAGGGTCGGGGCTAGGTCAAACCGATAGAACCAACTTCCGGGCCCCGCTGTTGATGTCAATTCAGCGGCCTTCAATGTGGTTCTGCGGAACATATCGGTCCAGATCATTTCATGGTATTGGCCTGGGGATGCATCAGGATAAGTCTCACGCAGAGCGGCAAGATATTTTTGGGGGTCTTCCCCACAAAGCATCTCCTTCGCGAGTCCGCGATTCCATTCTGTATAGTGGTCCTGATCTTGATCACGTCCTTGGGTGTAGAGTGAGCCCTCTCTTAGATTGGTTCCTGTCAGTAGGGGCACACCGCTGTCACCGCGATCTTTTATCGCCTCGAACGTGGAGCGTGTGACCACTGTCTTGTCGACACATACTCGGAAGCCGAGGTTTAGAGCCAGTATCTCGCTAGCGGACATCGCGCGGAGATGGCTTAAGAACTCTTCCCGTGACACTTTGAGGCGTTTGCAAAGCTCATTGGTCGGGTCATCGGCCGTTTTATATGCGCAGGTTGCGCTGTGTGCGATTGCTTTGTGATACAGGTTATCAGCTGCCGGTGTGGCAAGAAGACTCAGAACCAGAGTGCCACCGGAGGACACGCCCGAGATTGTTACGTTTTCAGGATCCCCACCATACTCCTCAATATTATCACTGACCCATTGCAGTGCGAGCACAAGGTCGCGGATACTGTTTGAAGAAGATCCCTTGTACTTGGGACCATGACTTGAGAGATTAAGAAGCCCAAAGGCGCCCAAACGATAGTTGACCGAGACCACCACTACATCGCCCTGGTCAGCAAGCACTGCACCGTCCAGTTCATTCCCAGAACCGTTAATGAAGCCCCCACCATGGATCCAGAACAAAACGGGCCTCAGTTTTCCTGTGATGGATGGTGTAGTGATATTCAGAAAGAGGCAATCCTCACTCATATCACCCAAAATAGGCGCCCCCAGAGTACCTTCGGTCTTGTACTGCATTGCACGGTTGGGGTATCGCGTGGCATCAAGTGTTCCTGTCCAAGAATCTGACCCCACGGGGCTTAAGAACCTGCGCAGTCCGGTTGGAGGAGCGCCGTATCGCAGCCCCAGAAACAAGGGAACAGACGCGCTGTTTGCGCCCCGAACTTTTCCCAGCCGCGTTGATATTGTCACCATATCGTCACCAAAAGTCTGTCTGTCAAGTGGTAAATGATCATACTTTTTAACTGGCCTCTGCAAGTCCTCGAGTCGAAGTTCCCCCAAATATTTTGTTGAGAACGCTTTGGTGGCTTTAAAAGGAATTTTTATTGTAGGATGTGGTCACTAAATAATTCATGTTAGGTATGATTATGATACAACTTGGAATATTAGCCGATGACTTGACAGGTGGCATGATGGTGGCGAGTCTCCTCGAGCGGGAGGGAGTGGAATGTCCGCTGGTGACTTCGGTCGAGGGATTGAAAGATGTTGCTAAATCTTCTGCTACAGCCGTGGTAGTCGCTCGCAAGATACGGTTGATTGAGGCCGGCGCTGCGGCGCAGGAGGCAATACAAACGGTGCAAGCGCTCAAGGCGATAGGGTGCACTCGCTTTTATTATAAGTATTGTGCAACGTTTGACTCAACAGATCAGGGAAACATCGGTCCGGTGGCAGAAGCGATGCTCGAGGCTACTGGTGGCGAGCATACGCTTTTCTGTCCAGCCTTTCCCGAGTATACCGTTACTATATTCCAGGGGAGAATGTTCTTGGGAAGTACACCGCTTGGAGATTCTTTTAAACGGACGGATCCGGTCACACCGATGACGAATTCGAATCTGGTTGAGGTTTTGCAGCCGCAATGCAAGACTGAAGTGGGATTAATCCCGCACTCTCTTTTGCTGCGTGGCACCGAGGCAGTCGTTAATCATATTTCCCAGCCTGCCGAACCGAATCTATATATTGCAGACGCCGTCGACGATGAAGACCTGGTTCGGATAGCAGACCTTGCACTCGATTGGCCGCTGACAACTGGAGCGGATGCTTTGCCGATTTTCCTTGCAAGGGCTTGGCAAAGGACGTCTCGGGAACCGGATCGAAAAGAGGCTAAGACGCTTTTGCCTCCAAGCCCGGGGGCTGAGGCGTTTATAGCGGGAAGCTGCGCTGGCCCTACACTGCGCCAAGTTGATCATTTTGAGAAAAGTCATCCAGTCTTTCGGATCGACGTTATTAAGGCTGCCGACGATCCTGGTTATGTTGAAAGCGTTATTGCCTGGGCAAAAAAACACATGGACACGGGCCCAATTGCGGTGTCTTCCTCAGCTGATTCGAATGAGTTGCAGCGCTCACAGGCAGCACTGGGCGTGGAGGGTGCGTCTAGTCATGCTGATCGAGTTCTGGGAGATGTTGCGAAGGGCCTATTTAAGCTTGGTGTTCGCAAGTTTGTGGTTGCAGGTGGTGAGACCTCCGGTCAGGTGATGAAGTCGGTCGGAATCACGAACGTCGAGGTGGCTGAATTTGACGAGCTAAGTGGAGGCTACTGCCACCAAGGTGGCGACGATCCAGTGTCATTCGTGCTCAAGGCTGGTGCCATTGGTAAGGAGGATTTTTTCTCCATTGCCATCGAGCGAATGAGACTTGCGGAAGGCTCACAATAAGACGACTCATATGGGCGCTTAATGGGTGATTTTTCTGGCATCCAGCTTGTAGATGTCAGACCGCTTGACTAAGCTGCAAATGAACTCCAGCAAGGTAGCATTAATATGTTCTCACTAGACGGTTACAAAGCCATCGAGTTAAGCCCTAGAATTGTACCCCGGATTATGCGGGTGGACGGTTCCATCGAAGAGGGCGACGTAGATCCATGTGGTCGACCTTGGGTCATGTGGGAAGGCCGATTTCCACCAGACAACTCTTTGTTCACTATTTATGCGTCCACTGGGATGCCTTTTGATGCCCGACGGGATTGGGCAGTAGGGGAAGAGGGGCCTGCCCCTGATGACAATCTCTTAGGTCTAGAGCAGGAGCGGATGACGTCACATAATGGCTCTCACGTTCAAGGCGGAAAGGGTCACATTAGTCATTGGAAGGGTGTGCCAAACGATATGAAAGGACTCTGGGAGCTCGATTTGGAAACATTTCTGGGTGAAGCAGCAGTTTGCAATCTGTCCAATCTTGAGCCGCAAGTGGTGACAACCGAATCAAATTACCCCAAGGAATACCCAAAAGCCAAATTTTGGCTGCCCAAGGCAGAGCCGGGAGAAACTCGTGGCCAAGAAATTCTTCCCGAGCACCTCAGTAATGTACAGAAGGGTGATATCGTGCTTATGGCGAGTCCCTTCGATGCACTTGAACAGCCCTGGCTGTCAACGAGAACGGTCGAGTGGTTAATTGAAGACCGAAAGATAAAGATGCTCGGTCTCGGGTACCCCGGAATCGAGTGGCAATATGATCTGAAAGTAGCTGCGCCTGATAACTCCCCGGTCAAGCGAATGCTGCTTGGCGCCAACATCCCTATAGTTCATCCGCTCGTTAACATCGAAACCATTTCTTCAGATAGGGTTTTCTATTATGGGATGCCGCTGAATGTCGGCAAGCTTGAGGCAAGTTTTGTAAGGGCGATAGCGTTTGAGGAGCGGGGGAAGGCTCATGATTAGTTTAAAAGGTAAGAGGGTCGTCGACCTCACCGCTGAACTTGTAGCGAGGGTTGCTAGGATCGATGGGACGATCGAGTCAGGAATTGCAGATGTCTATGGACATGGCTGGCTCTGCGAAGAAACAATTAATAACAAAGACGGAACAATCGAACATCTGGTAGGCGCAGATATGGGCGCGGTCGCTGATTGGTCAATTGGAGGCTTGAGCGGGCACATGGGCTCACATATCCAGCTTGGAGTGCGTCATAATGATAACTGGTCAGGTCTGCCCGAGGGTATGAAAGGGATATGGGAAATGCCTGTTGAGAGCTACTTCGGAGAAGCCTGTGTCTGTCAGCTAGATCACCTGAAAGGCCAGAAAATCCGCCCCGAACACCTTGAGAATGTGCAGGAAGGTGATATTGTGCTGCTGTCGAGTTGCTGGGGAACCGGTTTCTGGGATTTTAAAAGCCAACCCGAGCTTGAGGGAGACACAGCCTACTGGCTGGCCGAGGAAAAAAAGATCAAGATGCTGGGAGTTGGCGTCCCTGGTATCTCTTGGGAAACCAAGATAGATGAACCCGAGCCCGAAAACTGCCCCACACATCGTGCGATGACTGGGAACAACATCCCGATTGTCTATCCGTTGTCTAACATTGGATCGCTGGCGAGCGATAGAGTATTTTTCATTAGTCTGCCGCTAAACGTGGAGCGCATGGAAGGCACTTGGGTCAGGGCAATAGCCATCGAGGACAAATGAATCGGCTGAATTGCATCTCTGATAGAGAGTAAGAGGGATAGAGAGAGATTCTATTATGGTGTCTACCGTTTTCTTTACAATATGATAGTTTGAATAAGGAGGGGACTTATGCCTGAAACGGCAAGCGTTATGCAATCGGAAGTTAAAAATCTGGAAACGGAAACCGCAACGGTTCAGGGTAATATCAATAGTGATTCGGCGGATGGCAAGCGTTATATCTCAGAGCGGGGTCCCTTTTCAATCCAAGCTAACCACCAGATGAAGCCCACCATTCCCCTAGGAACTTTTGACGGCAAAAAGCACGTCGCCGAAAACTGGGACATATCCAGACTAATGGATGATTGTGACAACAAGGAAAAGATTTGCGAAATGTTAGGTGAAATGCTAGAACTCGCAGCCTCTGGCTCATCTGAACATAGGTTGCAGATGCAAGAGGGAGAGAATGGCATGCGTTTGGCACATGTCTGGTTCGGACCCAACTTTCACCTTTTCCGTCATAGTCATCCCTTAGGAGATTGCACTTATTACGTCGCTGCTGGTGAACTTACAATGGGCAAAAGAAGACTAAAGGCAGGGTCTACTATTTTTGTACCGAATGAAATGCCGTACAAATTTGTAGCAGGACCGGACGGTGTTGAGGTGTTGGAGTTCAGGTCCGGGGGCTCTATACCCGGGAAGCCAAAAATGAAAATCGAAGAGACTTCACTTGCCTCGATTCAAAGGATCATAGATGACTATAAGGCCAACCAGCACCTTTGGAAAATTCCGCCTAACTTCAGCGACACGGGTCACGTGAAGCCTCATGAGGGTAGCAAACATCCTTGAGTTATGGATGACAAATTTGTTCAAAGTCCTCAAAACGGTAGCTATATACTTTATTCCGCACCGCATTCGTTATACGCCGGTCGAGCGCGAGCTTACTTGATAAAGAAAGGTATTCCATTCGAGGAGCGTTCCACAGGGCACGATGACTTCAAGAGGGCAGCCGCCTCAGGAAAACTGCCTACCATTCCCATATTGGTTACCCCAGTGGGTGATGTTATTCGTGACGGCGCCGCGATCGTTGAACACTTTGAGTCGATATCTGGTCATCAGTGCAGTCCCACCACTCCATTGCAAAACCTATTAAGCGTCCTATTCGATGTGATTGGGGCTGAGGGATAGCGCAGACCAGCCATGCATTTCCGCTGGAATTATCCTGAGGATAACGATGAGTTCTTACGGCACCATTTTTTTTCGCTTTTCCCACCAGATACGCCCGATCGCGAGCAAAAAACAGAATCCGTGATGGTAAAGTTGCGCGGTGTCACTGAGGAGACTCGAGAGCTGGTTGAGGACTTATATCTCGAATTTCTTGATGCTCTAAACAATCATTTTGAGCCAACCCCTTATCTGCTGGGCGGTCGCCCCTGTCTTGGCGACTTTGGATTGCTCGCACCCCTTTATGGACATTTGGGCAGGGACCCTCGCCCGGCGGGGTTAATGAAAAAACTTGCGCCGAGAGTTTATCGTTGGGTCGAGCGAATGAATCGCGCAGATCGGGATGCCTCCGAATATTTTGCTTGTGGCGTCGATTTTTTGCCAAATGACGAGATCCCGAGCACTCTGCTGGCTGTGTTGCGTATTTTATCTCAGGATTTTGTTCCCGAGACCAGAGCTTCAGCAGATTTTCTGAATTCATGGCTCTTGGAGAAAAACCCAGAAACAGGGACTCCCGCGGTTTTTCGCCTCGGATCATCAATGGGCAGTATCGACTTTAAAGTCAGAACTCAGGTTATCAAAGCTCTCATTGTACCCTACCGGCATTTCCAGCTGCAGCGGCTACATCGAGTCTTTGACGAATCCGAAACGCAAGTGCAACGTCGGCTTAATCGGCTTCTCGTTGCCTGCGGTATGGCGGATTTGCTGAATATCAGATTACAGCGGCAGATTGGTCGATCGGATAATCTCGAGGTGTGGTTAGACTGAGTATTTAGTATGTTGAATCGTGGCTCTGCGATGTTCGGCCACCAAAAATCGAATCACTGGGGCATTGATTTACGGTAATAAATATAATTTCTCTAGAGCAAAGATTCAGGCTGGAGGACGACTCAGTCCAGCGCATATTAGCCAGTTCTGAGGGTTAGCAACATGTTCAATCGCCAGTAAGACGTTTCCAATTCCTCGATCATGATCATTATTCCAACCGATCAAGTGATTTGTGATGGAGCCGTCGATCACCAGCGACGGCTCCCCACGCGAAACTTTAAAATTGGTCATATGTAACTTGAATTGATGTAGTGCGCGGCGGCATGATACTGCCATTTGTCCAGCCTGCACTCAGAGGCTCATACATACCGTCGTAGTCTGTGACATTGTCCACCGATAGAGTTACATTCCATGGACCTTTTTCCACCCCAAAACTAAAAGTCATAAATTCATAGCTGTCTCTGGCCGGCGTGTATTCTGCATTCAGTCTGCCGCTTCCACCCTGACCCAACGTGACTGAACCATAACCATTTGGTTTGGATCGAGCGGTGTAGTTCATAGACATGAAGGTCTCCCAACCATTCCCGAGCTCTGAGTTGAAATCGATAGAGAAGCTGTGCGTATCTGGTGAATAATTGAAAAGTTCTCCCCCCTCACGAATGGCGGGTGGAAAATCAGTGACACGATCATCAGGAATATCTTCAACTTCCGTATCGACATATGCACCCACATAAGCAATCGATAGGTTATCGGATAGGTTGTAACGGAGGCTCCATTCGTAGGATCCTACATAGCCCTCCGTACCCCCAATCCCCATCATTAGAGGGTCCCGTCCTGGAACAATCACTGATGCATACAGGGGCACCTCGTCCCAAATGCCATGTGCATAGACGAGCTCTATCTCCAAACCACCGTCCATCGAGGACCACTTAGCACCGATCTCAGTATTCTCTAACTCTGATGCTTTGCTGGAACTCAGGGGGGTGACTCCAGCGCTGATCAATGCCTCCTCATCTGCCGGGCTGATTAAAATCGGGGCTCTGGCCGCGGTGGACTGAGTAAGATAGATCATGCTATTTTCGGTTGGTCTCCAAGTGACCCCTACACGGTAACTGGTGTTATCGAAGTCAAATTCCTGCACTGAAGGAGGTAAGATAAACGAATATGGTCCCGAGGCAGGATCCCCGGGCAGCGGGTATCCCTCAACCGCGGTCGTCGCGATTTCTTGATCTTGAAGTCGGACGCCAACTTGAAAACTCCATTGTTCATTAATTTTGTAATCCACCTCTCCAAAGACTGCTTTTACTTCACTATCATTCTGCTCCAAATAGTATGAGTTGTAGATAAAAGAGGGATCGTTCCCATAAAAGGGACGTAAATCGCTTGAAATATAACCGTTTCCGTTGCTTGTGGCATCAAGATAAAAAGCTCCCAAGATCCACTGCAAATTGCTCTCCGTAGTAGAAACCAACCGCAATTCGTGCGTCTTAGACTTGCCCGGTTGATATGCTAAAAAGCCCAGGGGAAAACCATAGATCGTATTTTCTGAGAAATTATCCTTACGAGGCGTGTCCACATAACCGCTTGACAACTGAAGAGAGGCGAAATCTAGCTCATGTTTCATTGATAGTGTTGTCCAGCGAATATCGTAAACGTTGTTTGTATAACCTGCAGGGAATAAATCGAGGAGCAAATCAGTCTGATAGGGCGTTACCACCAGCTCACCGGATAAAGTATCCTCGATTTGAGAGCCAGGCAACACTGTGTAAGATGTTTTCCATCTTGAGTGCGTTAAGTTGATGTCAGTGTCATCTGTTGGCTTCCATCGAAACTTTGCCCTCATTGAATCCCTTTCATGCGCCATTGGATTCCCGCTCCTTCCGTTGCTAAAGCGGCCATATCCTGGATCCTCCTCTCGCATAAAAGCCAACCTTAAACCGGCAGTCCCAGATGCAATAGGAGCATTCACTATGCCCCCAAAAGTCTCGCCGTTGCCGTCTCCGCCGCTTCGTTCGGAGATTCCCAACCGTACTTGATAGCCGAACTCCTCCAAATCAACAGGGTTAGTCCTCAAAATCACACTTCCAGCAGTGGAATCTTGACCATAAGATGTTCCTTGCGGCCCACGTATTACCTCTATCCTCTCCAGATCAAAAGTGCCTATCGGCGGCGGTACCGGGGTTGTGAGGTCTACATACGGGATGTCATCTACATAGTATCCAACTGGTGGAAGGCCGTCTGAAATTCCCGACTGAGTGGCGCCGCTGGCTCTAAGTTGAATTCCCTCGTTATCCGGCGATTTGTTGGTCATAATCGTCGCACTTGGAATTAGATTGAATACATCGGAAACGTCATCAAACGTCGGACGCTCAAGCACCTCGGCGGAGATGGCTTGTATTGACTGCGGGATATCCATCACTGCCGCTTCTCTCCTGGTGGCAGTAACGGTTACTTCCTCAATATCCGAGTCGAGACCATCGGCTGTGGTTCCTGCAGATCCTGTCACCAAAATAGTGGCGGCTAAAAAATGAGCCACGTAAAATCTTTTCATAATTTCCCCCTAACTTGCGCTTAATTGAAATGTTGTTTGATGAAGCTACCCTTATTTTTCTGCAACTACACTCTAACTTAAAAATATACGCAAGTGAATAGATACCAAGCGCGATGGTTTTCCCCCATTTTTGGCAGAACTTTACCCGAAAAAATAAAAAAAAACTACTTTAATATACTGTTTTATCAAGACTTAGCCTTCTTTTCTTACATTAAAAATTCTGTCTGATCCTTCTATAAATTTTGAAAATTGCTACAATAATCTATAAAAAAATGCATACCAAGATGCTTTATAACTGGCGGTTACACCAAATTTTATGCGTTTGACATATGTTTGGAAAAATTTTATAGAAGGGGAAAACGTTATGGGAAAACTAGTAGTACGCATGCTATTGGCCAGCTTCCTGCTGCCGGGAGCCATTTGGGCCGTTGCGGATGATGATTCGGCGAGGGTTGGAATAGAAGAAATCATGGTCACTGCAACTCGCCGCGAAGAGTCAGTGATGGAGGTGCCGCAGTCAATACAGGCCATCCAGCGTGAAACGCTTGAAATGCCAATCTATAGAAATGTGCGGGATATCTTCAATCAAGTGCCGGGTGCGACCGCGGGTATTACCCAAGGGGGCAAGTTGCCAGTCGCTGAAGGTATCCAACTCAGAGGCAGTGGGATCACACAGACAAATGCTGGAGGAGGCATGCAGCCGGTAGGCTATTACATTGACGACATACCATATGTAGATCCTTTTGGCGCTACGCCACCGCCTTTGGGTACTTTTGACCTGAACAGTATTGAAGTGTTGAGAGGCCCACAAGGAACGAGTTGGGGTCAGGACTCCTCTGCAGGCAGCGTGATCATGAGAACAGCGCCAGTCGATTTTGAGGAGTTTGGTTACAGGGTTTCAGCAGGTGCTATGACTTACTCAAAGGGAAGTCAGGGCTATGAGTACAGTGCTATTGTTAACGCACCTATTATTGAGGGCAAGCTGGGACTGCGACTTGCTTATGAGACTCAAGAGGACCCTGGTTTCGGAAAGGTTCGAGGACGCCCAGAGGTTGAAGAGCCGTTCAACACTGAGCGAGATACATTGAGGGCGAAATTGACCTGGTTGCCCTCCGAGAACTCGGAGGTGACCTACACACACACGCAGTGGAACACAGAGTATACCTTCATTCCAGGATCTAACATTATTGACTCGAGTCAAGGAATTATGGAAGTCGTACCTCTTACTTGGGATCTTGGGCTGGAAGTGTTTCCTGATGGTATTCCAACTAACAACTACGATATTGAATGGAATACATTGATGGCTAGTGTTGACCTTGGATTTGCCACTCTGACTTACTCAGGAGGCAAGGTTGAGGCCACGGATAGAGATTATAACGATGAAAATCTCGCTTTTGGGGTCGTTAGCCTAACGGAGATGCCCTCTGATACCACTACGCATGAGATTCGTTTGGTGTCCAAAGACGGCCCAATTGAATGGTTGGTTGGATTCCTAGACATGGATGCAGAGAGCGCAAACAATCTCGCTTACAATTTCCAAGTTTACGGAGAATTTACCGATTTCAATCGAACGGACCTCGAGGCTCAAGCCGCCTATGGCGAAATTACCTGGAATGCTAATGATCAATTTAGTGTCTTTGCAGGCATTCGAAGCCAAGAAGAGGATCGAGTGGAAACTAATACCGCTCTAATGAGAGCGCCAGGAGATCCACCAGGAGGGCCTTACACTGGCTATGCGCTGGGAGGCGGGACTGCTGAGTACAGCTATGACAACACAAGCTACCGGTTCGGGGTTCGCTGGATGCCATCGGAAAACGGGATTGTATACCTGACAAGATCAACTGCGTCACGCGCACCGATTCCAGTAACAGAAACGACTCGAGCGCTTTTAGCGGCTGAGGGTTTCCCCAACTTGAGTGATTCAGACGCCTCAGAGATGGTGAGCACCGAGCTTGGAACTAAGTGGACTTTAATAGATGGAGCTCTTGACCTCGAATTGGTTTATGCACTTGGTGAGTGGGAAGATATTCCAATGTATGCTGGCTACGGCCTTGCAGGCGGTCCCTTGTCGGCTGCAATTGGCGGGACAGACGCTGATATCGACGCCATAGAGGTAATGCTGGATTGGAGAGTAACTGACAGCTTTGGGCTCACATACGTGGGAGCTTTCACCAGCAGCGAGGTGACAGGCGTTCCAGATCCGTCGAAGGTCGCTAACTTCCCCTCTGCAATTCGTGTAGGCGGTGACTTGTATAACTACTCTCCAAAAACACATTCTCTGACCGCGAACTATAACATGGACTTCGATTCGGGTTGGGAGGGATACGCGACTGCCACTTATGCCATGAGGGAAGCGCCGGATGGGTTCAGCTCGGTTCTAACGCCGACAGCTTATATCAGGGCTTACGAGGACTACAAGGTACTGAACCTAAGTGCGGGTGCACGAAAAGACGGTTGGGATGTCAATGTGTCGATTTCTAACGCCACAGATTTCGATGGGCAATACACGCCAGATTACTCCGGTGTTAATCAGTCGATCATCATGTTCCCGAGAGCTTTTCACCTGAGAATCAGCTATAGCACATTCTAAGAAAGTATTACGCGTCGGCAGTCCCATTTCGGGGCTGCCAGAGTTGCGTATAGTCTTTGCCTCTTACTCTAGGGGGTGAATTACCACAGTACCGGCATCTCCATCGATGGTTATCAACTGCCCATGCTTGATGCGGGTGGTACCGTTTCCGACACCAAGAACCGCAGGTATTCCGTATTCTCTGGCGACAATAGATCCGTGAGCCAAGATACTTCCGACATCTGTAACTAAACCGGCAGCATGCGCGAAGAGTTGCGTCCAAGCCGGCGTTGTTAAGGGACTTACAAGAATACTGCCTGGCATCATCTTATCGAACTCCGATGGTCCCAGCACTACACTGGCCTTAGCAGTGATGGTGCCGGAGCTAACAGCGAATCCACGCATGGTATCGCTCCCTTCGTCGTTGTTGATCTGGGTCTCCTTAAAAGAGACGCCATCAATATTGCTCGCCATGGCAGGCAATGTGCCTGGCGGGTGATGTCGTTTTCGAGCTTCCCTGAGCTCTCTGCGTTCCTTCGCACGAGCAGCGAACTCCGTCTCGGTAGCAATGTTTGATCGCGCCAGTATGGCTTCGGTAATTTCCTGACTTTCCAGGAAGAAAATGTCGTCTGAGCGCTCGAAAATCCCGGCCTCAACTAACCTATCACCCAACTCGAAAGCCATCGGTCGCAATATGGACCAGGTGTAACCAAATAGGAAAGCCACTTCTTCCCGGATATAGTTGTATTTCCTGGCAAGCCAGAGCCTGAACCGAAGTTGCCAATACTCAAGTTCTGGCAGCAGCTCGGTGATTTCTTTCATCTTCTGCTCGCGGATTGCAGCGGTCTTTCTGGACTGGTTGTCTGGATGATAGTCCTTATCTCGAACCATAGCCTTTAGAGAGGCGAACAACGCTGACGGATCCTCTATCTGAGTAGGTTCAATGAAATCCATGCTATAACCCTGGTGACCATATTTTTGTAGGTATTGATCAATTGCTGCGACAGTTTCCGACCCGTTCTTGTGATCTCGAAGTGCTTGCATTAAAAAAGGCGCGGGCACAACAAGGACTGTGTAGGTGAGCGCCTCATCTGCTCGTATGATCTTCGCTATTTCGAATAAATCTGCATTAGATTGCATCGTCTTAGACTTGATGCCTGATAAAAATTGCCCGCTTATGAAATTATGTTCTGGGAGCGTTTCCTGCAGGAATACGTTAAGCTGGTCGTCAGTCGATTTTGCGACCCCAAATGTGTGACTGCTCCCGCTGCTCCAGTAGTGGCCCTCCTCTATCCCCATCTCACATATGCCATCGAGCAGCTCTGTGTCGGACGCATTTTTAATATCAAGTTTTCGCCATTTTTCTGCGACTCCCTCTAGCCTTGGTTTACAGTTATCGAACCAATTTTTAAGTTCGCTGTCATTCCATTTGCTGTGATTGAAAGCGAGATAAGTTTGATGCCCAATTTTTGGGAGGGTCACCAAAGAGTCAATGTTATCCTCTTCTCCGGATCGCCAATTGTCGAAGGCTCGTCTCTCATCGTCGTCCAGGCTCGCCCTGAAAGGGTCGATATCACCCACTGCTTGGTCAGTCAACCCTGCAATCAGTTTTTCTTGCTCAGGGCCCCAGACTGCATGCTCCATCGCCTCAATTTCCTCTTCCGACACGGTACCTTGTTCGCCCTGAGCCCTGAGGTCCTCCATATACTCGTGAAGTTGAGGCCAATCAAAACGCTGATAACCATATCCGTTCACTGTAACGAACATTGGGCCGCCGCCATGCATGCCGAGGCCTTTTTTTCGAGGTGACTCAAGCCCTCGAGTTAGATATAACTCTTCAAATAGTGGGCAGATGGGGTCCGGCATGTTTTCAACAATTTGTCTACGGCTGACGTAGACGGCTGGAGGGGTTGGCTCCCAGACCACCTCTATGGGTTGGACAGGAAGATTAGTAATTGGGCGAGACTGGAGTAGATGTAATTCGCCCTTGCAGAAGGCCCATTCAATATCTTGAGGCACCCCATCATAGAGGTCTTCAATTTTCAGAGCGCACTCGGTAAGTTTTTGTAGCATTTCGTCAGACATCGAGGAGTTATCACGATTCGCTTCAGATACATCCTCAAGCCGCACGCCTTGGTCACCATCAGCAACAATTTGTTGTTTTTTGGGGCCAAGGATTGATTCTTTAATCTCTAGGGTGTCGTGATCAACGACAAAGGTGTCCGGGGTCACCTGTCCGCCAACTACAGCTTCCCCTAGGCCAAAACTCGCGTTTATTATCATTTCGGACCGCTCACCTGAGGCAGGATTGGCTGTGAATAATATGCCCGAGACATCAGAGGGGATCATCACCTGGACGACCACGGCCATAGCTACGCTACCTTGATCAATGCCGTTCTGATGCCGGTAGCTTATCGCTTGGGCGGTCCAGAGGGATGCCCAGCACTTGTGGACTGCCTCGGCGACCTGATCGGCACCTCGGACGTTTAGAAAGGTTTCTTGCTGCCCGGCGAACGAAAAGTCAGGCAGGTCCTCTGCGTTGGCTGAGGATCGAACAGCTACCGGACATTCGCCTCTATTAAGCGCATAGTACGCAGTCTTGATTTCGTCGAGCATGCTGTCGGCCATTGGCGCCCCTCGAATCAGTGCGCTGATCTCATCCGAGCATGCGTCAAAAACTGGATATCCCTCCTTGAGGCGAGGCCTGGCTCTGTCAAGGATAGCTGGTTGAAGTGCATTGTCAGATACGAATTTCCGGTAGGCATCGGCGGTCACAAGAAATCCGCCGGGCACAGAAAATCCGGCTCGGGCCATCCGGGCTAGTGATCTACCTTTGCCTCCTATTAGCTCGAGAGAATCAGCAGTCGTGTCTATGGGTGTGGTGTGCATAATATTTTCATTACCTATATAGTTATTCCCAGAACCGATCAAGTTTGAACCACGCTCTGACAGGGAACTCCTCGCCCGTGATCATGTCAGCCGCCGGGGAGGCAAGAAAGCAGCACATGTTTGCTACGTCGATCGGACCCGGCGGCAGGGTCAGTCGTGGCACTCTCTCGCCGTCCTCAGTTTTTTCCGGAGGGATGACGCCATAGCCGATCATAGCCGGCGTTGCAATCAGCCCAGGCACCACAGAATTAACGCAAATATTATATTTTGCCCAAGAGTATGCGAGGTTGTTGCTCAAGCTTAAAATGCCGGCCTTGGCGGCTGAGTAGTGAAGCAGGCCGGGGTTACCCTTAGTACCTGCTGTGGACGAGATGTTGATGATCTTTCCGAAACACTGTTTGATCATTTGTTTGCCTGCTGCCATACAGCAATTAAAGGTACCGGTTAGATTGATGTCGATCATTCGCACCCAGTCATCGTAAGATGTGTCCTCAGGTTCGCAAGGACGCACCCCGCCGCCCGCATTGTTGATCATTACATCGATATGTCCAAACTCTGATACTGTCGCGTTGATGAGGTTTTCCACCGAATCCGGTTTTGTGATATCAGTTTGTATGGAGAGCGTTGAGTCACCTGCCAGATTTTTTTCTGTTTCTTGCAAGGCCCCTTCATTCCTACTAGCAAGCACCACGGTAGCTCCAGCGAGTGAAAATTCCCGAGAAATGATCTGGCCGATCCCTCCGGCGGCACCCGTCACGATGACTACTTTGTTTTTAAGTTCGGAATTAGGCATCACATCAGTCCCTAAATACAGGCGAGTTTATTATGCATCCTATCAATTTTTAAGGCATCAAGGCGGCGTGAAATATTAGAATAAACCCACCCAAAAATGGGTGATAAGAGCCCGTCATAGCAGCTAACAGCTTTATTATAGTTGCAAAAAAGAGCATCCTAGTGAGCAAGCGTCGAGATAAGGATATAGGCTATGGTTGATGAGTATGGTGAACTGCATCGGCCTCAATTTCATTTTACAGCGCGCAAAAACTGGATCAATGATCCTAATGGTCTTGTGTTTCATGACGGGCTTTGGCACTTATTCTTTCAACATAATCAGGACGCTCCCACATGGGGTAGGATGTGGTGGGGGCATGCGGTCAGTCGCGATTTATTTCACTGGCAACAGTGCGAAAATGCCCTCTACCCAGACGACATGGGGAGCATGTTTTCAGGATCTGCTGTTGTTGATCATGAGAATACCGCCGGATTCGGAGCGGATGCGCTACTGCTTTTCTACACTGCCTATGGAAAACATGCTAAGCCTATTCGGCCCACCTCTCAGTGCCTCGCTTACAGCACCGACAATGGCAAGACATGGACAAAGTATGTTGCCAACCCGATCGTTGGGTGGATGGAGGCGGATAATCGAGATCCCAAGGTGGTCTGGCATAAGAGTACTCGGCGCTGGATTATGGCGCTGTATCTAGAGGATGACCGCTACTGCTTGCTCAGTTCGAGCGATGCCAAGACCTGGACGCGGTCTCAAGAGATCAGACTGAATGGGGATTCGGAGTGCCCCGATTTTTTCCCGATAGCAGATGATACGGGAGCGGAGAAGTGGGTTTTTTCAGGCGCTGGCGGAAGCTACAGCGTGGGTGACTTTGATGGAAAAGTCTTTGTGCCCGAAACACCGGTTCTTCAATACGAACGTGGGCGAAATGGTTATGCAGCACAGACTTGGAGTAACGCGCCAAATAACCGGCGGATTCAGGTTTCTTGGATGGCGGGAGGCAGGTACCCCGAAATGCCCTTTAATCAACAATTGTCAGTACCTGTGGAGCTGTCTCTGGCCGGTTCAGGGGGCTCAGTTACACTCAATCGCTGGCCTGTCCATGAGTTAGACCTTCTGCGCGTAAGGACCGTTTCTGTTGGGAGAGAAACGATCTCTAAGGATAAGCCAATGGTTGCGCAGACCGATGCAAAGTTACTGGATGTGTCATTTAAGGTTTTTCGGCAATCTGCAAAGGGTTTTTATGTCGTCGTTCGAGGACATCCGATAGTGTTCGATTGGGACGCGATGACGCTGAGCGTCGAGACGAGCGGAAAGAGTAAGATGACCGAGGATAGGCCGTTCGTCAAACTACCAGACACGGTTATGCTTGACGTACGATTGATTATCGATCGAACCTCCATAGAGGTGTTTTTAGATGGTGGATCAATTTCTGCCTCCTATTGTTTTCTTCCAGACGGTTACGTAAACCCCTTGGTGCTCCATTCGTACAGTGGTGAGCAAATCATTGAAGATTTTGAGCTTCATGAGCTTGTCTCAACTTGGAAAGCATAAGATGGATGATCAGTCTAAAATCTTGATTATTAGTGATGTTCACGGTAACGCAGAGGCGCTTCGAGCTGTTATGAATGCTGAGGATGATGCGGACCACGTAGTCTTTCTTGGCGATGCTTTTGTGTCCGGTCCGCAGCCTATCGAGACGGCGGAACTGCTTGAGAAGCTAGATGCTGATGTATCGATTATGGGGAACCACGACAAGGAAGTTCTTGATACCAGCCTTTTTGCGCACTGGCCAGAGGGATGGATAGCATTTAATGAATGGATAATCGGATCACTGGGCAAGGACGTCGTGGACCGAGTGCGAGCATTCAAGCCAGCAGGGGAATACCGGGTCGGTGGCATCTCAATGTACCTCCACCATGGGGAACTTGAAAAGGAAATGCCTTCACCTCTCCCAGATTCGCCCGCAGAGAGTTTTCTGGCTATGGGTAGCGAAAATCGTTGTCCGCTAGTCCTTTTTGGGCATACACATGTCCAGTTTACCCGAACCATCGGCGAGAAAACGTACATAAATCCCGGAAGCGTAGGGCAGCCTCGCTGTGGTAGGCTCCACGCGTGCTACGGCGTGTTTGAGAGCGGGCTCTATTTTCCGCGTAAGGTGACCTATGACCCCAGGCCCTGGATTGAGGCGCTCGAGAGTTTAGAGGTCCTAGAGCGCCGGCCATCGATGAGGCAGTGGCTTAAGACTGCTCTTCTGAGCGGTTATGGGATCGGTGAAAAAGAACCTTGGACCCGTTATCACTCTCAGGGCTATGCTTAGAAGTGGCATTGATGCCAGTAAAGAATGTTAAATCGATGTTTTAGAGCGGGATGTGATCCATAACTCGATAAGATTGCAATCATTGAAACTGTGGTATCAAGCCTCTGGTTAAAAAAGACGTGAGCTGAAAGCCGCCCTCAGTCTTGCGCTTACCGGGTAATTTTGACCCGAGGACTGTTTGGAATACTTTGAAACAGCATCCTCAGATGGAATTTTAGGCTTTGTTTCGTAGGTATATAGACCGCTTGGGTTTTGCAAATACTCGTCTTACCATGGGTTCAAACGCGTCAATTGGCATGTTGTCATAATCAGGATCGAAGCAGTTTTGGTCATATTTTTCGCAGAACTCCGCACAGGCTTGCCAGTTCACATTCGCTTTAAACTGATCGCGCATGTTCTGATCAAGGCCAAGATAGTGAAAAAAATAGTAACCCTGAAAGATTCCATGATGCTTAATAATCCAATGATTCTGTTCTGAGACGAACGGTTCCAACATGGCGGCGGCTAAGTCGGCATGATTTGTCGAGGCAATGGAGTCGCCAATATCGTGGAGTAGCGCGCAAACGACGTACTCCTCGTCTTTTCCATCTCGGTAAGCCCTGGTGGCTGACTGAAGGCAGTGGGTGTAGCGGTCAACAGCATATCCGCCGGTATCTCCTTTCAACAGGGCGAGATGAGCTAATATTCTATCTGGGAGTTGCCTGACAAATCCTGTTGCATGCTCCATAATTATTTCATAGTCTTCAGAGGTCGCATCTGCCATCCTAGTGAATGAGGTTTGTTGGATCATTTATTTTTTCTCCTTGCTATTCCCCCTGGCTCCTTACAACAATATTTTAGATACATAAGGAAATTTACTTGTGATTTCAGCTGCTGTTGCAATTAACGAGGTTTTTCATACGTATTCTGCACCGCTTAGAGGGGTCAATTAACATGACTTTTAAATTTCATTGGCCTATCCAGCATAGGCACCACGATTGGGTACGACCATTTGTCTCGGAATGGGTAAATCTATTGGTTCATAATTTAAAACAAATCTTCCGCAACTTCTATTGTTTCATTAACAGCAAGGTCCGTTTTGGGAGAAACATATCCCCCAAAATGGGTGAGAATTGTTGTTGGCGCCCTATCGATCCTTTATTGTTGTTGTGAAAGATACCAAACTTTGTGGATAAGCTTAAGGAATGGCAGATAAAATTCGCATCATTGGAGTTATTTTGTTAATTGGCTGACACAAAAACCTTTCTGTAGGGCAGATGCAATTATGAAAATATCCGGCTTTGATACGTTACATGCCGATGCGGGTCGGTCTTTCTCATTTCTTAAAATAACCACTGATGAGGGTATAACCGGGTGGTCTGAATATACCGGTATTTCAGAGATTATTCGCCGACAGGGTCTCACTGCACTTATTGAATCAATGGCGCAACTTCTTGTTGGAAGAGACCCTAGGGAGGTTGAGAGACTGACCAACGACCTTTACTCTGCGACCCGCCAGTCCCTGTCGGGCTTAAATCATCAGGCTATCGGCGCCATCCAAAATGCCCTATTGGATATTGCCGCGAAGGCCTTGGATGTTCCCGTCTACCGTCTTTTTGGCGGGCCGCTAAGAACGAGGATTCCGTTGTATTGGTCGCACTTTGGGACTTACAGGTTGAGACGAGGTCATGAAATTCACCAAAAAAAACTGATTCGAGACTTAGATGGCATGGCCGCCCATGCCCAAGATGTGCTGGCAGCGGGATACCCAGCGCTGAAAACCAAGATCCACTATTTTGATGAGACTGGTGGGACCGGCTACTTCCCGTGTTTTGGCAGTGAAACTGGCGCACCAGAACTAAATCTATCGCAATCAATTCTCAAGGCAATTGTGGATCAGATGACTGTTCTCAGGGAGGCAGTGGGCGATGAACTGGACCTTATCCTAGATTTAAACTCGAACTTCAAGACCGACGGTATCATACGAATTGCTCGTGCGATGGAGCACCTAAATATACGGTGGCTCGAGGTTGATGTGTTCGATGCTGATGTTCTGAGGGACATCCGCGACCGATCCCCCATGCCCATTGGTGGTTGCGAGATGCTCTGCACTGCTAGAACTTACACTCCGTTTTTTGGCCGCCGCTCAGTCGATGTCCCTCTGGTGGATGTCGTCTGGAATGGATTTCTGGAGTCAATGAAAATCGCTTCCGTTGCCGATGTCTTTGATTTAAACGTTTCGCCGCATAATTTTACCGGGCACCTAGCCACGCAGATCAATGCTCACTTTTCAGCTATCACTCCTAATCTCGAGCTGATGGAATTTGATGTGGATGAAGTGCCCTGGCTTGGCGAATTTTTTACCGAGCCACTGCAAATTGAAAAAGGAGTTTTGGTGCTGAGCGAAAAGCCAGGATGGGGCATGGATGTCGACGAGGAGGCGGTCAGGGCTAGGCCACCCAGGGTTCGAATTGACTGAGAATAAAACGGTAATGAACTTCTGATTTACCTTCATTCTAGGGCAGCTTGCAACATTTTCTTCCGGTGAGGCTGCGCGAGATCTTTAAGGAGATCGCCTTGATAAATACTCTTAAAATCTTGTTTTGGGCACTTGCAATCTTGTGTTCATTGTTCCTTTTTTCCCCTCGTTTTGTGTCGCTGGTTTTTGCATGGCTAGCAGAACCCGATCATGAATTTGGGACTGGGCCCACCCCAGATGCGCCCAACTATTCGTTGATAAGTCACTGGGCCGCATGGCCAGACGAGTCCAGCCCAGCTGAAAGGGTTCCCGAGGGTATAGATAAAGTTCCGCAAGAGGATCGTTTAGCGGAAGCATTCTTTCTTCACCCCAACACCTATGGGGGAAAAGCGCATTGGGTGCAGCCGCTGGATGATGAAATGACCAGACGAGAAACTGATCTAGGAACAATCTCGCGCCAGGCTTCTGTGTTCAATAAATGCTGTCGCGTTTATGCGCCCCGATACCGCCAGGCGGGCTTTGTGGGTAATAAAGATTTAAGGGGACAGCTGAGCGACCTCGCATACTCGGATATCCGTTCTGCATTCAGGTATTTCCTGTCCGAGATAGGCCCTGATGCGCCCATTTTATTGGCTGGTCACAGCCAGGGCACGTTTCATCTCGTGAGGCTATTAATGGAGGAGGTGGATGGCAAGCCAGTGATGGACCGGCTAGTAGCCGTTTATGCTATCGGGCACTCGCTCCCCCACTCAATGCTGGAGGAGGCTTATGAAGACATTAAACTTTGCGAGACCGCAAACCAGATTGGCTGCTTGGTTTCTTGGGATGCGCACGAGAGCGACAAGTTTCCGAGCCCCTGGAGCTATATTGAGGAGGAGGAACTCTGGAACGGAAAGGACTACGGAGGTTTCCCGCCTAGCCGGCGTATTTGCATTAATCCGATAACATGGCAATCAGATGCGATCCCCAGTGAGAAGAACTATCACTTAGGGGCGTTGACGCTACCCAAAGGAGGGAAGTTTGATTTGGGCAGCGTTAGTGACCCTCTGCCCAGTCTGATCAAGGGCTCGGTTTCTGTTTTCTGTGAACAAGGGGAGCGAAGCAAATGGCTGATGGTCAACTCCGACAGGGACCCTATGCTCAAGGCTTCCGGTCTTTGGGCCTTCTTTGAGCGCAATCTGCATGGCTATGATTACAGCTTATTCTGGGGAAACATTCGCGAGAATGCAGAGGATCGTGCCCTCGCGTACCTAAATTGGCGGGGTGCAGAAAAGCATTAGACTGTGGTTATCTCAGGTTCCCAATAAGAATTTCAGTGGGATATGCAGCCTCTCCCGCCATGCTCTAGGTAAATGGCTAGCACCCTCGAACCGATGGGTCACCCAGTCCTCGTTTTCCCTATAGCCTTTCTGGCGCATTAAAGCATCCATCTTCTTTTGGAACGGCTCATACTCCGCATCAAACGATTTCGTTCCATAATCAAAGTACAATCTGTGTGTTCCTGCAACTGGCCAATTATTTTTGTACCAATTAACAACCGCGCCTTCGCCCAAAACCCAGTGGGTGGACAGGCAAGCGGCTGCTCCGAAAACCTCCGGATATTCAGATACCGCATATGCTGAGATCATCCCACCCATACTTGAGCCCATGATGAGAGTGTTGTCGGCATCAGGTTTGGTGAGATATGTTTTGTCGATGAATGGTTTAAGTTCGGACACCAAGAACTTGAGATAGTTGTCTGAGGTTATGGCCTCACGTGTTATGTCTGACTCAGCTCGAAGAAGCCGGCCTATCTCTTCGGTTACCGGTTTCTGGGGCATGTATTCCGTCCTTCTTTTAACCTCGGGAAGGTTCCAGACCGAGACAACAATCGATGGCCTTATCTGTTTTGTCGCAATCAGATGTGTGATAGTCTCATCAACATTCCAGAATACGCCTCCATAAATCGAACCCTTAATTCTTTCCCAGATGCTGGTATACGGTGAGGTTGAACGATCAAACATGAACTGTCCATCGTGCATATAGATGACTGGGTAAGGGTCGTCGGATTCCTCATAGCCATCGGGAATCCAAACATCGACCGGCCTAGTTTCGACGAGGTTGGATGGAAAGGACGGATAGTGGACAAGGGTGCCAGGCTTTGAGTCGTCAATCACGGCATTATACCTGGCATCTTGTGATCCGAGTCCATGGGTCGGGAGAATGCAAATAGACAATACTAGAGCAAAATTGCCGATGGTTTTGATCATTCAAAATCTGACCTTAAATAATCCTGTTGTTTTAACAGCTTTGGCTACGTCCTGTCCGGTAGATCGGTGACCCAGACTTCTGGTGACGAAATTTGCCTATCTGCCCAATAGTTGCGATCTGGGGTTTCTTCCGTCATCCGACCGTCCCAGCCCCCCGCAACATATAATCGCCCTTTAATGACTTTTGAGGCTGGGGAGGACATCGGTTTGGGCGCCATGCATGTGAGCTCCCATTCCTCGCCCTCGCCAAGACTCACCACGTTGCCGCAGAAGCCTTTTTTTCCGCCCTGAGGCGTGGTGTGTCCAGCAACCATCCAGATCCGGTTGTCGTGGACGAATGTGGCTCCTTCGGAGTGGGAGTGTCCATAGGGCAGCGAAGGTCCATCGGCCCAAGTGTCGCTCGCGGGGTCATAAATATCGACGCGATCCTGATCGATCTGCTGAGAGTCATGATTTAGTTGCCCTGCTACAACATAGATTTTGTCGTTCAGCACTGCCACCGACAGTTGGTTCCTTGCCAGCGGCAAAGGGGCAAGGTTCCTCCAGGTGCCATTCCCCGTAGCCCTCCACTCAGCCACGTCAAGAACCCAGTGGTCTGGCGAGTCTGTATCCCGATCCTCCATAAGGCCAGAAATATAGTGCAGGTTGTCACCAAGCCTAGCCAACCCCCCGCCAGCTCTTCGACCCGGCAGCAGCGGCCCGGCTGTGTAGCGGTCTTCCTGAATATCAAAGTGCCAGGTCTCCGCAATAATATGGTCCGGTTTCTTACCAGCGGGCCGATCCATATCCTTCATGCCACCCGCATACCAGAAACCTGTCTCGTCTGGTGCAAGATTAACGTGATTCGTGGCGCTTGGCAGGTCCTGCAAGCGTGTCCAGCTGCCGTGAGTGCCTGCCGCTGGATCAAAGACATGCAATTTTTTCCTGGTAATGATCTCGGACTCATATCCGCCATGTACATACAATTTATCGTCTATGGCAATGCTAGCGGGCTCCCATTTTCCACATGGCATATCGGGTAACCGTTCCCATTTAACTTCATAAACAGGTTCACTCATTAACCTTCCTCCTTTGGAAATTGTCGATTCATTGCCGCAAGCATGTCCTCGCAGCGTTTTTCTAACATCTTTCTGGTGTGCGTTCCATCGCAGAAGATGTAAAACTCTTGGTTCTTGATCGCGTTGAGAACTTGCTGCCCCACCGTATCTGCCGGGACAGCCATGTCCTCGATCATCTCTCTTACCTGGTCATTAACTTTCTCTTTCAACGCATCGATGATCGGAGTATCAGCAACGTGCGGGCACAGCACCGATACGGACACCTCGGTGTCGGTTAAATCGTTTCTAAGGAATTCCGAGAGCCCTACCAGAGCAAACTTGCTTGCCCCATAGCAGGACTGGTTCCCATGCCCATGGATTCCACTAAAGGAGGATGTGTTTACAATATGACCCTCCTCACCGCTCTCTAGCATGCGGGGTAGGAAGACTTTGATACCATTAATGGGCCCCCAGAGGTTAACTTCTTGGACCCGTCTCCAGCGGTCGTCAGGCGTCTCAAGCACCTTCGCTCCACCCCCTATTCCGGCATTGTTACAAAGAACTTGCACAGTGCCGAACCGTCTCTCAATCATCTCGGCCACTTCCTGGAGCGCGGATCTGCTGCAGACGTCAACATTCACCGCCATGATGTTATTTGAGATAGCCTTTAATTCAGCTTCTGCGCGATCAAGTCGGTCGTCCTGAACGTCCCCTATCACTACATTCATGCCTTCCTTTACTAGCGTTTTTGCTATTCCAAAACCTATTCCGCTTGCTCCTCCGGTAATGAAAGCTGTTTTGTTGATAATTTCTTTCATTATTTCTCCAACACCTTATTACGGTGAATCAGTTCGAAGTCTATTTCGACACCCAATCCTGGTGCTTGTGGCGCGTGTACCATCCCGTTTCCATCGACCTCGATGTCATTGATAAGACCATGCTTCTGCGCAGCATCCGGCAAGAGCACTTCAAAATACTCACAATTACGTATGGCCATAATGAGATGAAGGTTGGCTACATTCGTCAGAGAATTCCCCCCATGATGCACCTCATAATTCATCTGGAATGTCTCTGCCGTATGCGCAGTTTTCAGGCAGGAGGTAAGACCGCCCTTGATTACTGGATCGCCTCGCAGATAGTCGGTCGCCTGCTGCATAATCCAGGGCGCATAGGCCTTTGGTCCCGTGGAAGGAAGCTCCGTTGCAGCTAAGGGTATTTTTAGCACCTGCTTTAGTTTCACGTAGCCATAGATATCGTCATAAGGCAATGGGTCTTCGTACCAATAAAAATCAAGTTCCTCCGCTGCGCGTCCGACTCGAAGGGCGTCCGGGTAGCTGTAGGCCCAGCATGCATCAAGCATCAGTCGGTAGTCATCACCCACTGCCTTTCGCACCATCTCACAAATCTTAATATCTAGCAGCGGCTCAGCGGGCGGATGAATTTTGTATGCAGACCAACCCAGTTCCTTGTATTTCAAAGCCTCCTCCACGTAGTGCTGAGGAGTCTCTAGGATCGCGGAACTTGCATAGGCGGGCACTGAGTCCCTGTAAGAACCCATAAGCTTGTGGATTGGAATGCCCGCAGCCTTTCCTCCTATATCCCAGAGTGCTATGTCAATTGCGCCAATTATCCGCATAGCATTCCATCCGATTGCCCAGGTTGATAGGTTCTGCCAAATTCGTTCACGGTGGAGTACATCTTGTCCAACGAGCAGAGGCTTGTATCTTTCTATGATCTGGTTGACATCATTCCCAATTGAGCCAAGCGAAGAGCCCAGGAATGCATGGCCCTCTGAGCCGTCCTCAGCAACAATTGTGACCAGCGCCAGATGAGCGTTATGCGAGCCTGAGCTTTTGAAATGCTTTGTATAACTGGTGGCAGGGATATTTTTCCACTCCCAAACAGTGACCTTAACATTGGAAATTTTCACTCTTGTTTCTCCTGATCTTTCGAGACCCTCACCCCACTAACAGGCTGCGCTCCAGGATAGAAGAAACCCTCCAAAGTGTCGTCATCAATTTCGCCTTCAAAGTCAACCTCGTAATCCCATCCACCCTTGTCAATCGCGAAACTAAACTTCAGTTCGGGGTGGTTATAGGAGCTAGATGCGAGCTTACTTGGGTCTGGAATGTCCTCGGTGGCATAGCTGCCCATGTCTGTAAACTCTATGATTGCTTGAGAGAAATTGAGCAGCTGGGTGCCCCAGGCGGACTGGAGTTCCCAGCTCCCCTCTGCGGGCCCTTTTAGCTTTTCTTTTGCAGTTTTTTCCGGAGCAGAGTCGATCTTCTTGCTAATTGCAAAGGTTCGCTGCGCTAGGTCAGAGATTTTGTTATCGTTCTCGCCGCCAACGGCGGAAAGCAGACGATCATTGAAAACGCCTACCCATTTTTCAGGCAGCGACTTCGCACCATCCTTTACGCCTAGGATGGAACCAACCGTTGCGCCGGTGCAGTCTGTGTCCCAGCCACCCCTCACTGTATAAACGATACCCTTCTCGAAATCTTTCTCACCATAATAAAGACCCATAACAATTAATGCGGCGTTGTTGATCGTATGCACCCCATGATAGTGCCCATAGTGCTCGTTGATTTTGACCCAGACATTTTCCCAGTTCTTCTCATGCTGGCACCAAGAAAATGTATTTCGCACACACTCAGCAAGGCGACTCTGAGCGGGTATTTCCCCAAGTCCAGCGGTTATAATGTCCTCGGATTTGGAGTAAACAAAGGCGGCTGCAATCATCGCGGCGACGAACATTTCACCATAAATACCGTTCTTCTCGTGCGAGATGGACGCATCTCGAAATGCTAACTCTGCGGCTAGCTGAGGTTTCCCAGCTGCTACATAGCCAAAGATATCGGCACGGATTTGAGCACCTATCCACTCACGATAGGGATTGCGGTAGCTTGCTGATTCGGGGGGCCAGATGCTCATAACGAAATTTCGATATGCCGCTTTCTCTGCCGTATAAACCGCCCCATAAGACATATTGGCGATCCATATGCTGGCCATGCTTCTCGGCGTCAATTTAGGGCCATAGCGTTCCAGTGCCATTAGCCCGAGTATCGGGTAATCCATATCATCGTCCCGGTCCATGTACCTGATATTGCCGCGGGTTGATGGCTTGTGAACGCCTGACATATAGGTATCTGAAAATGGAAGATAGTTGTCGAGCTGCAGCGAGTTGGTCTCGCGGAGGAAAGTGTCAATTCGGTGCTTTGGCCACCCCTCAACTGGTTTGCCAAGTGCGCATCCGGCGGCCCGGCCAAGCCACCCGCCATAGATTCTGTTATAGATCTCAGCATCGTCGCTGGTTACGCTTAGTTCTCGCGGTGCATCGGGACGTTCTGCTTGAATTGCCTCCAAAGTCGACGGTTCGGTGTAGGGAAAAGAGGGTTCTATGGGCAGATTCACTAATTCTTCATAGAGGCGCTTAAAATCTGTAGTTGAGCCATTCCTTTCGAGCGCAGTAGCGATACGAGAGGCCATTTCTTCAGTCCTGCAGCCCTCCTCGTTACGTTGTTTCAATTCAAGTTTTATAAGCTTTTGTTCTAGTGAACGCATAGCGATGCCCTCAAATTATGATTGAAAAACAAGGCTACCAGCGTCAGAAAATGGCTACAAGCCAACCGATTCGGAGCAAATGGGTTTGTCACCCATAAAAAATGGTGCCCTGGATCAAGCGCGTCTGTGTCCTTCAAAGAATTTTTCCGTGCTTGTCCTTTGATTTATCTAGTTTTGTCACGTCTTTTAAAGTTAATAATCCAGATAATATTTTATGGGTGAATTTTGGATCAAACGCGCTTGATTACGGTCTGGAAATCGTGGAAAGTGATTCTTTTTGTGGAGGGAATCGATTGTTTGTTATCGATATGAATAGTGTTAAACAGGTCGGCGAATTCGGCTCAAAAGCATGGTGTGAGGCATGTGCCGCCTTCGGCGTAGAGATTCTGAAAGCATCAGATCTTCCGGGGGATTTGTCATGGGGTTTTAGTGAAATCTATACCTCGCCGCCCTCTAGGCTAGTCAGCGATGATTGGCCCGTGTCTGGATATCACTTCATGATACATGAGGGGCTAGTGTCAGGCGGAGGAGGTGTTACAGACGCTTGTCTCGCGTTGCCCGGCTTCCATGTCAGGATGCGCTGGGCCTACATTTGTAACCAGTCGAGCACGAAATACGGGTTTGAGGGCCAGCGGCAGCGAAGTTCAGAGGAGAATGTGCTTAAGGAACAAATGGCCAATTATCTTGGTTTTGAGCCCAACCTTGGGGCAATAGACAACCCTGTTTGGCCAAAACCTATAATCGCTGCTTTAAGTGTTGGTGTCGAAGAGGGTGCGGGCTTGCACAATATTGCGGCAAGCCTCCAAATGTCTTCGCCGGAGTTTTCTGGTCTCCCAGTTACGGAAATGGGAGTGCCAGAATTTTCATTGATGAGCGATAGCCAGAAAGAATTTTTCTTGGCCTTGTGCGATATAAATAGATCATGATCTACATTGCCATGCTGTTACAAAATGGGTGAATATCAAGAAAATTTTAAATAAAATATAGTCGATAAGAATTAGAGGATAAGCCATGTCAAACCTTGACTCCAGGCTATATAAATTTGCAGATTACCTCTGTTCGCAGAGATTTGGGAAGCCCGTTGGAAAAGTTGACGAAAAGTTCATAAAAAACATGTTCACCGGCATTTGGCAGACGCGATCAGTCAACTTAACGGAGATAGCTCGCTCGCTTAATGAAAATATTCGACTGCACGCTACTCACAAGCGCCTTTCTCGAAATTTAGATAATCTCGAGCTACAAGAACGGTTATCATCGGGTTTGCTCAAAATGGTCGCTGAGCATGTGAAACCAGAAACACGTTTGTTGGTGCATGTTCACGAGATCACGAAGAAGTATGCATGCAAGATCGAATTTCTGCCGGATAAAGAGGCTGATTCCAAAGCAGGTTTCAAGGTCTGCGAGATTCTGGCAACCCATCCGAATTCAAAGGACTATATGCCCATGCTGGCTCGCGTCTGGTCTGACCAGACGCCCCAATATCAGTGCGACGAGATGGAAATTCAAAAAGCAGTTAAACAAGTTCTTGAGGCAACAGAAAACAGAGGCATATTGCATTTTGACGATCGAAGCTTAAAAGGTAATTTAATTCAGCAGTTAATGCGCGATAGCAAAGCTAATTTTGTTGCCATGGTGGACGATGTTAATTTGGTTGTAAACTGCAGGGGCGTTGAGGCAACACTATCGGCGCTTTGCGAGGATATCGAAACGCCCTATGGTAAAATGATGTTTAAACTCGTTCCAGAGGGGGTGGCAGGAACCTCATCTCAAACCGATATGGATCTTTTTATGCACGTAGGTTCCCTTCCTGTTAAATTGCTTGGAAACCCTCGAAGGCTCAGTCTGATCGCATTAAAATCAAAAAATCGCTTGGTCGGTGATCATGTGACGCCCCTTATTACTTCGCTTACCCGACTGCGATCCAGAAAGGCTTTAATGGGATTGGTTGAGTCATTTCTCTCGATACATGATGTAATTGGTCTCCATAGCGAACTACGAGATCAATTTAATCCATCTGGGTTCCGTGTCCTAACATACAATCGTCTGCAGCTACTATTGACCATGCTTCAGGCGGTGATATGTGCGGAATCATCTTTGCCTGGGAAGGTCGCTGTTGTTGACCAACAATATTCCAGGCAACCACATGATGGAGATTTAACTCGGACTTATTATCGTCCCGAAGAGGGGTTGGAGGCTTAGCATTGGCTAGTGAAAGCATGCAGGCAATACTGAGTGCCTATAAGAGTCAAGGCGCGAAGACAAAGAATCTGGGTTCCATGGAGGAGCAACGCGAGGGCTTCGACAGGCATATGGCCCACCTGCAGCTTCCGAGAGGTATTGTGACAGAGGACTTTTTTTTGGCTGGGCGTCCAGCAAGACGTTTTCAGCCAAACGGGCTAGAAACTGAGGAGGTAGTCCTGTACCTCCATGGCGGAGGATATAGAACGGGCTCTCTAGACTCTCACAGTTCGGTCATGGGGCACCTAGCGGCTACCTGCAATGCGGGGGTAATTGGCCTGGACTATCGGTTGGCACCTGAAAATCCCTTTCCAGCGGCGCTGGACGATTCGGTAGCGGCATTTGTCGAGATTTGTACATCCTTTGATGCTCATAAAACAATGATTGCAGGCGACTCGGCTGGCGGTGGTCTTGCTCTTGCGTGCACGCTTAGGTTAAAGGAAAAAAATATGCCCTTGGCTGGCTGTCTGGCGCTCCTATCGCCGGCTACCGATCTGACTATGAGTGGGGATAGCTACGGAGAGTTCCGTGAACTGTGGGCTGATGATTGCCTGCTTTACTCGGGCGATTATCCGCTTGACACGGTTGGGATATCTCCTTTGTTCGGAGATATGACTGGACTTCCGCCAATATTGATTCATGTGGCGAATGACGAGCCGTTACTAAGTGATTCTATTGGGCTTGAAAGGCGCGCTACAGATATGGGTGTCACTGTTGAGCTGAAACTTTTCCACGATGCCTTCCACTGCTTCCAGATTTTTACAGACTTACCGGAAGCTCAGGACGCACTGGCTGACATCGGACGATTCTTCAAACTAAATATCCGAGGAATGGTCGGTGATTGACCCGGATTTCGAAAGGGTTGAGTTTGAGTACAACCGTGATGGTTTTGCCATACTTCCTGCTTATTTGGATAGCTCAGAGCTCAACATCTTGAGAGATCGGGCGATTCCCTTGGCGAGGAAGCTACTGCACTTTGAGGCTGGCGGAGGTAGGTTTCGAAACCTGCTCAAGTCCTTGCAACGGCATGACATCTGGTTTGACACCCAACTCAAGGAGGGACGCCATGTACCCTTGATTAATCATCTCATGGGCGGCGATGCTGTTGGTGCTTCTGCCGCCTGGTTTGATCGTCCAAAGGGAGAAATATCGGGGATCGAACCCCATGTGGACGCAATTAGTGAACGTGGTTCTGCAAGCGCAGGAGCGACTATCTGGTTTGCCTTGGATCCTGTCGATATGGGAAATGGTTGCGTGCATTACCTGAAAGGATCTCATACAAAAAACTATCCCGGCGGGACCTGGGTGGCCGGCGTGAACAAGCAGGCTGAGAATGCTTTCGCCGCAGAATTGAATCCCGGTGATGCAGTAATTCACAGTGCCTATACGGTCCATTGGTCTGGCGGAAATTCCTCAGGCCGCCCTAGGCGGGCGATTTCTTATTTTTATCTGAGCCAATCTGCCTATCACTTATATCAAGAAAAAGGGAAGAAAAAATGACAGATTTTGACGAAGCGTTACTTAGGAAAGCACTCGTTAGGGCCTACAATCAAGTCGAGGAGAAAGGCCTGATGAACCAATCTTCTGGTAACTTAAGCTGCAGAGTACCCGGCGGAATGCTGATTTCTTGCACTGGGGCGTCAGCCGAAAACCTTACGGAAGATCGTGTGGTTATGGTTGCTGATGACGGGAGCTTTACTGGAAAGTTAAAGCCGTCGACTGAATGGCGGATGCACTTGGAAGTTTATCGACGACATGATAAAGCAAATGCTGTCGTGCATACTCACTCGGATTATTGTGTGGCGATGGCCTGCAATAATCTGCCGCTGCCTGGTTTTCACTATATGGTTGGTCTGTTTGGCAATAGCAGTGTTCCCTGTGTCCCGTACTCGGTTTTTGGGTCACAAGAGCTTGCGAACGACGCAGCAGAGGGTTTAACTGATCAGGCGGCGTGTCTCCTCGGAAGTCATGGGATGATCTGCCGTGGTGGTGATTTCGATATTGCGGTTGGGCATGCAGAGCGACTGGAGATCATCTGCAAGCACTATGTGCTGGCCAAATCCCTTGGCGAGCCAGATCTTTTAACAGATGAGCAGTGGGACGAGTTTTTTGGAAGGGCGAAGAAGGTCGCCTACTCTAACTTTATTTGAGAAGGATTGTTTGAAACCTAGCTCCAAGTGATTCATAGCTTTAGTCGTGAGCTGGAGCAGCGTTTTACTGGCCCAAGGTCACTAGATGGGTTGTGCAAGACACGCCTTGGGCCCGTGAAATGTGTCCTAACAAAATGAGCTTGCAAAAACTATAATGGATAGAAAGCGGAGCCGATACGCTAGCCTTTGATCCGTTCATTTTGAAACTTTGTTTTTTGGAGATATGCGCCATGAGTTTTGATTGGCAAGCTAACTGGATGACCGAGGAACACCTGATGTTCAAAGAATCGACCCGTAAATTTATGGAGGCTGAGATTGCTCCAAATGCCGATCGCTGGGACGAGCAAGGGTTTGTCGACAGAGATTTCTGGCTCAAGGCCGGCTCGAGTGGCTTACTCGGAGCTTCTGCTCCAGCTGAGTTTGGAGGCGCACAAGTAGATCAGAGTTTTGATGCACTGACTATTTATGAACAGGCACGTGTCGGTGATGCCGGGTGGGGTTTCGGTGTTCATAATATCTGTGTTCATTACCTTGTGGCGTTTGGAAGTGACGAGCAAAAGTCTCGCTGGTTGCCGGGCCTGATTGCAGGCGAAATAATACCTGCCATTGCAATGACCGAGCCCGGAACCGGATCGGATCTGCAAGCAGTCAAGACCACAGCCACTGCGGATGGTAATTACTATGTTATAAATGGCTCAAAAATTTTTATCACCAATGGCCAATTAGCCGATTTAGTGATCGTTGTGGCGAAGACGGACCAGGAGGCAGGTGCAAGCGGGGTGTCATTGATTGTTTTAGAACCCAATGCGGCGGTCGGTTTCCAGCGAGGACGTAACCTAAAGAAACTTGGCATGAAAGGCCAAGATACTTCGGAGTTGTTCTTTGAAAACGTCAGAGTCCCGCGAGAAAATCTCTTGGGAGAGCATGAGGGAAGAGGATTTTTCCAGTTAATGAATCAGTTAGGTTGGGAGCGTCTTGTAATTGCCATCGGAGCTGTTGGAGCAATGGACGGTATGATGAGAGAGACTGTTGCCTATGTTAGGACGCGCAAAGCATTTGGGCAGCGGTTGATGGACTTTCAAAATACGCGATTCAAACTAGCAGAAGCCAAGACTAAACTGGAGGCCACTCGTTCCTTTGTCAATGAGTGCATTACCAAAGTGATTGGAGGTAATTTGGGGTCGGTAGACGGTGCGATGGCCAAGTGGTGGGGTTCGCAAATGCAGTGTGAGGTGGCCGACGAGTGTCTGCAACTTTTTGGAGGTTACGGTTACATGATGGAGTATCCGATTGCTAAAGCCTATGCTGACGCGCGCGTTCAAAAAATCTACGGAGGAAGTAATGAAATTCAAAAGGAGTTGATTGCACGTTTCCTTGATGCTGATTGATCTCCAGAGAGAAACAATGCATTTTGGATATGAGAGAGGCCTGAAAGGTTTGTGAAAGACATTTTGTTGTCTGCCAACCTAGTTTGAAGGAAAACCGAAATTGAAGAATTTATTGAGAAATAGCGTTATATTCATATGTGTCGGTTTCATGACCAGCGCTTTGTTTATAGTTCAGACGACCTGGAGCAACCTACTTTGGTTATATCAAATGCAAATGCCAATCACCGGAGAAATTATAATAGATGCGACGATTTTTGATCTGATAGGTTTAAATGGTGGGGGAGCTCTTCCAATCCCGATGGTTGCAATCGTAACCACAGTCTTATTAATTTCGTTTGTGATAGCTCGCATCCTATTGATCTGGATTTTAATTAAACCGGTATTGCTATACACGATTGGCGGAGCAATTGGGATATGGACGCTCGTTGCTGTCATGCCGTTTTTTTTCTTTGACGTCGATGTGATGGCGGGCGCAAGAGGTGCTTCCGGAAAACTTTGTCTCGCTGTCATTGGCGGGATAGGTGGGTACACCTTTGGGATTAATCTGAATCGGGGTATATCTTGAGACAAATTTGTTGTTTTTTCTTAACGGCGATAGTCATATTTGGCCCAAGCGTTCAAGCTTCAGAAGGATATAATATCGAAACGATAGCCAGTGATCTCGATCACCCTTGGAGTATTGCTGTTTTATCAGATAATGAATTTTTATTTACTGAGGGAGTGGGTCGATTGCGTCGGGTAATCGACTGGGAACTTGATCCATATCCAATAACAGGAATACCTCCGGTGTTGTTTAAGGGACAGGGAGCCCTGTCAGACGTGGTGTTGCATCCGGAATTCGGAGCCAATCGATATCTTTACTTGTCATTTTCTGAGACTGATTCGACCAATACTAACTTAAATACCCTGAGGGTAATCCGTGGTGAATACAAGAACGGGGTTTTGTCTAATTCTCTCACAGTTTTTAGAGCCACCCCTTTAAGAAAGCAAGCTCTTCATTTCGGGGCAAGACTGTTGTTTTTGCCAGACGGAACCCTGTTAATAACCGTAGGTGATGCTTTCAATCATCGAGAAGCTGCTCAAACGCTGGATAACCATTTTGGCAAGGTTGTTCGTATAAATGATGATGGCTCAGTGCCGCATGACAATCCATACGTTGGCCATCGTTCGGCTCTTGGTGAGATATGGTCATATGGTCATCGGAATATGCAAGGTTTGGCTTTCGGTGGGGATGGTGAGTTAATTTTTGAACATGAACATGGTCCGAAAGGTGGGGATGAACTGAACATCTTAAAACCAGGATTCAATTATGGCTGGCCCGCTGTCACGTACGGAATAGATTACAGTGGCGCATTGATATCACCATTTACCGAAAAAGAGGGTATGCAACCGCCAATTAAATACTGGATCCCATCTATAGCACCATCAAGTATGGTGTTTTATGAAAAGGATATGTTTCCTGCTTGGAAAGGAAGCTTGCTTGTGTCCGCTCTCGTTCCCGGGGACGTGCGACGGCTAACTCTAAGTGGTGAAACAGTAATTGGTGAGGAGATCCTTTTTGATGAGCTAGGAAGGGTAAGACACATCACTGTCGCACGTGATGGCAGTTTGCTTTTGGCTACAGATGGATCAGATGGAAAAATTATCCGCGTTTCGAAAAAGATTGTTTCTGCTACAAATTCGTTTGGAGAGGAATGAAAGATTAATTTTCAGCAGATTTACTCAAACGCTGCTTTTAATCGAGCCGTGCACTGATTATCGTGGTTTTGGGGAAGATGTGCTTCTATTCAGTAGAACAGGAAACCTATTGCGATCGCCAATCTTTAACTCCGTATCCTTCCGATAGATTGTGATTTGGAGTTGCGCAGGAGTGGTTTCGTGAACTAATCATTATAATTTCACGTAGTGTCAGAGCTGGATAATTTGCATAATAAGATTAATAGATAGTGCAGCGTTGAAGCTTCGGGGGTTTCAATCAGACTTGTTTCTGGACAGGAGTTAGTTAATCCTAATTAACACTTCAAGGCTTCACCTTGCCTGTGGATGTCAACTATGAGCAACAGAAAGTCAATTATGGGAATTTTGGTGTGCCTCGCCTCGGCCTTTGTCGTGACCGAGGCACTCAGTCTTGATAGTGCTACAGTGCAGGGGTATCCCATTGTCGTTGTATGTTGTATTACTGCCTTCGCAATTCAGTGGTTATCGTTTATTCCCGCCTATGTATTTAAAACAGAGCACTTTTATGACCTCGCTGGATCCCTCACTCACATTACCGTGATGATAGTCGCCCTAGTTTCGATACCAACAGTCACCTTGAGGGATGTTTTACTAGTCTTACTCGTATTTGTTTGGGCGTCTAGGCTGGGTTCATTTTTATTTTTCCGAGTAAAAGAAACAGGCAGTGATGAACGATTCGCGCGCATCAAGTCCCGATTTTGGTGGTTTTTGATGGTATGGACTCTTCAAGGCTTATGGGTGTTTCTTACGCTTGCCATGGCATTAGCTGCTCTAACTTCGAATTACAAAGCAGACTTAAGTGCTTATGCTTGGTTAGGCGCAGGGATCTGGGCGCTCGGATTTGTTTTTGAGGTCATTGCTGATCATCAAAAAACCCAATTCCGAAGGGATCCTCATAAGAAAGCTGAATTTATCACCCATGGTTTGTGGTCTTGGTCAAGGCACCCCAACTATTTTGGGGAAATGTTGTTGTGGATTGGGGTTGCGGTGGTTTCAGCGCCAGTTTTAAGTGGATGGCAATGGGTTAGTTTGATTTCACCAATATTTGTGATTTTCCTATTATTGAAGCTTAGTGGGGTTGAATTACTTGAAGCTCGCGGAAAAAAGCGTTGGGGCCAAAACCCCGCCTACCAAAAATACCTCGAACAGACTTCTAAGCTTATCCCGCTCCCTCCTAAGGTATAGAATAAGAAAATGGCTTCCCAGTACTGGGGCTGTGGGGTTTTTAATTTTGGGGCTGCTAAATTCTTGAATCAGTCTATAGACGTTCTAAGAGACGCAAGGCTGCCACGGAGACGCTCTAAGTGCGAATCTAATGTAGGGCCTTTCTTCTGCGCGACGCCTATAGCCAGCGCGTCTATTACGGCAAGGTGGGCTATGCGGGAAGACAAAGGCGTGTAGATTTGGTCATCATCCTGCGAATCAACCTGAATTGGTATTGTTGCTGCGGCTGCGACTGGAGAGTTAGTTGGAGCAATGCCGATAACTATACCGCCCGAGTTCTTCACTAATTCCATAGAGTCCAGCAGCGCAATACTGCGTCCAGATTGAGAGATGGCAACGGCCACATCGCCGGGTTCTAAAGAGGTTGCTGACATATTTTGTAAATGTGGATCGGCATATGCGGAAGCGGTTATTTGCAATCGGAAAAATTTGTGTTGCGCATCAAACGCAACAGCTGCGGATGCTCCAAATCCATAAAACTCAACACGTCTCGAGTTATGGATGGCTGCAATGGCTGCATCGAGATTTTCTAAGATAAGGTTATCTCGGACTTTGAGCAATGTATCTATGGTTGTGTCGAAAACCTTGAATGTATAATCTTTTATCGAATCAGTATCTGTTACAGCAATGCGACCATGACTAGGACTGGAAGCTAACTGCTGAGCAAGTGCCAGTTTAAAGTCTTGGAATCCGCGACATCCTATGGCTCGACAAAATCGCACGACAGTGGGTTCGCTGACTTGGGCTTTTTGAGCTAGGTCAACGATGCGCATTCTTACGACTGGTATCAAATTTTGTAAAACGAATTCTGCAACCTTTCGCTCAGACTTTCTCAACTTAGGCAATTCTTCATTAATCGATTGTGTTAGCAACGCCGGTTTCATGTGAGTCACACTAACCATTTAGTAAAAAATTTACAAGACTCAAGTTTCTTAGACTGCTAGCCAGGATAACTGATTTTTCCTGTTGCTTTTTGGGAACTTTCCCTTGGAGGAAATCGAAAAGAAAATATACATAATGTACCGTATTTTGGTCACCAACTTGATAAACTGCATTTCTATGGATGTAACTAAAATTCTTCACAATTTGAATTCTCAGCAGGAGATTGCAGTCACTAGTGATCACCCGCATTTATTGGTACTTGCAGGAGCCGGTAGCGGAAAAACCCGTATTCTCGTTCATCGTATAGCATGGAAAATACAGGTACTCAGTATTCCATCTCATGCGGTTTTAGCGGTCACCTTTACCAATAAAGCAGCGCGCGAAATGAAGGAGCGAATTGACCAGTTGCTCAAAACTCCTTCTCAAGGAATGTGGGTAGGAACTTTTCACGGGCTTGCCCATCGTTTGCTAAAGTCTCATTGGCGAGATGCTGGGCTGGCGGAAGATTTTCAAATATTGGATTCGGAGGATCAGTTGCGTCTGATAAAGCGACTGATGCGCACTCTGGATTTAGACGAACAGCGTTGGCCGCCTAAGCAATTTCAATGGTGGATTAATTCTCAGAAAGATGAAGGGTTAAGATCAAAAAATATTCAGGAAAACGGGGATCTTTACCAGTCAATGATGCTCCGATTATATCGAGAATATGAATCAAATTGTGAGCTTCTGAAGGTGGTTGATTTTGCAGAGCTCTTACTAAGATCACTGGAACTATGGAGGAGCAACGAGGCGGTTTTGAAACACTATCAAAATCGGTTCAAACATGTTTTGGTGGATGAATTTCAAGATACTAATGCTGTTCAATATGCTTGGTTACGAGTCTTGGCTGGATCAGAGTGCTGTGTTACAGCGGTTGGGGACGATGATCAGTCAATTTATGGTTGGCGCGGGGCAAAAGTAGATCACATCCTTCGTTTCGAAAAGGACTTTAAAGATACCAGAATCGTTCGGTTAGAGCAGAACTATAGATCGACGTCTAATATTTTAAGGGCCGCTAATGCGGTGATAGAAAGAAACTCTGAAAGACTTGGAAAAACATTGTGGACAGAGGCTGATGAAGGAGAAGCGGTGGCGCTTTATGCGGCCTTCAATGAACACGATGAGGCGCGTTACATTGTCGAATGCGTTCAGCAATGGGTGGGCGATGGCAACAGGCGAGACGATGCGGCGATTTTATATCGCTCGAATGCTCAGTCGCGCGTTCTTGAGTCTGCGATGTTGCGTGCGGAGATTCCCTACCGCATTTACGGGGGACAGCGGTTTTATGAACGTATGGAAATAAAGAATGCGTTGTCCTATCTGCGGCTGATAAGTAACAAAGATGATGATTTGGCATTTGAGCGCGTGGTTAACCTTCCGACACGGGGAATTGGTGAGCGAACCCAAAGTATGGTTCGACAGATCGCAAGGCAGCGAAACTGCTCCCTTTGGTCGGCGTCTTCAATTGCGATAGGAAATCATGAATTATCCAGCAGGGCAAGCAATGCATTAGCAAAGTTTTTGAGGCTTATCAGCGCAATGACCAGCGAAGTCGAAGAGCTCACTTTGATTGAAAAAGCAGAAACGATTATTAAGCGCAGCGGTTTATTGGACTTTTACAAAGGCGAGAAGGGTGAGAAAGGTATGGCTCGTGTTGAGAATCTGGAAGAGCTTGTCAGTGCTTGTGGAAGTTTTGAACCTGAGGATGCGAATTTGTCACCATTGACTCAATTTTTGGATCAAGTTGCGTTGGATTCTGGTGATCGCCAAGCCGATGTTGATGAGGATGCGGTTCAATTAATGACTCTCCACAGTGCGAAAGGTCTCGAGTATCCGCTCGTTTTTATTGCGGGCATGGAAGAGAATCTGTTCCCTCATGCCATGTCTATTGAGGAGCCTGGCAGACTTCAGGAAGAGCGCCGATTAGCCTATGTAGGCATCACTCGAGCTATGACAAAACTTTATTTGACTTTTGCGGAGTCCCGTTCAATTCATGGAAGAGAATCCTTTAATTCGGTCTCGCGATTTGTGCGTGATATTCCTAGCGACGTTATCGATGAAGTTCGATTAGGCAACACGATTGTTCGGTCAACCACCTACGCGAGTTCCTCGTTAGGGAGCGATCCTGAATTGGGCACAGGTTTCAGCCTCGGCCAGCAGGTATTTCACAAGGCATTCGGTGAAGGTGTGATCTTGAATTTTGAGGGCAGCGGGCCGCGCGCGCGCGTTCACATTAAATTTGAAGAAGTCGGGACAAAAATATTGATCTTGGAGTCTGCGGGGTTATCAGGGGTCTGATACTGCGACAGCAGTTTTAATTGGCTGATGGGAGTTATTTATGCGTTACTTTGGAGCCTTAATTTTAATTTATATGCTTTTTGGATGTGCAAATGAGAAGCCAGTCCAAACAGGTGAAGTCACAGCTCTGGATCCAAAACAGCAATTCGAATGGAAGTTGGTAACCAGTTGGCCAAAAAACTTTCCGGGGCTTGGAACTGCGCCTGAAAATTTTGCAGACCTTGTCGAGCGTATGAGTTCTGGCAGATTGAAGATTAAGGTATTTGGGGCGGGCCAACTGGTCCCAGCTTTCGAGGTTTTTGATGCAGTATCTCAAGGAATCACTCAGATGGGGCACGGAGCCTCTTATTACTGGACGGGAAAGGCTGAGGAAACGGTCTTCTTTACTTCCGTGCCTTTTGGTTTAAATGCCCAGGAGATAAACGGTTGGCTTCATCATGGTGGAGGACTTTCGCTATGGAGAGAGTTATATGAACCATTCAATTTGATACCGTTCGCAGGAGGCAATACTGGCGTGCAAATGGCTGGATGGTTCAATCGCGAGATCAAATCCATAGAAGATTTAAAGGGATTAAAGATGCGTATTCCCGGTCTAGGTGGGGAAGTGATTACCCGAGCCGGTGGAACTTCAGTGACAATGCCCGGTAACGAACTATATACGTCGATGCAGACGGGTGTAATCGATGCCACGGAATGGGTTGGTCCTTATAATGACTTGGCGCTCGGTTTTCATCAAGTGGCGAAATATTATTACTATCCTGGTTGGCATGAGCCCGGCGCAATGTTGGAATTTATAGTCAACGCCGACGCCTTCGAGCGCCTACCAGATGACTTGCGAGCAATCGTTGAGGTGGCGACGCGAGCCGTTAACCAAGATATGCTGGATGAATACACGGCTAAGAACAATCAAGCTCTATCGGAATTAACTAACAAACATGGCGTAGAACTCCGAAAGCTACCAGAACCAGTGTTGTCTGAGCTTCGCAAACTCTCGGACCAAGTTCTCACTGAGATATCCTCTAGGGGGGATCTCTCAGGACGCATTGCTAAATCCGTCAAAGAGTTTAAAGAAGAGTCTATGGCTTACCACTTTATTTCAGAGGAAGCATACTATGAAGCCAGACGAGTTCTTTTAGAATGATTGGTGGCACAAACTTCAACGCCGCCAAAAGGTGGGCGTAAAAAGAACAAGCAGCGTAAAAATCTCCAGTCGTCCAAGAAGCATTCCGCAACAAAGCACCCATTTTGGAAAATTGCCAAGTTGTGAGTAGTTGTTTGCCACTGCTCCAAGCCCCGGTCCGAGGTTATTGAGAGAAGCAGCGGTCGCGGACCAAGCCGTGACATAATCTGAGCCACTGGCCATTAGAAGAAGCACCATCAAATAAAAGATGGCGAGATAAGCACTAATAAAAGCCCATATCGCATCTACAACTCGGTCGGGAATCTTTCGATGATTTATTTTGATCGGTAAAAGAGCGTTCGGGTGAATTAGCTGATAAATTTCTCGCACGCCTTGCTGGAAGAGAATCAACATTCGACCAATTTTAATCCCGCCACCAGTCGATCCGGCGCACGCTCCAAAAAATGACATTATTATGAAAAATAAAGGCAGAAAGGTGGGCCAACTTGCAAACTCTGTTGTGGAGAAACCTGTAGTTGTCATGATAGACACGAATTGAAACCCCCCATGGGCGAGGCTTTCGCGAGGGGAATAGGTGCCGCTGGTATATAAATATAAGCAGGTAACGACTGCGCCTACCACAAGGAGTGTTAAGTACATTCTGGCCTCTGGGTCGCTCCAGTACCAAGATAAATTTCTGTTGTGCCATGCGGTATAGTGGAGAGCAAAATTAACCCCAGAAATGATCATAAAAAAAGTGCAGATGACTATTATTATGTCGCTATTGAAATAACCAATACTGGCATCATGTGTCGAAAAACCTCCTATGGCTACAGTAGAAAAGCTGTGACAGATTGCATCAAATAATGACATTCCGGCCCACCAGTAGGCTGCGCAGCAAGCGATGGTGAGTAGAAGGTAAATCTTAAAAAGAACATTTGCAGTTTGGGCAATCCGAGGAGTTAGTTTCGTATCTTTAACTGGACCGGGGGTTTCAGCGCGATATATTTGCATTCCGCCTACTCCGAGCATGGGTAAAATAGCTACAGCGATCACGACAATTCCAATTCCCCCCAACCATTGCAGCTGCTGTCGGTAGTAGAGTATCGACTTGGGCAAGTGATCCAACCCAGAGATGACTGTAGCACCAGTAGTGGTTAAACCAGAAATCGATTCAAATAGAGCATCTGTGAAAGAAAGCTGCAATCCGTCCGACAGCATGAAGGGCAGGGAACCAAAGGTGCTCAAAACTAGCCAAAAAAGCACTGTAACTACGAAACCATCTCGGGTTCTTAATTCTATGGTTACAGAGCGCGCTGGCAGCCAAAATAGGAGGCCCACTATAAGCGTTATTGAAAACGCTAAGACGAACATCTTTTTTGTTCCCTCATCGAACAGGAGAGCAACGAAAACAGGTGTTAGCATGGTCAGACTGAAAATTATTAACAACAGGCCTAACACACGGGCAATGGGAGCTGAGTGCATATTTTAAACCTAAAAAAAGGTAAAACCCACAGTGAAAAGTTGTTCTACGGCGCTCGTATTGGCTTTATCAACCACAAAAACAATAACATGGTCATCGTTTTCAATAATGGTGTTTCTGTGAGCGATGTGCACTTCTCCGTCGCGAACAAGGGCTGGCAGTGTGGTCCCCGGTGGTGATTTAATCTCTTCGATTTTTCGTCCCACTACCTTCGAGTTTTTGACATCTCCGTGAACTATTATTTCTAGTGCCTCAGCTGCACCTCTACGTAACGAATGGACACTAACTGTGTCGGCTTTTCTAACGTGAGCCAATAATGAGCTAGTTGTAGCTTGCTGAGGTGATATAGCAATGTCTATATCTCCTCCTTGCATCAGATCGGCGTATGCTGGGTTGCTAATTAAAGTCATAACTTTCTTGGTGCCCAATCTTTTCGCGAGAAGAGAGGACATGACATTAACTTCATCATCATTAGTCAGAGCGATAAATACATCAGCACGATCGACATTTTCATCAAGCAACAGCTCTCTGTCCGTCGCAGATCCATTTAGGACTACTGCCTTGTCAAGCTTCTCAGCCAAGAATTCTGCACGTCCTTTGGAACTCTCTATGATTTTGACGCTGTATTGCTCCTCGAGTGCTCTTGAAACTCTATATCCAATATTCCCGCCACCAACAATGACTACATTATGATATGGTTTGTCCAATTTTCGAAGCTCACTCATGACAATAGGAATATTTTTCGTCGCGGCAATAACAAAAACTTCATCACCATCTTCAACAACGGTATCTCCAGTAGGAATAAGAGCTCTATCTTTTCTGTAAATGGCAGCCACCCGAGCGTCAACTTGGGGAATATGATCTTTTAGCGTCTTAAGCGAGTGGCCAACTAGGGGACTATTGGCCACGGCTCTTAAGCCAACTAACCTAATGATACCATCGGCAAAATCAAGCACTTGAAGCGCACCTGGTTGTGCTACCAGTCGGGTAATGTAGTCTGTCACCACTTGCTCTGGTGTGATCATCACGTCAACTGGCATGTGTTTGTGGTTAAAGAGCTTTTCATAATACTTCGGTTTTGTATAGCTATAGGCGCGTATTCGCGCAATTTTTGTCGGAGTATGAAACAGGGAATATGCCACCTGACATGCTATAATATTGACCTCATCACTATTCGTGACAGCGACCAGCATATCTGCATCTTCGATACCTGCGCGCACTAGCACATCAGGATGACTTCCCAGACCAACAATAGTCTGAATGTCTAGGCGATCCTGCAGCATCCGCAGAGCCCTTTGATTTATATCGATCAAAGTGATGTCGTTGTACTCCCGAGCAAGATTTTCCGCAAGTGTTCCCCCAACCTGACCGGCGCCAACAATTATTATTTTCATAATATCCCCTGAGCAAATTCAGTCTTTATAATTTCTGGAGTAGAGCATAATAAAATCCGTCATGGCCATTTAAGGTCGGAAATAGTTGTCTGCCTGAAACTGTCTCTAACCCCCAATTACATTTTATCGGCCGCAATCTGGCGCTCTTAATTTCCTGTAGAAAGTTTGTTATTACTTTATCATTTTCTATCGGCATAACAGAGCACGTAGAGTACAGCAAAATACCCCCTTTTTTTAGTGTCGGCCACAAACCAAAAAGTAAGGATGTCTGAAGGCGAGAAACTTTTTCAATGTCTGCGTTGTTCCTGAGGAGTTTGATGTCTGGATGGCGGCGAATTACACCAGTGCCAGAGCAAGGAGCGTCAACGAGAATACGGTCGAAAAAATTATTTTTCCACCACTTTTGTGGTTTAGAGGCATCTGCATGCAGCGTGCTACCTTGCAGATTCAGTCTTACAAGATTTTGTTTTACCTTTTCCAATCTTTCTGCATCTTTGTCGATTGCAAGCAGCAATCTCAAATCAGATTGAGTTTCAGCTATGTGCGCTGTCTTTCCTCCAGGAGCAGCGCAAGCGTCTAAAACTGATTGATCTGGTCTCAAGTCAAGCAACTTGGCAGCAAGCTGAGCAGCCTCATCCTGAACGCTACAGAAACCTTCGGCGAAGTTTGGCAGATTGGAAATATCGGTTGGCGCCTCTAGTTGAATTCCATCGGGACTGATCAAAGTATGTTTTGCCTTTATTCCAACCTCAGAAAGTTGGTTTATGTAATCATCACGTGAGCATTTTTTATTGTTAACACGCAAACACATCGGCGCTCTAGAGTTATTGGCCTCGACAATGTCCTGACTTATTTCTGGCCACGCTTCGTCTAGGGCCTCTAGAATCCATTCAGGATGTGCTGTCAAAAATGTGCGGTTATCGGAAAAACTTTCGCTTAAAGTTTGCTTCTTCCGCAGAAAAGATCGAAGAACTGCATTAACCAAATTTTTCGCCCAGGGTCTTCCAAGCGACTCTGCAGCGGACACGCTTTCATGCACCACCGCATAGGCTGGCGTCTCAGAGTTCAACAACTGATAAATTCCAGAAATCAGAAGCGCCTTTATTTCGAGGTCCTTTGGTCGCAGTGGTTTTTTCAGGAGAGCTTGCAAATAACACTCAATTTGCGGAAACCAGCGAAGGGAGCCATAACACAAATCCATCAGCCTGGCTTTTTCGGATTTATTTAGATCCGCTGCATATGGAGGCAAAGCAGAAGAGAGAGATTGACCCCTAAAAACTTTCGCAAGAACGAATGCTGAAGCTCCACGGGCATTCAAAGGTTGTTACTCAAATCGTTGCCCAAGTCTAAAAAGATCAGCATTGGATTTGAAAACTTCGTCAAACTGCATGCTGGATTTTCCTTCTAGCTGGATCTGTTTGAGCACTATAGTGCCGAAACCACATGAGACTTCAAGCCCTATCTGACTGTGGTTAATTATGGTTCCGGGAGGTCTTGTGGATCTTTTTTCAAGGGCATCAGAGGTATAAATTTTTATTCGCTTACCATCGAGCATCGAATATGCGCCGGGCTTTGGACTAAATGCTCTTATCTTTCTTTGAATTATCGCTGAATGTGATGACCAATTGATGCGAGCCTCATATTTTTGAATTTTCGCTGCATAGCAACTCAAAGAATTATTTTGCGGAATTTGAATGGAGCGACCCTGAGCGATCAGTCGGATTGTGTTTAATAATGCCGGCCCACCAAGCTCAATTAGCATTTTTGAAATACTTTCTGTGTCATCATCCAAGCCTATCTTACATCGAGAGGTTGCGAGAATATCACCAGTGTCGAGGCCTTCATTCATTTGCATAATTGAAATGCCTGTTTCGGAGTCTCCAGCTTCGATACACCTTTGAATGGGCGCTGCTCCCCTCCATCGAGGCAAGAGCGAGGCGTGGACATTTATGCAACCGAATCGGGGCATTGTTAGCACTGAATTTGGTAAAATAAGACCATATGCTACAACCACCATGAGGTCTGCTTGCAGTTCTTGGACCATTTTAAACGAAGTAACGTCGCCGAAAGACTTGGGCTGGAAGACCCGTATTTGGTTTGTTTCAGCGATCCTTTTAACTGGGCTCGGATTTGATTTTCTTCCTCTTCCTGAAGGGCGATCTGGCTGAGTGAATACCCCAACGAAATAAAAATCATTTTGTTGCAAAAGAAATTCAAGATGCGAGGCCGCAAAATCTGGAGTACCTGCAAAAATAATTCTCAAAACCGGCGTTACCTATTCACGATTCTTTTTTAACTTTTTTCTTATGCGCTGGCGTTTCATCGCTGATAAGTAATCGACAAAGAGTTTTCCTTCGAGGTGATCTATTTCATGCTGGATACAAACCGCCAAAAGGTCGGTTGCATCCTCTTGAAAACTTATCCCGTCCTCGTCAAGAGCTCTGATAACAACCCTGGATGGACGCTCGATGCTTTCCACAATGTCTGGGATGGACAGACAACCTTCCTCATAAGCTACGCAAGTGGCATCCAATACCTCAATTTCGGGGTTTATAAATACACGGGGCGAGCTTCCATCGCCGTTTAGGTCCATGACAACGACTCTTTTGTGGACATCGACTTGCGTAGCGGCCAGTCCGATTCCCTTGGCATCCCACATGGTTTCAAACATATCACTGACCAAGCAACGAATGTCATTGTCTACGTGATTAACATGAGAAGCTTTTAATCTAAGACGCGGATCAGGATATTTTAATATCTGCATAATAGACATGATTCGTCCGATTTGTTTCTGTTAGCGTTGTACGATGAATTTTTATTTACTCAAAGATTGTACCAGTTCTGTATTGCCTTAAACACATGTCAGGAGGTGATCACTAACATTGTAAACTTGTTAATGTTTAGACGAAATAGCCTGATCAGTGCCGCTAACTTTTTTTGGTCACAAAAATTCCGTTTTTGCAAATTTGGCTCGTATGTAAAGTCTATTAGTGGTAATTATTTTAAAACGGTTGCGCGCATCGATTGCTTCGGCTAGTCTGCTTTGTTTTTGATAAGCCTGAGGAAAAAAATGAGTGAAAAATTCGTAGCTATACTGATGGGATCCGATTCGGATCTGCCAATCGTTGAACCCGCTTTTAAAATTTTGGAGGATTTCGAAATACCATACGAGGTTAAAATTACTTCCGCGCACAGAACCCCACTTGTCACGACCAAATATGTCAAAGATGCTGAAGAGCGGGGTTGCTCGGTTTTTATTTGCGCCGCAGGTATGGCTGCTCATTTAGCTGGGGCGGTAGCTGCTGCATCATTAAAACCAATAATAGGAATACCTATAAATGCGTCTCTGAACGGTCTTGATGCCTTGTTATCGACGGTACAAATGCCGGCAGGCATCCCCGTTGCAACAGTGGCCATTGGAAAAGCAGGAGCAAAAAATGCTGCATATTTGGCAGCACAAATCTTGGCAATCAGCGAAACAAGCCTGCTGCAAAAACTGGTTGAAGAACGAAAAATAAATGCAGAGGCCGTGATTTCGAAGGACCAAGCCTTGCAGGAAAAATTGAATTCGTAGGTTAGCTGCTCATGGACTGGATGCGTCATCCAGAAGTAATTCGTGCTGCAAGAGTTTTACAGGAAGGCGGGGTGATAGCCGTTCCTACAGAGTCAGTTTGGGGCCTGAGTTGTGATGCTAATAATGAGGTCTCAGTCAGAAGATTGTTATCTATCAAATGCCGGTCTGAGAGCAAAGGCTTGATTCTTATAACTGATCGGGTAGAGCGCTTAGAACCTTTCCTTGAATCCGTTCCTCAAAATGCTCGACTACTTATGGAATCTTCGACGGTTGAGCGGCCCGTTACTTGTTTATTGTCGCACAATGGTAAAGTTCCAAAAGTCATAACAGGTGACAACGAAAAGGTGGCGGTCAGGTTAATTAAACACCCGCCAGCACGGGCCCTATGTGAGCATTTTGGTGGGCTACTTGTGTCGACGTCTGCCAATCCAAATGGGCAGCCACCCGCGAAATCGCAATCAAAGGTGCTGGACTATTTTTCTGACGCTATTGATTTTTTATCTCCCGGAAGTGTGGGCGGCGCTGATAACGTAAGTGAGATTGTAGATGCGACTTCTGGTGAAGTGCTAAGGGCCCGATAAGAAAATGGAAAAATCAGCTATTAAAGATTATTTGGACTCTCTTCAAGATCGATTATGTGACGAGTTTACTGCGATAGATGATGGGTTGTGGCGAGAGGACCAATGGTTGCGCAAAGAGGGCGGAGGTGGTTACAGTAGGTCTCTATCTGGCGGCTCCATCATAGAAAAGTTGGGTGTAAATGTATCCCATATCTTCGGTAAGACTTTACCTTCTGCTGCAACGGACAAACGACCAGAATTAACAGGACGAGGTTTTGAAGCTATGGGACTCTCTCTGGTAGTTCATCCCAAAAATCCATATGTGCCCACTGCGCACGCTAATGTGAGGTTCTTTGCTGCAGAAAAACCTGATCACGAACCGATATGGTGGTTTGGTGGTGGATATGATTTGACGCCCTACTATGGAAATGTTCAGGATTGTGTGCATTGGCATCGTGAAGCGAAGAATGCTTGTGAAAAGGTGTCGCCCGATCTCTATGATAGATTTAAAAAAAGTTGTGATCAGTACTTCTATTTGCCTCACCGTGACGAACATCGTGGCATAGGCGGATTGTTTTTCGACGATTTCAACGAACTGGGCTTTAGGGAAAGCTTTAAATTGATGAGGTGCATTGGTGATAGTTTCTCCGTAGCCTATTTCCCTATCCTTAATCGGCGTAAATCTCAGCCATTCGGAGAGCGCGAGAGAAATTTTCAGTTATACCGACGCGGCAGATATGTTGAATTTAATTTGGTTTATGATCGAGGTACGCTTTTTGGACTCCAGACAAATGGGAGGATAGAGTCTATTTTGATGTCATTGCCCCCCATGGTAAGTTGGATTTATGATTGGAAACCTCAGCCCGAAAGTGCAGAGGCAGAATTATATGAAAACTATTTACGGCCTCGCGATTGGGTATAAATGCCCGATTAACAAATTTGACGTTATTCGCTGGATAGCCCTATGAATCAGATGAATTCTCGCACTTGGCAATGAACTTGTGAACGGACGGGTAAAAAATGCTTGATCAATATGCTGTGTTTGGTAATCCTATTAAACATAGTTACTCACCGATTATTCATGAAGAATTTGCTTCACAAACCAAGCAGAGGTTAATTTATAAAAGAGAGCTTGTGCCAATTGAGAGCTTTGCAGCGAGTGTTGATAAGTTTTTTCGAGGAGGTGGGTTAGGTCTGAATGTGACTTTACCATTTAAAACCGAGGCGCATGATTATGCTGACATTGTGACTGATCGAGCGCTATTGGCGGGGGCTGCGAATATATTGTCGAGAATGCCGAACGGAGATATTTGTGGTGATAATTCCGATGGTATTGGCCTCATCACAGATATAAAAATAAATCTTGGTTGGAAAATCCGATCTAAGCGAGTGCTGGTTTTGGGAGCTGGTGGAGCCGTTCGAGGCGTCCTCAAACCCCTTCTGCAAGAAAACCCCCGCAGCATAGTAATAGCTAATCGAACGGTCAAGAAAGCTGATGCTCTGGTCAAAGCTTTTCAAGATCAGTTTGAGATTTCGGTTTGCGGTTACGATAATCTTTGCAGTCGGTCGTTCGATTTAATAATAAACGGAACCAGCGCAGGCCTCCTAGAAAAGGGTTTGAGATTGCCTGACAGAATCCTCTCGACTGAGAACATAGCCTGTTATGATATGATGTATGGCGAAAAGCAGTCTGCTTTCCTAGACTGGGCTGTATTGCGAGGCGCCGATATTGCTGATGGGCTAGGTATGTTGGTGGAACAGGCTGCGGAGTCATTCTTTATCTGGCGGGGTGTTCGGCCTCAAACCGAGCCAGTAATTAAGCTTCTCAGAGAGATGCTCAACACTAGCTAGGGGTTTGCGCGTCAAGGTAAGTATTTTTTAATTTGACATAGTTGCCAGGAGAATATGTCAAAAACTCTTTTTCCTTGTCGGAAATTGGTCTGAGTGCACGACAAGGGTTGCCAACGTATACATAACCTGATTCGAGAATTTTTCGTGGGGGAACCATGCATCCGGCACCGATCATTACCTCGTCGTGGACAATTGCACCATCATTGATTATTGCACCATTGCCAATCAATAGTTTGCTGCCTAAAGCGCAGCCATGAAGGATGGCACTGTGGCCTACGACAACATCTGAACCAAGTGTTAACGGCCAGCCATCTGGGTTATATTCGCTGGAATGCGTGATATGAAGAACAGCGTTATCTTGGATGTTGCACCGAACTCCAATCTTGATTTTGTGCATATCTCCGCGTATAACTGCGCCTGGCCAGACAGAGCAATCGTCGTCAAGGTGGACATCGCCAATGACCACGGCTGCCGGATCAACGTACACTCTTTTGCCCAGAGTGGGTGAGATGCCCTGAAAAGAGCGTAAAGAAAAGCTCATTTGGTAATTGTAGCGAGTCTGTTAGCAATAGTCACAACGGCGGTCAAAAAATGGCATATTCTACAAAAAAACGATTTATTGCGGGGGTGATATGCCCTAAATGCTCAAGAATGGACAAGTTGATGGTCTTTTCGAAGAATGAGGTTGATTACAGAGAATGCTCTGCTTGCGGTTTTACAGACGAGGTGCGCATTAATGCTGTTACTAGAGAAATAAAGACTCGGGTCAATCGCCCCTTGGAAAGTGAACAACAGCATATTGATGTTATTACTCTTATTGATAATTAGGGACATATTTTTTGTCACAAAGCGATACTTGATCCTAGGGCGAATAGAGAACCCACATTACTTTTGTTAAAATGTGGTCATCTAACTTAGCTAGTCTGTTTGGTCTCCTGTCAAAAACCTCTGAAGGCCAAATTGATTTTAAAAAAGCGAGAGTTACTCATAAATTAGGCGCAGGAATGCAGCGCTTTCTTTGCTTAATGGACTCATGTAAAGAACGAGCTCAGCATAAAGCCCCCTTGATCGGAGCGGACATGGTTTTTAAACAAGGTAAGTGTTTTGTCATTTGAGCTGAAGATGTTAATTATGTGGGGTTTTGCTGCGGTAAGTGCAGTCGTCTTTGCATGTATGTTCTATATTATGTTTGCCCATCGAAGATCAAAGCGGGTAAATGCGGCACATTTCCATAATAACATTGGTGTTGAAATGCTCTGGACTCTCGTGCCTATGTTGATTCTAGTTGGCATGAGTATGCCTGCACTCCATAACTTGATCGAGAGCAGCGACCCTCAAGAACATAATATAACTCTCCGAGATCTGCGAGCACAGGGTATCACTGGAGTCATGATAACCCCAGATGCCATGATGATTGATTTTTTTCGTAAAATTGATGACACCCGAGTCGGGCAATGGAGCTTGTTGGTTTTTGGTGAGGGGGACTGTGGTTTGGGGTGTGAGAAATTTTTGGCCGAATTGCGTATATTTACTACCAAATCACAAGAGGCAAGAGGAAAGCTGAGCATTCGTTATTTGTCAAACAGATCGTCCAGAAGGAATGATATACCCCCATTCCTATCGAGGGCTCTTCCTGAAATGAGTGCGGCTGCTGCCACTTTCTCTGAATTTAAGTCGCCGTTTCTAGACGAGGTGAGCTTTGTTGTGACAGATCATCTCGTTGGAATTTTAGTTTCCCCAGATAAATTGACGGTTCTATTCTACAACTTTCAAGTGGGCGAAAAGAACCTGCTGGAAGATTTGACACGGCTACTGAGAGGCTGAAATCTTGGTTTTTAAATTGCTAGATTACGGAGAATGGCAGTGACAAACTTATGAATCCACGCGTAGACATCGAGCAGCAAGGTGTTCGCGTGCAGGACTTTTTGGAACTTTGCAAACCGAGTGTGGTTGCCCTCATGCTAATTACCTCCCTCATAGGCATGTTATTAGCGACCGATCAAATGGTGCCGCTCGATGTGTTGCTTTTGGGTAATTTGGGGATTGCCCTCAGTGCTGGGTCAGCTGCGGTGATTAACCACGTGGTAGATCAACACATAGATGAGAAAATGGCTCGCACTGCCAACAGACCAATAGCGCGAGGTCGCATAGAACCTTGGCAGGCAGTGTTGTTTGCTCTGATTATTGGTTTCGCCGGTCTGGCAATCCTTGTTAGGTTCATCAATGCACTGACTGCTTGGCTCACGCTGGGTTCACTCGTTGGTTATGCGTTCATTTATACAATGTATCTGAAGCGAGCAACGCCGCAAAACATAGTAATTGGAGGGTTGGCTGGTGCCTCTCCGCCGCTTCTTGGTTGGACAGCGGTTACAGGTGATTTACACCCGCATTCACTCTTATTGGTGTTGATTATTTTTGCATGGACGCCCCCTCACTTTTGGGCCTTAGCAGTTCACCGTAGCGACGAGTATGCCATGGCTAAAATACCGATGCTTCCAGTGACACATGGTAAGAAATATACGACAATAAATATTTTTCTTTATACAATAATTTTACTGCTGGTTAGTTTTTTGCCATTTGTGACTGGAATGCTGGGCTGGTTATACCTATTTGGGGCGGCTATATTGGGACTTGGATTTATTTACTGGTCCTTGATGATGTTCAAGGTGGAGGGTGGGGATTCGGGCTTAAAGACCTTTAATTACTCTATTTTCTATTTGACCGCACTTTTTTTGGTAATGTTGCTCGATCATTATTTGATAGCTAAGTTTGCTTAACCGAACAACAGAGAGGGTTTAAGTTGCTGGCGCAAAAACAGGTGGCTCGCTACGCTTTAAACGGCATCATGGTTATGATGCTTTTGTTTTGTGCCGGTTTGATTTGGCGCTCCTTCACTCCAGATTTAATGTCGAAAAGGGATTTGCAGATCAATGGAGCGATGCTTTTGCATACCCCTGCCGCTTTGGCCGATTTCCAACTGGTAGATCATTTAAATCAACCCTTTAGTCTAGATCGGTTAAAAGGCATTTGGAGCATTATTTTCTTTGCTTTTACAAGCTGCCCGGACATTTGTCCCACTACGCTCTCGACTTTGAATAGTGTATACAACCAGCTGAGCGAGGAAGAACAGAGCAACTTGCAGGTATATATGATCTCGCTGGATACGGATCATGACACTCCTGAAAGATTGGCCCTATATGTGCCATACTTCAATTCAGATTTTGTCGGAATTACTGGCGATCAGGGCAGTGTAGGTAGGCTTGCAACCCAGCTAAACGTTGCCTACAAACGTGTTCCCTTGGATCAAAACAATTACACCATTGATCATGGCACACAACTGATTCTCATAAACCCAAGAGGTGAGTATCATGCCTTCTTCGAGTCGCCCCATAGCAAAACTTTGCTAGTAGAAAGTTGGCGTTCAATAGTGGCTATGGCCTCCGATTAAACCGAAATTCGTGCCTCGAGAATATTGCTATAAAAAACCAGTACAAACGAAATAAGGTCAGAGCCTCCAATGCTTGACGATCCTGCCTGCTCATCTTTGGCCCACGAAATTGCAATCCTCAGAAGAATGCTCTGGGAACCGCAATGCGGGTGAGCAAATTGTCATCTGTTGGGGTGATTGACTCATACCCCGCGCTAAAGCCTGCATTATCGTAAGCACAGTTTTTAAAAGGAGTATTCCGAACAATTTCAACCTCACCCTTCAAGCAATGACAGAGACTAGAACGGTGATGACGTCATTTTTGCGGCCCACTTGGCTCAACTTTGGTGTAAATTTCACTCTGACGTAGAGGCATTAGAATGTCACTCAGTACTATCATATCTTGGAAAGATTTGTTGGCAGTTTTTAGTTCAATCGAGATCTTAATCATTAAATTATAAAATAAGAGGGTTTTTATTTTCTTTGCATCTTGCACAGGTCCCTGAGAGCTCGATACTTTGGGTCTTTAGATCGAATTTAGCCCTATTACAAAAAGAGCCTAGTATTGTATTCAAACTATTATCAAACACTTCAGCAGTATTGCCGCAATTCTCGCAAATAAGAAAAAGGTTGCTGTGTGGGCTATTGGGAAAGGGGCACCCTATAAATGCATTGAATGAGTGCACTTTGTGAATGAGGCCATGTGATAACAAAAAATTAATTGCGCGGTATACCGTAGTTGGAGCAATTGATTTTTTGTTTAAGTCGGCTAGAGTATCTTGTATCTGATATGCTCCAAGCGGTTGATGACCTTGCCAAATTATTTCCAAGACAAGAGCTCTGGTAGGCGTGAGCCGCAAATTTTTTGATTTGCAAATATGCTTTGCTTGCTCCAAGGCGGCACTGATGCACCGAGAGTGGTCATGAGGGCTGTGAGCAACATTCAAATTACTGATCATAGCTTCCCCTATAAATGATAGGTTATAACATAACATAAAATACTTATGCAAAAAAGTACCTAAAGAATGTATTCTGAAATGAGCGTCATATGACGTCGAAATAGGCCCCCAAGCACGCTGGATGAGCCATACTTACTGTCGCAACCGCTTTGAATTACGTCAATTGGTCTTCTGTCATGATGGTGTCATTCGAGCCCTGTAGATTTCTCAATCCATCGAAATTAATGTTAAAAGCGAAAGTTTCCCATTTGAGTCAGTGCAAGCAGATTGGCATCTGTATGTCGATCGATATAGTATTCTCGTTTAATACCACCTACTCCGTAATTGGAGGTTTGTTAAATGTCGGAAATAGCACCGCTAGTTCTCGTTGATGGCTCCTCTTATCTTTACAGAGCCTTTCACGCTTTACCTCCTCTATCAAATATCGAGAATCATCCCACTGGCGCAATGAAGGGTGTCACTTCGATGCTTTTGAGATTGCAGAAGGACTACTCAGGAAGCTCTATAGCAGTTGTCTTTGATGCGAAAGGTAAAACATTTAGAGATGAAATCTTTCCGGAATATAAAGCTAACCGTCCTCCTATGCCAGAGGATCTTAGGCAGCAAATTGACCCTATACACCGAATCGTGAAAGCGATGGGCTTCGCTCTACTGATGGTTCCTGGCGTCGAAGCAGATGATGTGATTGGGACGCTCGCGAAGCAGGCAACTGAAATGGGAAGACACGTAATTATCTCCACTGGCGACAAAGATATGGCTCAACTCGTCAACGACTATGTAACGCTAGTAAACACCATGGATCGCAGCGAGCTCGATGTCGCGGGTGTAACTGAAAAGTTTGGGATTCCGCCCCAGTTCATCATCGACTACCTTGCGTTGATGGGCGACAAGAGTGACAATATTCCGGGAGTTCCAGGCATAGGAAAAAAAACCGCTGTCGAGTTAATCAAACAGCTGGGAAATCTATCTCAGATTTACGCAAACCTAGGCCAGGTAGTTGAACTGAATATTCGGGGCTCGAAAAGCCTTGCAGCAAAACTGGGTTCGCATGAGAACCAAGCTTTCTTATCGTATGACTTGGCAACAATAAAAACCGACGTTAATTTACCCATTGATGCGGGGGAGCTACGCAATGCTCCGCTCCAAATTGATGTTCTGACAACTTTATTTGAAAAGTTCGAATTCAATAGTTTATTAGCTGAGTTAAGAACATCTGGGTCACTCTTCGCCTCCCTCTCTGAAGCCCCTCCGAAAGCAACACTGATAAACAAATTAGTTAATGAACCCGCATCTAATCAAAGCGTCCGCGAATTCAACTCCAATTATCGGTTGATAACCGAGGAAGAACAACTCCATGAGTGGATAGAAAAATTAAGAGAAAAAACTTTATTCGCGTTGGACACCGAAACGACAAGCCTCAATTACATGAGCGCCAAGTTGGTAGGTATTTCGTTAGCCGTAAACCCAGGTGAAGCAGCATATATTCCGTTTGCCCACGATTATATAGGAGCGCCTGATCAGATTCCCATGAATGTAGTCCTTAAATCACTTAAACCGCTACTGGAAGATCCCCTTTTGACTAAAGTTGGACAAAATTTAAAATATGACATCAACGTGCTAGCCCAGCATGGTGTTCACTTAAGAGGCGTGTTGCACGATACCATGTTGCAATCCTACGTCATAAATTCAACCGCCACTAAACATGATTTAACAAGTCTAGCAGATCACTATCTGGCTATAAAGACAACCTCATTCGAGAATGTTGCTGGCAAAGGAGCTTCCCAAATAACATTCAATCAAGTCCCACTAGACACCGCGGCTCATTATGCCGCCGAGGACGCGGATGTGGCGCTTAGGCTGCATTCTGTATTGAACCCATTACTGGAACAATACCGAGAAAAAGCTCGCCTTTTAAGGGAAATAGAGTCACCACTCATCTCGGTGCTGTCAAAGATTGAGCGGACCGGAGCTTTGCTGGATGCCGGCCTTCTCAAAACTCAAAGCGGACAAATTGCCGATAGGCTTAAAGACCTCGAAGAGGAGGCTTTTGTTCTGGCTGGCGAGCGGTTCAATCTGGCGTCTCCAAAACAACTTAGCAATATTTTGTTCGACAAATTGAAACTACCAATTCGTAAAAAAACCTCAAAAGGTGTTCCATCGACTAAAGAAGAGGTCTTGCAAGATTTGGCTATAGATTACCCCTTACCTGTTATACTTTTGGAGCATAGAGGATTGGCCAAACTCAAATCAACATATACAGATAAACTTCCCAATATGATTGACCCAGAGTCGGGTCGTGTTCACACCTCCTATCATCAGGCTGGCACAGCTACTGGCAGATTGTCATCTTCAAACCCTAACCTACAAAATATCCCCATAAAAACGAAGGAGGGTAGGCGAATTCGTGAGGCTTTTATATCATCTCCCGGACACAAGATTGTAGCGGCAGATTATTCACAAATCGAACTTCGAATAATGGCACATTTATCTAAAGATCCAGGCTTGACGGATGCATTTTTGAGTGGTTCAGATGTCCATCTTCGAACAGCTTCTGAGGTTTTTGATTTGGATAGCGATGATGTAACCGCTCAACAGCGCAGAAGTGCGAAGGCAATTAACTTTGGCCTAATCTATGGTATGTCCGCGTTTGGGTTAGCCAGGCAGTTGTCTATCACTGTTTCAGAGGCCAAAGGCTACATCGCAAGATATTTCAAGCGTTACCCAGGTGTCAAAGATTATATGGACAAAATTCGTAAGCAAGCTGCTACGAAGGGCTTTGTGGAGACTGTATATGGTCGGAGGTTATATCTACCAGAGATTAACTCCAGCAACAGAGCTCGCCGGCAAGCGGCGGAGAGAACGGCAATCAATGCTCCCATGCAAGGTACTGCAGCAGATATCATTAAAATCGCCATGCTTGCCACCGACGATTGGCTCTGTTCCGAAAGATTAAGTAGTCGTATTACTTTACAAGTGCATGATGAGCTTGTGCTTGAAGTACCAAATTCCGAGGTTGATCTTGTCACGGCAGGTTTGAAACGCTGTATGGAAACAGCCGTGGAGCTCGACATACCAATGCTGGTTGATGTTGGCGTCGGCAGCAATTGGAACGAGGCCCACTAGTGAACCGGATCATTCAATCACATCTAGCAGTTTCTTCTCAGCTTAAATTTAATATGCCAATACTGGAACTAATTGAATTAAACGCGTCTTATAAGGCGTACATAAAGAATAATCACAATCTCCCCGCGATCTTACATGTGCAAATCTAAAGCGCTACGCAGCCCGCCCTGATAAGTTTTTATCAGCGTTTTTTTCGCCGGCATGGGATCCCGTGAATTGCACGTCCATTTGAAACCTTAACTATCCGGACTCAAGTAAACCATAAACTTAGGGTTCGCCTGAGCTGATCTATGCCGATGTTTTTTTTGGCGGAAAATACTTGTGAGGAGAAGAGGCTGCTGTCTGGGTCAATTATACTTGCCTGTTGTTGTGTACTGATCAGGATCTCTTTGCACCGCATTCGGCTCAATTTATCGGACTTTGTTAAAAGTATGTGGACGGGTAAAGAAACGGATTTAGCCCAAATCAGCATTTGTCTGTCATAGTTCAGCAATACGTGTCGAATATCCATTAGTAGAACAAGTCCAACTAGACAGTTTCTGCATTCCAGATATGCCGTCAAGTGTTGGTCCCATTTCTTTTTTTGTGCTTTTGATACCTTCGCAAATCCATAACCTGGGAGATCAACGAGCTTTTTATGAGGCTCAATCGTAAAAAAGTTAATGTGCTGCGTTCTTCCCGGCGTTTTACTGGTTCGGGCTAACCCCTTAATTCCAGTTAACGTGTTGATAGCACTTGACTTGCCGGAGTTTGATCTGCCAACGAAGGCGATCTCTGCGCCATTATCATCAGGGCATTGTTGAAATGACGGAGCGCTCACACTAAACTTCGCTGCGCCAAAGTTCACTATAGGCATATACATAAAAAAGCGCCTTTAAAGCTTAAGAGCATGTAAATTATGGTGTATAATATTGCATCTATATAGTTGCCTATTAACCCATAGAATTTTAATTTTTCACAGTACTCTGCAGAAAATGGTTCACATTAACCCATAGAAATGAAATCTTTCACATTACTTCATAGAAAATGGTTCATATAAGGATGACCTAAATGCGCATCAGTGTTCTGCTAATCATATTTTGTATCGCACTTCAAGCATATGCAAAAGGCGATCCCGAAGCTGGGTCCACCAAGGTGGCTGCCTGTGCCAGTTGCCATGGTAGTGACGGAAACAGCATGGTGCCTGTGTGGCCCAAGCTTGCAGGACTTGGTGAAAAATATTTGTTCCAGCAGTTGCTCCATATAAAGAACAAAGAGCGGGTCATTGTTGAAATGACGGGGTTGTTAGACGCATCGACGGAGCAGGATCTCTGGGATATGGCGGCATACTATCAGAAACAAAAGCGCTCATTATCGGGTGCCGACGAAATTAAACTTGTGAACGTAAGCGATCCGTCTGAAGCTTTGGCATTAGGAGAGCGGATATATCGTGCAGGTAACTTAAAAAGTGGTGTTGCCGCATGTTCGGGTTGTCACGCGCCATCTGGTGCAGGCAACGGTCCTGCAGGATACCCTGCTCTGAGCGGACAACATGCAGACTACGTTGAGAAACAATTGCTAGCCTATCGAAGAGGAGAACGCAGGAGCGGAGGAAATGCTAAAATAATGCAAGGCGTTGCGGAATACCTGAGTGATGATGAGATTAAAGCGGTGGCTAACTACATTGCTGGCCTCGACTAAAATATTATCGACAAGAGGGCTTGAAAAATGACATTGTTTCCGAGGCTTTTGATAGCACTATGCTTTTTCCCAGTGCTCGGATGCTGCGAGACAGAGGCGCAATTTCAGTTAAATGTCCACTATGAGTTGCTACCTCAGACAGTTAGGACGACTGATTCGAGTAAAATTGAAGTTAATGAACTTTTTTCTTATCACTGTGGGCATTGTTATAATTTTCAGGAAATGATCCATGATTGGAGCCAGAATTTGGACGAGGATGTCGATTTTCGTCGGACGCATGTGGTTTGGAATCCTTCGTTAGAAAATTATGCCAAAGCTTATAACACTGCTCTAGTCCTTGAGGTCGTCGACTCGGTTCATGAGTCAATCTTTGAAGCTATTCATATAAGAAAGAGCGATGTAAAGTCGGAAGAGGATTTGCGGGAGATTTTCTCTGCAAGCGGTGTTGACGAGAAGCGGTTTGAACAAGTCTTTAATTCTTTTGGCGTTAAGAGTATGGTCAACCAAGGTCAGGCGCGTGTGCGTGGCTATCGAACTAAAGGCACACCGGAATTGGTTATAAACGGAAAATACCGAGTGACCACTCGCCTGAGCGGAGGTTTTGTCAACATGTTAAAAGTAGCCAATTTTCTAATTGAGAAGGAGCGATTAGGAAAAAGATAGCCGCCAACTATTAGCCGTTGGTTATACCCTATGTCTGCAAAAGCTCCTCCAAGATTCGTGTGATAGTGCCTAGTACTACCTAATATTTTTTACGAGGTTTTTCCTTTAATAAAATGCGACCAACATTAAAACCTCGAAACCCGAATTTCTCCTCTGGCCCCTGTTCGAAGAGACCCGGTTATGATGTGAGAAATCTCGAGTTGTCAACTTTGGGTAGGTCCCATCGGTCCAGTATTGGGCAGGCAGCTCTTCATCTCGCGTGTCGGAGGACTTCGGAAATATTGGGACTCCCAAACGACTACCGAGTGGGTATTGTTCCAGCTTCAGACACCGGTGCAATGGAAATGATTATGTGGTCTACTTTGGGTGCACTCCCAGTAGATGTTTTTGCTTGGGAATCTTTTGGTAGGGATTGGCTGAACGATATCTCGAATCAACTTCGATTAGATGATGTATCAAGTTTTCTAGCGGACTATGGCGAAATCCCAGACTTGGGGAAGGCCAATCCAGCGCATGATGTCATATTCACTTGGAATGGAACTACTTCGGGAGTTTGCGTCCCAAACGCTGATTGGATCAGTGACAGCCGAACAGGCTTGACAATCTGTGACGCCACATCAGCCATCTTTGCTATGCCGATGTGTTGGGAAAAGTTGGATGTGATTACATTCAGTTGGCAAAAGGTCCTCGGGGGAGAAGGTGCCCATGGCATGTTAATACTGAGCCCGAGAGCCGTTAAACGTCTGCAAACATACACCCCACCTTGGCCCATGCCAAAAATCTTTCGTTTAAAAAAGGGAAATGAAATAAACGAAGGGATTTTCAAGGGTGCCACCATTAATACACCTTCTATGCTCTGTGTGGCCGATTATTTAGATTCGCTCGATTGGGTGGAAGCACTTGGTGGTTTGAATGCTGTAATCAGCAAATCGAAAGAAAATTTAAGCATAATAAAAACATTTGTTCGTGAAAACCCTTGGGTTAGCTTTTTAGCCAAGGATGAAAAAACAATTTCCAGCACCAGCGTATGCTTAACGCTCGACTTAGATGCTCAGAAAATATCAAATATTGTGAATCTCTTGGAACAGGAGGGAGTTGCTTTCGACATCGGCTCTTATCGAGATGCACCGCCTGGGCTGAGAATCTGGTGCGGTGCAACAATTGAGCGCCATGACTTAGAGTTGCTGATGGAATGGGTTCGCTGGGCTTACGGCATTGTAAATGAATAACGGGTTGGACTATTATGCATAAAATTCGTACTTACAACTCTATCTCTCCGAAAGGTTTAAGTCGTTTTCCTAGAGATCTCTATGATGTTTCAGCTGATTGCGACCAGCCAGACGCAATCCTTCTAAGAAGTCAAAAACTTCACGATGAAGTTATTCCGGCAAGTTTGTTGGCTGTAGCCAGGGCGGGTGCCGGCATCAATAATCTTCCAGTCGATAGATATACGGATAATGGAATAGTAGTGTTTAATACTCCAGGGGCCAATGCCAATGCGGTCAAGGAGCTTGTGGTAGGTGCATTAATGATGGCCTCAAGAAACATATATGGTGGTATGAACTATGTCCAGGAGCTGACACATATTGATGACAGTATCCAACTGGGAAAGCATCTGGAGAAAGAAAAAAAACGTTTTGCTGGTGTCGAGATTCGTGGAAAGACACTCGGAGTAGTAGGTCTGGGCGCAATTGGATCAATGATAGCTAACCTTGCCTTGGATCTGGGAATGGAGGTGATCGGACATGATCCAGCAATTTCTGTTGAGGCAGCCTGGCAGTTATCGAGCAATGTTGAACGAATCGATAATTTAGAGATATTGCTGGGACGTGCCGACTTTCTCACTTTGCATGTACCCGCCATTCCGGAAACACACCAACTTGTCAACGCGTCCGTTTTATCTCTGATCAAGCCCACAACAAAAATTCTTAATTTTGCGAGAGAAGAGGTAGTTTGTCTCAATGCCATTTTGGAGGCGCTAGATAATGGTAGTTTAGCTGGTTATGTGACCGATTTCCCTGATCCCAAACTTTTGGGCCGAGAGAATGCGCTTTTAATGCCTCACATTGGAGCAAGCACTGCCGAGGCTGAGGAGAACTGCGCAGTTATGGCAGTCTCGCAATTAATGGATTTCCTAGAAAACGGTAACATAGTGAACTCGGTGAATTTTCCCTCTACAAAATTAGTAAGAAGGGCAGAAAACAGAATTACGTTCAGCAACCGCAATGTCCCAAAAGTGCTTGGGAACGTCTTGGGCATTTTGGCCGACGATGGTTTAAATGTTATTGATATGGTCAACAAAAGTAGAGATGAGATAGCGTATAACATCGTTGATGTCGAAGGACCTTTAGACGCATCTCTAACTTCTAAAATCGCGTCCGTCAGTGGCGTAAAAGGCGTCAAATTATTTTAAAAAATAGAGTAAAAGAGTTGGCACAAGCTTAACGGGTAATGTTGTGGCAACTAATCAACCGGTAGAAGTTCGATATGGCAATATGAGCAATTTGGTTTGGCTTCATCATATTATAGTGATAAAGCCGTATGTGTATGGCGGGCGATTTGCAATACTCCTCGAGGCTTTTTTCTTTATGATGAACCGCACAGCTAACAGGATTCCAAAACTGAACTCATAATTTAATGTTTTGTCTTAAAATTCTCGCTAAACAATTATGATGGAGGCGATATTTTCGTCGGAGAAGCAAAAACTAAGAAGTTGCAATGTCATGTTGGACAATATTGTTGCAAGCTGAAGAAAGGAATGAAACCTCGAAATCAATTAAAAGTAATGTTTACTAGTTTTTAGTCAAGTTTATTGGAATAGTTTCCTATAAACTGCGCATTTAATTGTGCGTCTTTATGTCGGAGTGTTAAATGGGAAAGCCACTACCCGTCATTGTAGGGTTTGGAGGTTACAATGCGGCTGGCCGCAGCTCATCTTTCCAGTCGTTCAGAAGAATGATTCTCGAGTCACTTACTGAAGCGGAGCAAGAAAAAACACTTGCTGGTCTTGGTTGCCTTATGGGTTTGGTTAAGCGGAATGGCGATCAGTACTCGAATTTCGAAGGTAAAAGCCTGACAGCAAAAGAAGTAGCGCGATGTTATCGGACGGCTATTTTAGATGGCACCATGGTCAGAAAAATCGAATTGTTTAATCCAGATAAGGTGGTCGAACACAAAAAAGTAGAGATTAGCTCACAAAACGATGACGAAATCACTTTCGCTTTGCAAAAAAAAGATTTGCCAAACCATTTGCCTGACGGATGGATAGTTGATGAGCTGTTGGATGGCAAAGTGCAAGTTCGAACAAAAAACACCTCCGGTTTCTTGGTAGAGTCTTACCATGAGTTGGTATCGAAGGCTGCGGGGCAACTGCCCACCGGTTTTAAACCTGCACACCATTACAATTCTCGCTTTCATCCGCGAGGCCTTCAGATGGCGATATTGGGTGCCAGTGATGCACTTCATTCCACGGGGCTGGATTGGAAAGAAATTTTGGATAATGTCCGACCTGATGAGGTTGGAGTATATTCTTCAAGCGCTCTTAGTCAGATAACCGAAGAGGGATTTGGTGGCTTATTGCAATCTAGACTGCGAGGGAATCGAACGACAGCCAAGCAGCTGCCTCTCGGGCTGAATACGATGCCGGCAGATTTTATTAATGCTTATGTGCTGGGCAGTGTGGGTCATACCGAGGCCACTACCGGAGCATGCGCGACGTTCCTCTATGTTTTGCAAGCCGCCGTGCGAGATATTCGAAGCGGTCGAAGACGTGTTGCGATTGTTGGTAATGCAGAAGCGGGAGTAACACCCGAGATATCGGAAGGATTCGCAAATATGGGAGCATTAGCAAGCGATGATACTTTGTGTAAATTGGATGGTGCTAACGTCCCAAATCATCGATTTGCCAGCAGACCGTTTGCTGAGAATTGTGGTTTTGTGTTGTCTGAATCTACACAATATTTGGTCCTGATGGATGACGAATTGGCGATAGAATTAGGGGCAGACGTTTTTGGAGCCGTGCCTGAAGTTTTTATAAATGCGGACGGTATTAAAAAGTCTGTATCGGCGCCGGGTATCGGTAACTACATTTCGTTTTCGAAGGCAGTTGCCGCGGCAACTCGAATCGTCGGAGAGACTAGTGTGAGAAATCACAGTTTTGTCCATGCCCATGGGTCAAGCACTCCAGCAAATAGACGTACTGAGTCTGAATTAATAGATCGTATTGCGCGGACATTTGATCTTTTTGACTGGCCAGTTACAGCCACCAAATCTTTTGTTGGACATTCTCTATCCGCAGCTAGCGGGGATCAACTTATCTCTGCATTGGGAACTTTCAGATACCATATCATACCGGGCATAAAGACAATCAAAGAAGTAGCTCCTGATGTTTTTCAGGAACGCGCAATTTTCCCATTGCAAGATGTTGACGTTAATGATCGTCAGATGCACGTTGCATTTATAAACTCTAAGGGTTTTGGTGGGAATAATGCTACGGCGGTTGTTCTCTCCCCTATCAGATTGAATTCAATGTTGAGGAGCCGTCACAAAGAGAAGTTTGATAGGTATCTTTTGCTCCGCGAAAGGACCCGTTGCAAAGCAGAGGCGTATTCAATAAGGGCAGATTTTGCAGAGCTTGATGTAATCTATCGTTTTGGGGAGCCTCTAATAGATGAGAAGGAGATTTCTTTGACGCCAGAGGGAGTGTGCATTCCTGGTTTTTCAAAAGATGTTTTATTCGATGCTATAAATCCATGGGAAGACATGTAAGAGTCAATATCAGAGCAACCCAGACCTGAATTGTTCAAACACTGCTAATACGTATTCATCTATTATTCTACCCTGACGCAAACGAGATATGTTTTCGGTCTTTTCAGAGGTCAAATTCTCTTTGTGGATGAGCAATGTTCCCCCATGTATCCCGACAAACTTGAGCTGATTAGTAACAAAGAGTGGTCCTCCAGAGGAGCCAGGTCCAGTTGGACAATTATGGAATATCAATAAGTTACTAATAAAACTTGTACCTTTGACGAATCCACATTCTGCGGAAATTTCGATTTGGTTTTTGATGCTGTCGTAAGCGATTACTCTTAAACCTTCAGAGGATCTCACGTCTTCAAAATTGGGCGGTTTTTCAGACAGATGGAAAACAGGTTGATGTAGTTTTCGAGTTAGCGCGACAAACACTATGTCGGTCTCGCTTTGCTTTATTTTATTCCGATCATGAGGAGAGTAGCCATGTTTTGATAGTTCAGCGAATGAAACTGCTTGCAGGCGCATGTTGTTGGGCCGATAGCTGCATTTCTCAAATAATTTTTCCGATGAATCATCATATAGCACATGGGCTGCAGTGATTATAATAGAATGATTGCGAGTGGATTTGTCTATGTGAAGACCAGTTCCTCTTATAAGACCATCACAGAATATTGTGCCGCTTGCGGATAATATGGTTCCCTGAATATTTTTTTTAGTCGAGCAACCGCCGGTTGTTGCCACAAGCAGAAAGACACAACCGATGGTCTTTGAAAACAACTTTTTGCCTACGGACATTTATGGAATGTCTCCGTGCGCCGATTGAAGGATGCTTAGGGCAACTAGAGGAGCGGTTTCAGCGCGAAGAACACGCGGCCCAAGCCGCCAGCGTTGGAAACCAGAGTGTACCGCAGTGCTGATTTCTCCCTGTTCGAATCCGCCCTCTGGACCGGCTAAAATAGCTGCGTCCTCAACTTTCGCTGGGATGGAGTCAGCGAGTTCATTTCCTTCCACATCTAAAATAAATTTGGCGGGGGAGCATGACTCTTGGCACCATTTATCTAGATCGATAATCGAGCCTACAACCGGGACTCTCGTGCGTCTAGATTGTTGACAAGCATTGATTACCACTCTCTGCCATTGGCCAACCTTCGTAATTCTGCGGGTTTGTGACAACTTTACCTCGCAACGCGCTGTCATGAGAGGCGTAATTCTGCTCACACCCAGTTCCGTGGCTTTTTGAATCGCATAATTCATTCGCTCTCCTCGCGATACCCCTATGCCCAAGTGAGTTCGTAATGGCGATTCTCGATCTTTCGGATCTAATTTACCTAACCTCACGATTAATGAGCTTTTTGTGGATGCCACTAATGTTCCTGAGTATTCGCCTCCTTTGCCATTGAATAACACCACTGAGTCGGAGCAATTAAGTTTTAGTACATTCCGTAAATAGTGTGTCTGCGTGATATCCAAACTCACTTCGGTGTTCTCTTCAAGAACATTATCAACAAAGATTCGTGGTATTCGCATCTATTTGTGCCCAATGGACCCGCGGGGCTGATTTTTAAAGTCAGTCGAACGGCCGACGAACAGCAGATTCCAGCATTTGAGGGAGCTTAATATTTATATGTTTCTTTTTTGAAGGGTCCTTCTATTGGAACGTTAATATAGTCTGCCTGATCTTGAGTTAATCTAGTTATTACACCGCCGAATCCTCGAACCATATGTGCGGCAACTTCCTCATCCAAATCTTTGGGCAGCACCTCAACGCGCAGAAGTTTCTTTCTTGTTTCTTCATCCTGAGATGCAAACTGTTTGCTAAATAACTCTATCTGCGCAAGCACTTGATTCGCGAATGAACCGTCCATGATTCGACTCGGATGTCCGGTTGCGTTCCCGAGGTTTACAAGCCTTCCTTCCGCCAGAAGCAGCAAATGGTCGTCTTCCGCTCTATTTCTAAAGATTTTGTGAACTTGAGGTTTGATTTCCTCCCAATCCCAGTGCTGTCGCATATAGTTTGTATCAATTTCATTGTCGAAGTGACCAATATTACAAACTACGCATCCTATTTTTAATTCTGATAAGACTGCTGAGCACACAACATTAAAGTTGCCTGTAGTTGTCACTAAAAGGTCAGTAGAGCGAAGCATCGCTATGTCTACTCCTTTGCTTGGTTGGCCGTCCACATAAGTCGAGACCACTTCAAAACCATCCATGCATGCCTGCATGGCGCATATCGGGTCAATTTCCGTTACTTTTACAATCATACCTTCCTGCCGCAAAGATTGGGCTGACCCTTTGCCAACGTCACCGTAACCTATTACCAGAGCCTTTTTACCGGCAAGTAAGTGGTCGGTTGCCCTCTTTATGGCATCATTGAGGCTATGACGGCACCCGTATTTGTTGTCATTTTTTGACTTGGTTATTGAATCATTTACATTGATGGCTGGAACTCGAAGTTGACCTGAGGCCAGCATCTCTTCCAGCCTATGAACTCCAGTGGTAGTTTCCTCTGTTATTCCATGCACAGAATCGAGCACTTGCGGAAACTTGTCATGAAGCATCGCGGTTAGATCTCCCCCATCATCTAGAACCATATTTGCGTCCCACGGAACCCCATTTTTGAGGATTTGTTGCTCTAAACACCATTCATATTCTTCCTCCGTTTCGCCTTTCCAGGCAAAAACTGGTGTCCCATTCGCAGCCACCGCCGCCGCAGCGTGATCTTGAGTCGAAAAAATGTTGCATGAGGTCCAGCGGACTTGTGCACCCAAACATTCCAATGTTTCTATAAGTACGGCAGTCTGTATTGTCATGTGTATACAGCCTAAGATTCGAGCACCAGCGAGAGGTTGATTTACCTTATATTTTTCTCGAATCGCCATTAGAGCTGGCATCTCGCTCTCAGCAATAGCTATCTCTTTCCTGCCGAATTCTGCCAAACTAATGTCGGCCACCTTGAAGTCAGGAGACTTCATATTATCATCGATTCGTGCGATTTTAGCGACCATACTTTTTCCTTTTAGAACTAATAATGTGTTATACGCATGTTTTTTAGTGTTGGAAACTTATCAAAGCGATCTTTTTAAAATTGCCGCGCGGTCAGTCCTCTCCCAACTAAAAGCGTGTTTTTCACGTCCGAAGTGACCATAGGAGGCAGTCTCGCGATATATTGGTCTCCGCAAGTCAAGCATATGTATTATGCCGTTTGGGCTCAAGTCGAAATGCTCTCTAATCAAATTGGAAATCTCATGATTCGGTAGTTTCCCTGTTCCGAAGGTATCCACACTTATCGATGTCGGATGCGACACTCCTATCGCATAGGATATTTGAAGCTCACAACGATCAGCCAAGCCAGCGGCCACCACGTTTTTTGCCACATAACGACCGGCATATGCGGCTGATCGATCAACTTTTGTTGGGTCTTTTCCTGAAAACGCGCCGCCACCATGGTGAGCCATGCCGCCATAGGTGTCGACAATTATTTTTCGACCTGTAACGCCACAGTCGCCCATTGGCCCGCCGATTGTAAATTCCCCTGTCGGATTAATATGGTACTTAGTTTCGGAATGCAGCCAATCCGTAGGTAAAACCTTTTCAATTATTTCATAGCGAACTGCTTCTTGCAGGTCACTTAAAGAAATGGATTTTGAGTGTTGTGTGGATAAAACAACTGCATCAATAGCAATGGGAGCACCGTTTTCATATCTCAAGGTCAGCTGGCTTTTAGCGTCAGGATAAAGCCAAGGTAGTGTGCCGTTTTTGCGGAGTTTGGCTTGCATTTCCATTAATCGGTGAGCGTAAAAAATAGGGGCTGGCATCAGCACTTCAGTTTCGTTGCTGGCAAAACCGAACATCAGGCCTTGGTCGCCAGCTCCCAAATCTTTTTCTTTGGTTTCATCGACTCCTATTGCTATATTGCAGGATTGTTGGCCAATCGCGTTCAAAACTGCACATGTGTTGCCATCAAAACCGACCTCGGAGCTGTCATATCCTATATCCGTTACAACTCGGCGCACCAGCTTTTCGAGGTCAACGTAGGTGTTAGTTCTGACTTCACCTGCCAAAACCACCATTCCGGTCTTGACCAATGTCTCCACTGCAACGCGAGAATGTGGATCATCTAATATCATAGCATCTAACACGGCGTCCGAGATTTGATCGGCCAATTTGTCCGGATGTCCTTCTGATACTGATTCTGAGGTGAAGATGGTGTAATTTGACATGCTGTGTCCTCTGGTCTACGCGAGTAAGTTGAGCGCAAATTGGTATTCGGCGGCCAATACTCGTAGGCGAGGTTTTTTTAATTGAGTTTTAAAAGGTGAAAATAGCGCACTCGCTCCGTCTCTGATTTTACCACAATCGATTCTTCGAACAAGAATATCGTTTTATCAAGCAACCACTTTTTACGGATTTTTTCTGGTATATGCACCGAGATAGTGATGCCTTGTGAATATCAGTTTACTGGCTGGTTTTACTGAGAGACAATACGCGCGTTTAAATTCTCAGTAAGGAGTGCGGAAAGATGGCCTCAAGAAGACATCTTGCGAATGCGGTAAGAGCCCTAAGCATGGATGCGGTGCAAAGAGCTAAAAGTGGCCATCCCGGCGCGCCAATGGGGATGGCGGATATTGCTGAAGTTTTATGGAACGATTATCTCAAGCATAATCCCAATGACCCCAATTGGTTTGATAGGGATCGTTTTGTCTTATCAAATGGGCATGGCTCAATGTTACTTTATGCTTTGTTACATTTGAGTGGGTATGACGTGTCCATAGATGACTTGAAAGATTTCCGTCAGCTAAGCTCCAAAACCCCGGGACATCCCGAATATGGATATGCGCCGGGTGTTGAAACTACAACGGGTCCCTTGGGTCAGGGCATAGCCAATGCTGTTGGAATGGCACTCGCCGAAAAGGTTCTTGCCGCACAGTTTAATAGGCCAGATTTTTATATTGTGGACCATTACACTTACGCGTTTCTGGGAGATGGTTGTTTGATGGAAGGCATTTCTCACGAAGTATGCTCTCTCGCAGGTACCTTGCGGCTGGGAAAACTGATTGCTTTTTATGATGACAATGGGATATCGATTGATGGTGAGGTGGACAGGTGGTTTACTGATGACACCCCTGCCAGATTTGAATCATATGGATGGCAAGTAATATCTAAAGTGGACGGACACGATAGCGGTGAGATTAGCGCCGCCATTGCAAAAGCGCGACGGGAGACAGATCGACCAACACTGATATGTTGCAAAACTATCATTGGTTTTGGGTCTCCTAACAAGCAAGGAAAGGAAGATTGTCATGGTTCGCCACTTGGAGATCAGGAGATAGTCCTAGTTAGGGAAAAATTGAAGTGGACGCATGCACCATTTGATATGCCTAAAGCGATATATGAAGGATGGGACGCAAAAAAACGCGGTATGACTAGCCAGAAAGACTGGGGTTCTCGTTTCGAAAAATACAAGAAAGCGTATCCTGAATTAGCCGAGGAATTCGGGCGTCGGCTTGCACGAGAGCTCCCCGTCAATTTTGTCGAAACAGCAAACGCTTTCATACTGGAGTGTCAGCAATCCATGCAAAAAATAGCCTCTCGGAAGGCATCTCAGAACTGCCTCAATGCATTTGGGCCATTATTACCAGAACTTTTAGGAGGCTCAGCTGACCTCGCTGGCTCAAACTTATCAATATGGTCGGGTTCACAACCCATTGTTACTGATGATAGCAATGGCAACTATATATACTATGGCGTGCGCGAATTTGGTATGAGTGCGATTATGAATGGGATCGCGCTTCATGGCGGTTTTATTAATTATGGGGCCACATTTTTGACATTTATGGATTACGCGCGTAATGCTGTTCGTATGGCGGCGCTTATGGGGGTGCAAAGTATTTTTGTTTACACACACGATTCGATTGGTTTGGGTGAAGATGGCCCCACACATCAGCCAATAGAGCAGTTAGTAGCTCTTCGAGCAACCCCTAATCTGCGCACATGGCGACCTTGTGACACGGTTGAATCAGCCGTCAGTTGGAAGAGCGCCATTGAAAGAAAAAATGGTCCCAGTGCATTGGTCTTCAGTCGGCAGGCGTTGATGCCAATCGCACGAACGAATGAGCAGGTTATGAATATCCAGCGCGGAGGTTATATTTTACGGGACTGTTCTAAACCACGAGCAATCGTCATTGCCACTGGTTCAGAAGTCGGTTTGGCTATCGAGGCCGCAAGTGCTTTAAGTGAAAAAGGAATTCAGATAAGAGTTGTCTCTATGCCTTGTGCCGAATTGTTTGACGCGCAAGATGAAATATATCGTGAGAATGTTTTGCCGTCTACCCAGCGCGCTAGGGTCGCAGTTGAGGCTCTGCATGCGGATTACTGGCGGAAGTATGTTGGACTTGATGGTCGAGTGGTGGGAATGCGAAGTTACGGACAGTCTGCGCCGGGAGACGAGCTGATGCAGACTTTTGGGTTCACAATAGACAATGTCGTTCGGACTGTGCTAGAGGTGATCGATTAGTGTTGCGCGTTGCAATCAATGGTTATGGTCGAATCGGTAGGTCGGTGTTGCGGGCTGTTTATGAATCGGGAGTGCGAGAAGTGCTTGAAGTTGTTGCCATCAACGAACCTGCAGATGCTAAAACAATCGCGTATCTAACCCGCTATGATTCCACTCATGGTCGGTTTCCCGGAACAGTAACCATAGAAGACCAGAGTCTCCACATCAATGGAGATTCTATCGACCTTCTGGAGGGTGAAGACCTATTGGCTTTGCCTTGGCGCGATCTTGAGGTAGATGTGGTGCTGGAATGCAGCGGTGCATTCAGCGATATACGTTCAGCCGAAAAACACATTCAAAGTGGCGCTAGGC
>CACEBC010000009.1 GCA_902557735.1 Porticoccaceae bacterium
TAAACTACTACGGTCGCTTTTATGTTGAATCAAAACTTTTCGACCTGGCAAATCCCACGATCCATTTTTATGACCCAAGGCTACCAGATGAGGTTCGAAGTGATCTAGACTGGGCAATCTATCCGCATGGTTTCTTCCAAGTTTTGGCCGCAACACACGAGCGCTATGGAAAACCGATCTATGTTTTGGAGAATGGGTTGGCTGACGAGCAGGACGATGACAAAAGAAGGCAGCAATTCCTTGTGACCCACATTCGAGAGATATGGAATGCAATAAATCATGCAGGAGCGGATGTCAGAGGCTATATGCACTGGTCTTTCATCGACAACTTTGAGTGGGCAGAGGGCTTTTCAGCTCGCTTCGGCCTGATCAGAACCGAATACGAAAATGAGTTTAAACGTGCACCGAGACCCAGTGCATACCTGTACCGAGATATCATTAACTCTAATGGTATTAGTTCAGAGGTTTGGGATAATTATTATGAGCGACACACGGACTGAATAATTGCGTCAGTTATCCAGCCTCATATTCCAAAGGACTGCTCGGGCTGCAAGGCTCGTCAAAAACATTATGCCAAAAATGGGCATCAGTGATCCTTTTGACAACATTGCGGCCAATGCTCCTATGAAACCGCCAAACAAAAAAATAACAGTCGAGTGAAGGGATGCGGCAGCGCCACTTAGGCGATCAAAAAAGGTCATGTAAACTCCTGCGACTGTAGTTCTTATACCCCCCGCCACTGACACACAGATAAACAGCGTAACCAAGACCCCGCTGAGTCCCAATTGTTCTGTTAGTGATAAGATCCAAACAACGAGTAAAAGCGCAATGTGAATACAGTTGCCATAGCTTGCAATCCTCATTGGCGCCATGCTCAGCATCAGTCGTTTTGAGAGCACGGTGCCCATCATGGCACAAAAACCGCCGAACCCAAAGACCAAGCAGAACTGAAATTGGGTTAACGAAAAATATTGCGTTAAGATAGCCATCGAGTTGGTGAGGTATGCAAAAAATACCCCTGATGTAAGAGAGCTAAAGAGAGTGTAGCGAGAAGCCATATAGCGACCGCTCCGTTTATGCGTGACGACCCTCCAATAATTTGAAAAAAGACTTCTTATCTCAAAACGCTCCGGCAAATTATGTACCGATTCGGGAATGCGCAATAGAAACACGCACAAAAGAGATAAACTATAGATCGTCAAAACCACAAAGATTGCCCGCCAACCGAAGCCCAAGAGAAAAAAGCCGAGCATCGGCGCAATCATAGGGGCAACCAACATCACCATCATCACAGAAGCCATGCGCTGCGGAATCTCATCTTTGGGATAAAAGTCTCTCACCTGTGCCATACAAACCACTGCAGCGAAACCACCGCCAATTGCTTGGAATATTCGATACACCTGAATCTGAAAGATTGTCTCGGCAAGTGCTATCAATAAAGTTGATGCTGAGAACAAGAGCAAGCCGAAACTGCCCAGGGGTTTTCGACCTAGCTGATCGGATAGTGCGCCACCGACAAAAGTACCCAGAGCATGGCCAATTAGGTAAGTGCTCACTGTCAGATTAACTTCGACAAGTCCAACTCCATAGTGATCAGCAATAAGTGACAAGGCGGGTAAGTATGCATCGACCGCGAAAGGCACCACTGCCATTATCGAGCCCAGAAAAACAATTAGACGCGGTGAATCAACCAGATTCTGTCGATTTTCCATATTTTTTCCCGTAGCGAAGAAAGGAAAAGTTTTATGGCCCCGAGAAAGTTGAAACCATAGGATCTTTTCTAATACGAATTTTGGAGACAACTTGTTATAGTCACGTGCCTATCATTTGCCGAGTACCATAATGACAGATTCGGAGGATACCCCGCTATGGTTATTTTCTCTAAAATTTTATTCGTATCAGGGGTTTCGCGAAAGTTTACTTGCCTTTCAAGATTTTTCAGGGGCTAACGTTAACATCGTATTGTATCTTCTGTGGCTCGCATCACATCGCAGAGCTATTTCATTGAATGAAGTTGAGAAAATCATTAGCTCAACCAAGGGCTGGAATGAAGAAATCGTTCAGCCCTTGAGACGGATAAGACAGAATCTCAAGAAAAATGTGGACGGTTTGTTTTCAGAAGACATACTGTTGTTAAGAGAAGAAGTGAAAACTCTCGAATTGGAGGCAGAAAAAATCGAACAAAGGACTCTTTTTAACGCATATGAAATTCAGTTTCTTGGGTCGTTGGGTACCGAGATAGAAGCGATCGCCAGAGCAAACTTAGAAACTTACGAAGAGCTGCTTGACGCATCGTTCCCCAAACAACATTTTGAATGCTTGATTGACGGAGTGAGTAATGGGTTTCATTGAAGCCTCCCTATGATTTATGAAAAAAACTCGGCAGACGCATTTGTGAACCCTCGGAGCCGAAAATAGCTCCGCCTTGTCGCCGCTCTTAAAGGCAAAAAGATTACTCGCAAAACTTGATAAACTTGACAAAAATAGGTATCTTTGCAACCGACTCAATCTGCTCCTTAAATCTTTAAGTTCACAATTAAATTAATTTGCTGATTAATGATCTGCATCAGCAATTAAGCAGTACAACATTGCGATTGAGAGCCATTTAAAAAGGACCTTCAAGGCGAACAGTTCAGAAGGCGGTCATCTGCTGATGGCAACATGTAAGGCGCGAGAACCGTTGCGGCATGGACCGGGCAGTTCTTTTTTCTCTGACATGAAGTTGAGGAGAACCTGTGACCCCTAATCAACCCGCTGAAATCTGGCCATTGGTCTTATTTGCCGCATTGGTCCTCTTTTTAATCGTTGCCATGCTTTTTGTTGGGTGGCTTTTGGGCCAGCGAAAAAGGGTAGATGCCACGAATGACCCGTATGAATCGGGAATCGTTTCGGTTGGAAGCGCGCAACTTAAGATTTCAGTCGAGTTTTACCTGGTAGCAATGTTTTTTGTAATATTTGATCTAGAGGCTATTTTCATTTTTGCGTACGCAGTAGCTTTCTTTGAGTTGGGATGGCAAGGGTATATATCCATGATGATCTTTATTGGAGTGCTTGCGATTGCGCTTATTTATGGCTGGCTCAGCGGAGGGTTGGACTGGGGTGCCAAGAAACGGACTGGGTTAACAGAGGCTCTACAGAGAGAGAGAGGTCAGTCATGAGATGGTCATTAACCAAACCTGATGAACCGAGGGAAACTTTCGAGCAAGACTTTGTCGAGGAGCAGGTCCAGCGGAATGTCGCTTTTGCCAAACTCGAAGACCTGATTGCTTGGGGTAGGTCTAACTCATTGTGGCCATTTAACTTCGGACTATCTTGCTGCTACGTGGAAATGGCTACCGCCTTCACCAGCAAGCACGACATAGCCCGTTTTGGGGCTGAGGTGATTCGAGCCACCCCTCGGCAGGCCGATCTAATGGTAATTTCCGGCACATGCTTCCTGAAAATGGCTCCGGTGGTGAAAAGGCTTTATGACCAGCTGCTTGAACCTCGCTGGATTATATCCATGGGATCCTGCGCCAATTCGGGAGGAATGTACGACATCTATTCAGTGGTTCAAGGCGTGGACAAATTCATCCCAGTAGACGTTTATGTCCCGGGTTGCCCTCCCCGACCAGAAGCATTCATGCAAGGGCTCCTCATGCTTCAGAAAGCCGTAGGACAGGAGCGTCGTCCACTAAGCTGGGTGGGAGGAGATCAGACCGTGGTGAAGCCTAGCAAGATCAGTAAAAGAGACGAGCTTACGCCTGATCGGATACTTGCAACCGAGTTGAGAGAGCCTAAGGACATATAAAAGTTTCATGGAAACCTTACTAGCTGAAGCACCTGTCGCGAAAGATCACAACGCTTATGCTGTGCAGGCTCTGTATAATGAGTTTGGTAGAGAATCGTTCGTAGTCCAGGTTTGTGCCGATGACATACCCACGCTCTGGATCAAGGCCGAGCTGCTAGTGGGTGTGATGAAATTCCTAAAGCCTCGCTTTTGCATGCTCTATGATCTGTTTGGGATAGATGAACGCACCAGAGTGCATCGCAGTGATCAGCCTTCCGCAGACTTCACAGTGGTTTATCAATTATTGTCAATCAAAAGAAATGATGACCTGCGGATCAAAGTTGCCCTCCAGGAATCAGATCTCAATCTGCCTTCGATCATCGACGTTTGGCCCAACGCTAATTGGTATGAAAGAGAAGCTTGGGATATGTTTGGAGTAGTTTTCAAAGGTCATCCCACGCTCTTCCGAATCCTTTTGCCACCAACCTGGGAAGGGCATGCCCTACGAAAGGATCATCCGGCGCGAGCGACAGAGATGGGGCCTTTTGAAATGGGGGACGAGCGCGTTGAACGGGAGCAAGAGGCGCTCCGGTTCAGGCCAGAAGACTGGGGCATGGAGACTAAGGACGAAGACAATGAATACATGTTTCTCAACCTAGGCCCCAATCATCCCAGTGTTCATGGCGTCTTCCGGATCGCGCTTCAGCTGGATGGAGAGGTGATAAAGGACTCGGTTCCAGACATAGGGTACCACCATCGCGGTGCTGAAAAGATGGGCGAACGACAGACGTGGCATACGTACATCCCATACACAGACCGAATTGATTACTTAGCAGGGGTCATGAATAACCTGGCCTACGTTCAGGCTGTAGAATTACTCGCGGGCATTAAGGTTCCTGATCGAGCTAAAGTGATCCGAATCATGCTGGCGGAGCTCTTCCGAATCTCGAGCCATCTCGTGTTTTATGGTACTTTTGTTCAAGATGTTGGACAGATGTCACCCGTATTTTATATGTTCGCTGATAGGGAAAGGCTTTTCGGTATTGTAGAGGCCATTACAGGTGGAAGGATGCATCCGGCATGGTTCCGAATCGGCGGGGTGACTGCAGACCTTCCCAATGGATGGGAAAAGTTAATTCGCGACTTTATAGATTCGATGCCCGCTCGGCTAGACCACTATGACAAGATGGCTATGCAGAACAAAATACTGAAGGATCGAACTGTAGGAGTAGGGGTCTACACGCAGTCGGAAGCCCTTGATTGGGGGATAACGGGGCCCGGATTGCGCGCAACGGGCAGTGACTGGGATCTGCGCAAGACTCGACCCTACAACAGCGGGTACGATCAGTTTGACTTTGAAGTGCCGACAGCAGAAAACGGTGACTGCTACGACCGCGCGGTTGTCAGAATTGAGGAAATGCGGCAAAGCTTAAGAATAATCCGGCAGTGCATAGATAACATGCCAGCTGGACCATACAAGAGCGATCATTCACTAACGACGCCGCCCCCAAAAGAGCGGACTATGCAAGACATCGAAACCCTAATACATCACTTTTTGAACGTGACTTGGGGGCCGGTAATTCCGCAAGGGGAAGCCTCTGTGATGCTGGAGGCAACGAAGGGAATAAACAGCTACCATTTGGTTAGCGATGGCGGCACTAACTCGTATCGCACTCGTATCCGTACCCCATCCTTTCCTCACCTGCAGCAAATCCCCTTGATTAGCAACGGTTTGATGATTCCCGACCTAATCGCGATTATTGCAAGTATCGACTTCGTGATGGCGGACGTGGATCGATGATGGAAGCGCTCATACAAACCGACCTAGCGTCAGTGCTAACTAACGAAGAAACCGCAGCAATCGATGCTGAATTGGAACATGTGCCTTACAAATCCGGCGCGGCAATCGATGCGCTAAAAATCGTTCAATCTAAAAGAGGCTGGATTTCTGATGAGTGTCTTACGGCGATATCAAAGCACTTAGAAATGTCAGTGGATGAGTTGGAGGGCATTGCGACATTTTACAATCTTATATATCGAAAGCCGGTAGGCGAGAAGGTGATACTGTTTTGCGATAGCGTCAGTTGTTGGATTTGCGGTTGCGAAGACGCGAAGGAAAAAGTAAGCAAAGTTTTAAACATAGGTTACGGCGAGACAACGGCCGACAACAAATATACGCTGCTGCCTGTGCCATGCCTTGGTGCTTGCGACCGTGCGCCGGTAATGATGGTTGGTGATGAATTAATAACTAACTTAGATGATGCTAAGATTGAAGCCACGTTCAGTCAAAGCCTTCTAAGCGAGGACTATTGATGGAGAGAGTTCTTACCCGCAACATCGCGGACGATCCTATACCCATTAATCTAGCAACTTATGAAGCTAACGAGGGGTATGAGGGATTAAAAAAGGCCCTAACCGACTTGAGTCCAGAGGATTGTGAGTCAATCGTTAAAGATTCTAAACTCCGAGGGCGAGGAGGGGCAGGGTTCCCGACAGGGATGAAATGGAGCTTCGTACCAAAAGGAGATGCTTGTACGCCCGGGCATAAATATCTTGTGTGTAATGCGGACGAAATGGAGCCCGGCACCTTCAAAGACCGCTTGCTAATGGAATTCGACCCGCATCAACTTATAGAGGGAATGATTCTTTCTGCATACACCCTTGGCGCTGATATAGCATATATATTTATCCGCGGAGAATATGTTGTTTCGATTGAGCGACTTCGGGAAGCAATTGCCGAATGCTATGAGAAAAACTATCTGGGAAAAAACATCCTAGGCTCTGAATTCTCTCTCGAGATGTATGTCCACCCTAGTGCGGGTCGATACATCTGCGGCGAAGAAACGGCACTAATAAATGCATTAGAAGGGAAGCGCGCAAACCCAAGGGCAAAACCTCCATTCCCTCAAGTCAGTGGGCTTTGGGGCCGTCCTACCATCGTAAATAATGTAGAAACCCTGTGCAACATCCCCCACATTATTCACAGAGGTGCTGACTGGTTCCGGACACTTGGCCGTGGCGAGGATAGCGGGACCAAACTGTTTGGGGTGAGCGGTAAGGTCAAGAATCCCGGATGTTGGGAACTGCCAATGGGCACTCCAGTTCGTGAAATCATTGAGGACTGCGCCGGCGGTATGCTCCCGGGCCTAAAGCTTAAAGGTTTCCTTCCTGGTGGTGGTTCAACTGATTTTCTGACCAGCGATCACCTCGACCTTGCTATGGATTATAATGTAATTGGTGCCGCAGGCAGTAGGATGGGAACCGGCACCATGATAATCCTTGATGACCAGACATGTCCTGTTGGCATGGTCCTTAACCTAATAAGGTTTTTTGCTCAAGAATCCTGCGGGTTTTGTACTCCCTGCAGAGATGGGCTGCCCTGGACTCGCCAAGTGCTCGAAGATATCTACAATGGTCGCGGCCGAAAGGAAGACCTGGAAACGCTGGCCTATCAGGTGAAATATATCGGCGGGATTGGCAATACGCATTGCGCGCTTGCTCCGGGAGCAATGGAACCGCTGCAAAGCGCGCTGAAGTACTTTTACTCGGATTTTGAAAAGCTGATTGAACGCAATAGCGGTCAACAGCAAAACGTAGCGAGGGGACAGTAGATGCCCAAAGTTTTAGTAGACGGACAACCCATCGAAGTCAACGAGGGTGAAAACTTGCTTGAGGCCTGCCTGAATGCCGGGCTTGATCTCCCCTATTTCTGCTGGCACCCGGCAATGGGTTCTGTCGGTTCATGTCGGCAGTGCGCGGTAGTTCAGTACCAGAGCGACGAAGATACAAATGGCCGAATTGTCATGGGTTGCATGACCGAAGTTAAAGAGGGTGCCAGATTTTCCTTGGAAACAGAAAATGCTGTTCAATTTCGTGAGGCCATAATAGAGTCTTTAATGCTTAACCATCCTCATGACTGCCCAGTATGCTCGGAAGGGGGTGAATGCCACCTGCAAGACATGACGGTAATGGTTGGTCACCGCGACAGGAGATATACCGGCAAAAAAAATACGCACCGAAACCAGTACCTCGGTCCACTGATTAATCATGAAATGAACCGCTGTATTACCTGCTATCGATGCGAGCGTTTTTATAAGGATTACGCCGGTGGCAAGGACTTCGGAGCCCAAGCGTCTAGGGACAGGGTCTTTTTTGGTCGGCAAACAGATGGCGTTTTGGAAAGCGAGTTCTCCGGCAACCTCGTGGAGGTTTGTCCAACAGGGGTATTCACAGATAAGCCCTTCTTAGCCCACTACAGCCGGAAATGGGACTTACAATCCGCGCCCTCGATCTGTACTGGATGCGGGGTAGGATGCAACACTGCCCCAGGGGAGCGATATGGCCGGTTGAAGCGAATTCACAATCGATATAATTATGATATCAATGGATATTTTATCTGTGATCGTGGAAGATTCGGAGCCGGATACGTCAATAATAAGGAAAGAATCGACTACGCTGGATTGCGAGAAGTTGATGGCAGTTACTCAGCTATTCGTCATGAAAACGCGCTAGCAACTGCAGGTCAGTGGCTCAATGACAAGCGGGTTGTTGGCATTGGTTCACCAAGGGCCTCTCTTGAATCTAATTTTCTTTTGAAACATTGGTTAGGCCCAGCTAACTTCTCCTCAGGTCTGTCTGATGCCGAAGGCCCAGGAATGAAACAGTTGATCAAGGTTCTATCCACAACGAAGGCCAATGTCCCGTCGGTCCGACAAATGCAGTCTGCCGATGCGATACTTATATTAGGTGAGGATGTCGCCAACACTGCACCAAGAATTTCGCTAGCACTTCGGCAAGCAGTGCGAAACAAGTCTTTTTCGATGGCAGAGGAGGCCGGCATACCAGAGTGGCAAGACGCCGCCGTCAGAAACTTAGGTCAAGACGAACTTTCACCCTTAATTATTGTAACTAGCAGTGAGAGCCGTTTAGATAATATCGCTTCACACATTTATTCTTTGAGCCCTGACGCAATAGCTGACTTTGGTTTCTCACTGGCTGCGCGGCTCGATGGAAGTGATATTGAAGACGAAATGGTCTGCGGCGTTGCCGATATCCTGTCGCAAGCTAGTCGTCCATTAGTTGTCAGCGGGATAGGATCTTTTAGTCCCGACATATTGTCTAGTGCCGCTAAAGTAGCTGATTCGCTCAGCAATTTAAACAAAAAAGCCATGCTGAGCCTATGTGTATCTGAAAGTAATAGTATGGGTGTAGCTATGCTAAGTGATGAGCATACGCTATCTCTGGCTTCTGTAATGGAACAGTTGGACGACATAGACACTCTGGTAATCCTGGAAAATGACTTGTCCCGCAGGCTGGATAGGAGTGCTCTGCAAAAATTATCTGAATCAAAAGTAAACATTATTGCGCTGGACGTAATAGAAAATTCAACGCTCAATCGCGCTAGCATGGTGCTTCCCGCGGCGTCGTTTGCGGAGTCCGAGGGATCGTTGGTAAACTTTGAAGGCCGAGCTCAGCGCTACTTTCCCGTTTTTGAGCCAGCCAGAGATCGTCTCCCGAGCTGGCATTGGTTAATAAAACTGGCCTCCTTGGACAACGATAACAAACTATCGGCGCTTGCCTGTTTTGATGATGTGGTTTCATTGCTCGCCGACAGTGACAAAAAGTGGGAAGAAATAGTCAAGGTAGCACCCGGGCAAACGTTCAGAGACCGAGGTCAAAAAATTCCTAGGCAAACCCACCGCTATAGCGGCAGAACTGCCATGAATGCTTCCGTATCAGTGCATGAGCCACCTCAGCCAAAGGATAACGAAACTGCGCTTGCATACAGCATGGAAGGTTTGAATCGAGACCAACCATCGACACTGTCACCTTACGTTTGGTCGCCCGGTTGGAACTCGAACCACTCGGTCCAGAAGTTTCAGTCCAAGGTAGATGGCCAACACAAGAATCAGACCCCAGGCATAATTCTGATATCATCAAACCAAAATGGCTTCGGCGAGTCCGTGAGTTATGAAAGAACTGGCGCGCTCGAGGCAAACAATTGGACGTTGATACCCATAGCATGTATTCATGGCTCTGAGGAACTATCATCCTATACCAAAGAAATAGCCGAGTTGTCCGGAAATGCCTTTATTGCTATATCAGAAGATGCAGCAAACGCACTAGGCGTCTTAGATGGAGACGGTTTACAGGTTATCGGCGGTAGTGCCGAGATATCCCTTGAGGTACGAGTCGTTGATCGCATGGCCGAGGGGTGTGTAGGTTACAGTGTAGGCTATGAAGAAACGCTCAGTTTGGCCCCAGGCCAGACTGTCCGGTTGGCGAAGGATGCAAGCTGGATTAGATCTAAACCGCATCTGATAGCGACTGACGGGGCTTCTGAAGCTTCGTTGGGAGAGAGCCTTTATGTCTGATTTAATGCTTGTGCTCCTCGCTGTTTCCATACTTGCAGGTGGAATTACAGTAGCAGGGGTGCTTGTTTGGTGGGAACGCAGACTCCTGGGATTCTGGCAAGACCGTTTAGGACCTAATCGTATTGGCCCCTTTGGCATAGGTCAGTTGGGCGCAGATATCATAAAATTGCTGTTCAAAGACGATTGGGTCCCACCGTTTGCCGACCGCTTCGTATTCGTGCTTGCTCCAACCGCCATCATCGCGTCCATGATGATGGGCTTCGCGATTGTACCCTTTGCGCCCGGCGTACACATTGTCGATCTGAACATTGGCCTACTGTTTTTCCTTGGCATGTCCGGATTGGCGGTATACAGCGTATTGCTCGGAGGTCTAGCCTCCAACAATAAGTACGCCCTATTGGGAGGCCTAAGATCAGCCTCTCAGATGGTTAGCTATGAGGTATTCATGGGCTTGTCCCTCATGGGAGTGGTCATGATCACTGGCAGCTTTAGCCTTGTTGATATTGTTGAAGCCCAAGAGGAAGTTTGGTTCTGCTTTTCCCAAATTCTGGGCCTATTCGTCTTTGTGATCGCTGGTATAGCAGAGAGCCACAGGCTTCCCTTCGATCTGCCTGAGGCAGAACATGAACTAACCGCCGGTTTTCATACTGAATATGGAGGAATGAAGTTTGCCATGTTTATGTTAGGGGAATACCTTGGACTTGCCCTAATCTCTTGTATGATAGTGACGCTTTTTTTTGGCGGATGGATGGGACCGAGTATTTTTGGAGATTGGGTTCCACCATTTGTCTGGTTTAGTGTTAAGGTGATTTTTGTCATCAACTTTTTCATTTTATTGAGAGCGGCCATACCCCGTCCGAGATATGATCAACTTATGGACTTAGGATGGAAGGTTATGCTTCCAATAACGCTTGTAAATTTGGCCATAACTGGTGCGATACTTCTGTGGATGAGGGAGGTTGTCTGATGCTAAGCATGCTGCGCACAATGTGGGAGATTTTTATCCATCTTTTTCGCAAAGCCGAAACAGTTCAATATCCGGAAGAAATGCCATACTTAGCTCCTCGCTATCGCGGTCGTATTGTATTAACGAGAGATCCAGACGGTGAGGAGCGATGCGTAGCTTGCAACCTTTGCGCAGCTGCATGTCCAGTTGATTGTATAGCCTTGCAGAAAGATGCCAGAGAGGATGGCACATGGTATCCCGAATTTTTCAGGATTAATTTTTCTCGGTGTATCATGTGTGGGCTTTGTGAAGAAGCCTGTCCAACTTACGCCATCCAGCTCACGCCAGACTTCGAGATGTGTGAATATGATAGACAGAACATGGTGTACGAAAAGGAGCACCTACTAATAAATGGCGTCGGCAAGTATCCAGATTACAACTTCTACAGAGTTTCGGGTATCCAGACAGCCACAAAGGATAAAGGCGAGGCAATTAACGAAAGCGCGCCGATTGACACAAAAAGCTTGATGCCATGATTATGGATCCCATTTCTGACAAGCGACCGAAATGGGACAAATGGAAAAAATAAATGCTTGAAACAACAATTTTTTATATCTCGGCTGCCGTCGCATTGGCCGCAACCATACTGGCAATGACTAGGACCAACGCCATTCACGCACTCATCTATCTGATCGTCTCCCTCTTAGCAATAGCCGTGATATTTTTTGTTGTTGGCGCGCCCTTCGCTGCCGCATTAGAGGTTGTCATATATGCCGGCGCAATCATGGTGCTTTTTGTGTTTGTCATCATGATGCTGAATCTGGGGGAAGAAGGGGATGCGCGAGAGCGGAAATGGCTTGAACCAAGCATATGGATTGGTCCAGCCACCCTCTCTGTGGTTCTGTTAATCGAACTGATCTTTTTAATTGGCTCGGTAGAGGGCCAAGTTTCTCAGGGCGTCGTTTCAGCTAAAATGGTAGGAATTTCACTATTTGGTCCTTATGTCCTAGCGGTGGAGCTTGCCTCCATGTTACTCCTAGCCGGTATGGTAGGCGCCTTCCATTTAGGCAGGCGACTTTTAGAGAAGAGAGCCTAATCCATGAATGAGCTAGCAGTGCCCCTCAACCACTTACTCTTTCTTTCTGGCCTTCTTTTCTCTATTGGTATGTTGGGCGTTATGATAAGACGAAACATTATTTTCATTCTCATGTCCATTGAGGTTATGTTGAACGCATGCGCGCTAGCCTTCGTCGGGGCCGGAGCCCACTGGGGCCAACCAGATGGGCAAGTAATGTATGTGATGATTCTCAGTATTGCTGCAGCTGAGGTAGCAGTGGGCTTGGGACTTGTATTGCAAATCCAAAGACGCTTCAAAACGCTGGATATGGACCAAGCAAATCGGATGCGAGGTTAAGCGTGACAGATTATATCTGGCTCATACCGATATTGCCGCTCATTAGCTCAATCACTTTGATGCTGGGCTCAGCCTATTTGGGTCGGTCTGTTATTGCTACCCTAGGCGTGGGCTCGGTGGGATTAGCCGCAGTTTTGACAGGCGCGCTAGCATATAATTTTTTGCATGCTCCGGAACCAATTCACGTTGTATATTGGACTTGGATGCAAGTTGGGCAGTTCGATCCTTCTATCGCATTTTATTTCGACGGCCTGACACTGGTGATGATGTCAGTCATAACTGGCGTAGGTTTTTTAATACATCTGTTCTCAAGCGAATTCATGGAGCATGACAACAGCTATGCCCGCTATTTCGCCTACCTGAACATGTTTGTAGCAGCGATGCTGATCTTGGTTCTAGCCGATAATCTGCTCCTTATGTATCTTGGATGGGAGGGCGTCGGGACGTGCAGCTATTTGCTGGTAGGCTTTTGGTATCAGCATAGCGCAAATGGCCGCGCAGCTAGAAAAGCTTTTATTGTCACCCGAATTGGGGATACGGCAATGGCAATTGGGCTGCTAGTTCTCTTCACCGAACTCGGTACGCTCAATATACAAGATTTGGTAGCGGCGGCTCAGGCAAAATGGCAAGTTGGAGACGTAATACCACTGCTTATCTGTGTGTTGCTTCTTGCAGGAGCTGCCGGCAAGTCCGCACAATTGCCATTACACACTTGGCTCCCGGATGCGATGGCTGGACCAACACCTGTGAGCGCGCTGATTCATGCAGCTACCATGGTGACGGCTGGAGTGTACCTGATTGCAAGAACACATGGCTTATTTCTCTTATCTCCAGATGCGATGACCGTGGTGGCTGTCGTTGGCCTGTTAACATCACTTGTGGCGGCTTTCACCGCTTTGGCTCAACACGATATCAAACGCATCCTCGCATATTCCACGATCAGCCAAATAGGCTATATGTTCCTAGCACTTGGCGTTGGCGCATGGACTGCGGGCGTTTTCCATCTCATGACCCATGCTTTCTTCAAAGCACTTTTATTCCTCGGTTCAGGCGCGATTATTCATTGTCTCCATCACGAACATGACATTTTCAAAATGGGCGGCTTACGATCTCGGATGCCCGTGACCTTCTGGAGTTTTTTGATTGGTTCAGCGGCTCTGGCGGCACTGCCCTTAACCTCTGGTTTCTTTAGCAAGGACTTAATTCTCCTTCAAGCATATCAGCAAGCTAACATAGGCCCTCTACTTTGGGTTGGAGGTCTTGGAGGCGCATTGCTTACCGCGATATATAGCTTCAGATTGGTGTTCATCGTTTTCTTCGGGCACGCAAACACGTCACCTGACAGAGAGATTGGCTGGCGTATGGCTATTCCTCTAATTCTGCTCTGTGCGCTTTCCCTGATCGGTGGCTACTTCAGTTTGCCCGTTGAGAAGGTCTTCCCCATAGATGACAATCAGCATCCCGACCAGTGGGTCGAATTGGTATCCATCAGCATACCAATATTTGGTGTTTTTTTGGCTTATTTGTTGTTCTTGGGACGTCAGTTGGATCCTGGTTTCTTGATAGAATCTGCAAGCGGACGTTGGCTCAAGCAGTTTTGGTACAGCGGATGGAAAATCGATAGACTGTATGACCTCGCCTTAGTTAATCCATATTATTGGATTGCAACAATCGCCCGCAATGAACCCGTAGATAAGTTCTACCAATCAATCGTGATAACCAATCAAACACTTAACGCCGCCTTAAGCAAAATGCAGACAGGGCGGATGCGTGGTTACATTGTAAGCATGGTGATAGGGCTGATTGGATTTCTCGGGTTGAGCTTATTCTTCGTTGCCGGAGCGGTCTGATGGTACTCGTCAATCTCATTCTAATCTTGCTTTTGGGAGGGGTTGTAGCCGCAGTATCCGAGCGGGTAAGTTCTACCACCCCAAGACAAGTGGCCCTATTGGTAATTGTTCTGGCATTCTTGTACTTAGTATCCGAGTTATCTGGTCTTGACAGTTTAAATCAACTGCAGCCATCTACCCCAAATGACCCAAATTCTTGGCTCATCCACTTCAAAGCGAGTTGGATACCCGCTTTTGGCATCAGCATTGAGTTTGCTCTCGATGGACTCAGCCTTCTGATGGTCCTTCTCACCTTGGTGCTTGGCGCCATCGCTGTCAGTGCGTCATGGACAGATATTACTGAGAGACATGGTTTTTTTGAAGCCAATCTCCTTTGGACCATAGCAGGTGTTCTAGGTGTCTTTATGGCCTTGGACTTATTTCTGTTCTTCCTGTTTTGGGAAGTCATGTTGATACCGATGTACTTCCTCATCGCCATCTGGGGACATGAAAACCGCGGCTATGCGGCGATGAAGTTCTTTATCTTCACCCAAGCAAGCGGCTTGCTGATGCTGGTAGCGACCCTAGCTTTGGTGGCAGTTTACAGAGACTCCATGGGGCACTATAGCTTCAGTTATTTCGATTTATTAAACACACCGATGGCAAAAAATACCGCATGGTGGCTAATGCTAGGTTTTTTTGTTGCGTTCGTTGTCAAGTTACCCGGCTTTCCCTTTCACACCTGGCTACCTGATGCTCATACTCAAGCACCCACTGCGGGTAGCGTTATCCTAGCCGGCATTCTCTTGAAGACGGGAGCTTACGGTTTAATTCGTTTCACAGTTCCGCTATTCCCTGATGCAGCTCTGGAGTTTTCAAATGTTGCTTTAACTCTTGGGGTTGCCGGAATAATCTACGGCGCCGTCCTTGCCTTTGGCCAGACGGATTTCAAACGTTTAGTGGCATACAGTAGCGTAAGCCACATGGGCTTTATCTTATTGGGAGTCTATGCTTGGAACGAACTGGCTCTTCAGGGAGCAGTGATGCAGATGGTTGCACATGGTTTTAGTACCGCGGCACTTTTCATGATTGCGGGTTCTCTTCAAGAGAGATTGCATACTCGGGAAATGCCAAAAATGAGTGGGCTTTGGCAAAGCATGCCGAGAATGGGAGCCATGGCCATGTTCTTTGTGCTAGCCTCACTTGGGCTGCCTGGCTTGGGTAATTTCGTTGCCGAATTCTTAGTCCTTCTTGGGCTGTTCCAAGTAAATCCCTGGTTAACAGTCCTTGCCTCAATGGGCTTGATCACCGGGGCTATATATTCTCTCATGCTCATGCAACGTTCCTTTCAAGGTGAACCCAATCCGCAGCTTGAAACAAAAACCCTCACAGACTTTGGCTCCCGAGAGCTCCTTACTATGGCGGTTATGGTTATCGCGTTAGTGGTGCTCGGTATATATCCACAACCCGTTTTGGATATCGCACAAATGACCATAGCAAGCACTCTGAAATTTGGTCTACCGGGAGCCATGCCATGACCCTGTCTAAACTAATAGCGCTTGCACCAATACTAATCCTGTCAATCACCATCATTGTATTGGTGCTTCATGCGTCACTTAAGCGCGATCACAAAAGCGCGTGGTATGTCAGCGCGCTAGGCCTGCTGATTACTATTTGGGGAAGTTATTACGCCTCTGGCTATGCTCAGCAAGTTACAGTGCTTTTAAAAGTAGATAATTGGGGATTGCTTTTCTCTGCACTCATAGTGGTATCTACGCTGACCACCCTCGCAATCTCTCGAGATGTTTTTTTGGCTGAAGGAAATCGCAAAGAAGAGTACTATCTACTCATTCTGCTTTCGACTCTTGGCGCGATTGTATTATGCCAATCTTCTCACATAGTCTCTTTATTGCTGGGGATGGAACTAATGGGCATAGCAGTTTACGCCATGATTGCTTTCCCCGAGGAGGATGCTCTCCCGCTCGAAGCTAGTATAAAATATTTGATTCTATCTGCTTGCGCCTCTGCGATGTTATTATTTGGCTTCGCCCTCTTGTATGCAGCCACCGGCGATCTAAGCTACGCAGGAATAGGCTCAAAAGTCGCCTCTGCATATGAATCAAACCCGATGCTAGTAGTTGCCGGCACAGCGATGGTTCTGTCCGGAATAGGTTTCAAATTGTCGTTAGTTCCCTTCCATATGTGGACTCCAGATGTCTATGAAGGAGCTCCAACACCAGTTACCAATTTTCTGGCCACCGTGTCTAAAGGGGCGATGTTTGTCGCCCTGACCAGGCTATTCCTAGACGGAAAATTCTACCAATTTCCGTCACTAATAGTGGCCCTGACCTTGATCTCAGTCGCCTCAATGCTGGTAGGAAACTTGCTCGCACTAAGGCAGGAAAATGTTAAGAGACTATTAGCATATTCATCAATTGCCCATTTTGGTTATCTTTTGATGGTCATAGTCGGGTTTTCCAGTCTTAAAGAAACAGGGGAAATTCTCAACCTTGGGCGGGACGCACTAACATTTTATCTGGCCGCTTACATCCTATCAACTCTCGCAGCTATTGCTGTTGTAGCTAATGTGGTAGGGGAAAAAACCGCCCATATTGAGGCTTTTACTGGTCTTTTCTGGAAACAACCCTTGCAAGCCGCAGCACTCATGGTAGCCATGCTTTCGTTTGCAGGAATTCCGCTTACGGCAGGATTCATGGGCAAGTTTTATCTCATCACCCTAGGCCTTGATGCAGGATTATGGTTATTGCTATCGGGACTTATTATCGGAAGCGCCATAGGCATTTATTATTATTTGCGTCTAATTTTCGCCATGAGTTCGCCGCTAGGCGACCCATCTGTTGTTCCGTCGAAACATAGCCTGAGTTGGCGGGACGCCCTTGCATTTGTCTTATTATTATCCGTTTTATACATGGGATCATGGCCGCAACCGTTTATTGACTTTGCTGGAGTCTAGCGATGTCATCACCATAATAAACATATTATTTGATGTTTAATTGTGTTGCACTCTGGTTAATGTTGGCGCTCTCATGTTGCTTGATCCAATCACTATTTATCCAAAAGATCTTCCGTAATTGCGGTCCAATTAGTTACACACAGAAAAAATTCCTTCTTGTAGCTTGCAGATTCAATGGACGTGCCTCTCGGCGTTCTGTCTGAAATGGATCGCCCTAAAGTAGCACTTTCAGGAAAATATAATAATCAGCGCGAGACAGATGAAGTCTTCGTTTAGATGGTCAAAGCGATCGAAAGAAGCGGTACTCAATCAAATTGAGAGAGCGTGACCGCTGGCATAATAAAAAAGGACCGCCGCCGAAAACCCGTCTTGAGAAAAAAGTTGGTTGGAGAAATACCATGTCGACAGCTTCTCCTTGTGGTGGGGGAGTTCAACCATGATCAGGCCGCTGGCAACTATGATCCCCTTTAACTTGGATCTGCTGCAATTAGTCTATGCAGCTGGCTGAATTAAAAAATTAAAAAAAATGGGAACTAGTTTGTTCAATGGGTGTCTTATTAAATACCCGATGCGCCCGTTGTCCATTATATCTCCCCCTCTAAAGTGGGCAACGGGAGTGTCGAGGACCAAGTCTCACTGAGCTAGAAAAAAACTTCACGATGCTCCCTCGGAAACAGATGAACCGGTTTCCTTATGAAGCAATGTAGGATAAAAACCTCTGTCAAGCATGACCTCCGGCGACATCAGCCAGCATCTTAGTATCAAAATAGTAGGGCACCACTTCTATTATTTTGCCCTCTCGGAAAGTCCATACCTCCGCTATTGGCACTTCAAAAGGCATCCCTGTAGTCTTACCGGAGCCAGTCATTACTCCTAAGAGAATCACATGCTCTCCCTCTGAAACCCAGCGGTTTACGGTAACATTACAATCGCGCCAAGTGCCAAAAACTGTAGGTATTAGTTCCATGAAGGCATCAGGCCCCTCATGAATTCCGCCATAGGGCAGTGATTCGGCCTCTATCACCCTAATCTCAGGATGAAGATAATCTCTCATTTCCTCTTCATCCTGCCTCTCAGATGCTTTAAGAAACGACCTAAGAATATCTCGGTTTTCCATCTCCATTAATGCCTCCCAGATATTATACTGACCGCGATTACATGATTGCTCAATACGAACGCGGAAGACCGAAGCTTTCAGCTATTTGATTGCGCGCCATTTCGTTGCTAACTGGTCCTATCCTGAGCAATCGAGAGTCGCGCCAATATCGTTGCATGTCGGTTTCCGCCGAATAACCCATCCCACCGAGAATAGAAATACCCAAGTCTGCTGCCTTGCTGGCATATTCAGAGCACAACGTTTTAACCATGGCTGATTCTACTGCATTGGGCGCGCCCTCTTCTTGCAAACGCGCCGTATGATGAACCATAAGTTCGCCCTGTTTCTGCCACATTGCTATATCTGCCACGTAATGCTGTAGTGCTTGAAAACGACCAATGGGTCCGCCAAAAGCATTCCGCGTCTTCAAATGTTCGACAGCATCTTCCAAGACACCATCCAGCATTCCGAGACAAGTCGCAGCATTGACAAGGCGTTCATTATTTAGCGGCTTTAGGGAGGTGTACCATCCTTTGCCCTCCTCACCAAGCAATAACTCGTCTGGGACGAAAACGTCCTCCAAATATACCGAACATGAACTGGCAGCGCGCATCCCAAGCTTCGGAAGTTCTGTCATAGTGATGCCCTCACTCGCCGCCGGTACAAAAAACATCGAAATACCGTCTGAGCGTTTGGCTACCTCTCGATCACTCCTCGCAAGCACCAGCAAATAATCAGCATTGCTAGCTAGAGTGCTCCAAATTTTTTCTCCATTGAGTCTCCATCCGCCGTCCGTCTTTTGTGCCGAAGTTTTCATGCCTCCAAGAAGATCTGTGCCCCCACCGGGTTCGGTATAACTCATTGCGGTTTTTAGTTTGCCCTCTGCGATTAGAGGGAGGTACTTTTGTTTTTGATCCTCGGTTCCGCAGTAACCGATCGCCTTGCTGCCTGAAAAGGAGGTTACACCCCAGATCCAGCTCAACCCACCCGCAGTTCGAGCTATTTCCCGAGCGAAAATGCTTTGCATTGTTATCGTCCCACCTAAACCACCATACTCCTCCGGAATACCAATACCGTGAGCACCATAGTCAACCAATTTATCCCAAAAAGCCTGAGGGAACTCATGCTCTTTTGACTCCAGTTCTCTACACCAGGCTTTTGGAAATTGCTTATCTACCCATTTTCTGGTGGTTTCACGAAATAATTCACTCTCTTCATCAATTTCTGTTCTCATTTGATCTCCTAGAACTTTCGGCCAAAAATAGCTGGCTACTGTGTCTGATCCAGCACAAAAGGGTAACCAAAGCGTTAACCTAAACCAAATATTAATCTTTATTTGAATGTTCTTCAAATAAAGATTCTCGACATGAAAATCATCGCCTTTCGATGAATATGTTGTTTTGAAATAGGGTCTGTGGGCTCAATTTTTCTCTAAATCATCGGAAAGTGATCAAATTTTTCCCTAAAAAACCTTTGACGGATTGACCCAGAGACAAGTGTTCTATAGGGTGGGGGCTGTTGTAATTCTGTTATATAAATTGGGACACAAATATAAGTGAATCAGACAAGTCCGAAAATCGACTTCGAGCAACAACTTAGCAATCTGGAGTCACTCGTTACTTCATTGGAAGGGGGTGATCTTACCTTGGAGGAATCACTCAGTTCGTTTGAGCAAGGCATAAAAATTGCCCGAGAATGCCAGCAAGCGTTGCAAGTCGCCGAACAACGTGTCGAGGTTCTGATGAAACAGGGAGACGAAATTGTAAGCCAGCCCTTTGAACCTGAAAATAACTAGCCGGAATTATTATGGAAACCTTCATTGTAGAATGCCACGACCAAGTAAATGACCAACTTGAAAAAATTCTTCCATCAGAAAAAGAACCTGGGGAGCGTCTTAATGCTGCTATACGCTACTCCGTCTTCAGTGGAGGAAAGCGGATTCGACCCCTTTTATGTTTTGGCAGTGCTTGTGCAGTTGGAGAACCGGATGAAAATACCACCAAAATAGCTGCTGCTCTAGAGATGATGCATACTTATTCGCTAATTCATGATGACCTGCCCGCCATGGACGATGACGATCTTAGAAGAGGAAAGCGCGCATGTCATAGGGAATTCGATGAGGGCACGGCTATTTTAGCCGGAGATGCGCTTCAATCCCTTGCAATAAAGCAATTAACAGAGTTGTCAGATATCGATCCATCCATAAACTTGGAATTAATTCGGCTCCTCGTTCGCGGCAGCGGAACTCAAGGCATGGTGACGGGGCAGGCGATTGACATGGCATCTACTGGAGCACAAGTAGACTTACCGACTTTAGTAGAAATGCATAGACTGAAAACCGCTGCAATGATTCAATCCAGTGTTTTAATGGGTGCGCTTGGCACTGGCAACGCGACTGAAGACCAATTAGATGCTCTTAAAAGTTATTCTACTGCCATTGGAGTAGCCTTCCAGATACAGGATGATATCCTAGACGTTGAGAGCACCACTCAAGATATGGGAAAGAACCAAGGTGCAGATACACGGGCCGAAAAATCCACCTTCACCTCTGTATTAGGTGTTGACTCTGCAAAAGAGAACGTCAAAGAGCTCTATGATGACTGCATTAATAGCTTAGAGCCATTAGGTGAAAGTGCTGACAAGCTGCGTCACATAGCAAACTTCATCGTTACCCGAAATTTTTAAATATCTGAAGATATCTCGCTAGACACTCTTACCATCTTGGTGCAGTATTGTTGACCCAAAAAAAGGCCCGCGTGCGCAAGTACCATGGTAAAAACATTCCAAGACATCCCGCATCAGCGACCGACCACGCCAATTCTTGACGCGATCGAGACTCCAAGCGATATGCGAAAGCTCGAAAGAGGTAAGCTTACCGCTTTAGCAGATGAGATAAGGGCATATTTACTTTATTGCGTTGGCAAAACTGGGGGTCACTTCGGCGCAGGCCTCGGAGTTGTGGAACTAACAATAGCACTACACTATGTATTTAATACCCCTCATGACCGTCTTGTTTGGGATGTTGGTCACCAAACCTACCCACATAAAATCCTAACTGGACGGCGCGAGGAAATGCTCACGATGCGACAGCAAGGTGGGCTATCAGGTTTCCCCAAGCGCTCTGAAAGTGTCTTTGATACTTTCGGCGTCGGCCACTCCAGCACAGCGATGAGCGCGGCGCTGGGTATGGCCATAGCAGCCTCCAAGCAAGAAACAGATAGAAAAACCGCTGCGATAGTCGGCGACGGCGCCATGACAGCAGGCATGGCATTTGAGGCTATTAACCATGCTGCTCACGTAGACGCAAATTTATTGGTTATCCTAAATGATAACCAAATGTCAATTTCTCGTAATGTTGGCGGCCTTTCGACATACTTTTCGAAACTTTGGAGCAGCAAGGCCTATACCCAGTTCCGCGAGACAGGTAAAAAGGCGCTCAGTTCCATGCCAGGAACGTCAAACTTCGTGCGCCGCACCGAGGAGTTTATGAAAAGTCTGGTCTCGCCAGCCACGATTTTTGAGGAGTTGGGTTTTTATTATGTCGGTCCACTGGATGGTCACGATCTAAATCTTATGGTGGAAACGCTTGACAACCTAAAAGATGTCAAGGGCGCTATCTTACTGCATATCATAACTCACAAGGGAAGAGGGTTTGGGCCGGCCGAGAGCGATCCAGTTGGGTACCATGCACTTACCAAGATCGAACCCAAGCAAGATTTGCAAAGTGCGGAACCACCTTTAACAACGCAAAAGCTACCAAAATACCAAAAAGTTTTTGGGGATTGGCTGTGCGACATGGCTGAGAAGGACGAAGGACTGATCGCCATTACACCCGCGATGTGCGAGGGATCAGGTATGAATGAATTTGCTGAGAAATTCCCAGACCGCTTTGAAGATGTTGCGATAGCAGAGCAACACGCATTAACCTTAGCTGCCGGAATGGCATGCGAGGGATCAAAGCCTGTGGTGGCCATCTACTCAACCTTCCTTCAACGCGCTTATGATCAACTGATTCATGATATAGCACTTCAGGATTTAGACGTTTTGTTTGCTATAGACCGCGCAGGGTTAGTCGGCGAGGACGGCGCTACACATGCTGGTGCTTTCGACATAACCTACCTGCGTTGCATACCCAATATGGTTGTCATGACGCCCTCTGATGAAAATGAAACCAGACAATTGCTTTACACGGGATATCGCTACAAAGGTCCCGCGGCAGTTCGATACCCTCGAGGTACTGGGCCAGGCGCCAATATTGAAAAGGACATGACAGAGTTTCCTATCGGGAAAGGGATAGTTTGCCGAAATGGGGTCGAGGTAGCAATTCTTAACTTCGGTACGTTGATAGGAGTAGCAACAAGCGTTGCAGATCAGATTAACGCAACTGTGGCAGATATGCGTTTTGTCAAACCTCTTGATGAAGAGTTAATAGAGAAGCTAGTGCACCAGCATGATTTGTTAGTCACCATTGAGGAGAATAGCGTGGCAGGCGGTGCTGGAGCCGCCGTAAGTGAATATCTTGCGTCGACTGGTCTGATAACCCCCATCATTCATCTGGGTCTGCCTGACCATTTTGCTGATCACGGAAAACATCATGAGCAACTGCAGTCTGTGGGACTGGGAGAAGCAAGCGTACTCGAAGCCATCAAGTCACGTCTCAAATTGCTGCGAAGAGGATCAACTAAGGCATCGTAATGAATGACCAATCCATAAAGGCTTGAGTCGCAGCACTATATATATCCAGTCTGTCCCCTATCTTCTGGCCAGCGGCTAAAAAAAAAGCCCCGTTGGCGGGGCTTTTGTGCTCGAATAAGCGTAAACACTACTGAATGTTAGGAACCGTTCCGGTCGGCAGCGATCCCGGTAATACCCAACCGTTCCACCAAGGCGTTGTTCCGGGCTTGACGGCACCGATGAAGTCCGTCGAATCGAAAGAGAAACCTGATCCATTATCCTGAGACGCTATGCCTTCAGCAGCCACGGACGCCGATGCATTGGTAACAGCGAAATTACTATCCAGAGTTATGTTCTCTTGAATGATGTTAGTTCCGCCGTCTATCGGACTTTCTTTGTTGAAGGTTACAGCTGCGCCATCATCACAGAGAAAGTTTTTCATGGTAACCGGCGTATCCTGTTTTGGAGTGCTGCTATCACCATCGGTGTCTGAATCGTCAATACGAGCGCACGTAGTCTTGTAACCGGTCACAGCTGTGTTATGGATAGCTGCTGTAACAGAACCTCGAACTCGCATCCCGAATTCTTTACCGGTGTAGTCTGTGCCATTCCAGTTCACTGCATCACCACCTATTATGGTAACGTTTGCCACCACACCGGCTGTCTGCGGCACATAATCGCCGTCTGACGAGTTTAGCTCCAGGCCTCGAGGATCGTTACTTCCTATTGGCTTGCCATTTGCCGTCTGGTTCTTAATTATCATCGCGTATTGGATGTTGCCTTGGAAGCCTTCGTCAAAGTCAATGTCGTCATCGTCATTATCTGTTAACAATGCATACCTGACATTGACTGTTCCACCAAACCATTCGATACCATCATCCTGATTGCCATGTACCTGGACATATTCGACAAGGGTTCCATGTCCGACGCCTTGAAGTGTAAGGCCGTTGATTTCGTTGTTTGGTCCGGCAATCAAGCCCCCTTCAGCAATTCGAACGTATCGAATAACGCCGCTGTTGTCAGCAGGAACATTACCGCCATATTTCCCAACAAAATCACCACCTTCTCCATCCACGTTGCACCACGTTTCTCCCGCGGCAAAACAAGCGCCTGTGTTCCCAGCCCCATACTGAGGCGCGAAACCTTGAATAACGATACCACCCCACTCACCAGTACCAGCATAATCAGCGTCCAAACTACTGAATGTGATCGGCTTATCGGCTGTTCCGCTTGCAAAAAGCTTCGATCCGCGAGTCACCAGAAGAACCCCGTCGTCGAAAGCTTTTACGTCAACCCCCGGTCTGATTGTCAGAGTTACCCCAGCATCTTGTATAGCGGTCATTCCAGCGGCATCCGATATGGTAATGTTTCCGTTACCAACCTTTACGACGCCTTCTAGTTGGTACTCTGTTCCAGCAACCATGGTGTAGTCTGCGTCAATGGTGCCCTTCAATGTGCACTGTGTCTTAGCGCTGTTGCATGTCGCGAAACTTGGAGAGTCATCAGCCTCCTCAACGACTGAAACGGTACCAGGAAACGTCCAATCAGCCCACCAGGCCTCTGATGCGCTCGGGTCAACTGCACCTATGTACCTCGTCTCATCAAATGCAAATGCAGATCCATTATCTAACGCGGTGATCGTAGTAGAGTTATCAAGTGTTGCTGTAGCATTTACTATTGCAATCTTGTCGTCAAAACTAATGCCTTCCGTGACAAGACCCGTGATACTTTCCGGTTGCTCCTTGTTAAAGGTGGCCCCTGGGGTATCGCATAAGAAGTTTTGCATTGTGATCGGGGTATCAATTTTTGGCGTGGCACTATCACCATCATCATCTGAATCATCAATTCTGGCGCACGTTACTTTGTAGCCAGTCACTGCCGAGTTGTGTATTGCGGCAGTTACAGAGCCCCGCAACCGCATACCGAATTCTTTTCCGCTGAAGTCGGTTCCATCCCAGTTTGTAGCATCGCCACCGACAATAGTTACATTGGCAACGACCGCGGCAGTTTGGGGAACATAATCCGCATCCGAAGAATTAGCTTCAATTCCGCGAGGGTCATTTGATCCAATGGGCTTCCCGCCCGAAGTCTGGTTCTTTATGATTAATGCATGCTGGATGTTGCCTTTATAGCCCTCATCAAAATCTAGATCGTCATCGTCGTTATTCGTTAGAACCGCATGGGTAACGTTTGCTGTCCCCCCAAACCACTCTATCCCATCATCCTGATTGCCATGGACCTGAACGTAATCAATGATGGTTCCATAGCCGACGCCCTGAAGGGTTAAACCGTTTATTTCGTTATTCGGCCCGGCTATGAGGCCACCCTCTGCCATTCTCACATACCGAATAATGCCACTATCATCCGCTGGCAAATTGCCTCCATAGTTTCCTACAAAATCTCCGCCCTCTCCAGCTACGTTGCAGTACTCGTTCCCGTCAGCCCAGCAAGCTCCGGTGTTACCGGCTCCATACTGAGGCGCAAAACCTTGAATAACGATACCGCCCCACTCACCGGTGCCTGCATAGTTGGCATCCGACCCACTGCTGAAGGTAATTGGCTTCGCTTTGTAGGCATCGGCATTCAACTTGGAACCGCGGGTAACCAAAAGCACGCCGTCTGAATTTGCCTTAACATGGACACCCGGCTCGATGGTCAAAGTCACCCCTGCGGCCTGAATATCCTGCATTTGAGTCGCTGAAGTAATCTCAACGTTTCCGTTGCCAACCTTAACAACACCGTCCAGAACGTAACTCACATCCTCAATCAGCGTGTAACTCGAGTCTATAGTCCCGCTAAGGGTTCCGATAGAGCAATCCGAATTGAAGCTCACAAAACTAGCTTCTGTCACCAACGCACAGTTTCCAGCGGGTGCAGGCGTCTCTTCAACCACTGGCGGAGGCGTCGTCGTGTTATTTTCGACACTGTTATCCACTGTAATTGGATTTTCAACGGTGACGTTAATGTCACCCGCGCTTTCGCTATTTCCGTCACAACCGCCAAGGCCTGCAAGCACTATGGATGCCAGCAGACTGATTGCGTATGAGTTTGTTTTCATGGTTACCTTCCTAGTTTAAGTTAGTGGTTTTGTTACTTTGTTCAATAAACATCATGAAGAGCGCTTTGAGAGCTGGACCGGCCTCAGAACTCATAACTAAGCGACGCACTAATTGATGTTCCAGTTTCATACAGCTCAATCTCGCGATTGTTTTGTACATAGGAGACAGGCTCATTCGTTAAATTTCTGACCTTGAACTTTAGGACCCAGTGATCCGAGATCAAATTCTCATAAGTCAAATCTATGACTAGTCGACCCTTCTCCATGATTGGCCCTCTAGCCGCTCCGCGCGCTATTCGATATATGCGATCATCAAAGTGATTCACCAAGACAGTAATCTTCTGGTCGCTCGGAAAATGGTCGAGGCCTAATTGAAGATTTGCCAAGTACTCGGATTGTGCTTGAAGCGGCCGCCCGTTTGCCGTTTCGCCCTCAAGTCTCAATTGGTTGTCAGACAGATCAACAGTAGAATCGATATAGGACAAATTCCCGTTAAGGAAGATTAAAAAGTTATCCCTTTCCATCAGAGTGGTGTTGAAATCGAGTTCAATACCCTCTAGTTCTGCATTTTTTTGATTCTTGAACGTAATTGCAGAGGCTGCTTGAGAGCCGGAGGAGTCGGCTATCGACCGTTCGACGGGGTTATCAATGTCTTTCACAAAAAAGGCCAGAGAGGCACGACTAGACTCTCCGAAATAATACTCTACCCTGAGATCAAGGTTCTCTATTTCCGCCACAGCAAGATTTGAATTGCCGATGATGACATCGTCAGTTTTTGGATCAAATACCCTTGAGTCGGAGCGCTCAATCAACCCGGGATAGGACACCGTCTTACTTGCACCCAGACGAAATTGCAGCTCCTCAGTTGGACGCCATGTCACATTAACGGCTGGAAACCAGTCATCAGTTTCCAAGATGCCGTTGTTTTGCGGTGCGTTAGGGTAGAGTATTTCCTGAGTAAAGTCTTCGAATCTCGCACCCAACTCGACCGTCCAATCGACGCCAATCTCGTTGACCAGTTTAAAATAGTAAGCCGTTGTTTCCTCCAAAGATTCATAGGAGTCAGTAGCGGTGGTGGTGGTTCTTAATCGCCAGGCATCTGCAGCGATGTTCTCGATGCTAAGCACCGCCTCCACACCATCGGCAACACCTCTATCTACCGGATAACTACCTTGACGAAAACTGAATCGCCACATATCCACGTCACGCTCTTTCTCTGAGTAGAGTGCCCCGAGCGTGAGGGTAGAAAAATTCTCACTGCCCCAGTCCGCAGATAGATCAAAATCAAAACCAACATCTTTACTGACCTCATTTAAGTCAGACCAGCGTCTTTCAACGGATGAGGGCACTAACTGGCTACTCTGGATATAGTAGGATCTTCTGTCTGGTTCCAACCGATCTGTTTCTGAGTAACCGAGGCGCCAGTCAAACTTACTCTCCATTTCACCGATGGAAAACTCGTTGAAACCATTCAAACTTGTTGAGAACAGCTGACGCTGGACGTATTCGAGAATAACGTCCGTCAGATCTCTCTCCTCCCGACTCTCAATGCCCGAGGACCTTCGCGTCACATCATCGGTCGATCGCAATAAAGTCGTCTTCGAAAGAATCTCACCACCGTCAAACTCATATCCGACAACGCCATAGCCTGAGACAACGACATTGTCCTTGCTTCTGAGGTAGCCGCCGGTGACACCGTTGGGGTTATCTAAGACCGCGTCACCTCTGTCGCCCATGGATCTGCCATAGCTACCGGATAAGTAGAAGCCTAGCTCACCATCTTGGAACTCTAAACGGTCGCCGAAATTGATATCGAATCCTATATCAGGGTGAGCCGTGACCTGATCAATGTCATAGTCCGGTCGGAAAGAGAGCGCATACGCCATCGCAACAGGTTGCGGCGTGCAACCATCATAAAGACCGGCTATGTCCTGTCCCGTCTGGATTATATTAGTGGTTCGGTCCGGGTCGCCCTGAGAGTAGTCGTAGGCAGGGCAAATAACCAAGCGTGTCCCTCTCTCAGTCCCTTCGAGCACAGTGCCATGCATGTCACGCAAACCGTTATCAAAGCCGAGGGCTTCGGATTCGCTGTCTCGGTAACCTAAAACATCATCGCCAGTGAAATCCGAGTTAAAGCCCATTGAGACTGATATTTTGGCCACTCTCTCATCGGGCAGTCCTTTCGTATTGATACTGATCGATCCGCCAGTCGTAGTGGCAAGCTGATCTGCAGAAAAAGACTTTTGTACCTCGATCGTTTCAACAATTCCGGTAGGAAACAAATCCAATTGGATATCGCGTCTCATAGGGTCAGTGCTGGGCATCATGATCCCATTGAAGTTGGTTGCTATGTATCGTCCGTCCAAGCCTCTGACATTAGCAAACTTATCGTCAGTGACCGACAAACCAGAAATTCGGCCAAGAACGCCGGCAATGTCGCTGTCACCAAAGCGTGACAATTGCTCGGCATCGATAGCACTGACAATTGTGGTGGCATAACGCTCGATGCTCTCAGTATCATCGGTGGCATTAAAAACACCTAGCACGACCACTTCTTCAAGACGTTGGGGCGACAAGTCTATCTCCTGGCCATCAGGACCGGTATCAAGCAGACGGAAGCTTACATTAACCCCTCCGCCAGCAAAGAGCCTGACATCCGAAGCCATAGCGCTCTCAAAATTGGGATGTTCGACCTCGATCTCGTGCTTTCCACGATTTAGAACAAGCGAGTAAATACCTCTGGAATCGGTGTAAACTTCCGTGTCCAGATTTTCCACAAAAACCGCTGCGTTTGGCACTGGCGTCCCGTCGCTCGAAATAACCTGTCCTGCCACCAAGCCATAAACGGCATCATCTGATCTATACACACCTATCTGAATGTCAGGTTTTTCCCCCTCCGCCCTCTTGAAAATAACAGTTGCTTCTGATTCTGCCTGTTCCTCTACGGGTATCGAAACAGGGAAGCGAGAATCATCGTTAACGAGGTCTACCTGATAATTTCCAGGCGCCAAGTCTGTTTCAAGCATGCCGGCATCGTCCGAAGAGCCAATCAGCTCATTGCCAATGTAGATCTGCACGCCTTTCACGGGTGCTTCATCGAGAAAAATTTGGATGAAAACTGGTTCTGCGAGGACAGCTGGCGCCCAAAGCGCAGATAGAAATAACGCCATGGAAACGATTCGTTTAGTCATTAATGTTTACCCATCCGCCGTGTGGTTCGAAATCGAAAAGATTTTAACCATCTGAATTAACGTTATTTTTACATCGATTAACTCTCATCTGAACCGAAAAAGCATCTCGAATGTCGAAAGAATAAAGGCGTTAAATGAATATAACGTGACAAAAAAGTGAATTAAAATTTACAATAAGATGACAAAACTATGACAGTAAGATCGGGCTTGTGTTTTCACCGGAAGTTGCACTGCGAAGTGGATGAATCTTTGCTGAATCTAACCTTTGATTCGCGGGCTAATGCGTGTCATCAAAAACTGCTTGATGCCGGATATCCGTTCCTCGTACGACGAAAACAATTTGCTCGCAAAGATTCTTGGCATGATCGCCAACTCGCTCAAGGGATCTAATAACCCACAAAATATTGATCACGCGGCTAATACTCTTAGGGTCTTCCATCATATAAGTTACTGATTCACGCAATGCCGTCTGATAATCTAAATCAATTTGCTGATCTTGATTGAACGTTCTTAAAGCAGCCTCAGTATCGAACCGAGCGAAAGCATCTAAAGCATTATTTAAAATGCTCAGCGCTGCCTTGCCAAGATGCCTCACCTCGGTGAAACCCCATGGATTTTCTTGTTCAGAAAGTAGAATTGCTTGTTTAGCGATCTTTTTAGCCTCATCACCTATTCTTTCAAGATCGTTGACCGCCTTAGAAACCATCATTACAAGTCTCAGGTCGGTCGCCGCAGGCTGCCTTCGTGCTATAATAGTCAAACAGGCTTCATCGATCTCAAGCTCCATCTCATCTACCCGTTTATCTCGCTCAATCACGCTATCGGCCAATCCGCTATCCACCTTAACAATCGATTGAATAGAATCCTGCAGCTGCTGTTCTACCATACCTCCCATCGCCATTAAGAGGGTACGTATTTCATCCAACTCCTCGTCAAACTGCTTTACAATATGATTTTCAAGCGCGATGTCTTCCAAAACAAACTCCTTCTTAGCCGAAACGGCCCGTAATATAGGATTCTGTAAGATTATGTTCAGGCATGGTAAATACCTGTTCAGTTGGATTCACCTCAATGAGTTTACCAAGGTGAAAATAGGCTGTTCGGTGAGAAACTCTCGCGGCCTGTTGCATATTATGTGTCACAATCGCAATCGTAAAATTCTGGCTAAGTTCTTCAATGAGTTCCTCTATCCTTGCCGTTGCAATTGGATCGAGCGCTGAGCAAGGCTCATCCATCAAAATCACCTCGGGACTGACGGCAATCGCCCTGGCAATGCAAAGGCGCTGCTGTTGCCCGCCGGAGAGGCCCGTACCGGGCTGCTGCAATCTATCCCTGACCTCATCCCAAAGACCGGCTCGTCGAAGACTTTCCTCCACAATCTCATCTAGCTCATATCGCGAATCTGTTAGGCCATGAATCTTGGGACCATAGGCAACATTGTCATAAATGGATTTAGGAAAGGGGTTAGGCTTTTGGAAAACCATCCCGACCCTTGCTCTCAATTCCACAACATCCAGCTTGGGAGAGTATAGATCCTGTCCATCCATACTGATGTGGCCCTTGACCCGGCAACCTTCAATAGTATCATTCATCCGGTTCAGTGACCGCAGGAGAGTCGACTTACCACACCCGGATGGACCAATCATGGCAATCACCTGATTTTCAGTAATATCGACCGACGCGTCAAAGATTGCCTGCTTGTTTCCGTAAAATACGCTCACATTCTTGATCGACATTTTCGCATTCTCAGAAAAACAAGTTCCAACAGTTACATGATCTTGAATATCATTTAAGAAATTCGTTTGATCACCACTCATCAAATGCTGTGAACGTGTATTAGAGTCTGTTTCGGCTGCGGAGACTACAGTAGTTGACATTTCAAATCCTTATCACCAGCGTCGTTCTAGTTTTTTGCGGAGCCAAACGGCAGATAGATTCATCGTTATCAAAAAAGCCAGCAACACCATAATAGCTGCTGATGTCTTCTCAATAAAGGCCCTCTCAGGGCTATCCGCCCAAAGAAAGATCTGTACAGGCAGCACTGTGGCTGGGTCAGTAAAACCGCCAGGCACGTCTGCAATAAACGCCACCATGCCTATCATAAGCAACGGCGCAGTTTCTCCCAAGGCCCTTGCCATTCCAATTATGGAGCCGGTCAGCATGCCAGGCATCGCCAATGGTACCACATAATGCAGCACCACTTGGTTTGGAGAAGCACCCAGCCCCAGAGCAGCTTCCCGAATGGATGGCGGAACAGACTTAATTGCTGCACGGCTGGTAATAATAATGGTTGGCAATGTCATCACTGCCAGAACCAAGCCCCCTAAAAACGGTATTGAACGCGGCACATTGAAAAAGTTTATAAATATAGCGAGTCCAAGCAATCCAAAAATTATGGATGGTACCGCTGCCAAATTGTTGATATTTACCTCGATGAATTCAGTCCAACGATTTTTTTCCGCAAATTCTTCCAAGTAAATCGCAGCTGCTATACCAATAGGAAATGAGAGAAGAAGGGTTATAACGAGTGTAAAAAAAGACCCAAACATTGCGCCCTTAATTCCTACCTGCTCGGGTTCCCGAGAATCTCCTCGACTAAGGAAGTTTGCATTGAATTGCAGCTCAATTCTATCCTGATCAATGAGCTGCTTGACTCGCTCTAGCTGAGCCAGAGAAAGTCGAGCAGTGTAGGCTCGCCCTTTCAACAAACTCTTGTAGTAAGTATCGATATCATCATCAGCAAGAATCCAAAACTTTTCAGTTTGATCCAACAACTCAGGCTCGCTCAGAAGCCTTTCCTTGAGATCGTAACCGGCTCCATTACTGACCAAAGCGTAAAGCTCCCTTCTTTCTGATCTTTTTCGCACTTGGGGAAATTCTTGCCTTAAAGCGGTTTTGTGCAGTCTATCCCAATCAGCCAACATTAACGCCCCCTCATCAGACAGGTCGTCTATGCCAAGCACCTCTTGATCATAATTGATTTCGAGCTGAATATAGGTTGCTGAAAAAGCGCTCTTTCCTTTAAGAAAAATATCGGCAAAAAGAACCAAGACTGCCAGAAGTCCCAGCGTCACCGCCGCAATTCCACAAAGGCGAAATGCCTTTTCAGCACGATACCGGGATACCAGCGACCTTTGAATTCTTTCTAAATTTCTACTGGGTTTACTCATATTGTTCTCGAAATCGTTTCACGACCTGAAGGGCTATCACGTTTAGGATTAAAGTAACAATGAATAACATGAGTCCAAGGGCAAATGCTGCCAGCGTTTTGGGACTGTCAAACTCCTGGTCACCCGTTAGCAGGGTGACAATCTGTACCGTCACGGTGGTAACAGACTCGAGCGGATTCGCTGTGAGATTCGCAGCGAGACCAGAGGCCATGACAACGATCATCGTTTCCCCAATTGCTCTTGAAATAGCCAGCATAATCCCTGCCACGATGCCCGGCAATGCAGCTGGAATAACGACACGCCAGACTGTCTCGGAATGCGTGGCGCCCATAGCCAAGGATCCGTCTCTCATTGCTTGTGGAACCGCAGTAATAACGTCATCCGCAAGAGAAGAGATGAACGGGATAATCATGACGCCCATCACAATCCCAGCCGCAAGCGCGCTTTCGGATGATACGGATAAGTCAAAACTTTCGCCGATTGTGCGCAAATATGGGCCCAAGGTAAGAGCCGCGAAAAATCCATAAACCACTGTTGGAATGCCTGCTAGAACTTCTAAAGCGGGCTTCGCATAAGTTCTGGTTGATCGGTGCGCATACTCCGCTAGATAAATGGCTGACATCAAACCGACAGGGACCGAAATGCACATTGCTACAGCCGAAACGAGCAAGGTGCCAACAAATAATGGTACCGCTCCAAAACTCCCAGAGGAGCCAACCTGATCGTCTCTGATCGCTGTCTGCGGGCTCCATTCTAGACCAAAAACGAAATCAAATACTGGCACAGACTTAAAAAATTGCAGCGACTCGAAGATCACCGATAATAAGATCCCAAGAGTGGTAAAGATAGCCACCACGGCGCAGCAAAAAAGTACGTATTGGGCCACACTTTCAACCGGCTGACGAGCTCTAAATTCAGTCGACAAATATGACCTTCCCCAACTAAATCCCATCAGCGCGGTACACGAAACAACAGCCGCCATAGTCCAGCGTGAGAATTCGTTGTAACGAAGAAGTTGTTTCGCCGCCGCTAAAATCTCAGTTGGCTGTCCGTCTCGCGGCAGGACACCCAAAGCCAAGTTATTTATTTTATTTGCGAGTAAGGTCGTGCTTGAGGTGTCTGTTGGGAGCAGATGTTCTGGAAGTGACTCAAAAGTTAATCTGATAATCACATAGTTTTCCAGCGTCATCCAGATTATCAGAACTAAAAGCGCTGGCAGCGCGGTCCAAATAGCAGTGAAATAACCGTGATAATTTGGGAGCGAATGTAAGGAATTAAGTCCACCTGAGATGTGAGCGAGCGCCTCAGAACGGCGTCGCCCTAGGAAGAACGCCAAGACGGAGGCACCTAACAAAAGGAGGAACATTTCACTCGATTGCATAAGGCGCTATCAAACCTCATAAAATTGGCATGCAAAGCAACAAATTGGGCGTCACTTTGCCAACTTATTCACACTATTTCAATGGTTCATCACCAGTCATCGGCAACAACGCTCGAGTATTTTTACCAGTGAGCCGCCTCTGTTCGGTTGACAGCGGGATCATCCCCTTTTCGGCAAGGTATCCCTCCTCGCCCCAGGCTTTTTCGCTAGTAAATTCATCAAGAAAACCCTGGATACCGGGCACTACGCCTACGTGTGCTTTTTTCACATAAAAATAAAGCGGCCGTGATACGGGGTAAGATTTATCTGCGATAGAGTCAAATTCAGGGGCAACCTCTTCTATAAACGCTCCATGAACGGAATCGGCGTTCTGATCAAGAAAGCTGAAGCCGAATATACCCAGGGCTTTTGGATTCGCCTGAAGTTTCTGAACGATAAGATTATCGTTTTCACCGGCTTCTATGAAGTGCCCATCCTCCCTAATCGTGTGGCAGATGCTTTTAAAGGCTCTTTTGTCCGTCTTCTCCATTGCTGCCAACCAGGGAATCGCCTTGCAACCTCCTTCCATCGCCAATTCGACAAATGCATCCCGGGTACCCGATGTTGGTGGTGGGCCCAACACTTCTATCTTATCATCCGGAAACGACTCATTTATTTGCTTCCAAGTCATGTAGGGGTTGTCGATTAACTCCCCTTCTTTGTCTCCGGGAACTTTAGCGGCCAGTGCCAAAAAGATCTCTTTGCGAGAAAGTTTCATAACTGGGCTTTCGACAGAGTTTGCCATTACGAGCCCATCGAAACCCACTTGTACCTCGACAATTTCCGAAACACCATTCTTTTGACATTGGTTAAACTCAGACTTTTTCATCCTGCGGGATGAATTCGTGATATCTGGAAACTGCGTGCCGATACCGGAGCAGAATAGTTTCATCCCGCCACCCGACCCGGTCGACTCTATTTTTGGAGTCGCTTTGCCACTGCTTCTTCCATAACGCTCCGCTACCACGGTAGAGAAAGGGTAGACCGTTGAGGACCCAACCACTTCAATATTTTCTCTGGCAGACGTCGTGGCTGCGAGTGACAACACCAGTGTGATTGCTAAAAAGACTTCGAAAGTTTTTTTGATAGACATGTCTGACTCCGTTTTAGACACTTTAAAATCAATTTATGAAAAGTTTGTGACATTAAAATGACAGTATTTTTTAATGCCACAAAAATGTAATAACTTTGCCATATATTTGCCAAGCAACACACATGACACTTATTGCGAAAAACAATTACTCATGTCTCGGACTTTATGGAGAAATAAATGAAATCAGCCATTCGAATAACGGCGCTAAGCTTTGTTCTCGGGTTCTCTTGCAACCCAATGGCCGCGGGACCGATCGACGGAAAAACCTATGGAAAAATAAACATATCTGTGGTGAACGATGATCAGGATGAAAACAAGCACTGGCAATTGGACAGCAATGCATCACGTTTTGGCTTTGCCGGTAAAACAGAAATCACTGATAGTCTTTTCGCCATCTACAAAGCCGAGTTTGAAATGTACGCTGATGATGGGAATAAGACATCGAGCACCACCGCTTGTGTTGATGACTCCGCTGGGGATGAATCCTGCCGGGTTGACCGTGATCGACTAACGCTGTCGCAACGAAATATTATGCTTGGAATAATGGGAAATTTCGGCACCATCTGGGCAGGCAAACACGACTCCCCTACAAAACTCACATTGAGCAAAGTTGATCTTTTTAATGATCTTCAAGGCGACGTTAAACACACGTTTAAGGAGAAAACCGACTGTCCAATGTATTTGCTTACACTTCACCAGAGCTGAATGGCTTATCCGCAACCATAGCCATAGTCCCCCGTGAGGGCAGTGATATAGATGGAGATGGGAGCAGTGACACCGGTATAGCTGACGGCATGTCCTACTCGGTAAGCTATTCAGGAGAGAATCTATATCTAGCGTTGGCCGGAGATCAGGACGTTGACAAACAGGATTTGTTGCGCCTGATTGGTCGATATAAAATTGACTCAAGGCTCTGGGTTTCATGCTTCAGCAAAACGAAAACGATCTGAGCGGTCTGGATGAATCAGGCTACTTTTTAAGTGCCTCTTACCAAATCGAAATTGCATTCTAAAGGCACAATATGGTCGCGTTGAGGATGATAGTACAGGGAACGAGGAAGACACTCTTTCTGTGGGTGAAGATTATAAACTGTCAAATAAGACCAAACTATTCGTCTTTTAAACAAAAAATGAGGGTTCCAATGAACAAGACTGGAATTCACTGGGGTTGGGGATAGAACACAAGTTTTAATTCAAAAAACCAAATTTTAAACGAGGTGATAAACGGTCAAAATATACCCAATAGACTATCCTTAAAAGGCACAAATGGGTTTTATCCCATATTATTGATGGTCTCGACCATGGCAAGCTCCGAGTGCAAATTTGATGCAGATGCGATCGATCAGTCTGATTTTGTATCCCAAATAGGTTCATGCGAGCACATTGACAAAGATCAGTCATTGAATCAGGCAAAGAAGACCCCGATATCGCTTTTTGGCGACGGAATATTAGATTCTGTCTCTGGCATCGCAGAACGCAATATAAGCACCCCAAATGCGATCAGGCATACCCCAAATCAAGCATACATTGCTCGCCGAAAGTATTCTTTGCGATCAGATACAAAGTTCGAGCAATCGGTTAATCTTGCCATTCACCGATTACATTTGGATATGGCACATAACTGCTCGAGGGGATGGCGCCTCGAAATGCAATGGAGCGAGATGATTCAATCTCGGGAGGGTGACTACTACCTCCACTACCAATTTCGCTGCTCGGATATCAAACAATAAAGGCAGTCCATTATGTCCTCGGCAGTTTGCACAAAAACTCAGCGCCCTCGCCGATTCGGCTGCTAACTATGAGGCTACCGTTATATCGATTAAGCGTATGCTTTACAATTGCCAATCCCAATCCAGTCCCACCAGAGTGTGAGTTTCGGCTTGCATCAACCCGGTAAAATCGCTCGGTAAGGCGAGGTATTTCAGTCGAATCAATACCTACGCCATCATCTCGGATGGATACATTTAAGAAGTTGGCATCCTCACCGGCATGTATGTCTATATTTGCTCCCTTTGGATTATGATTCACGGCGTTGAACACAATATTACTGAACGCGCTTCGTAATTCGTTCGCATTTCCGAGAATCTCCAACCGGCTGTCACAATCGAGTTTGATGACATGTTTTCCTGCGCTCAAACGTCTGGCGTCATTGACAATATCATCCAGCAACGGCTTGAGTTTAACCGGATTTATCGGCTGGGGCGGGGTTTCCGACTCTAGCCTCGATAATAAGGCTAAATCATCAGCTAATGCCTCCATTTTTTCTACTTGAAGGCTTATTTGAGCGAGGACCTTGGCCTCGCTCTTGGGTACGTCTGATAAATCTCGCAGGGTCTCCACATACCCTTTAATGACGGTCAGTGGTGTTCTTAATTCATGGGAAACGTTTTCCACAAACTCTTTCCGCAAAGTCTCCAGATTATCTAGTTCGGTAACATCTGTAACGATAAGGACTATTTCACCCTGTCCCACATTAGAACCGAAGAATTCGAGCTGAACATTAGGTTCGGAGCCAGAAGGTATCCGGAGAGGCTCTTTAAAACGTGCCTTTGAAACAAACTTTATGAAATCGGGATGCCTAACAAAATTCGTGATGGGACTACCTCGGTCGGTCTTGCGGAAACCTAACAGGGACTCGGCAGAGCCATTCCACCAGTCCAAGCTTAAATCTCCATTCAATATAACCATACCCTGGTCTAGAGACTTGGTCATTCGCCGAACACGCTTGACGGTGAACCGCAGTTTTTCTTTTGAGCGTCGTCGCAACTGCTTTAGTCGCTCTAATAGGCGAATAACCTCGATCCACGCACCATTGTTGAATGGTGGCGCACCTCTCATGCCTCCTTCCGCCCAGCGAAAAATCGCAAAACCTTTTCGCATAAACCATATTAAATAAACACTCAGTCCCAGCAAGAAAAATTCAAGCGGTGCCTCGAGTAGAATTCCGATCAACAGAGAAAAAAGCATTAAAGCGGAAAAGCGTCGAGCTTCAGTCTGAATGCCGTATCGCAAAACAACAAAGACCTTTGTCGGATTTATTTTGTCCGGGTAGAGAATCTGTATCCGGCTCCCCGAACAGTCTGAACATATTTTTCATGTCCTGCAACCGAAATTGCCTTCCTAAGCCGACGAATATGAACGTCAACCGTTCGCTCGTCCAGATAGACGTTGGCGCCCCAAACATGGTCTAGAATCTGGTCACGTGAGTAGACTCGTTCTTGGTGAGTAAGAAAAAACTGCAACATTCGGTACTCGGTTGGTCCAATGTCAACGGATTCATCGCAAATGCTAACCCTATGGCTCTCTGGATCAAAAAGCATTTCACCGACCTTTATTGGTTCGCTGGGTTCTGTCACTGTTGAGCGTCTGATGATAGCCTTGATCCGAGAGATTAGCTCTTTCGGGGAGAAGGGTTTGGATATAAAGTCATCAGCTCCCGAATCTAGGCCAGTAATTTTACTGTCTTCTGATGTTTTAGCGGTTAGTAAAATCACAGGGATCTTTTCTGTCAAAGGGTCTCTCCTCAGACGCCTAAGCAATTCAAGACCAGTGGTCCCGGGCATCATCCAATCAAGGAGCACAACATCAGGCTGTGAGTCAATGATTATAGCGCGACCTTCTTGCGAATCACTTGCCTCAAGAACATTGAATTTGGCTGTCTCAAGAGCCAGAGACACCATCTCTCTGATGGCAGCCTCATCATCAACAATCAAAACCGTCTTTCTGCGCACCTCGGCTTCCTCTTGATTCATTAGATTTAAGTTTCCATTACATTAGATGACTTTTTAATTTCACAAATATTACATTCAAGTTGCAGTAATGTGACACATACTTCGACGAATCATTTATGTCTGAGTAAAGTTATGGCACTAACTCGCGCGACAGGCAGGCAAGCTGAGGTCGGTCATTTTGTTGTAGCCACAGAAACAAATTGCTTTTCCGAGCCATTACCCTTTTACTCAAAACCCCTCGTCTGTTAGGGTGCTAGTTGAGAAATCGAACTAGACAACACAGATATGAATCAACAACAAATAGATGGCATGAATCCTAACGAGTTATATCGGGAGGAAAGCTATACAGATCAAAAACTCGGTAACATCCGAAAACTCATCCCGATCACTGCTGACGGCAGCGACGATGTTGGACGACCCATTCAGTTTGTGGGCTCTGCGCAAATTATGAGCCCAATGGGCGCAATTCCCTTGAGTTTCGAGCTCGACGGAACGACTATCGGCGAAGCCGCGGAAGATTTTGCGGATAAAGCCCAAAAAGCCATTGAGGAGGCTTCGGCTGAGATCGAGCGAGTTCGTCGCGAGCAAGCGTCACAGATTGTTGTCCCCGGGCAAGGTGGCGGAAGCGGAATTATTTCTTAGCGTCTGCTTTTTCTAGGTTTCAAGTCCTCGCTAGCCTCTATCAACTTGATCTTGTCTGAACGGCAGAGCTTTTTGATTTGTGCTTCTCTTTGACTCGCGGCGCTCCGGGTGGGATGCTCTTCAGTAAACTTGATTGATTTAGCTTTGCGCCCTCGAAAATATTTAGCGCCGCCTAGACCCGATGCGTGTTGGCGAAATCGACGATCAAGATCGGTCGTGATGCCAGTGTAGAGGCTTTGATCGCTCGCTTCTATAATATAGACAATCCAATTCATTTGGCCGAAGATGATTACCCTCAAAAAATTTGGTGAACATGTTCATGTTACCGCAAGCCCTAAGCTTTATAGAACTAAAAACAGTTTTAGACGTGATCTTTTGTAAGCCTAACCAAACGCACTATTGGGTTGTTTTTGATCACGCCACTCAAACTCAGACAGAGGCTAAATTTCCACGATGAACGTAGATCTCCATTGCCACTCCAATGCCTCTGATGGAATTCTGAACCCAAACGAAGTGGTGAAACTGGCGATCGAGAGAAAGGTGGACCTCCTATCAATCACAGATCATGATACGCTCAATGCATACCATAACCTCGCAGATTCGCCCCGAATACGATTAGTTCGGGGCATTGAGCTTAGCACCTCATGGAGAAACTTAGATATACATATTGTGGGCCTTAACCTAGACATTAGTCACCAATCAATTTTGACCGCAGTGCAGCTGCACACAGTTGCAAGAGCAAAACGCGCAGAAAAAATTGCGGCCAAACTAGACAGTAAAGGGATAAAAAATAGCCTAGAGGGTGCGTATATTGAAGCAGGTTGCGGACAGATCGGCAGACTTCATTTCGCTAGATATCTCGTGAGAATCGGTGCAGCAAGCACCATTCAACAGGCGTTTAAAAAGTATTTAGGCAAAGGCAAGGTAGGCGATATCGGGGCCTGCTGGGCTTCAATGCGGAGTGTCATAAATTGGATATTAGAAGCTGGCGGAATCGCAGTACTGGCGCATCCGGCAAAATACGGGCTCACACGCACTAAGTTAAACCTTTTGATATCAGATTTTAAGAGTTCTAACGGCAAAGCCATTGAGGTTATATCAGGCCGCCAAGATCAAAACCTTACGCATGAATTAGCCTCTTTAGCCAAAAAACATCGTTTGTTTGCGTCCTGTGGCTCTGATTTCCACTCTCCTGATGTCCCTTGGTCGGGCCTGGGCCAGGTAGAAAAACTGCCCACTGGGTGTTCACCTGTTTGGGAGAACTGGTGAACAATCAAGGAAATTAAAATTTCCCAGCCAATTAATGAAGTGTATACTCCTCTGTACCTTTTTATCTGCTACATAAACTTGACACATAGCGGCGATTGATGTGGAAATCTTCTTATTTTTAGGCGAACAATGGATTTTAGTGACTGTTCTAATGCTGCTAATTTACGCCTACCTTTTTAATGAGCGAAAGAAAAGTGGTAAATCAATTGGACAACACGAATTAGTGAGCCTAATTAATTCCGGCGAAGCGGTACTTGTGGATGTTAGAGCAGCAAACGACTTCTCTCAAGGGCATATTCAAGGAGCAATCAACATACCTCATACAAAAATGAGCAATCGCTTTGTGGAACTAGAAAAAGAAAAATCTAAAATAGTCGTTTTAACTGATCAGTATGGGCAACATGCATCTTCGGCAGGAAAACTACTAATGGCAAAAGGTTTCGAGGTGCGCCGTCTTAATGGCGGTATGATCGAATGGAAAGAACAAAATATGCCAGTCGTAAGAAAAAAATAAACAACTTTTTCATTTACTATCCAGAAAAATGGTAACACTCACCAATATGGAGATATTAAGGCAATGGCCGACACAGAAGGAAACGATGAAATCTCGGCAACCGATCAAGCGCCCACAGAGCCAAGCTTTTCACCACAGCGCTTATATTTAAAGGACCTATCGTTTGAGACCCCTATGGGAACCGATATATTTTCGCAGCAGTGGGAACCAAAGGTTGGCCAAGACCTCAGTACCACCTCATCGAAGATAGGCGCTGACCTCTATGAGGTCGCGCTCCGAATAACTATTACAGTGAAGCACGGAGAGGACGTTTTATATCTGATTGAAGCTGAGCAGGGTGGTGTTTTCAAAATTACTGGGCTAACAGGTCAACAACTCTCCCAAGTCCTAAATACCGCCTGCCCCAACATCCTGTTTCCATATGTTCGAGAGGTTATTGACAGCACCGTAACAAAGGCATCCTTTCCCCCAATAATGCTGCCACCCGTAAACTTTGACTCGCTTTTCATAGCAGCAATCAATAAAGCGAAGGCCGAGGAGAGTACCATGCCCACGCAAGGAGAAAGCCCTACCGCTCATTAGTTGGCGTCAGCACCTCTCTAGCAGTGTGAATAGTCGTCAGACCCATGTTCCTGTAGTTTTCTCGTGAGGGTGTTTCGACCCCATCCCAGAAGCAGAGCCGCATCTTTCTTCCTCCCGCCGGTGTGTGTTAGCGCGGCGTCCATCATCACCTTTTCAAAATCTGCAAGAGCTGTGGTCATGATTTTAGAAGCGCCGGCATTTAATTGGGACTCACCCCAGCGACGCAACATTTTCTGCCAGGACCTATCATCAGATATCGAAGCCGAAGTTTCTTGAGAAATAAGTTCTGACGGTAAATCTGACATCAGCACCTCTCGACCCGCGGCCATTACGGTGAGCCATCTGCAAGTATTTTCCAACTGCCTCACGTTTCCCGGCCAAGGCAAGTCTTGACACAAAAGACTGACCTCTTCCGATAACACCTTAGGCTCCACGTCAAGTTCTTGAGCCGCCTTTAAGAAAAAGTGTCGCATCAGCATCGGTATGTCCTCATTTCTCTCTGACAATCGGGGGAGATGCATCCGTATAACATTCAGTCGATGAAAAAGATCTTCGCGAAAACGGTTCTGCTCGACCAACTGCTCCAGATTTTGGTGGGTTGCTGCAATAATTCGAACATCTACCCTAATCGATGTGTGACCCCCCACACGATAAAATTCCCCATCGGACAGCACCCGTAAAAGTCGGGTTTGCGCCTCTGCAGGCATATCGCCGATCTCATCTAAAAATAAGGTCCCGCCATTTGACTGCTCGAAACGTCCTTGACGTTGCTGCGCGGCCCCGGTGAAAGCGCCTTTTTCATGCCCGAAAAGCTCTGATTCAATTAAGTCATGGGGAATCGCGGCCATATTCAGAGCTACAAATTCTTTGTTTTTCCTGGGGCTATGATTATGCAGCGCTCTAGCAACTAATTCTTTGCCGGTTCCCGATTCTCCATTTATGAGAACAGTAATATTTGAATTGGCTAGGCGTCCAATTGCTCGGAAGACCTCCTGCATGGCAGGGGCTTCTCCAATAATTTCTTTCGAGGCAGTCATGTCCTCAACAGTATTTCCTTTTTTCTCCTTCGAAATGGCAATTGCCCGTTTGGTTACGGCAATCAACTCTTCTATGTCAAATGGTTTGGGAAGATATTCGAAAGCTCCACCCTGATATGCAGATACGGCACTATCAAGGTCGGAATGTGCCGTCGTGATTATAATTGGTATGTCTGGGAAGTTGGCCTCCACGCGCTTCAAGAGAGCCAACCCATCAGTACCGGGCATTCGGACATCTGAAATAACCACCGTTGGCCGCGCTTGAGTTAAAGCAGCGAGGAGGTGATCTCCGCGCTCAAAACAACGAACGCCGATGCCGGCTCGCGTCAACGCCTTCTCCATAACCCAACGCAATGATCGATCATCTTCAGCAATCCATATTTTCGAGGAAGTTTCCATAATTAAACCTTTATCGGCAAGTAAATTGAAAAGCACGTGTCTCCGGGTATCGAATGGCACTCAATTAAACCGTCGTGACGATTGATCGCAGCCTGAGCGATGGTTAGGCCCAATCCAGCCCCTTCATTGTGACCACTGATCATTGGAAAAAAAATTCGCTCCTTAATTGTTTGATCAATGCCAATTCCGTTATCTATTACGTCTATCCTGCAAACCGCTCTGCGGCGCAAACCTGCAATGGTAAAGCTCTGCTCGATTCGAGTTTTTAAGATGATTTTTGGGTCCGAACGTTCACTTCGATGCAAGGCTTGCATAGCATTTCTGGCAACGTTTAAAAAAGCCTGTATAAGTTGCTCGTGATCACCTTGGAGGACCGGTATGCTAGGGTCATAGTCTTTATCAAGCGTAACTTCACGCTTTGTCTCAGCTTCCAGAAGAATGGCCACGTGATCAAGGACTTCATGAATGTTCAGACTTGACATGGCTGGCAGCTGGCTGGGCCCAAGGAGTCTGTCAACTAAATTACGCAGCCGATCAACTTCTGTGACGATGATATTACAGAATTCTTGCGTCTCTGAGCCCGCAAGACTATCAATCAGCTCCTGTCGGAGCAACTGTGCTGCCCCGCGAATTCCTCCCAACGGATTCTTAATCTCATGCGCCAATCCTTTAATGAGGTTTCTAGAGCTATCTTGCACGGAGGTCAGCGCCTCCTCACGGTTGATGCGAAGAAATCGGTCTATTCTTTGCATCTCGATTATTAAAGAGTTGGCGTCTCCATATTGGAAGGGCGTAACTGAGTAATCAATCAAGCTTGATTCGCCATCGTGCAATTGCAGAGTTTCATGACGCTTGGTATATGGCTGATTAATGCGCAGCGAATCCACCATCGCGGTTTTAGCCAATTCCACTTCGCCAAATAGTGTGCATACATTTGTTTCCTTAAGTTTTAAAAAGCTTACTTTCAGCAAAGATTCCGCAGCGATGTTTGCGTAACGAATGTGCAGGGCGTCATCAACTAAAAGGACCGCCGTATTGAGACTGTCTAGCAAAGGCTGGTCTTCTACTCGCAACTCCATGATATATACTCTTGCAAGGCTGATGCAGAATTTATTTCTTAGGTCTCGAAGCAATAAACAAGCCAACCCAACCAAATGAACAATTTTTCCTGTTACAGCTCGATAAAACCCAAACTTTTTGGCTATTCGTTGGGGATATTATAATGAACTCTTAGGACTTTCGCACCAGTCTGGTGCGTTTTGGGGACGGCGCATTTTAGCAATTAAACGGCGTCACTGCAAAATAGGACTAGAAGAGGAAACCCCGTGTTTGCAACAACACGGGCTCTCTTCAATAGTCAGTCAATTGAGGCTGAACTCGGGCGCTAAAGCGCTTCTTTGGTCGTTTTAATAATGGCAGCTGCAACCTTGTAAGGATCAGCATTGGATGCGGGTCGTCGATCCTCCAAACGTCCCTTCCAACCATCCTCTACCGTTCCCACAGGGATTCGAATCGACGCACCACGGTCGGAAACTCCGTAGCTAAATTCATTGATCGATTGGGTCTCATGATCACCGGTCAAACGTTGATCGTTATCAGCACCATAGACGCTTATGTGCCGTTCAATGTTCTTTCCGAATTCATCGCATATTTTGTTAAAGAGCGACTCATCACCAGACTCACGCATGGCACCGTTTGAGAAGTTGGCGTGCATACCGGAACCATTCCAATCTAATTTGCCGAAGGGTTTGGGATGATAGTCCACCGCAAAACCATACTTCTCCCCGGTTCTTTCCAGAAGATATCTTGCAACCCAGGTTTCGTCTCCGGCACGCTTCGCTCCCTTAGCAAACACCTGAAACTCCCACTGCCCCGCAGCTACCTCAGCATTGATTCCCTCAACGGTTACTCCAGCTTCCAGGCAAAGGTCAAGGTGATCGTCGATACAGTCTCGCCCAAAAGTATTAGCCGCGCCCACCGAACAGTAATACGGCCCCTGTGGCCCAGGAAAACCTCCGGCCGGGAATCCCGGAGGTAGTTTTGTGTCAGTGTCTATCAAGAAATATTCTTGCTCGAAACCAAACCAAAAATCATCATCATCATCATCAATGGTGGCCCGCCCGTTACTCGCGTGTGGCGTACCATCGGCATTAAGCACCTCCGTCATGACCAAATACGCGCTGGATCGATCTGGGTCTGGAAAAATAGCTACAGGTTTAAGAAGACAGTCTGATGAACTACCGTCCGCTTGCAAAGTGGAACTTCCATCAAACGACCACATGGGGCACTCCTCTAGGGTACCTCCGAAGTCGTTCTCTATCCGCGTCTTACTTCTCAGGCTTTGAGTTGGCGCGTAACCGTCTAGCCAAATGTATTCTAGTTTTGATTTCATTGTAGGTGAGTCTCCAAAATTTTATCGTCGTAATAAGTGTGCAGTTCGCTCGTGGGCCGAATCAGTTAGAATACCGACTTTTCCTTCAATCCTGCGGTAGCCCAATGCGACGCACTTGTAAGCTCTCTGGAGGTGCAATTGCCATGCCAAATGCCTTGAGATAAACATTCTGAGAAATTTTTGCGCGCTGCGGGGCTTTCAGGGTCAACTATTTTTCTACAGGGCAGGGAAAAAGGAAGCCTAGCACCTCATTTAAGCACCGGTTCGGTGCATATTCTCTCAAAAGCGCACCATTGTTGCGCTAAATATTCTTATTTAACGAAAGAAAGTTTTGATCTTATCTCAATAGAGATCTAAAAGATTATACTTCTTGCCGTATAATGCGCCTCGTCTTCATGCTTGCCAAGGTTAATATGCAATCCTCAACACATCAAACACTAGCTGTCGAATCGATACGTAATATCGCTATTATCGCGCATGTTGATCACGGGAAAACCACCCTCATTGACAAGCTATTGCTGCACACCGGTGCTTTAGATAGAAGAAAGATCAAGACTGATCGGATTATGGATTCTAATGATCAGGAGAGAGAGCGTGGCATCACAATCCTCGCTAAAAACACCTCCATTAACTGGCGAAACTATCATTTAAATATCGTCGATACGCCAGGGCATTCCGACTTTGGTGGCGAGGTAGAGCGAGTTTTATCAATGGTTGATTGTGTGTTGCTTCTTGTCGATGCTGTCGAAGGTCCTATGCCTCAGACCAGATTTGTTACCCAAAAAGCATTTGAAACGGGTCTTAATCCAATATTGGTTATTAACAAGATCGATCGTCCAGCTGCGCGACCCGACTGGGTTTTGGACCAGGTTTTTGACCTATTCGACAAATTAGGGGGCAGTGATGAACAGTTAAGCTTTCCTGTTATTTATGCTTCCGCGCTTAATGGTATCGCCGGAACGGATATTAACAACCTCGGCAGGGACATGACTCCACTCTTAGAACTTATCATTCAAGAGGTGCCTCATCCAAATGTTGATATTTCTGGGCCCTTTCAAATGCAGATTAGCGCGCTTGACTACAATAGCTATGCTGGCATTATCGGGATAGGGCGCATTACACGGGGCGCACTCCACCCCAACTCTCGAGTGGTGGTTGTGGACCGTGATGGACGTACACGCAAAGCAAAGGTCTTGTCAATCATGCGTTATAAAGGCCTCGAACGAATCGAATCGCGGATCGGGTCAGCTGGGGAAATTATCTGTATCACAGGAATCGAAAATCTCAACATATCAGATACGCTTTGTGACCCTGACAGCATTGAAATACTTCCACCACTCTGCGTGGATGAACCGACAATGAGAATGACATTTCAAGTTAATGACTCTCCCTTCGCAGCTCTCGAGGGCAAGTTTGTCACTTCAAGAAATATCAAGGAGCGTCTAGAGCGAGAAATGATCCACAACGTAGCACTGCAAGTCGACGAGGGAGAGACAACCGAAAAATTTATCGTCTCTGGCCGCGGCGAACTGCATCTTTCCGTTTTAATCGAGAATATGCGGCGCGAGGGCTTCGAAGTGGGTATCTCGAAACCTGAAGTTATCCAGCGAAATATAAACGGCAAGATTCATGAACCTTTCGAGCTCGTCTCCATTGACATCGAACTTGGGCATCAAGGTTCAATCATGAAAGAGATGGGATTAAGAAAAGCAGACGTTTTGAATATTGACCCAGATCAAAACGGCCGCCTAAAACTTGAGTTTGTTGCTCCGTCAAGAGGGCTGATTGGATTCCGTTCGCAATTCCTTTCTATCACGCGCGGAACAGGCATTCTTTCCCGTACTTTCGACCACTATGGATTGGCAAAATCAGGGCACCTGGGCAGAAGGCGCAATGGGGTCCTAGTTTCAATGAAATCAGGTAAAACACTTGCATATGCGCTGTTTGCTTTGCAAGATCGGGGGCAATTATTCATTGGCCATGGTGTCGAAATATATGAAGGACAGATTGTCGGAATTCATTCGCGAAGCAATGATCTGCCGGTAAATCCCTGCAGGGCAAAACAATTAAGTAACGTCCGAGCGTCCGGAACCGATGAAAACCTCATTCTCTCGCCTCCCATTGAGCATACATTGGAACAAGCCCTTGAGTTCATCGACGACGACGAATTAGTTGAAGTGACCCCATCCTCGATACGGATCCGAAAAAAACTGCTAACCGAAAATGCGCGTAAACGCGCTCAAAAAGCTACAAAAAATCAGGAAGAAGTTTGACACTCCGACCACCTAAAACAATGCTGCAAATGATCATTTATAAAGCCCATTGCCTGAAGATAGGAATAGCATATGGTTGGGCCGAAAAACTTAAAACCTCTTGCTTTCATATCGCGACTGATCAATTGCGAAAGTTCCGTTGTTGATGGAATTTGCTCAAAATCTTGCCAATGATTAATCAGCGGCTCGTCATCAAAGAAGTCCCAGAGATAGTTACTGAAACTCCCAAACTCAGCTTGCACCCTAATGAAGCAACAAGCATTATTCTGAGCACTAACTATTTTCGCTCTGTTACGCACAATTCCTTTCTCATTCATCAAGCGAGCAAAATCATTTTCATTGAAACGACTTACAATCTCCACATTAAAGTCGGCAAAGGCCTTTCGATAGTTTTCTCTTTTTCGCAAAATAGTGATCCAAGACAAACCCGCCTGAGCACCTTCGAGAACCATAAACTCAAATAGCTTCGCTTCATCTCTGCATGGAATCCCCCACTCCTCATCATGATAGCGTTTGTAGATCGGATCATTCCCATGCCAAGGACAACTTTTATTACCCACAACACACCCAGAGCTCGGTTCGAATAATTTAAATAACACATCATACTCGTTGAAGTATTTGACATAAATGCTATGTGTTAGAATACAGGCAAAAAATAGTTTCGATAAATATGATTGGACTTATTCAGAGGGTTCTATCGGCTAGTGTGGAAGTTGGCGCGCAAACGGTCGGAAGGATCGATTCCGGACTAACGTTGTTTTTGGGCATTGAAAAGGACGACGACAAATCGAATATCGATAGACTCACGCGAAAAGTCCTAGGCTACCGCGTATTCTCAGATGATGCGGGCAGAATGAACCTCTCTTTGGCAGACACACAAGGAGGTTTGTTGATAGTGTCCCAATTTACGTTGGCTGCTGACACGCGAAGGGGATTAAGAGCAAGCTTTTCATCTGCAGCATCATCAAAGGGCGCTCAAGATATATATGACGCCTTCGTCCGAAGAGCAAGATCGCTTCACCCGATCATAGAAACTGGCATTTTCGGTGCTGACATGCGAGTGAAACTTAGCAACGACGGCCCTGTAACATTTATCTTGCGCGGTTAAGTAGTCAAACATCCCACCAATTTCGCTTGCAAACCCTGAAATCCGCCATTACTCATAATCACTATGCAAGTTCCGGATTTGACAAAATCTAAGCATCGATTAACTAGAAGATCGATTTTATCGATAACATCATAACTGACCTCAGAGCAATCCATAGCTCGATGAATACCCTCACCAATAATGTTGTCGCAGAACCATAGCACATGATCCGCGGACGCAAGGGATTGCCCCAAGCTGTTATTATGCACCCCCAAACGCATACTAGCTGATCGCGGCTCAATAACCGCTATAATTCGAGCTTTCCCAACCTTTTGTCGGAGGCCAACCAATGTTGTCTCAATAGCCGTTGGATGATGTGCAAAGTCGTCATACAAGAAAAAATCATCTTTGCTGTAAAGCATTTCCATACGTCTCTTTACACCGGGAAAACGACTAAGTATCTCACAACCATGTTGAACAGAAATGCCCGCTTGATTCGCCGCCATCACGGCCGCAACTCCATTATATACATTGTGACGGCCGCTCAAAGACCAATCAACCGTGCCTTGCTGCGCTCCATCGAGCGTCTCTCGAATAATCTCGAACTGGGAGTTTCGATCGCCCATTTGAAACTGCCATTCTCCCGCCAAGTGGCCAAAACTACTCTGATTACTCCAACACCCTAAATCTAAGACAGATTGAATCACTTCATCACCCGCCGGAAAAATAACAGTGCCAGACTTGGGTAATGTGCGAACCAGATGGTGGAATTGCGTCTTGATTGACTCTAAATCGCGAAAGATGTCTGCATGATCAAACTCTATATTATTGATCACTAGCGTATTGCTATGATAGTGCAAAAATTTGGACCTTTTGTCGAAAAAGGCACTGTCATATTCATCCGCCTCCACCACGAAAAATTCGCTTTCCCCGAGATCCGCTGTACATGAACTGGCAATGGGAACCCCGCCGATCAAGTACCCTGATCGAAGTCCTGCCGAATGCAGAATGAAAGTGAGCATAGCAGTGGTGCTAGTTTTGCCATGAGTACCTGAGATTGAAAGAACATTTCGATCGAAGAGAATATTGTCTCCAAGCCATTGAGGACCAGAAATGTAAGGAATTCGATTATCGAGCATATGCTCTATACAAGGATTTCCCCGAGAAAGCGCATTTCCGACAATTACCAAATCTGGTCTAGGTTTAAGCTGCTTCGGGTTGTACCCATCAATAAGGTTAATTCCAATTTCTTGAAGCTGAGTGCTCATCGGCGGATAAACCTCAAAATCACTCCCTGTGACATCATGCCCAAGTTGCTTGGCTAAACGGGCAATACTGGCCATGAACGTACCGCAAATACCCAACATATGAATATGCATAAAACTCCCTAGTTTTAAAAGCAAACGTCAAGCAGGACAAACAAAGTTTGATTTTAAATTTTACTATGAAAATAAGACATACATTCTTATCTAGAGCGAGTTCGATGAAGTATAATGGTTGTCATTATATGCAAAGAACATCCATCTTCATTGTGCAAATAAACTCAGTAGTACGTCAATTTTTAAGAGAGAAAAATATGTCAAAACGCAAGATGAATGCCTTTTATGCTCAGTCGGGTGGTGTTACTTCCGTCATAAATGCTTCAGCAAGCGGAGTCATCCAGATGGCGCGTCAGCATCCAGAGCGAATAAATCATGTCTATGCTGGAAGAAACGGAATACTTGGAGCTCTTCGGGAAGAGTTATTTGACACACAGCAAGAGTCTCCAAGTGATATTGAGAAGCTAAAAACTACGCCAGGAGGAGCTTTTGGCTCTTGCCGATACAAACTGAAAGAAGTTTCCTCCTGCAATAATGAATACAAAAGGATAATAGATGTATTTGAAGCTCATGATATAGGATATTTTTTTTACAACGGAGGTGGCGACTCAGCTGACACCTGCTTAAAGATAGCTCAGGTATCTGCAGAAATGGGTTATCCGATCAGTGCAATCCATATTCCAAAAACGATCGACAACGACTTGCCCATAACTGATTGCAGTCCAGGTTTTGGCTCGGTTGCAAAATATGTGGCAATATCAACAAAAGAAGCTAGTCTAGACATTGCGTCCATGCGCGAGACGTCCACAAAAGTATTTATTCTAGAAGTAATGGGAAGGAATGCCGGTTGGATAGCAGCTAGTGCTGGCCTTGCTGCATCGAGAGCATCTGACCCCCCGCACATCATACTTTTTCCAGAAATTGCATTCGATCAAGCACGATTTCTGGAGAGAGTTCGACAAACCGTGGATCAAGAGGGTTTCTGCGTAATAGTAGCCTCCGAAGGCATCACGTTTGAGGACGGTTCTCCCATCTCCGGATCCGGGGACAAGGACGCTTTTGGACATCAACAACTTGGTGGGGTAGCACCCGCATTGGCAGATCTTATAAAGAACGAGATGGGGTACAAACACCACTGGGCCAAATCAGACTACCTGCAACGTTCAGCGCGCCATATTGCCTCAGCCACCGATGTCAGCCAAGCATATGCCGCGGGGCAGCAAGCTGTCGAAAGAAGTTTAAACGGCGAGAGTTCGATCATGATTACCATAGAACGAGAAATGAGCCCAAATTATCAATGGGGTTTAGGGTCAGCTCCGTTAATTGATATTGCTAACAAGGAAAAATACGTGCCCACCGATTTTATAAGGCCAGACGGCTATGGCATTACAATGAACGCTGTAGATTATTTATTGCCTCTTATTCAGGGCGAATCGTACCCAGATTATATAGATGGATTACCGCAGTATGCAAAACTCAAAAATAAATTAGTGCCCAAGAAACTCTCACAAACGTTCAATCTTGAGTCCACTCGACATACTTAAGGGATAAAACATTCTATAATTTGAAGCAAAAGATTGTCTGAAGCAGACCTTTTTTATACTCGGCCAGACGGTTGCCAACGAGGAGTTTTTTCGATGTCATCAATCCCATTAAAAGCTTACGAGAACTCTGTTCTAATGCATCCGCGGATAACATTAACATGTGTTTTCATGATCGTCGTTTTCATGGCGTTCGGATTGAAGCATTTTAAAATTGACGCCTCAGCCGATGCACTCACATTAGAACTTGACGAAGATCTGATTTATTACCGAGAGATGGTGAACCGTTACGGAACCTCTAATTACCTAGTGGTTACCTATGAGCCAAGGGATGGGGATCTCTTCGAAGACAAAATTTTAACTCATCTTCAATCTTTAATAGATGAGTTGGTTGCAGTGCCCGGAATTATGGGGAGTTTATCAATTCTCGATGTGCCGCTTCTTTACAGCCCAAAGATTTCGGTAGCCGATTTCAGCGATGACTTGCGGACATTGCTAACTCCTGGGGTAGACCGAAACCAGGCAAAACAAGAGTTTCTTAACAGCCCGATCTATAAGGATACCATATTGAGCTTGGATGGTAAGACGACTGGAATTATGCTGAAGCTGGAGCTTGATCAGCGATACCTATCTTTGGTCAAGGCTCGAGATACGCTCCGCCAGCAGCGTGCAGAGCGGACACTTACCGCAGCAGAGAGCGAAGATCTCGATAGAATCAGTCAAGAGTTTCTTGATCATAGAACCGAGCAGACTATTAAAAATCAGCGTCTAATTGCCGATGTGCGATCAGTTACCGCCGGCTACAAAGATAGAGCGATAATTTTTCTCGGCGGTCCAGACATGATTACTGTAGACATGGTTGATTTCTTGAAAAGCGATCTAATCATTTTTGGCAACGGCATTATAGTATTTATAATATTGACTCTGGTTTTAATTTTTAGGCGTGTGCACTGGGTGGTTCTTCCCTTATTGAACTGTACCGCCTGCATCATAATTATGCTGGGCTTTTTTAGCTGGATTGACTGGCGCCTCACTGTGATCTCGTCAAATTTCGTCTCTCTTCTCATGATCGTCACATTAGCACTAACGATTCATCTTATCGTGCGCTACCGGGAACTGTCTGGGCAAAAACCAGATGCTGAGCAGATCGACCTGGTGAAAGAAATGGTTTACTCAATGAGCAGGCCATGCTTGTACACCGTTTTAACTTCCGCCGTTGCCTTTGCATCCTTGGTCGTAAGTAATATCCGACCGGTGATAGATTTTGGTTGGATGATGACTTTGGGGATATTCCTCGCTCTACTCATTTCATTCATCATTATTCCGGCCGGAATGATGATGATCGGACGCATTTCCGATAGCCATCAAAAGGATTCTGTATCTATTACCCGAATTTTTGCGGCCTTTACCGAGCGTTATGGTAATGCAGTGCTTGGCATATCATTAACGTTAGCGGGCCTTGCAGTCTTCGGAATCTCAAGGTTGGAGGTTGAGAATCGGTTTATCGATTACTTCCATAGTGATACTGAAATTTATAGAGGCATGGAAACCATTGATACCTCATTAGGGGGCACAACGCCCCTCGACATCATTATTCAAGCTCCAAACCTGAATCTACTCCCCGACCTTGACCTCGCAGCCGAAAATTTAGAATTTCTAGATGATGAATCATATGATTATGATTCCGGACTCGACGAGTACGACGGGTACGATGAGTATGATGAAAACGCGTTCGATATGACTGATCAGGAAAGCGGAGAGGTAAAAAACAGCTATTGGTTTTCGTCAGCTGGTCTTGATGATATAGGCGCATTGCACGCTTTTCTTGAAAATCAGCCTGAGATAGGCAAAGTAAACTCTCTGGCTCAACTTCACCGAGTTGCGAATGATTTGAGTGGCCACAAACTAAACGATTTTGAGCTGGCGTTTCTGCGAAAAAGTTTAAGCCCTGAGATTTTCAATCAATTGGTTGGCCCGTTCTTCATAGAGGAACTTGATGAGACTCGCATTCAAATGCGCACTATGGAAACAAGCGGAGATTTGCGGCGAGAAGACCTCATTAAGAAAATCAAACTCTTTGCAATTAACGAGTTAAAAATAGATGCGGACAACATCCGGTTCAGCGGCCTATTAGTTTTATACAACAACATGTTGCAGAGCCTGTATAAATCACAGATTCTTACTTTAGGTGCAGTTTTCATGGGCATTATGTTTATGTTCATGGTCCTGTTCGGGTCTATCAAAATTTCATTTATTGCGGTAATACCAAATTTGCTCGCCGCAGGCATTGTATTGGGCGGCATGGGTATTGCGAGGATACCTTTGGACATGATGACTATAACAATAGCTGCTATCACTGTGGGTATTGGAGTTGACCATGCAATTCACTACCTTACCCGGTTCAGAAAGGAATTCGGAACCGACCAAGACTACTTAGCATCAATGTATCGATCTCATGCAACTATCGGGAGAGCACTCTTTTACACTGCAATAACGATCATTGTAGGTTTTTCGATCCTGGCTTTGTCTAATTTCATCCCATCTATCTATTTTGGTTTGCTTACAGGTTTGGCCATGATAGCCGCGCTTCTGGGATCCATGACGCTACTGCCAAAGTTAATCCTTTTAACAAAACCATTTGGACCCGAAAGTGGCCACAGTCAAGCAAACTAATCGTCAAGTCAAAAATAGCGAAATAACGGATATGGCTTTAAACTTATGCTAACTCCGATTATGAGGTGTTTATGAACGGGAAACCTCTGGTTTTGGTAATTCTGGACGGCTTTGGCTGTAATCAAAACGACAGTTATAATGCTATTAAAAATGCTGCCACGCCCAATTGGGACTCTATTTGGGCCCAGTATCCAAAAACAACAATTCTCACATCCGGAAGCGCCGTCGGGCTGCCTGAGGGGCAAATGGGAAATTCCGAAGTCGGGCATCTCACGCTTGGTGCAGGCAGACTCATATTTCAAAACTTGACCCGAATAAACAAAGCAATAGCCGACGGAAGCTTCTTCAATAATAAGGCTTATTGTCATGCAATTGATAGTGCGATAGCTACCAATAAAAATATTCATATCCTCGGTCTGCTCTCTGCTGGCGGAGTGCATTCTCATGAAGACCACATAAATGCAGCTATTGAATTAGCGGTTGCGAGAGGTGCCTCAAAGGTCTTTCTGCATGCTTTTTTGGACGGAAGGGATTGTCCTCCTGGCGAGGCCATTCGGTCACTGGCGCGGACTCAAGAGTTATTCGATCGCTTAGGACACGGGAAAATCGCTTCTGTAATAGGACGCTTTTATGCAATGGATCGCGACCAAAACTGGGACCGAATCCTTCATGCATATAAACTAATTACTGAAGCAGATGCGCCATATGAAGCCGATAACCCCATCAGCGCGCTTGAGGCTGCTTATGCGCGCAATGAAACAGACGAATTCGTGAGCGCGACTAAAATCTTAGGGAAAGACCAATGTGTAACTAAAATTGAGGATGGCGACTCGGTGATCTTCATGAACTTTCGCCCAGATCGAGCGCGGCAGCTGTCGCATGCTTTAATTGGCAAACAATCCTTTTCGGGCTTCGATAGACCCGTCCAACGAGATTTATCAAGCTTCGTAATGACGACACAATATGAAACATCATTGAGTTCACATTGCGCATTTCCGCCGCAGACAATCAATAACTCAATCGGTACATATTTGGCAGATATAGGCAAAAGACAATTAAGGATCGCTGAGACAGAAAAATATGCTCACGTGACCTTTTTCTTTAACGGTGGAGAGGAGGCTCCTCTTGACGGTGAGGAACGAATATTGCTGCCCTCACCAAACGTCGCTACATACGATCTTCAACCACAAATGAGTGCTCCAGAAGTCACTGAAAAGCTTGTCCGAGCAATAAAATCAGAATGCTTTGATGTAATAATATGTAACTATGCGAATTGCGATATGGTTGGCCATACCGGAAACTTTCAGGCATCCATCCAAGCGGTCGAGGCGATTGATAACGCCTTAGGTCAAGTATTGAAGGCACTTTCCTGTGTCGGAGGCGAAGCGCTCTTTACAGCCGACCATGGGAATGTTGAGCAAATGTTCGACGATATAAATCATCAACCACATACTCAACATACCACCTTTCCAGTTCCATTCGTCTATGTAGGAACCAGCAAACTTACCCTGCGAAAGGGCGGCACATTGGCTGATGTGGCACCAACAATGCTTCAATTGCTAGGCCTCCCGAAACCAAAGGAGATGACTGGTGAATCTCTCATTGAATAATGAAAAATCCAATTATCATACTTTGCACTAGTCTCAGTCTCTTATTTTTTTGTGGCAAAATCATTGCCGAAGACAAGAGCGTTAAGGAGCTTTCTGAACTGCAGGAATCTATTTCTAGTCTCCAGAAGACGCTCCAAGCAGGCAGTAAAGAAAAAAACCTATTAGAGAATGAGTTAATGTCCGTGGAATTGGAGGTCTCTCAATTAAACAGTGCTTTACGTCAACTAAACAACCAAGTCATTTCTCTGGAAACTGCGCAATCTGACTTAGAGCGCCGCCAAGAGACTTTGCAACAAGGCATTTCTGCACAAAAAGAAATATTAGCACAGCATCTCCGGGCTGCGCATAAGATAGGAGCCCAAGAGCCAATTAAACTCATTCTTAATCAGAGAGATCCCAGTAAATTTTCGAGAGTTTTGGGTTACTACAACTACTTTACGGAATCTCGCACCAATAAATTAAATAAATTCGAGCAAGATTTGGCGGCACTGGACGAGATAATAATTGAGCTGGATCAACAAAGAGTTAAACTTACAGTCTCTCAGGAATCCTTATCTCAAAATTATGACAAACTGACCTTGGGCCAAAATCAGCGGGAGAAAACCCTTGAAAAACTGATGCGGTCCCTGCAAGACGACCAAAAAAAGCTGAGGCAGTTGGAAAAGCAACGCGCTCGCCTACAAACAATATTGAATTCGGTCGAGCAAACATCTAAAGAATTGACCCTTTCAGAAGATTATTTGCCGATTTCATCGCGCAAAGGGTCGCTATCATGGCCAGTCAGAGGCCGAGTTGCTAAACAGTTTGGGAATATCAGGAGCGGATCTCTTCGTTGGGAAGGATGGCTTATCAACACGGTAGCCGGCACTCCGGTAAATGCAGTTCATCAGGGTAGAGTCGTTTTCTCTAACTACTTGCGCGGCTTTGGACTCTTGATAATACTTGATCATGGTGAAAGTTTCCTGACTTTGTATGCACACAATCAGGAGTTGCTCAAAAATACTGGTGACTGGGTCGAGATAAATGACACGCTAGCTCACTCTGGTAACAGCGGAGGTATTGACAAACCAGCTCTTTACTTCGAGATACGAAAAAACGGATCCCCAATTAACCCTAAAGTTTGGCTCGCGAAAAAATGATGATAAAAAACATCAAAAGGGGTTAAGACGGCCGTTCTCGAACTTAAGAGATGGACAACTCAGATGCACGATTAGCAAAACATTAATGGAACAATTAGTATGCAATATTATTCAGGATTCAGTTTTTCAATTACGAGGCAAAAATGAAACAAATGAGTATCAAGTATTTTGTTTTTATATTGTTTTTCATGTCTGCAATAATTTCGGCAAGCACCGACAACCCCGACCGCGGACAAAACAACAGTAGAAATGAAGACGCTCGACTACCGCTAAAAGAGCTCAGAATATTCACTCAAGTATTTGAGCAGGTGCGTCGAGGTTACGTCGACGAGGTCACCGACATACAGCTTCTAGAAAACGCCGTTGTGGGTCTGCTCCTCGAACTAGATCCTCATTCGGCATATTTGGACCTAGAAGAACATAAAAAACTCCAAGAGAGTGCAAGTGGTCAATATGGTGGTCTCGGTATCGAAATTAGTGCCCGACGCGGCATGTTAGAGGTAATTGCTCCCATTGATGATAGTCCTGCACAAAAGGCTGGAATCCGAACTGGGGATCTTATCCACGAAATCAACGGTGAGCCAGTGCGTTCCTTTGCCCTTCCCGAAGCAATTGACAAGCTTCGGGGTCCTAAAGGCAGTCCGATTGATTTAACTATTTTGCGTCAAGGTGAAGACAAGCCTGTTAGCTTCAACATAATCCGAGACATTATTTATTCTAGCGCAGTCCGAAGTCGACTTTTACCGTCCGACATAGGCTATGTTCGCATATCCCAATTCCAAGAGAATTCAGACGAAGATTTTGTTGCTGCGCTAAAAAAGCTTAACGACTTAGACAATTTAAAAGGAGGCTTGAAGGGTCTCATAATAGATTTGCGAAACAACCCTGGAGGACTTATTCCTCCCGCAGTTGAAATCGCGGATGTTTTCTTAGATGACGGAGTCATTGTCTACACTGAGGGACGAACGCCCAGCTCCAATCAAACATTTTTTGCCAGTCCCCGTAAACTTCTAGAGGATGTTCCAATTGTTGTTTTAATAAATGGCGGCACTGCCTCAGCGGCCGAAATTGTTGCGGGCGCGCTGCAAGATCACACGAGAGCTGCAATCCTAGGTACTCAAAGTTTTGGGAAAGGTTCTGTACAAACGGTGATACCTTTTGGTGATGGAAGGGCTATAAAATTAACCACAGCTCGATATTTCACCCCGCTGGGTCGATCCATACAGGCAGAAGGTATAATTCCCGATATTAATACACCTAGGGCTGAAGCAAAACTCTTAGAGTCCAAGCCATTCCCTCGCGAGCGCGACCTTGATGGGCATTTAACAAGTCCCGATGGACATTCTTACAGCGAGCAGCCCTCGGCCACTGAGGAGGAAAATGACAATCAATTGAAAGAGGCAGTCCACATACTGAAGGGTTTTAATCTTTTGAAACAAAACTGGCCTCTTCAAACTATTCCACTTTAGTGGTGCAGGCCAATCTATCCACTCGTTGGAATCCCCTTGGTAATTTCCGGCCCCTTCTGCCACGTTCACCTAAATAATATTTTAAATCTTTATTTTTAATTACATGATGCCGCTTACCTGAGTAGACGACTAGCGAGCCCTCATGCTCTATAATAGCGTAGTCTGAAACAAACTCTTGTCTATCAACCAAACGAGAAGCCGGAATATTGAGAATTTTGTTTCCTTTTCCTCTTGCCAATTCGGGCAATTCAGTGACACGAAAGATCAGCAAGCGTCCTTCATTGCTCACTGCTGCGATATAAGAATTGTCTCCCAAAATGATTTTGGGACTAATAATTTTTCCACCAAGAGGAATGGAGACAACTGACTTACCCGCTCGATTTTTTGTCATAAGGTTGCCCACCTGGGTGACGAAACCATAACCCGCGTCACTACCCAAAAATACTTTTTGACTGTCGCCCCCCATCAAAACATCTGTGAAGGATGCGCCCAAAGGAGGGCTCAACCTTCCCGTAGCTGGCTCTCCTTGCCCCCTCGCAGACGGAAGAGTATGACTGGGCAGAGAATAAAATCGCCCGACAGTGTCCTGTAGGTAGACATTTTGATTGCTGCGCCCCCTTGCCATTGACAAAAATGAATCACCGGATTTATAACTTAAAGAATTGGGATCGAGCTCATGCCCCTTGGCTGCACGAATCCATCCGCTCGCTGAAAGAATAACTGTTATTGGTTCATTGGTGAGCAAGTCTTTTTCGTTAAAGGCCTGAGCTTCATCTCGCGAAACTAGAGGTGATCTGCGAGCGTCCCCATAATCATCAGCAACCGTTTGCAACTCGCGTTTAACCATGTTTTTCAAACGCTTATCGGAACCAAGCAGCAACTCCAGCTCTACTTTTTCGGTCCCAAGAAGGTCCTTTTCGGCACGAATTTTAACTTCTTCAAGCCGGGCCAGTTGGCGGAGACGAGTCTCTAAAATATACTCTGCCTGGAGCTCGGACAAATTAAAGGCATTTATTAGCGAAATTTTTGGTTTTTCCTCGGTACGGATAATATGGATGGCCTGATCTAGGTTCAAAAAGACCTCTAGTAGCCCATCAAGCAAATGTAACCTTTTTCCAACGCGTTCTAACCGGTGGATAATGCGGCGACGAGTTGTGGCAATACGAAATTGATTCCATTGGTGAAGAATGGAACGTATTCCCATGATGCGGGGTCGACCATCCATTCCTATAATATTCAAATTTATCCTGTAACTGCGCTCAAGGTCTGTTGTTGCAAACAGGTGGTCCATCACCGATTTAATATCAACGCGATTTGAGCGAGGAGAAATAACCAGACGCGTTGGATTTTCGTGATCAGATTCATCCCGCAGGTCATCAATCATAGGAAGCTTTTTATTGCGCATTTGAGCTGCAATTTGCTCCAGCACCCTTGAACCTGAGGTCTGAAATGGAAGTGCGGTCACAACAACATCCGCACCCTCTTTCTGCCAAACCGCTCGCATTTTCAGCGAGCCTCTTCCGGTTTCATAAGCAGCACGCAAATCACTCTTTGGGGTAATGATCTCAGCATCTGTAGGATAATCAGGTGCCTTTAAGAGTTCCATAAGTTCCGATGTGGTCGCTTTCGGGCGGTCAAGCAAATGTAAACACGCACCAACAACCTCTCTCAAATTATGTGGCGGAATATCAGTTGCCATCCCAACGGCTATACCTGTTGTGCCGTTTAGCAGGATATTAGGCACGCGGGCTGGGAGAATTTCTGGCTCTTGCATGGTCGCATCGAAATTTGGACGCCACTCTACGGTTCCCTGAGCCAATTCAGACAGCAGAACCTCAGAATATCTCGACAACTTGGATTCGGTATATCGCATCGCTGCAAAGGATTTCGGATCGTCTGAAGAACCCCAGTTGCCTTGACCATGCACCAAGGGGTAACGATGGGAAAAAGGCTGGGCCATTAATACCATGGCCTCATAGGCCGCGCTATCACCGTGAGGATGGAACTTCCCAATAACGTCTCCCACCGTTCGCGCGGACTTCTTAAATTTAGCTGCCGCATTCAACCCAAGCTCACTCATAGCATAAATTATGCGACGTTGGACAGGCTTCAAACCATCGCTGATATGAGGCAGTGCTCTATCGAGAATCACATACATAGAATAATCGAGGTAAGCCTGTTCTGCATATTGACTGAGGGGCCGGGTTTCCTCTCCTTGGTCGTTATACGTGACAATATCAGTCATTGAAATATCCTTTAATGCTTACCCTATAGGTTACCGGTGTCGGCCAAGTCGCCCTTGCCCTCCAACCACATTCGTCTGTCGGACGCCCGTTTCTTAGCCAGCAACATATCCATGGTGCCATTAGTGTCGTCCCCGGGCTGAAGGGTCAACTGAACCAAACGTCTTGTATTTGGATCCATAGTAGTTTCACGGAGCTGTATTGGATTCATTTCTCCCAACCCTTTGAATCTCTGCACATTGGTTTTTGCTCGCTTCTTATCCGACTCTAAACGTTTTAAAATTGCCTGTTTTTCGACCTCATCAAGAGCATAAAATACCTCTTTTCCCATATCGATGCGAAAAAGTGGCGGCATTGCAACATAAACATGTCCGGCAATCACAAGTGAATGAAAATGACGAACAAAAAGTGCACATAGCAGTGTGGCGATATGTAAACCGTCAGAGTCAGCATCTGCAAGGATACAAATTTTATGATAACGTAACGGTCTAAGGTCCTTAGTCGCAGGATCAATACCAAGCGCGACAGAAATATCATGGACCTCTTGTGACGCCAGAATATCCCCAGAATCGACCTCCCAGGTATTCAGTATTTTGCCTCGCAATGGCATGACTGCCTGATTTTCTCGATTCCTTGCTTGCTTAGCGGATCCGCCTGCGGAGTCACCCTCAACAAGAAACAACTCACATCGCTCGGCCTCTACGCTTGAGCAATCAGCCAACTTGCCCGGCAGTGAGGGTCCTTGCGTAACCTTTTTTCGCACCACCTTTTTGCTTGCGCGCATCCGTTTTTGGGCTGCAGAGATACATAACTCGGCGATTCGTTCAGCCTCGTTAGTATGTTGATTTAGCCATAAACTAAATGCATCTTTCAAGCGTCCGGATATAAAGCTCGCGGCCTCTCTCGACGATAATCGATCCTTAGTTTGGCCAGAGAATTGAGGCTCTATGAGCTTAGCGGAAAGAACATAACTACATCGTTCCCAAATATCATCCGGAGTTAATTTTATCCCTCTCGGAAATAGGTTTCTGAATTCACAAAACTCGCGAATTGCCTCGAGCAAACCACTTCTAAGTCCGTTAACATGTGTGCCCCCTTGCGTTGTTGGAATTAAATTAACATAACTTTCCTGCACAAGGTCACCACCTTCTGGCATCCATTGCAACGCCCAGTCTGCAGCCTCGGAATCCGTTGAAAAACAACCCACAAAGGGCGTCGCCGGAATAACCTCCCAGCCAACAGTCGCTCCAACCAAATAATCGGATAAGCCGTCCTCATAGTACCAAGTTTCGTAACTTGTGGACTGTTCATCCTTCAATGTGACTGTTACGCCAGCACAAAGAACAGCTTTAGCGCGCAAGTTATGTTTCAGTTTAGACAAAGAAAATTTAGTTGAGTCAAAGTAGGAAGCGTTTGGCCAGAATCGAAGTGAAGTTCCCGTGTTTCGTTGACCACAGTTACCTATGACAGTTAAGTCTGAAGTTTTATGGCCATCTGCATACCCAATGTGATAAATATTGCCATGACGTTTTACTGTTACTTCCAATTTCGCTGACAGCGCGTTTACCACGGATACGCCAACTCCATGCAATCCTCCAGAGAATTGATAATTGTCACTAGAAAATTTCCCGCCGGAATGCAAGGTGGACAATATAACCTCAATCCCGGGAACCCCTTGTTCCGGATGCAGATCAACTGGCATCCCTCGCCCGTCGTCATCAACAGATAGTGAACCATCCTCATAAAGCACTACATCAATACGGCTAGCATGATTAGCCAAAGCCTCGTCCACACTGTTGTCTATCACCTCCTGTGCCAAATGATTTGGTCGAGTGGTGTCTGTATACATACCCGGCCTCTTCCGAACTGGATCCAGGCCGGTCAATACTTCAATGTCTTTTGCGCTGTAATCATTCATTTTTTAAGTACAAACATTTTTAATATTCCTCAAACAGAAATTGATAAATTTGCTCAAGATAATATTGATAATTGGTAAAAGAGTGGTTTCCGCCTTGCTCAACAATGGTCGAACAGCCTGCATAGTATTCTACTGCATCTCTGTAATCTAACACCTCATCACCACTTTGCAATAGGACAAGGTAGTTCGACTTATTTTTTATCTTTTCGTGAGCATTATCGCGATACTCTTCGATATGACGAGGCTCCAGGGTCCAAAACTCAGTGCCCTGAAAATTTTTATGTTTGCCAAGCAAATCTTCCATCCCTTTGGCTGGGTCTACAGCGGGATTCACTAACACCCCTCTCAGATCATATTTCTCAATCAAACATGTGGCAAAAAAACCTCCCATCGAGCTTCCAACCATGTGCACGGTTCGACCTTCTAAGGGAGCAATCTCGTTCTCAAGCATATCCATTGCGGCATGGGCAAATGGCGGTATGGCAGGACAAAGGAAATCAACAGTTGGGGCTCGGTGGGCAAACCACTCTCTAGTTAACCTCGCCTTCTTTGATTTGGGAGAGCTATTAAGTCCGTGAAGATACAGCAATGTAAACATATGCTTAGAATTACTCAATCCAGTCAAATCCAGCAGTTCAAGCTATCTGCATTGCAACGGTGATTATTCTCTATAGGACCGATCAATTTGAGGTTTCAATTTTAGCTAGACTGCTACGACTACCATAAGATAATAATTCACTCAGAAAAACATTCCATTGCCACTTCTCATCTCTCGATTGCATACCTGAGGATTCCGACAGCACAAAAGGAATCGTTCTATCTCTGCACCACTCGACCACTTCTGCCATCTTTGCATCGTGATAAACGCGAACTTTTAAATCAATATCTGTAAGCCATGCAGGACAAGAGCTTGGCGCTGTTATGCGCACCAAACTAGTATATTTGGTCACCTCAATCACTTTAAGCGAAACTCCGCCTTCAGAAAACTCATCAACGAGGTAGCTTGTTGAATAACCAACCTCATAGGTTTTGCCCATTATTCGTCTTAAGCGGTTATAGTTAAGCTCGCATTCCTCATGAAGCAGCTCCAAGTTTACAGATTTATTTCTGTTCCCAAGCACCTTTCCATCCCGAATTTTCGAAATTGCAGTATAGTTTAGTCATGTTTATTTTCATTTCTATCATAAAATTTCTTCCTATTATTTTGAAGCCACTGGAAACTTATGGTCATTGCGGCACTATTCAAATAACCCGAGTTGAAAGCCTCCTGCATCTCTTCAAAAGTCCAAACCTGAAACATTATGTCCTCCTTTTCGGACGGTAGTCCGAAAACGCCGCCCTTCCCCTCAAGATCTATTAATGCGCAAAATAAAAACATTTTCTCATCAGAGCCCCCTGCACTAACAAAGTAATCACAAATCGGTATCAATCTATCTGCTTCAAGACCAGCTTCCTGCTTTAATTCATCCCTAGCTATATCAGACGGATTATCTCCTTTACCAACCATTCCTGCAATCACCTCATATTGCCAGGGACCATAATTACTGCCAATAGCCCCAATCCTGAATTGTTCGACTACCCCCACCAAGTCGTGTTTTGGATCAAACACCAGAATGCCAACAGCATCGCCTCGCTGAAAGAGTTCACGCGTCAAGGGTTCACTCCAACCACCATCGAATAATCGGTGGCGCAACCTAAATTTGGATACTCGGAAAAAACCTCTGTATGCAATTTCCTCCGATTCAATTTCAAAGTCCCTGTCTCCGAAATAATGTTTACGCAATCAAAGTTACCTCTCAGTGCTTCTTTTGTCGCCTAAATAACTATATCACGACATTAACATCGTCCGTTCAAAACCATAAGGCAGTATAATAGAAACATTTTTGAATACTTTTACGATGCATCTCAAAGAAGCCGTGATTGTTTGATATTATTTCGCTTAGAATCTTTCAGTGACTCAAGGAACCGAAAACTGCATGAACGCTTTCACAAATCTCCTACGACAAAATTTTGCCTCGACATATCTACTGACCTTGTTTTTTAGTTCTGCGTGCGTATCTGAAAACCTGCAAGATATCTATGAAATAGCGGTAGCTCAAGATCCGGTGATAGCAGCCGCAAGAGCAACATATCGAGCCAACGCGGAAACCAGGACTCAAAGCAAAGCAGCGCTACTCCCTTCTTTGTCGGCGACAGGCAGTTATAGTGACAGCACCTATAAAGTTAGTGATTTGCAATCATTTTTTGTGCAAGATAACCGGACCGAAACAGACCTAAAACGATATTCGTTAAGTCTTTCTCAGTCGCTTTTTGACCTCCCTGCGTGGTTCAGGTTTCAGCAAGGCAAGGACCTAAGTAATAGCGCAAAGGCACAATTTGCAGCAGACCAGCAAGATCTGATCATTCGGGTCAGCGAAGCTTATTTCAATGTGCTACGCGCCTTCGACAATCACATTACTCGCCAAGCTGAAGAACGTGCCATTAAAATACAACTGGATCAGACTCGAGAACGGTATCAGGTAGGTCTGGTGCCGATAACAGAAGTTCATGAAGCTCGGGCTGCCTTCGATGAAGCGACCGTTGATGCATTGGAATCGCAGGGCTCCCTTAGAATTTCTTTTGAGGATTTAAAAGTCCTGACTGGAGATGACCACGGAGTGCTCGCTGGCCTTGATGAGAATTTTTCAGCAGATCTACCAGTACCCTCAAACAGCGATGCTTGGGTCGATTTGTCCTTGGAAAATAATTATCAACTAAAAGTCGCGGCTCTGGCCAAAAAAGCTGCCGCCAACAATGCCAGAGCTGACAAATATAAACATCTCCCGCGAGTGAATCTAGTTTTGGCCTATGACAAGGATGAGAGCAATGGAACTCAAACGGGGGTAAGCGGTGTGAAAATTCCGGGCTTCACAGATAATACATTGGATGCTACATCAAGATCTATAGATCGAGAAACCGACAGTTCGGCAATACAGATTAACGTCAGCATGCCAATTTATTCAGGGGGGCTTATTCACTCTCAGCGTCGTCAGTCAGCATTCCAGTCCACCTCAGCAGATCAAAATTATATATCTGTCAAACGCAATACGGTTCAGTCTGCCAGATCGCTCCACCATCAAGTTACAACTAATTCGGCGCGCGTGCATGCACGCAGCCAGTCCATTGTTTCAGCCGCCAGTGCTCTAGAGGCTACTGAGGCCGGCTACGAGGTCGGCACACGTAATATCGTCGACGTTTTGCTTGCCCAGAGGACGCTCTTTAGGGCAAAAAGGAATTACTCCAATGCTCGTTATGACTTCATAATATCCATGATGCAGCTAAAAAGGGTAGCGGGACAGCTTTCGCCGAATGACATCTACCAACTGAATGCCTGGCTAAAACCGGAAATTATTGTAAACCTTTTGGGCGCATCAAAGCCCAGCTAGTTTATAAAGTATCGCTTACCAACGCCATGAGCTGAATTAGCGCCCCCCTGTTCTTCTTGACAACACGGGCCGCAGCGCGCCCCATTGCTTTGCCGGCTTCTTCATCTTCGCATAACTGCATTACTTGACTTGCGAGCTCATCTGCGGTCTCGCAAAATGCGAGCGCTTCAGCGTCATATAGTAACTTGGCCACTTCGTTAAAATTGTGTATATATGGGCCACTTATAATCGGTTTCTCCCAGGCAGCTGGCTCAATCATATTGTGCCCGCCGATAGGCACCAAACTTCCTCCTACAAAGGCGATATCACTGGCCCCATAATAAATTATTAATTCCCCCATAGTATCACCAATTAGGATATCGGCGTCGAATCCTTGGGTCGTTATCTTGCTGCATCGCAGCACCCCTAACCCTGTATCCTGAGCCATTCTATAAACAGGAGTGAATCTTTCAGGGTGGCGGGGTGTTATGACCAACATTACATGATCCAAGCGCCGCTTAATTTTTTTGAAAGCATCGAGTATTATCTCGTCCTCTCCCGGATGCGTGCTCGCTGCCAACCAAATCAACTCTTTGCCATTTCGCTGCCATGACTCTCGCAAAATGGTCGCTTGAGCATGCAGTTTAGGTTCTATAGTCATATCAAACTTGATGTTACCGGTGACAGAAACAGACGATACGGAGCTCCCCAGCGCAATAAATCTATCTGCATCATCAGCACTTTGCGCTGCCACGCTGTGTAATGAACCAAACATTGGTTTCGCCAAAAGGCCAATTCTTGAGTATCCTGTCGCCGATTTCTGAGATAGCCGACCATTAGCTACTATCACGGGTATGTTTCTCGCGTGGCATGCCGCTATCATGTTGGGCCAAAGCTCCGTTTCCATAACTATTAGTGTACTTGGCGCTGAGCGCCCCAAAAATCGGGCTATTGCATCGGGGATATCATAGGGCGCATAGCAATGCATCACAGTGTCGCCAAAAATAGTCTTAATCATCTCAGATCCAGTAGGCGTCATGCATGTAACCAAGATGTGAAATTTCGGATAAGACGATTTCAGCGCTGCGACAATTGGAGCCGCTGCAAGTGTTTCTCCAACCGACACGGCATGAATCCAGATCAATGACTCATTACGTGGGGATAGCGAAATGAAACCAAATCTTTCTCCCCATCGCATCGCATAAAGCGGTGCCCTTAGGGAGCGATATATCAGCCGAGAAAGCACGAAAGGGATCGCAAGATAGACAAAAAGACAATATATAAATCGGACAAACGACACCAAAAGATCCACTTTTTTGTTAAGTTATTCCCCAATTAAATTCTAACGAATCGATCTCTCGAGCCAAAAACTTATTCTCGCCAATACTCGTCAACCCAGCGAGTCGGAAGGATGAAGTGCCGAAGATGCGCGAACATACCGCGATTACGCTCACTGGAGAACACCTGCTTAAAATGATCGATCGGCGACATAATGGGTTCATTCTCATGGTACCGGCCATCAATTGCATCTTGAGGTTTCAAGTCTCCAGGGAAAATTATGATCTTGGCGCCCACTGGCACTTCTGGGCTTCGAAAATAATTTAGCGGGAAGAGCGGTCGACAATGATGTCTGAAATGACGGACGCTTCGATTAGGCCAAAATCTAATTCCCCCTGGAGCATTTTGACTAACGAACCGCTGCTCGAATCGATATTTCTCGGCAATAGCTTTAGGATCAGCTGAAAATTGTCGTAACAAAGGCTCCAACTTACCGACGGGAAACCGGTAAACCGACGTCTGTCCTAGACGTTCAAGCGGGTTACTTGGGTTTCTGGCGAGAATAACCTGGTCTTCCTCACCAAAGGAAAAAAAATCGTCCAGTGGCCCGGTGATCACCAAATCTAGGTCTAGAAACAGAACTGGCCCGCTTAAATGACCCAAATTTTTACTCCAGAGCCTGCATTTCGGCCAAATGCCGCGTTTAGTTACCGGCAATTCAAAATTGAGAACAGGTAATGGCTCCGTTAGCACTTCGGATCTCATCCCATGGGTATTATCGGTAAAACATGTGAACGTGAAAGGCGGCGTTATGTTCCGACTTACCATAGCGTAAAGTCTATTTACATAGAGAGGACCATATTTTGTGCCCCAGTTAATACAGATAATCTGTTTAACCTCTTCGCTGAGCATTTGAATTTGCCTTGTAGACCTTATTCAGAGTGATTTCCCAACCGCCTAGAGAGCTCGAGAGACTATGCATCCGAAACGGGCTGGAGCCAATGCTTATAGTCAGAGTTGCCTCCTCGCACCAACTCTATATATGAAGCTTGTAACTTTTCAGCAATTGGTCCGCGACGCCCTGTCCCAATCAATCTGCCATCGTATTCGCGAATTGGCATCACCTCCGAGGCAGTTCCAGTAAAGAATGCTTCATCACAAATATATACCTCATCTCTTGTGATTCGTTTTTCCCGAACGACCATTCCGTGATCATGCGCGAGCGAAAAAACCGTGTTTCGAGTGATACCATCCAAGCAAGAGGTGAGCTCAGGAGTGTAAATTATTCCATCACGTACCATAAAAAAATTTTCCGCACTGCCCTCCGCCACAAATCCCTCGGTATCCAACATAATTACTTCATCGCAATCTGAATCGTTTGCTTCACGAAATGCCAACATAGAATTTAAATAATTTCCGCAAGCCTTTGCCTTACACATGGTCGCATTGACGTGATGCCTAGAGTAAGAGGAGGTGCGGACCTTCAAGCCTTTTTCAACCGCCTCCGGATCCATATATGATGGCCATTCCCAAGCTGCTATTCCGACGTGCACTTGCAACTCCTGGGCCCTTAGGCCCATGCCTTCCGATCCAAAATAAACTAGTGGCCTGATGTAAGCCTCTTTTAGTCCATTGGCCCGCACAACCTGGCAATGAGCTGCGTTGATAGTGGCCCGATCAAAGGGAATGGTCATATGAATGGTTTTAGCAGAATTGAATAGCCTGTTAGTGTGATCGTCCAGGCGGAATATGCAAGTCCCCATCGCCCCTGTGTCGTAAGCTCTGACTCCCTCAAAAACCCCTGAACCATAGTGCAGCGTGTGCGTTAAGAGATGCACTTTTGCATCTCGCCAGTCCACCAGCTTACCATCCACCCAGATGTACCCATCGCGATCCGCAAAAGACATGCCCGCTATACCCCTCTTTCAAAAAATAATTATTGATGTTTTTTATATCTTAAAACTCATATCCTACCATTAAGTACCACTGCCTGCCTCGATCGTAAGCCTCGGCATCGCTTCCAAAATTCGGCTGATAATCCCCGAATATCGCATATTCCTCGTCTCCAAGATTTTCTATCCCGGCGGTTAGATTTAGTCCAGTCGATGCGCTCTCCCAACGAGAACTCAGATTGAAAACACTATAATCGGGCTGATACAACGCGTCCGCCCAAGGCGGAGGCAGAGGAACACCACTAGCGTTGGTGTAAAAGCCCGAACGCCATGTCCAATCGATTCTGGGCATCAACATGCCACCTGCAAATTGGAAAGCTTTCGAAATAGAGAGGTGAGTATTCCACTCAGATATGAACCCAAATGGTGAGTCCAATGTCAGCCCCACGAGCTGATCCCCCTTGAGAGCTGCAGGATTGAGCCGGTCATATCCTGCGTCGGTGTATCCAGCTGCAAAATCTAAGATCACTTGCGAAGAGGACACGAAACTCACCTCCAGTTCAAAACCCTCAATCGTTGCCTCACCAGCATTAGTAACATAAGGTCCCACTCTGCTCGGCTCGGCGATGAGCAATTGCAGATCAGTATAGTCCGTAACATAAACAGCAGCGTTTATTCTCAAGTCATTTTCCAATAGTTCAGTCTTAATACCAGCCTCATAAGATTTAACATACTCAGGTTTGAACTTCGGCAAACTTGGTTCAGGAGGAAATATTCGTTGGTTGAACCCACCCACCTTAAATCCCTCACTATAAGTAGCATAAACCATAGTTTCGTTACCCAACTGATACGCTAAGTTGAACATCGGTGTGGTCTCTGACATTTTATTGTTGACGGTTTCAAAAGGCACTACGCGGGAACCGATTGTGCAAGCCGCTGGTGAGCCCTTGGCGTCATAACAATTGTAAGGTAGTGTGCCCCCAAAAAAGAAGGCCAGTGGCATTTCCTCAACATATTGGTCAGGAGTATAGTCTCGATTCTCTTTGGTGTAGCGAACCCCAGCTGTCACGGAAAACGATTCTGATACTCGAGCCGTTATTTGCGCAAATATCGCTTCGCTGGAGTAATCAAAGTAACCACCGCTTTGAATAGAGGCGGGCGGAAAGTCGACTGGATTGATATTTTCCCCATCTTCCTCGAAATCATAGACACCAATTACCCAGTCTACTTGAGAATCGAAGCTTGTGCCCGACAATTGCATTTCTATTGATGTTTGGTCCTGTATGAAAGTATCAAAATAATGCGTGACGGGGTTTATAAATGCTGGTGGTCCTCCAGGTATCCATTGATCTCCGTCCGCTTGCGGATAACCGTCTCGATCGGACGCAAAGCTTCCATCAAGCGATCGATGAGCAGCGATCAATTTTGCGGTAATTTCATCCAATTCCCACACGAGCGTGAGAGTCGCAGCCTGATTTTCCATTTCAGAATAATTTGGTCCGGTACCGAGGTTAGTGTTATTACCGGTGACCGCAAGGGCCGAAGTGTAACAAGCCACAGGGGCTCCAGCAGATTCGCATGCTACATTAAGTCCATCAGGGCCGCCCACTGTAGTAATACCTGCAGCTAGATTATTGATATAAGGAAAATTTCCTGGAGGTCCGGGTCCAAATGGCGGTTCCCCTAGAGATGGCACAACGGCGAAATTATTAGGAAACCCATCAACTCTCGTAATCAACATTGGTGGTCCGTTAGTCTTGTCATCATAATAATCGAAAGCTAAGTCCGCGGTCAGATTTTCGGTTGCCAAAAATCGAAAAGCCAAGCGAGCCGAAGTGTAATCCTGATTGCCTA
>CACEBC010000010.1 GCA_902557735.1 Porticoccaceae bacterium
TTCCCACTCCCTTTTATAAAAGATCAGAGATCAGTTCAACCAGCTTTATTCTTTGATGCGGGCAATATTTTCAATTCCAACTGTGGTGCAACCCAAGCCAATTGTTTTAAACCAGAGTTTGGTGAATTGAGATATTCAATTGGATTGGGAGCGACTTGGCTGAGTGGTTTTGGTCCAATAACCTTCAGTATTGCCAAACCCTTTAATAAGAGCGAATATGATGAGACTGAGATATTTCAATTCAGTCTTGGTAACCAGTTTTAATAAATTTTTAGGAGAAAAATTGTGCAAAAAATTAAGGCACTCATTGTTGTTGTGCTAGGCGTCATTCTTACGGTGCCAGCTTTAGCAGATGAAAAAATAGCTGTTCTCGACGTCCAACGCTCTGTATTTGCATCATCTTATGCGCAAAGCGAAGGAAAATCATTGGAAGAGAGCGCTGATTTTGTTGCATTAGTAGCAAAATTAGAGGGAGCCGCTTCTGATTTTCAGGCACTCGCGAAAGAACTTGAGGAGAAACGTTTAACATGGTCTTCAGAGCAAATTGCGGAGCATCAAAAAAAGATGACTTACAAAAAAGAAGATGCAGAACTCGCTAATAAAAAGGTTCAAACTGAAAGACAGCAGCTTGCTCAACGTATAATGCAAAAAGTTCAACCAAATTTAGACGAAGCCGTGAAAGAACTTATTGAAGAAGAGGGCATCACTATCTTGCTTCGTGCTGAGGCGACTTTATTTAGAGGTCCGGACAATGATATAACTGCTAAAGTTGCCGACCGTTTGAATAAAAAAATGCCCTAGTGAATCCCAATGAATATTGAGTATCACCTCTCGGATATCTTGAACTTTCTCGGCGCCGAGGCAAGTGATGCGAAGGATGTTTTGATCACAGGCCTGGCCTCTCTAGAAAATGCGAACAGAGGCGATATATCGTTTGTTGCGAATACGCGCCACGCAAAATCTCTTGCTGAGTGTAATGCGACTGCCGTTATAATGCCTCGCGGTTATGAAAATGATTATTCAGGTGTATGCGTCTTCTCGAAAGATCCTTATTTGAGTTACGCAAAGCTCTCCAAATGGTTTGACACTGCTGTTAAGCGGCCTGCTGGAGTGCACCCTACCGCGATCTTAGCCGGTGACGCCACTATTGGCGCTGACGTTTCTTTGGGTCCTAATGTCGTCATTGAATCTGAAGTATTAATATCTGATGGTTGTCAAATAGGCGCTAATACCTTCATTGGTGCCCGTTCTCGTGTAGGCGCAAATTGTCTGATTGAAAGTAACGTCTCAATTTATCATGATGTTTTAATTGGCGACTCAGTTACCATTCATAGCGGTGCAGTAATAGGTTCAGACGGATTTGGTTTTGCCCCTAATGGTGAAGGCGGCTGGCAAAAGATATACCAGTTAGGCGGCGTGTCAATTGGGGATCGAGTCGAAATTGGAGCTTGTTCTACCATAGACAGAGGAGCTCTTGATGATACGATAATTGGTGATGGTGTCATCCTAGATAACCACGTAATGATTGCTCACAATGTAAGGGTCGGGGATAACACCGCGATGGCTGCATTTGCCGGGATCGCTGGGAGTGCGAAGATAGGAAAGAATTGTTTTTTCGCGGGCGACGCAGCATGCTTGGGCCACTTAGAAGTGGCGGATAACGTTCAAATAACGGCGCGCTCCTACGTGACCAAATCTATTAAAAAATCGGGATCCTATTCAAATGGAGGTCTCCCGCTTATGGAATCTAGGAAATGGCGACGCAATGCTGTGAATTTTGGCAAATTAGCTAAGATTGTAAAACCCGTAACGGATAAAGAACTAGACGGATAATAATAAGAATCTTCTTCTCAAAAATTTTATATCTAAACAAGTCTATGGGGATTAGTGGTAATGATGAACGTCAACGATATTATGCAGCTACTGCCTCATGAATACCCCATGCTGATGGTCGATCGAATTCTAGAAGTTAAGCCGGGTAAGTCTATTTTAGGCTACAAAAATATCTCTATTAACGAGCAACTTTTTGTAGGACATTTTCCCAGAGCGCCAATTTTTCCTGGTGTATTGATAATTGAAGCAATGGCCCAAATATCCGGGATATTGGGCTTTGTGACAACTCAGCAATCATCAGATGATGGAATGCTCTATCTGTTCGCTGGTATAGATAAAGTTCGTTTTAAACGGCCAGTTGTGCCAGGAGATAGGTTGATGTTGACTTCGGAAGTTTTATCTGTAAAGCGTAATATTTGGCGTTTCCGTACCCAAGCAAAAGTTGAAGAGGAATTGGCAAGCACGGCAACTTTGATGTGCGCTTACCAAGACAAGGAAAGTCTGGAATGATCCATCCGACGGCAATAATTGATTCGTCTGCTCAACTTGGGAAAAACGTTAAGGTTGGACCATGGAGTCAAATTGGAGCAGATGTGAAAATTGGCGACCATTGTGAAATAGCTTCACATGCTGTTATCAAGGGTCCCACTATAATCGGAGAAAAAAATAAGATATATCAATTTTCCACCATCGGAGATGATACGCCTGACTTAAAATATCAGGGCGAAGCAACAGAGCTTTTAATTGGCGATAATAATGTAATCAGGGAAGGGGTGACGATACATAGAGGTACGGCGCAGGATAGGGGAGAAACTTATATTGGAAGCAATAATCTGTTGATGGCCTATGTTCATATCGGCCACGATTGCGTGGTGGGTGATCACACTATCTTGATAAATAATGCAAGTCTCGCTGGTCATGTCTCGCTTGGTGATTGGTCAATTCTCTCGGGCTACGTGCTAGTTCACCAGTATGTTCATATCGGGCCCCATTGTTTCATTGGCCCAAGTGCTATTATCCTCCACGATGTGCCAGCCTTTGTTACGGCATATGGTAGTCCAGCCGAGCCGCGTACCATTAATCGGGAGGGTTTAAAACGGCGAGATTTTAGCAGTGATCAAATAGCTTTAGCTAATAGAGCTTATAAGCTTTTATATCGAAGAGGGCTGCCCCTAAGAGAAGCCACAAAAGAAATAGCGGCACTCGGAGATGACGAGGTCATCTGCATGTTGTTAAAGTCAATTGAAAGCTCCACGCGCGGTATAATCCGTTAAATGACTGAATCCCCAGTTTTTGCAATTGTAGCCGGCGAGGCCTCGGGTGACGCTCTCGGCGCAGATCTCATAGATAACCTTAGGAAACACTTTCCGCAGGCCTTATTTGAAGGAATCGGTGGCTCTCTCATGCAAGAAAAAGGTTTTCAATCTCTTTTCGACATCGAACGACTATCAATAATGGGATTGTTTGAACCTCTCAAGAGGTTACCCGAATTAATATCCATGCGTCGAATGCTTGTGCGACGATTCCTCAAAAAGCGACCGATGGTATTTATCGGCATAGATTCTCCAGATTTCAACTTACATATCGAGCTCAAATTGCGGGCAGCGGGTGTGAAAACCGTGCATTATGTAAGCCCCTCAGTTTGGGCCTGGCGGAAAGGAAGAATAAAAACTATTAAAAAATGCGTTGACCTGATGTTGACTTTATTTCCATTTGAAAATGATTTCTTTGAACAAAACCACATTCCAGTCAAATATGTTGGGCATCCTTTGGCCAAAAAATTCAGCATGAGTTCTCATGCGGACCGAGCAAGGCGACTTCTGAATTTAGATGCTGCGGCACCGACTCTAGCTGTTATGCCAGGAAGTAGGTTGTCCGAGATAAAAATGATGACTCACTTATTCCTGGACGTGGTCCTGCATCTCAGGAATGACATGCCAAATCTGCAGGTTGTTTTACCGGCAGCAAACGATACCCTTTATCTCGAACTTCAGAAAATTATATCCGAGCACTCGGTTAAGAACATTAAGCTTCTAAATAAACAATCTCGGTTAGCAATGACAGCTTCTGATGCTGTATTGCTTACGTCCGGGACCACATCTCTTGAGGCGATGCTTTTAAAGAAACCCATGGTTGTAGCCTATAAAGTGGGGTTCCTCACTTACTGCATCGTAGCACCATTTATAGATACCCCCTATATATCGATACCAAATTTACTCTCTAATAGCATGCTGGTGCCTGAATTAATTCAGGCGAACGCAAATAAGGACAAAATGCAAGTAGAAGTCAAAAAAATGTTTGAAAATAAATTTAGTGATCGCTTGATACCACACTATAATCGTCTCCATAGACAATTGAATAGGGAATCTGGCGCTTTGGCGGCCGAGGCTATAGTTGATTTGGTCAAATGAGTATCTGGATTTGCCCCCACAACGTTTGTCATCTGGCGGGTGTCGACGAGGTTGGAAGAGGTGCCCTTGCTGGTGATGTCATAGCTGCCGCTGTCATATTACCGATCAATCACCAAATAGATGGCCTGATTGATTCAAAGCGTCTGTCTGAAAATCGCAGAATCGCTCTCTACAAAGACCTTATTGAGGCAGGGGGTGATTTTGCAATCGGGCATAGTTCTGCCCGAGAAATTGATTCGAAAAATATCTTAAACGCGACCCTTATTGCCATGAAGCGCGCCGTGGATGCACTTCCTATTACGCCTGATTATGTGGTTGTTGACGGAGATCAACTCCCGTCTTGGAACTATCGATCTGAAGCCATCATTGGCGGGGATAATCTGATTCCGCAGATTAGCGCAGCATCGGTCATAGCAAAAGTAATTCGTGATCATTTTATGGCTCTTTATGAGAGTTTATACCCTGGTTATGATTTTGTATCTAACAAGGGATATGGGACAAAAACACATATTGAAGCTTTGTCTATTTTGGGGCCTACTCCCATCCATAGACTTTCTTTCGCGCCGTTGCGACATAAAATTAAATAATTGGCTATACACCTCTGTCACATAGAATATAATTCTTTGTGTTTTAAATCTCGCTATGTATTTGTTGGCACAATTAACGTTGCGGTTCCTATTTATAGAGGATTTTGAATTTTGAGTTACGCTGAATTTGTGGGCTGGGGAAGGTATCTCCCGTCATTGGTCGTTGAGAATAAGGATCTCGTGCGTTTTGTGGATACCACAGACCACTGGATAAAAACTCGAACGGGAATCAAAGAAAGGCGTTATAGTCATGTATCTACTGCAGAAATGGGATGGTTGGCTGCAGAAAGAGCGCTAGCCAGCGCTGATATGCTATCCAATGATTTGGATCTGATTATCTTGGGATCTACCACTGCCAATGAGGTATGTCCTAACACGGCTAGTTCTATAAAAAATAAGTTAAAAGCATACTCAGCCGCGGCAATCGATCTGAACTCAGCATGCACCAGCTGGCTATATGGGGTATCTATGATATCCGATATGATAAAAGCAGGTAGCATAGAAACAGGAATGGTGATTGGATCTGAACGTTTATCTTTGGGGTTAGACTGGAATAAACGAGAATCATGTTGTTTGTTTGGTGACGGAGCAGGTGCCGTAATCCTAAAAAAATCTCATGATGAGCGTGGAGTTATTGCCTTTCGAATTAGTTGTGTACCAGATAGTCGAGAGTTTTTGGCGATTCCAAAGTGGGGCATTCAACCAGCTATTCACACCAACGATTTGCACCTTTCAATGAACTTTGATGGGGCGGCCATTTTTAAACGAGCTGTTAAATCAATGAGTTTTGATTGTGAATTTGTTCTGGATCGAGCCGGTCTTTCAATAGAGGATATAGATGTCTTTATACCGCATCAGGCCAATATCCGCATAATAAACGCTGTTGGTTCAAAACTGGGGATTGATCCAAAAAAGACGGTCGTTACGATTGATAAGTATGGCAATACTTCCGCTGCATCTATACCAATTAGTCTTTGTGAAGCGCTGAAAAACGATATGATCAGAGGAGGTGAAACTATTCTAATCGCCAGTTTTGGAGCGGGATTAAGCTGTGGTGCAGCTGTAGTAAAGTGGGGGGATAGCACTAAAAATATCAGAGACACGGCATTTTCCATACCGGCTTATCAAGGAGACGTGCATAATTTATTGGAAGACAGTTTCTCTTACCATGGCATTAGCTATAATTAGCTTTCAAAAACTAAATGTATCCCTCTTTCATTCACTTAAGGCTTCATACCGAATTTTCTCTAATAGATAGCTGCATTCGTCTGGATTCATTAGTGCGAAAAGTTAAAGAGGAATCAATGCCCGCAGTGGCGATAACCGATTTCCATAATCTTTTTGCCTTGGTAAAGTTTTATAAAAAAGCTCGTTTGGAAGGCATCAAGCCTATTATCGGAGTTGACTTCTCTCTCCAAGAGACTGAATCGCAGTCTCAATCAACCAATATCTTGTTGTTAGCTCAGAATCTGGATCATCATAATAAAACACTGTTCCTGGTGGTGGTGGCGTGTCTTGCGGTCCCAATGTGTTTCGTTTGAATCCACGAACAGAACCGAATCCACCACCATAGAAGTTTTTGAAGAATGGCAACTGACTAGTATCTCCATATGCATCGCCATAACCGAGGTCTGTTCGGAGCTTGAGGGTTAATGATCGCGTTAAGCCCTTAAAATACTGCGCCGCATAATATAATTTGTAATATTCAAGCCCGGAACCAGGAATTGAAATATCCAAACCTAATCGCTGAGACGACCCGCGTGTTGCAAACATGCCACGGTTGAGAGTTGATCTTATCCAGTTAATATTAAAATTAATCGTGTCGAAGTCAGTTCCGTTCTGCGCTTCAAACTCAGCAATCTCGGCGGAGGCGTAACTCCCCGTTTTCAAGCTTAAGTTTTCGTAACCAAATCCAAATCCGATTCGTTCAATCTCAGAAACTGGATATCCCCAATTTACCGCAGCCCCATAGCTATTGGTCGAGAAACTCGCCACGTTGATCTCATCATAATCAGTCTTTCTTCCAAACAGCGAATATCCAACGCTTACCCCATCTACAGTATAGTATGGCTCTGTATAGCTGAAATTTATCGCAGTTTGGTATCGACTTCTATTAACCCCGACACCAATCTGTTTTCCAGTTCCAAGAAAATTATTTTCTTGAAGATTTGCACCTAAAATGAGACCCGTACCCTGCGCAAATCCTAGACTTGCTCCAACAGAACCAGAGGGTTGTTCCTCCACGGAGTAGATCACATCTATCTGATCGTTGGTTCCCGCGACAGGGATATTTTCCACATTTACCTCTTTAAAGTAGCCCAATCGCTCCAATCTTACCTTTGAGAGTTCTATTAACGCATTATTGGCGGAACCTCCTTCCATTTGACGCATCTCCCTCCTTAGAACGGTATTTGCGGTCTTTGTATTCCCTCGGAAGTCAATTCGTCGAACATACGCACGCATTCCTGGTTTAACCAAGTAAGTGATATTAGCAGTTTTTTCTGCTTCATTAATATCTGGATAGCCCTCCACTTCGGCAAAGGTATAACCTTCGTTCCCCAGTCTTTTGGTGATGTATTCGCTAGATGCTGTCATCAATGCTTGAGAAAAAATCATGCCCTCTTCTAGTACGACTAGAGATCTGAGGTATTCCTCATCCAATTTCAATTCACCAGCAAAATCAACTGTTTCGACAGTATAGGTTTCTCCTTCAGAGATATTAATGGTGATGTAAACTGAATCTTTTTCTGGACTTATGGAGACTTGAGTGCTGTCTATAGCGAATGTCAAATACCCCCGATCCAGGTACCATGACTCGATAGTTTGAAGGTCCCCAGATAATTTTTCTCGAGCATACTTATCGTCACTCTGAAACCAAGATAACCACCCTGTTTCTTGTTGTTCGAATTGGTCTAGCAGCTCTTCTTCCGAGAATGCTTCATTACCCACAATATTAATATGTCTAATTTTAGCCACATCGCCTTCGTCGATATCTATGTTAACCGCTACCCGATTTCTCGGTAATTGTTCGATTTCGGTCTTGACAATAGCGCCGTATCGTCCTTGAGACACATACTGTCGCTGAAGTTCCTGCGACATGCCCTCCAATATAACTCGACGAAAGATTTGGCCCTCCGCAAGGCCATTATCTCTGAGGGCTGAGAGTAGTTGTTCTGATTCGATAGCTTTGTTACCCTCTAAATTTATAGCAGTTACCGCAGGTCTCTCCTCTACACCCACGACCAAAACGTCGTTATCAGCAGCTAAAATAATATTTGAAAAGTACCCTGTTCTAAATAGGGCTCGCGTCGCATTTCGCGCATCTGTCTCACTGATTTTATCTCCTACGCTTAAGGGCAAAGCGGCAAAGACCGTTCCAGCGGACACCCTTTGCAAACCCTCAATCCTGATATCGCGAATCTTAAAATCGTAATTGGCCATCAAATTTGAAGAGATAAATAAAAGTGTTAGAAATCCACACCGCAGACGAATCAATAGGCTCATCGTTTTTTGACCCAAGTGTTAAAGTGTTTCACATGAAAGCTCGTGTAAGATCATTAAACGTAGCAACGATCATGAATCCGAAAAGAATCGCCACACCCACCTTTAACCCAAACACCTGCATTTTTTCAGAGACCGGTGAGCCTTTCCCTATTTCAATCATATAAAAGATTAAGTGCCCGCCATCCAAAACAGGGATAGGAAGCAAGTTCATTACGCCAAGCATTATACTTAGAATTGCAGTAAAACGAATAAAATTGTCGAGACCAGCTCTAGCGGAATCTCCCGCTGCCTTGGCGATCCCTATAGGACCACTGAGGCTCTTGGCTGATAGTTCTCCTTTGAAAAGCTTTATGATGGATTTAACAATGAAAAAAACGTAATCGCTTGTCTCAGAGAGGCTGCGAATTGCAGCACTGAAGATGTCATGTTCAATTGAATACAACATATCTTCAGGATAGGTCCCTTGCGGGGCCAATTGCACCCCGATTTGACCATAATTTAATCCGTCCCTAAGGACAGCATCGGGTGTCACTTCAAAAGTCATGTTCACGCCATTCCTGAGTAAATCAACCATCACAACTTCATTGGCATTAGATTCAATTTCGTCAACGAACACTCCAACGGAATCAATATTCAAACCGTTTATTTTTGTGACGACATCACCGATTAAAAGGCCTGCTTTGTCTGCAGCACCGCCATCCATAATTGTTCCAAGGTTTAATTGTTTAAAGATATATTTTTGAGTTAATCCTAACTCATATATTGGATGAGGCTCTGTTTGATCACGTAACCATTTCTCAACTGGGACATATAGTTTGAGCTCATCAAGTGAATTTGGGTGCTCAACCAAAAATTTTAAGCTACCAGTTGTTCCAATAGAAGAAAAAAGTGCCTTAGATACATCACTCCAATTTGGTGTTAACTCGTCATTCACTGATAAAATCGTCATCTCAGATACAAATCCAGCGGCCTCTGCAGGGGAATCAACTTCTATATGCCCAATGACCGGTCTAACTCCAGTTTCTCCATTCAAGAAAAGCATCCAAAAGGCAAAAACGGCGAGCAGGAAGTTAGCAAAAGGACCAGCGATTGTGATAGCAATCCGCTTCCAGACGTTTTGACGACCAAATTCTCTTTCATGCATTTCCTGAGGCACGGGACCATTTCGAGAATCAAGCATCTTGACGTAGCCACCCAGCGGGAGGGCCGATATCACAAAGTTGGTTCCATGGCGATCAGTCCAACCTATGAGCGGCGAGCCAAACCCAAGCGAGAATCGTTCCACAAAAACGCCGCACTTTCTGGCCACAATAAAATGTCCATATTCGTGAACAACTATCGCTACCCCAAGGGTCAGCAATGTATACAGAATGGTTTCGAGAATATCCATGTGTTACTTTACTGCTGCTTTAATGAGTTTGGAACTGAGTATTCTAGCTCGGGCGTCAGATTCTTCTACCTCTTCTATCGTATCGATTGGGCTAAAAATAGAATTAGTTAGAGTATCGCGAACGATTTCAGAGATTTGTGTGAATTTTATCCTGGAATTTAGAAAGGCATCAACTGCGGTCTCATTAGCCGCATTTAAAATCGTGGTGGCATCACCGCCTGATGTCAAAGCATCATAAGCGGTCTGTAAACATGGGAAATTCTTATGATCGGGGAGTGAGAACTCAAGATCAGATACAACAGAAAGATCAAGAGTTTTCACTCCTGATTTAATGCGCTTGGGCCAAGCCAACGCATGTGCTATCGGCACACGCATGTCTGGCACACCCAAGTGGGCCAAAGTGGATCCGTCAGTGTAATGCACAAACGCATGGACGATACTTTGAGGATGAATGAGCACTTCGATCGAATCAGCCGGCATTTCAAAAAGAAAACTCGCCTCGATTACTTCTAATCCTTTATTCATCAGCGTCGCAGAATCTACCGAAATTTTTCGCCCCATTTTCCAGTTTGGATGCGCACATGCTTCATCAGGAGTAACATCTCGCATTTGTTTTGCTTGCCAACCCCGGAACGGCCCCCCAGAGGCTGGGAGGGTCAGCTTGGTAATAGTTTCATTAACACTCTGGCGATTATCTGAGAGGCACTGAAAAATTGCATTATGCTCGCTATCGATAGGCAATAAGGTGCATCCTGATCGCAAAACAGCTTGCTTAAATAAACGTCCTGCCATGACTAATGATTCTTTATTGGCAAGCAAAACTTTCTTGCCTGATTCCACTGCTGCCATTGTTGATCTAAGTCCGATACTTCCGACAATTCCTGCTATCACAATGTCAACGGTTGATTCCTGGGCGACTAGGTTTAAGTCTTCCGCCCCACATAAAACTTGTGTATTACAACCCTTAGATCGGAGTACAGATGTTAATTTTTGGGCGATATTTTGCTTCATCACAACGGCATAGGAGGGGTTATACTTCGCACATTGATCCGCAAGTGTCTGGTATGCCACGTTAGCGGTGAGGGCGAAGATTTTAAAATCTTCAGGATGCCGGCTAATCACATCTAATGAACTAACACCGATACTTCCCGTTGAACCGAGGATTGTCACTTGTTGACTCATAATCTATATAGGCCGAAAAAGAAGTATCAAACCAAAAAGAGGCAGAGCCGCCATATATCCATCTATGCGGTCAAGAACGCCTCCATGCCCAGGCAATAGATTACTGCTATCTTTAAATCCGGAATTTCGCTTGATCATGCTTTCAAAAAGGTCTCCAATTACAGAAAACAAGGCAACAGGAATAACCAACAACACTAAAGTTTCTAAAAACCGACTTTGTGGGAAAAAATATACAAACGTCAATGCTACTGGCACCTGACAGATTAGGCTGCATGCAAAGCCCTCCCTTGTCTTTCCCGGGCTGAGACTCGGAGATAATTGATGGTTGCCAAATAACTTACCTCCGAAATACCCTCCAGCGTCTGCCGCCACCACGATCAAAATACCAAAAACCAGTATAAGACGACCCCCTGCATGTCCCAGAATGATAACGACGGATGACCAAGTCAAAACAATAATTAACGCCCCCAAAAGGCTAAAAATATGCCGGTGCGACCAAAACGCAGTGCGAGATGGGTATAGCTTGAGAAAAACTGAATTTAGAAGCCAGAGGAAAATCGCAAAAATTAGAAGAGCCTTTCCCGCCGAAAAATCTATGGTTCCAAAAAAATTTAAAAAATAACCTACCACGCAAATAAGCAACAAAATAAGCATTAGAAAGGCAACTTGACGATGGGTCTTTTTGATCTTGGCTAAGTTGCTCCATTCCCATCCTGCAACCAATACCACTGGCACCAAAGCCGCTAAAAAAAATTGCGCGGGCAGCGTATAAAGACTGGTTAAAAAGGTCACCACTATAATCGCTGCGGTCAATAATCTATGTTTTAGCAATCTCAGTCCTCACGCGATCTTTTAAGGCCCATTTCAGCATGTCGATGTCCAAAACGTCTTTTACGAGAATAATATTCATCGATTGCCCTATCCAATAATTCGGGACCAAAGTCAGGCCAAAAGCAATTACTTACATATAATTCGGTATAAGCCAAGTGCCATAAGAGGAAATTGCTTATTCGTTCCTCGCCGCCGGTCCGTATACATAGATCTGGATCAGGCAACTCACCGAGCTGCAATTTTTCAGAAAACATTTCCTCAGAAATTGTCTCAGGGTGCAAATCGCCCGATTTAGCCTGAAGGGCTAATTGTCTAGCAGCTTCGAGAATATCCCACCGGCCTCCATAATCAACACAAAGCACAAGTGTGAAATGACCATCAGCAGTCTGTTGTTCGGCCTTGTTGATTAATCGGCAAAGATCATTATTAAAATTGTTTCTATTGCCAATAATTTTTAACCGCACACCATCAGCCTTGAGAGCATCTATTTCTTTTAACAGGTAATTAGTGAACAACTCTATCAGCCCGGAGACTTCACTGGCAGGTCTGCGCCAATTTTCACTGCTGAATGCAAAAAGCGAAACTACCTCAATCCCATGGGATTTTGCCGATGACAAGATACCTCGAATTCTTTCAACGCCCGCTTTGTGGCCTGAAAGACCAGCAAGCCCTCGCAATGTCGCCCATCGATTATTGCCATCCATGATAATGGCTAAATGTTTGAGAGGATGATAATCGTCGCTTGAGACTATTTCGATCATAATTTCCCAAGTATTTTTTTGTTATATATCCATTAAATCTTTTTCTTTTTCAGTTAAAAGAGCGTCAACATGAGCTACAAATCTATCTGTTATGATTTGAACTTGGTCCTGAGCACGGCGCTCTTCATCTTGGCTAATGTCTTTCGACTTTTCAAGCGACTTTAAAGTTGACAGCACATCCCGTCTAACATTCCTTACTGATACACGTGCTTTCTCGGCCTCTTGTTTTGCTTGCCTACCAAAAGCTTTGCGAGACTCTTCGGTTAGTGTCGGCAGCGGAACTCTGATGACAGCACCAGCAGAATTAGGATTGAGCCCAAGATCGGACCTGAGAATAGATTTTTCGATTTCAGGCACAAGATTATTGTCCCAAACTGTGAGCGCAAGCGTGCGAGCATCCTCTACAACAATCGATGTAACTTGCGAAATTGGCGTGTCTGCACCATAGTAATCTATCGAAATCCCGTCCAGTAGACTTGGGTGAGCTCTACCCGTTCGGATTCTGTTAAAAGCTTTTCTCAGAGCGTCAAGAGATTTCTCCATCCGCTCCTCTGACTCTCGCATGTGCTCATCAATCATAACAGTCTACTCTGGTCGAATTAATGTTCCCTCGTCGTATCCCATGATTACTTTCAAAAGTGCTCCAGTTTTAGACATTTTAAATACACCAACCGGCATCCTATGCTCTCGACACAAACATATCGCAGTAAGATCCATTACTGAAAGTTTTTGCTCGATCACCTGATCATAGGATAGCTTTCGAAATAACTTGGCATCGGGATCCTCAAACGGATCTGCAGTATAAACCCCATCCACTTTGGTGGCCTTCAAAACTATATCTGCGCCAATCTCTATGCCACGCAGACACGCTGCTGAGTCCGTTGTAAATAGTGGGTTGCCGGTTCCGCCCGCAAATAAAACCACTTCCCCTTGTTTTAGATATTTCATGGCCTTACGTCTATCATAGGGCTCCACAACGCCTGTCATAGGAACTGATGACATCAATTGCGTAGAGATATTTTTTCTTTCTAAAGCATCACGCACAGCCATTGCGTTCATAAGCGTAGCAAGCATTCCCATATGATCCCCGGTGACCCGATCCATGCCAGCAGCGCTCAAAGCGGAACCTCTAAACAAGTTACCACCACCTATAACGATACCAATTTGAACCCCTATACCGACCAATTGACCCATTTCAAGCGCAATGTTGTCAAGAATTTTGGGGTCAATGCCTAAATTTCTTTCGCCAAGAAGTTCTTCTCCGCTCAATTTAAGTAAAATTCGCTTATATCTGTTGCCGTTGTGATCGGCCGACATCACAAAGTCCTCATTTAAGTGCTGTTTTTGAGTTGTTCGGCAACCTCTGCTGCGAAATCAACTTCCTCGATGGTGACCCCCTCTCCCACCTCAAACCGCTCAAAGCACATAACTTCAACATTATGCCTCTTGACAAGCTCTCCAACGGTAATGTCACCATCTTTCACAAATGGTTGGTCCATCAGGCTATTTTCTTTAAGGAATTTCTTTAATCGCCCGGAAACCATCTTTTCAATTATTTTGTCTGGTTTTCCGGTTTCTCTTGCCTGGGCGGCATAAATTTCCTCCTCCGCGGCGAGCAGGTCGGATGGCATATCTTTGGATTCAACAACAACAGGATTTACAGCCGCTATGTGCATTGCTATATCTTGCGCAAGATCATGATTGTCTCCACGTAAGCCTACCAGAACTCCAATTTTATTATTGCTATGCAAGTAAGATCCTATTATGGGCGCTTCAACACTCGAGGCTCGACGTGGTAAGACATTTTCTCCAATTTTTTGAATTAATGCTTGTCTCGCATCCTCTAAATTTTCTTTTGAAAATAGGCTATTTAAATCCGTAGTTTTGTTGTCAAATACAGATTCCAAAACAGCTTCTACAAAATTATTGAAATTGTCATCTCGAGCCACAAAATCAGTTTCACTGTTTATTTCACAAATAACTCCATAGCTTCCGGCAGTCTTGATACCAATAACACCTTCAGCCGCGGTTCGACCCGCTTTTTTTGCCGCTTTCAAGCCGCTGGTTTTCCGCAACTCATCGATTGCTTTCTCGATATTACCATTACAATCCACCAAAGCCCGCTTGCATTCCATCATTCCAAGCCCTGTGCGATCCCGAAGTTCTTTTACGAGACTGATTGCTATTTTCGCCATATATTAACCCCTTGAAAATTTTGAACATTAAAAAGGGGGCTGCAGCCCCCAATTCTTTTCAGTGAAGAACTACCGGGTTTGACTTTATTCAGTCCCATCTTCCGACTCATTTTCTTCTTGAGCTTGCGAGTCTACGACCTTTTTAGTCTTATCTTCACTAGGCAAATCTGATATCTCTATGAATTCGTCTTTACTCGCAGAGGACTCTATTTGCGATTTTCCTCTCAAAATAGAATCTGCTATAGAGGCCGCGTATAATTTAATAGCTCGGATTGAGTCATCGTTGCCGGGAATAACATGATCAATGCCATCAGGATCACTATTTGTATCGACGATACCAACTACAGGTATCCCCAACTTATTAGCTTCTTTTATAGCGATACGTTCATGTTCAACATCGACTACAAAGAGTACGTCTGGAAGGCCATTCATGTCTTTGATGCCGCCGATAGCGTTATAAAGCTTGTCTTTCATTCTTGATCTTAACAACACTTCTTTTTTAGTCAGCTTGTCAAAAGTACCGTCTTTCTCCTCTTCCTCTAACTTTCGAAAACGTTTTATTGACTCTCGAATAGTTTTATAGTTCGTGAGCATACCGCCAAGCCAACGATGGCTTACATAGGGCATCGCGCATCTCTCAGCTTGTTCTTTTATAATTTTTTGTGCAGCACGTTTGGTGCCCACAAACAGAATTTGGTTTCCGCGAGACGCTTCGAGCGCAATCATTTCAAGAGCCTCGTTAAAGGCTGGGACAGTGTGTTCGAGATTAATCACATGAACTTTATTTCTCGATCCAAAAATATATTCTCGCATTTTTGGATTCCAAAACCGAGTCTGATGCCCAAAGTGCACACCAGCTTGCAGCATGTCTCGCATACTTACAGACGACATAACTTTTTCCTATAATGGGTTAAGCCTCCACAAACCCCAACAACTAACTCTGAGCCCTTTAAGTGGCTATACGCGAGCACCCAAATTGCTGTGACGGTATGTGTGAGTAATCCTAAATAAATTTAAATTCTGAACAACATCATGCGGTGTGCTTTATACCATATATAGCAAGTCGTTTTAAAGAGCAACAGATACAAAAAAAAAATTCCGCTCAAATTCCCGACTATGTTAACACAAATCTATTCATAGTTTGTTTGCCAAATCAGTTACTGGCATATTCTGAATATGAGACTATAGATGTACAATATATCCTCTAATTTTTAGTTCGGAAACATTATGCCTGTCAATATTAGATCCAAAGAGGATCTGGAAAAGATGCGCATAGCCGGAAAGCTGGCTGCGCAGGTTCTCGAAATGATTGAACCATTTGTTGAGCCTGGCGTTTCGACAGAACACCTAGATTCGCTTTGCTTCCAATACATTACCAGACATCAAAGGGCTATACCTGCTTGCTTGGGTTATAGAGGTTTCCCCAAAACCATTTGCACTTCTATAAACCAAGTTGTGTGTCATGGAATACCCTCGGAGAAAAAAATTCTCAAAAATGGCGATATTATTAATATCGACGTGACTGTCATTAAAAATGATTGGCACGGAGATACTAGTAAAATGTTTATCGTTGGAAAAGCTCAAAATCACGCAAAACGTCTTGTAAAAATATCGAAAGATTGTCTCTATAAGGCTATCGAAATAGTTCGGCCAGGAGTAAAGCTTGGTGATCTTGGGCATGTAATTCAGTCATATGCCGAATCAAACCATTACTCAGTGGTGCGTGAGTATTGCGGTCATGGCATCGGGAAGCAATTTCATGAAGAACCACAGATCTTGCATTACGGAAGCCCAAATACGGGTCTTACCCTGGAGGAGGGAATGACTTTTACGATAGAACCAATGCTTAATGCGGGCAGGCCCGGCACCAGGCTAAAGCGAGACGGTTGGACTGTAGAAACAATTGATGGCAGATTATCATCTCAGTGGGAACACACTATAGCGGTAACTGCTAGCGGTTGCGAGGTATTTACCGCTCGATCTGACGAAATCTTTTAAGATTATCATTTATCATGTCCGTGTTTGATTCAGCTCCGATTTTTTTTGACCAAAAGCGTTTTTCGAGTGATCTAAATAGCCAAGATCCTGTGCGAGTATTCAAAAACGCGCTAAATGCAGCTGATAACCATTTCAATAATAGATTCAATGAGGGAGACGAAGCCCACAGACTAGTGAGAGAGAGGGCAGCATTTGTCGATTTAATGCTTCGGTATGCATGGAAAAATTACAAGTGGGATCCCAAAATTTGTCTAATTGCTGTCGGCGGTTATGGTAGAGGACAATTGCATCCGCATTCGGATATAGATCTCCTCATCCTCGCGGATAAAAAAGTAGCTCACAAATACAAAAAAAGCATTGAACAGTACTTAGCTTTTCTATGGGACACGCGCCTGCAGATTAGTCATAGCGTCCGTTCTATTAGACAATGTGTCGACGCCGCAAAACGAGATATCACGATAGCCACCAATTTAATGGAGACACGCCTAATCTGTGGGGATTTAGTAAATCACCAGAAACTTGTTCAAGCGACAGGCCCCGACCATATATGGAGTTCTGCTGATTTTTATGCGGGCAAACTTAAAGAGCAGAGAGCACGCCATAAAAAACACGACGACACTGAGTACAACTTAGAACCAAATGTTAAAGATGCGCCCGGTGGTCTTCGCGACGTGCAACTTATAGATTGGACTGCAAAACGACACTTTAATGTGAGCAGACGTTCGCAGCTAGTTGAAAAAGGCTTCCTGCTCCAACACGAATACTTAAAACTTTACTCGGACGAGGAATTTTTATGGAGGGTAAGGTATGGTCTTCATCTGATAGCCAATAGAGCCGAAGAACGGCTTTTATTTGACCATCAGAGAAAATTAGCCCTAATGCTCGGTTATGAGGATGTGAGGGGCAAACTGGGTGTTGAAAACTTCATGCAAAAGTACTACCAAACGGTTCTATCAATAAGAGGATTGAGTGACGTTCTTCATCAACATCTTGATGAATCAATATATCGAGATAATAAAACAAAGCACAATATTAAAATTAGTGAGCATTTTGTCGTACGAGACGGCTTGATAGATGCGGCCTGCGCCAGCACTTTTTCAAATTACCCCTCAGGGTTGATAGAAATATTTGTCATCCTTGGAGAAAGCAATGAAATTGAGGGAATCAGGGCTTCAACTATCCGTCAAATCCGGCATTCAACTCACTTGATCGATGACGGCTTTCGAATGAATCCGAAAAATACAAAATTATTTATGCGCCTGTTGAATGCACCATACAAGCTATCTTTTCAGTTAAATCGAATGAACCGCTACGGGATTCTAGGCAAATATCTGCCCGAATTTGGGAAAATCGTTGGACAAATGCAACATGATCTTTTCCATATTTATCCAGTCGATGTGCATACTCTTGAGGTCATCAAGAATATACGGAGATTGGCAAGGCCCGAAATTGCCAGACAATTTCCAATACCCTCTCACATATTCAAAAACTTGGCCAAACCTGAACTCCTAATAATTTCAGCTCTGTATCACGATATCGCTAAGGGGAGAGGCGGTGATCATTCGTCACTAGGAGCTGATGATGTCGCTGATTTCTCTAAGAGACATGGATTAGAGGAAAATGAAACTAAGTTAGTGCGATGGCTTGTTGAGAACCACTTAATCATGTCTTTCGTTTCGCAAAGAGAGGACATCTCTGATCCCCAAGTGATCCATCGTTTTGCAGAGCAAGTCGGTGATCAAATGCATCTGGATTACCTTTATGTTCTTACTGTTGGCGATATCAATGCCACAAATCCGAATTTGTGGACCGAATGGAAAGGATCACTCCTGCAAAATCTCTATATTCAAACCAAACGAGCCTTGGAACGGGGGCTAGGTATACCTATCGACAAATCAAAATGGGCTCAGAACGCAAAAAGCGTGATATGCAAAAACCTGCTTGAGCATGAAATCGCACCCACGGAAGCTCAAATGATATGGGGAGACATGGGCGATGAGTTTTTCCTCAGAGAGACGGTCGATGATATAACCAGATATACAGCCGCGATAGCGCAACATAAACAGCGGCCTAGGGATCACAAAAACAAGCTGATGCCCGTCGTTTTATTAAAAGATGTTGGTGTCGAAATAGCGGTAGCGACGCAGATTTTCGTTTTTTCTCAAAACGAACACAATACACTTTCGATAGCCGCAGCAACATTGGACAAACTCAATCTAAATATTCAAGACGCAAGATTGCATACAAATAGCGAAGATAACTCATTTGACGTATTCTATGTCTTAGATGTCGACGGCGCGCCCGTAGGAGGAAATGCAGTTTTAAGCAAACAAATATGCTCTTCCCTGCGATCAGCGATTTTGAACCCTGAATCAATTGATTTCGACATAAAGAGGCGAACGTCGCGGCAATTAAAAAGTTTTACACAACAGACAACTGCAAACTTTAAGATGGACGTAGAGACAAATTCCAGTTGGTTGGAAGTAATTACACCTGATAGACCCGGTCTTTTGGCTCGTATAGCAAACATATTTTATAGATTTAATCTCCGAGTAATGACTGCCAAAATTTCGACTTTAGGTGAGCGGGTGGAAGATGTTTTCCACCTAACAGATGCATCACGGGGTCCGATTGCTGATATTGACATCGTGAGACGTGTTGAAAAAACAATATGTGAAGAGCTGGGCGACATCAGCCAAACTACCGACTAACGTGAAAAGAACTACCCGCAGGGAAAAATATGCATCCAAGTTTGCTTAAGCTTAAAGCATATCCCTTCGAGCGCCTAAAGGACGCGCTAGCTGATATTTCGCCTCCCAGGAATACTACCCATCTATCATTTTCGATCGGAGAACCAAAACATCGCTTCCCAAGTTTCTTAAAACAAGTATTGAATGACTCTATCCATGGGTTTAATTACTACCCATCGATCAAAGGAACAGAATATTTTCGACACGCTGCTGCAGATTGGCTAATCACGCGGTACGGATTGGATTCGAATGCCATCGACATTGACTCTAATATTCTCCCAATTAATGGGTCAAGAGAAGGACTTTTTGCCTTTACACAATTTCGGATTGATCCAACAAAGGATCCGTTGATTGTAACAAGTAACCCTTTTTACCAAATATATGAGGGTGCTGCGATAATCGCTGGTGCGCGAATCAAATTTATTAATTCTGTAGCCGAAAATAATTTTTCACCCGATTTCAGTAGGATTTCAGAAAATGAATGGCGACGATGCCAGATACTTCATCTGTGTTCGCCAAATAATCCTACTGGGACGGTCCTTAGTACCGAACAAATCACCGAAGCAATTGAATTAGCGCTTAAGCACGACTTTACAATCGTGAGCGATGAGTGCTACTCGGAGATTTATCTTGACGAGGATTTTCCTCCGCCAGGCTTGCTGGAGGTTTGCAAAACGATCGGTAACGATAAGTTTAAAAACTGCATCGTATTTCACAGCTTATCTAAAAGATCTAACGTTCCAGGACTAAGGTCTGGCATAGTAACTGGAGATGCTGAATTGATCACCCAATTTTTGCGTTTCAGAACTTATCATGGTTCTTCGATGTCTCCGACTGTGCAAAAGATTTCGGAGGCACTATGGCAAGATGAAACGCACGTTTTGGAGAACCGGGCACATTACAGAAACAAATTTTCTGCCGTGATTGAAATTCTAAAGCCGGTAATGTCTTTTCCAGATCCAAAAGCTAGTTTTTACCTTTGGCCAAAGACTCCGATCGACGATATAGCTATGACCCGTGATCTCTACTCAAAGCAAAATCTCACTGTACTTCCGGGGCAGTTCATGTCTCGTCTCTCGGACGGCACCAATCCCGGGAGAAATCGGCTTAGACTTGCGTTAGTAGCGCCCGTCGCAGAATGCAGGGAAGGTGCTAACCGAATAGCATCCTACATCAAAGAACTCTGATGCTGAAAGCCGAAAGAGCAGCTTATATTGAAAAAAAACTGGATGAACTCTATCCAAACCCGCCCATCCCACTAAAACATAAGACTCATTATCAGTTGCTCGTAGCTGTCTTGTTAAGCGCTCAATGCACGGATGAACGAGTAAATCAGGTAACCCCTATTTTATTTGGGATTGCACCCAACCCTGAAGAGATGAGAAAACTGGGAGCAGATGAAATATATCAAGTGATTCGTCCTTGTGGCCTTGCACCAAAAAAATCAAGAGCAATAGCAGAGCTCTCCGACATACTCATTAGAAACTTTGATGGAAAAGTGCCTGATGAGATTAATGTGTTAGAAACACTACCTGGAGTCGGGCACAAAACTGCGAGTGTCGTTGTTGCTCAGGGTTTTGGAAAACCCAGTTTTCCCGTGGATACTCATATTTTTAGATTATCGCAGCGTTGGGGTTTGACCCGCGGTAAAAATGTGGCAGTGGCAGAAAGGGATTTAAAACGGGTCTTCCCAAAAGCAAGATGGAATGACTTGCATTTGCAAATTATTTTCTATGGAAGAGAACATTGCACGGCTCGAGGGTGCGACGGTCGTGTATGTGAAATTTGTCAACACTGTTATCCGAATAGAAAAACACCTTTCACTGCGATTAAAGCCTAAACATTGTCCAAACAACTATGAGGTATAAACAATTATGACGACTATAGTTTATGGGATAAAAAATTGTGATAGCGTGAGAAATGCAAAAAGTTGGCTGATTGAAAACAATATCGAGTTTTCATTTCATGATTTCCAGAAGAATGGACTCGAGGAACAAATTGCCGCCAGATGGATTAAGAAAGTTCAATGGGATTCACTTTTGAACCGTCGCGGAATTACTTGGCGTGGAATTGATCAGAAAACAAAAGATCAGATTGATAAGGTTACTATCGTGAACTTTTTATGCAACCACCCTATCGTTATTAAGCGCCCCATTTTGGAGCATGGTGAGTTATTGCTAGTAGGTTTCAATGAAACGAACTATCAGAAGCTATTCAATTGAGCGCTTCTGATATTCGAGCAACGAGAGATTAAATTATGAAAAATATATATGGTTTTGGTTTCGGCATCGGCACCAAAAATTCAAACGATGAATGGCTTGAAGTTTTCTTCCCATCACCAAAAGTCAATCTAACGTTATCACAAAGTAATCTTTTCCGATCCCTTCTTGGTCGAGGCACGTTTGATCTCGAGCTCACGAAAACTAAACATAACAAATTATTTAAAGAGTTATCAGAAGCCCGCTTGGATGACATCGCTCAATCTTTATGGGCATTAAAAGACATGGGTGGAACTTTATTAGTAACGGTGTTGGCAGAGGATCAGGCGCCAAAATCCGTACCGCAGGCTTACTTGAAACTCCAATTACTTAGTCATCGGCTTGTAAAACCAAATGAAACGAATTTGAAGGGAATATTTGGACTTTTAAAAAACATCGCATGGACAGATATTGGTCCTATCGATATCACGGAGCTTCCAGCGAAGATGCTTGAAGCTAGAAAAAACGGAAAGATGATAACCGTTCACTCTGTCGACAAATTTCCTAAAATGACTGATTACGTGATCCCCTCAGGTGCACGAATCGCAGATGCCTCCAGAGTCAGGCTTGGCGCCTATATTGGAGCAGGTACAACAATCATGCATGAGGGCTTTGTCAACTTTAATGCCGGCACAGAAGGAGCCGCCATGATTGAGGGCAGAATCTCGGCTGGGGTTTTCTGCGGGGAAGGATCCGATATAGGAGGAGGCGCCTCAACCATGGGTACCCTATCAGGCGGTGGTGATGTAGTCATTTCTATAGGTCGAAATTGTCTATTAGGTGCCAATTCGGGACTCGGAATACCTCTTGGAGACCGATGCACCATCGAAGCCGGTCTCTATGTAACTGCGGGAACTGTAGTCACTCTTATGAACGACGATGGTAGCGAAAATATTAAGCTCAAAGCGCGTGAGTTAGCATTTAAAAATGACTTGCTTTTTCGTCGAAATTCAACAAATGGTCGGGTTGAATGCCTTAGAAATAAAAAAGCAATTGATCTTAATGAAGAGCTTCATAAAAGCAATTAAATCATGGATCAATATGAGCAATATGAAGATATAGATATAACATAGATTCAAAGAATTGAATTAAAGCTAACTGTTATTTTGCATTCTCCGCGATAAGCTCGGCAAAACGTTCGAGAAGTTGGAGAGGGAGGTTGTGTCCCATGCCGGGAAAAACCACCAGACGAGAGTTTCGGATATGCTTAGCTGTGTCAATACCGGCACTTAACGGAACTAGTAAGTCTTCTCGACCATGGATAATCAAAGCAGGTATTTTCAAGGAGTTCAATAAATGCACTCTATCTGGGGCGGTGTTTATAGCAGCCATTTGACGGAGATAGCCGGCAGGATTACTGCCCCGTCCGAACTCTAGCTCAGCCATCGCTCGCACGATAGAATCACTTACAGGGTATCCAGGGCTACCTAAGAATTGCAGAATTTCAACAGTATTATCTATTCTAGATTGACCTCTTGACGGTCTTTTCAGCATTTGCATTGACGCTTTCCATGACGGTCTTCCTTTTTTCAAAACCCCACTCGTAGACATTATGGAGGTGAGAGAAAAAGCTCTGCTAGGGTAACGAGCAGAGGCAATCTGACAGATCATACCGCCCATGGACATGCCTACAAAGTGGGCCTGTTCTATACCCAAAGCATCTAGGATACCCACGGTATCGGCTGCCATATCGTCGAGACTATAGGGTACCTTTACCGGAATCCCAAACCGAGACTTCATTACCTGACGAATAATGCCTGGGGCCTCCTTTCCAGTCATCCAATCACTAAGACCGATATCTCTATTGTCGAAACGGATAACAAAAAAATCCCTTGAGGCAAGATTCTGACAAAAGGCCTCCGGCCACCGAACCATTTGATTATACAAACCGGCCACCAAAATTATCGCAGGTTGAGATTTCTTACCGAACGTTTCATAAGCAAACTTGAGCCCGTTTGAATTAATATACTTTGTCTCCTGATCGCGAGAATCAGACAATCCGTCTCGACGCATCATTGATTCCAAAAATTACTTTTCTCATAACTTAACACTCATTACACCAACTTCTAAAATTCGGAATTCATCTACATACGTTTTTGAAACGTGACGATTCCAATTGATTATTCTCCTATCTCACTATAGAAGATAATATTGGCTTGACTTGGGAAAAACAAACGGATCTCTCAGCTCAATCAATGGCCTAAAGCTCGCCTTCCTGAGGGATTCACTTGACGGCCAAATGGCGCCTTGCCATTCTTTTTCTTAGCAACTAAATCCAGCTGACTTTGACGCTTCCCACGCTTACCACTATCGCTTGAGTTTATTTTTTAAACTAAAATTCTTGCCGGTTAAACGCCGACCCTTGAATAAAAAATATAAAGAGTATCTCTATCTTTTAGATGCACCAAGCATTGTATATCCAAAATAAATTGCTACGGTGTAACAATATTAAAGCTCGGGTTTTTTCCGTCAAAGAGCCTGAAAAATTGCAGCAAGGCAATGAAGCTACCCTCAATTGCGAGCTCGTCAGACATCAAAGTATCTGCAAAGCCTGCCTTGTCAGTAAGCATATCAACAAAGAGGCTGTGGGTCAGCTTGATGGACGCATCGGCCGAAAGCTGCTCATCAGTTTCACGAAAATGTAAAACAGAATTTCTGATGAATAATAGAAAAGTTTTATCCTTGTCTGTAAATTCTACCTTTACACTAATAGCCTTCCCTGAGGCAATCTCTGGATCTATATTTGTGGCCAGTGATAGCATGAAACTATCAAGAGAAACTTCTTGAATAAACGCTGAGGCAAGGCCAATATCGTTCCGACTATAGTTATTACCTTGCCTCAACTCTTTGGCTGCAGAGAGAAAAATATCCCGCCACACGCCAGACTCAGCTTGATATCCCATTTGGGTGTATGAATAAGCTAAAAGATCATAAGCTCTGGTCTTAGAGACACCTGAAAACATAAGATGGTTTAGCAGCTCTGCGGCCCAACGATATTCCCCATTATCCACCGCTTCCTCTGCATGACCTAGCACTGCTTCAACTCCTCCCATGAGTGTTATATATCGAGATGCAGTTTCAACGGCTGGAAGTTGATCAAGATGCACAGGATTACCGTCATACCAACCAAAATAATATTGGTAGACTGCTTTTACATTATGGCTAAGGGTTCCATAGTAACCTTGAACATGGCTCGCATCCGCCAAATTTGGGGGCAAATGCAGTTCTTCAGCAATTTCTCTGGGAGTCAATCCCTTATTGGCGAGACGTAGTGTCTGGTCATGGATAAAACGGTAAAGATCTTGCTGTTGCTCGAGCTGTTGGATGATTCTGCCATTGCCCCACGTGGGCCAATGATGGCTTATAAACAAGGTTTCAACTTCAGGCAAGCGATCTATGATAGAACCGATGTACTCGCTCCATCGATAGGCATCACGAACTTTAGCACCGCGCAAGGTAAGTATATTGTGCATGGTACGAGAGATTACTTCGGCGCCGCAAAATGCACGCTTCTCAGGCAGATAAAAGGTCATTTCAGCAGGCGCCTCTGAGTCAGGCATATTAAAAAAAATGAAACTTACTCCATCAATGATGAGAGGTTCCTCCGATTTATTGATTTCTATCGTGGGTTTTGCGATTGATGTGCTTCCCGATATAACTCGCTTCCCAAGCCCCGAATCGACATGCCCAAATACCGAAGTGTCTAGCTCGAAACCCATCATGTATGATGCCCTTCTTGCCATCGCGGGGCCGGCCAATATATTTTCACTAGTTGCTTCATACAAAAAGCCCGACGGAGCGATAATAGGAAGATCATCATTATTGGATCGAGCGATCAGATTTTGCACCCCACCAAAATGGTCTATGTGACTATGAGAAATAATGATAGCGGTGGGAATAATAGCGCCGAGGTGAAGTTCAGCGAATTCGATGGCAGCCCGCGTCGACTCAATCGTTGTCAGCGGATCTACGATGATCCAGCCGTTCTCGCTTTTGATCAGGGTCATGTTTGCAAGATCAAAACCTCGGATTTGAAAAATATCATCTTCAACCTCAAACAAACCTCTAAAGGAATTTAATCTCGCTTGTCTCCATAGACTCGGATTCACGGTTGGGGGTGGCTCGACTCCAGTAAATATCGTGTCACTAGGACCCCAAATGGGCTGACCGTCATAGCCAAGTGGACCAATATTGGGCGCCAGCGCGATCAAACCTCGTTTTGCGTTCACGAAGTCATCATGCAGATTTAATAATCCTCGATCGGCAAAAGGTGCGTTCGCGAGAAGCGTATGTTCACTAGCGGCACGTGAAAAAACAAAGTCTTTCGAATTCAATTCTAAATCTCTGTCACAACCCCATAAAATAAGGAATACAAATAGCAGGCCACAGTTGAAGCTTTTCATAAAACACCTCGAATACAAGTCATGAGACCTGCGTTGGTTGATTCCGCGTCGTTGAATGTTATGTGTCGTTACTTAACGGCTCGATTATGAGGTTATTAACTCAAATCGCAAGATATACCTCAAACAAGATCTTGAAAGCGCCAAGTATACTGTGCACGGGGCATCGGACAGAAAGTGAGAGTAATGAGCTTTTCATTGTCAAAGCTTCCTACTCGAGAATCGATTTCGGGAGAAATCTAGTATACGAGACAGGGAAAAATCGGCTAATCAAATCGAGGAACCAAGCCCCTTTTCCAACATGGATTCGAATTTTGCCTTTGCTCACACCGGAAAGAATATGCCTAGCGGCTTCATCGGGTTGCGACCAAAACCAGGGTTCCACTCTTTGCCGTTCCTTATCCGCCGAACTATCGATTCCGGCTGGAATAACTATCTTTGAGTTAGCCAGGATATTTGTCTTTATGCCGGAAGGGAACGCGCATGAAACTTTGATTCGATTGCCAATCAAATGAAAATCGTGCCTAAGTGAATCGCTAAAACCCCTGACAGCGAACTTTGAACTGCAATAAGCAGACACTCTAGGCCCCGATACCAGCCCAAGAACGCTAGAGATATTAACAATATGTCCCTCATCTGCGCGCTCCAAGAGGGGGAGAAATACCTTGCAGCCATAGACGACCCCCCAAAAATTGGTATCAAAAAGTTCTTGCATATCTTTCAAGCTACAGTCTTGAAAAAAAGCTCCAAGACCAATACCTGCATTATTAATAAGGAGATCGACTTTGCCAAATTCAGATTCAACGAAAAAAGAAAACGCTTTCATTTGTTCGTAATCAGAAACATCTGCCACAAATGTTTTTGTAGTCAAATTTCGATGGTAACTCGATTTTATGAGATCAGCACGCACGGTTTCCAAAGAACCTTGGTCTATATCAGAGAGTATCACATGGCACCCCTGGCTACTGAGCGCATGTGCTAGGGCCGTGCCAATCCCGGATCCAGCACCTGTTATGACTGCCCGTTTATTGGCGAAAGACTGCATGCTTCGTTCTCTAGTTAGACCGTCTGAATCAGAGAAGTATGATGAACCATTCCCTTCGCGCGCCTAAGCAACTTCAAATAATCCGGCAGCGCCCATTCCACCTCCAACACACATCGTCACAACCACATATCGCTCTCCGCGACGCTTCGCTTCCATCAGTCCATGCATTGACATTCGCGCACCACTCATGCCATAGGGGTGACCAATCGATATTGCTCCCCCATTTACATTCAAACGCGCTGGATCTATTCCTAACCTATCCCGGCAATAAATCACTTGCACGGCAAAGGCTTCGTTTAGCTCCCATATCCCAATGTCGTCTACTTTCAAACCATTACGTTCCAACAATTTGGGAACAGCAAAGACCGGACCGATTCCCATTTCGTCTGGCTCGCAACCAGCTACAGCCATGCCTCGATAGATTCCAAGTGGTTCAAGGTTACGTTGTTCGGCCATTTTACTATCCATGAGAACCACCGCCGCGGCCCCATCAGATAATTGTGATGCGTTTCCAGCGGTTATGGTGCCTCCTTCTCTCACCACTTTCAGGCCTGAAAGAGACTCGAGAGTGGTGCCGGGACGGTTACCCTCATCTTTCGACAGCGTAACAACTTCTTCGCTGACTTCGCCAGTTTCTCTGCTTGTGACCAATTTTGTGGCAGTGACGGATATTATTTCATCAGAAAATTTTCCGGCTTCTTGTGCTGCTGCCGTTCGGGCCTGAGACTCGACAGCATATTCATCCTGTTTTTCGCGAGCTATGCCGTATCTCTTGGCAACGACTTCGGCAGTGTCAATCATAGGCATATGAATAGCAGGAGCATTTTTCACTGCAAGTGGATCCATGGCTCTGTGTGCATTCATATGCTGATTTTGTACCAAACTGATCGACTCGCAACCTCCAGCAACCACCGTAGAGAAACCATCAAATGCAATTTGCTTCGCTCCAGTTGCAATACTCATAAGTCCAGAGGAACATTGTCTGTCGACAGTCATTCCAGCAACGCTAACTGGCATACCTGATGCCATTGCAGCCTGTCGACCGAGGTTTGCAGTCTGTGTCCCTTGCTGCAGAGCGGCGCCAATAATGCAGTCATCCACTTCAGCAGGGTCTACACCAGCACGTGCGAGAGCGCCCTTTATCGCATGAGACGTCATAGATGGGGCTTCAAGGTTATTAAACGCTCCTCTATATGCTTTACCAATCGGTGTCCTTGCTCCAGATAATATCACTGCTTCCGACATAATATTTTTCCTTAATAAATTTACATATATTTTTGAATTATATATTTTTTTATTGGTTACTTTGCAAAGATTGAACATAGGTCATGGCTTTACTAATAAATTTTTCAGTTTCCTTTCCTGCTGACTCAAAAGGCACATTTAACGTAGTGTCATTTATTGATTTTAAGCTCTCAAAAACCTTCTCTGGCGTTTGTTCACTGGGTGAAAGAAAAATCCCATCAGTTTCAAACATCTTGATACTAGCGTAACCGCCTGCTGCTGCCGCGAGAATCATTCTATTAGGCGCTTCATCATGACACAAAATTAGCGCGCCAGCCGTAACTGCTTCAATCGTCATTAACTTTAACACTGGCGGCGGTAAAAGATCCTCTGTCATTCTTGTCCCCGCAGTAGGAGCTAAGGCATTTATATGGATATTATATTTACTTCCCTCCAACACAAGCGTGTTCATGAGCCCGATGACCGCCATTTTTGCCGCGCCATAGTTAGTTTGACCAAAATTCCCGAATAGCCCGCTAGGCGAAGTTGTCATGACAATTCGACCGTAATTTTGATCTTTCATTATTTCCCACACTGCCTTACTGCAGTTGACAGATCCCATCAAGTGAACATCCATGACTAACCTAAAATCATCTAGATCCATTTTGGCAAATGATTTGTCACGCAATATACCGGCATTGTTTATTAAAATATCAACTCGACCCCATTTATCCATTGCCGCGTTTACCATAGACTCGACTTCGGCATAGTCTGCAACATTTGCACCGCTTGCAATTGCTTCACCACCAGCGGTCTCGATAGTCGAGACTACCTCTCTTGCAGCGTCACTCGACTCACCGATACCGTGTCTATCACCGCCCAGATCATTAACAACTACCTTGGCTCCCCTAGCAGCAAGAGCCAAAGCATGCGACTTACCCAATCCATTCCCTGATCCAGTCACAATGGCTACTTTTCCATCAAAACTTACGCTCATAGCTAACCTCTATTAACGATGATAAATAACATTTAAATCCCTATGTGTAGCGAAAAAAGATGCAAATTATGTTCTATTCTCATGCAACCATCTGCACGGTTAACCATTCCGCAACAAGAGCAGGCTTTTCTTCACCCTTGATTTCAATGGTAACCTCCAGTTTGAACTCGAACTGACCTGATTTTTTTTCTTCAATGGATAGAACCTTGCCTTGGCCACGAATGTAACTACCAACTTTTACTGGGGCGACGAAACGAGCTCTGTCCAAACCTTTATTTACCCCCATATAGATACCCTTTATTGTCAGATTAAAACTTATGGAAAAATACGAAATCATTGACAGCGTAAGAAAGCCGTGTGCGACAGTCGTTCCAAAGGGCGTTTGTGCAGCCAGTTCTGGGTTTACATGAATAAACTGCCGATCTAGCGTGCAGTCTGCAAACTCATTGATTTGATCTTGGGTCACCTCAAACCATTCAGAGGGCTCAGTAACAAATCCGATGTAATCGCTAATTTCATCTCTTTCGATTGGCTTCACTCTAGTATCCTCCTGTCTGAAATTGCACAAAATCTGGGAAGTGGTTAACGGAGGCGCATTTTACACTACCCAAACGATTGGAACTATCCATTGTTGGTTATTAATTTATAACGGAGTCTTCTCGATATTTTGGCTCTATCTCGAATTCTTGTAATAAAATAAAAAGCCCTAACAGGAGATCTTGATCCTTTAACTTAAGTTGCAGCTATTACTATTCACAAGCAGATACATTAACCAAAATAAGTGTGAGACAATACAGGTCCAACACAAGTTTGGGGCAGAATTAATGACAAACGAACTAAGATATGATGAGACGGATATCGATGAGTTTCGGAAAGAAGTCAGTGCATGGCTACAGGCAAATAAACCTCGTGACCCAGGGTTTCTTCTACCTCAAACTTTTCTTGAGATAGGTTCTGAGGAGGTTCTGGACTTTTTACGTGAATGGCAGTTTAAGGTGTGGTCCGCTGGATATCTTGGCATGGCTTGGCCCAGAGAATATGGTGGTGGCGGGCTTCCTATCATTTATCAGCAAATTGCGGACGAAGAAATGAAACGCCTCCGAGTTCCCATACTTTTCAACGTGATTGGATTGGGCTGGGCTGGACCTCTGATTATCAACATGGGAAACGATTATGAGAAAAAAACCTATCTTAAAAATATCCTGAGTGCCGAGGACATATGGTGCCAAGGATTCTCTGAGCCAAATCATGGATCAGACCTTGGGAGTATTCAAACACAAGCGAAGCGAGAAGGAGATGAATACATCATAAATGGTAATAAAATATGGACTACTCTTGGCAACTTTGCAAAATATATGATCTTACTAGCAAGAACGGAACCCAAGACAGAACGCCGTTATGATGGGTTATCTTTTTTTCTCGCACCCATGAAAGTTAAGGGAATTTCGACCAAACCAATTCAAAAACTTACTGGTGAGTATGGTTTCACCGAGACCTTTTTTGAAGATGCTCGGATACCGGCAAGTAGTCTGATGGGCGAAGAGGGATGGGGTTGGAGAATCGCCATGCTTACCCTCCAATATGAGCGCGGTGCGGAGGCCGGGGCGGCTGGTGGTCCAGCTATGACACCTATATATATGAGCGATTTGATCGCTATGACGCGTAAAATTACGCGCGAAAATGAACCACTAATTAGTGATCCAGTCACTCGCGATGAACTTGTAAAGTTCATGATCGAGGAAAAAGCGATATTACTGGGCGAAAAACGAGCAAATGTCCCTCAACTATGCTCAGATTATCCGCGGTCGCTTTCGTTATCCCATAAACTCCGAACCAGTGAGCACTTTAGAAAGATGAGACAGTATGCCATTACCCTTCAAGGAGCTAAGGGAGGACTTTATGTTGGCGATGACGAAGCCATTCAAGGAGGATTTTGGCAAAGAGCCTATCTCAATAACTTTGGTATCACGATAGGTGGAGGAACGAGTCAAATTCAGACTAATATAGTAGCGGAACATGTCCTCGGACTCCCGAAGGATTGAAAACATAATTCTCGGCCATAGGCGGCGACCGCATGAAAAATACAAACTTGGAACTTGCATTCACAGAAGAACAATCCATGGTTATGGATGCTGCCAAGGAATTTTGCAGAGAAAACTCAGATATTAAGACGGTAAGAGCTCTTCTGTCATCAGAACTTGGCTTCAATATGGAGATCTGGACAAAAATGGTAGAGCTTGGTTGGAGTGGTATAACCATACCTGAGAGTTTTGGAGGGACAGACCTTGGAATAAGCGCACTGATTCCTGTCGTCGAGAATATGGGACATTATCTTCTTACTGCCCCGCTCATAACCTCAGCAATCGCCGCTCAAGCAATTTTGCATTGCGGTACAACTGAGCTCAAAGATATCTGGCTCTCGCGCTTGGCAAAAGGTTGTATTGGAACTTTAGCGATATTGGAAAATGAAGACATCGGCTCAGCAGTAACAATGACCGCAATTGACAAGGGCGGCAAAATTGAACTTCGAGGACGTAAGATTTTGGTTTCAGACGCGGCCGCTGCAGATTTCTTTCTAGCGCTCTGTAAATTTGAAACTGATCTAGTTCTAGTCCTCGTTTCATCCGACCAAATCAAATCAGATTGTATATTGGAAAGAAAGCTTATAGATGAAACAAAACGAGCTGGGGATATTGATTTTAATGGAGTCGTCGTAGATGCAAATGCCATGGTGAAAGTTACGCCACGGTCGATTAAAGATTTGAAACTTATTGGTGCCCTGCTGCATGCCGCCGAGGCTACCGGCTGTTGTTCGGCAACTTTAGATAATATAGTCAGTTACTTGACGACGAGGACTCAGTTTGGACGGCTCATAGGCTCCTATCAGGCACTGAAGCATCCTACCGCAGAAATCTTGATTCAAATGGACTCCGCAAAATCGCTAATCTATCATGCGGCTACCCTGACAAGTAGCTCAAACTTTTGCATCGATACGGAGATCGCCTGCCGAATGGCGAAAGCACAAGCCAACGACGCTCTGCTGTTTGCCGGTGACCGAGCGGTGCAATTTCATGGTGGAATGGGTTTTACTTATGAGTGCGATGCGCAACTATATATTCGACGAGCCCAATGGGCACAGCATCAATACGGAGATTCACAGCACCATCGTTTTCATCTTGCGGAGCTATTACTGAAAGATTGATGAGTCATGCCAATTCGAATGTCTCACGATACAAAAAGATCTTCACTGTTTCCAGATTCGCTGCAATACAGATCAATGACGTGTCTTTCAAACCCCCAACCCCCGTCTCGCCATTGATCCGCGGACTATGAATTGGAATTAATGGAATTGAAAAAAAAATTATTACTTTTTTTAGCATCCTTGGCCGGCGTAGTTTTAATTTTGGTCACGAATGAGACCAAAGTCTTAATAAGTAAAGATCCTCAGGCCTCGCCAAAACTGTCAAGAATTATCGAGCCTGCAACCTTGAGAGCGACTGAACATGGACCCATAGTTGGTTCTAACGACAAAAATGATACGCATGTTTGGTTTGGAATACCCTACGCTAGACCGCCCATTGGGAAGCTGCGATGGCGAGAACCTCAAACGGTGCAGGCTTGGTCAAAGGAATTTGAAGCCCTTTATAGGCAGCCGGGGTGCCTTCATTCCAGAACCTTTATAGATCTTAAGTCGGGAAAAAAACAAGTTTTTGCCGGAGCAGAGGACTGCCTCTATATAGATATTTGGGCACCTCGTTCTGCAGCTGAAAATGCCGCACAAACCGAGGAGCAACTTCCAGTTGTGATTTGGTTAAATGGGGGCGGTGATAAAATTGGGGCATCAAGCTATGTGAGCGGCTATGGATTTGCGGGAAGCCAGCAAGTCGTTTTTGTATCAGTAAACTATCGCCTAGCGCACCTCGGTTTTTTTTATCACAGAGCCACAAGAAATACCGCCGAAACTTCAGGCGAGAGATCAGGTAACTATGGGCTCCTCGATATAATTTACGCGCTCAACTGGGTGCAAAACAATATCGCAAACTTCGGTGGTGATAGCAAAAACATCACGGTCATCGGTGCGGCGGATGCGGGTTCCCACGCATCTGCACTCATTGCATCGCCATTCGCAGAGGGATCTTTTCAAAAAGCGATCATTCAGGGCGGATCCATGAAATCCCTCTCAAAATCAGAGGCTGAGCATTTTCATGATGATGATGTACCTGGAGCTAGATCTAGTTCAAATGAAGTCATTTTAGATCTTCTCCTACTTCGAAAAGTCGCTGCAGACAGAGATGAAGCGAGGAGCGATATCAACACTATGAGTGATGAAAGTCTTAGAGCTTTTCTCGAAGGACAATCTGCAGAATCAATAATCGGTGTCGATGATGATCACCGAGGCGAGACAGGAGAGCTCCATAGTCTTGTTCCACTTCCTATCAGAGATGGTTTTGTTATTCCGGAAATGAGCCTCTATGAACTTTTTAGCGATCCGATTAGCTATAACAATGTACCCATGATAATAGGGTCAAATCTCGATGGCGTGAAATCTGTCATGTTGTTTGAACCAGATTATGTTGCCTGGATCCTTAATCGTGTGCCTATAATTAAGGATCGAGACTTTTTTAAAATGATGTCTAAATTACAATCTGATTTAAAATTCATTTTAGGTGTCCAAGAGCCGGTAAAACTGCTTACCAGAAGTCGAAGAGATGTTCAGGCGCTGCCCAATATCTTCGTCTATCGCTTCGACTGGTCTAATATTCAATCCAACCTCTTTGGAAATTGGAGCCAATTATTGAGGGCGAGTACTTCACTCGAGCTTGATTTCGTGCTTGATAATTTTCATCAGAGGGAAGGACTCTCCATCTGGTCGAGTGAGACAAACGATTCAGAGCGATACGCGCTATCAATGTCCATAATGGATTATTGGGGTAGTTTCGTTTACACCGGAAACCCCAGTCGTGGCCGATCGGGGACTCTTGAAGAATGGGTGCCTTGGCAAGACCGCTCAAAAAACACCCTGTTGTTAGATAACCCGCTTAAAGGCCAGATACGCATGGAGGAGCTTCGGTATGAGATCGAATCATTCAAAAACAGAGTCATATCGTTACTCTCAGAGGTCAAAACAACCAGAAAGTGTAAAGTAGCCGCAGAAACACTCCAGAAATCAACGGCATCGAGCGCGCTAGTGCCGGACTATTCAAAATGGATCTCTTACCCCTCGCTTTGTCTCGACAACCAGCAGTGAATATACCAGCAAAAAAACGTCAGAGACGCTCTCAGACGATCTAGTTCCTGTAAATTTAGCAAATGTAGCTCATTGAGAAGCTGCACCAACGACCACAGTGGCAGGCGTATTATCAAGGATCAAGATTTGGGACTGATTATCTTGACATGGAAACACTAAAGTATCGCGAAAGCGATGTTACACCCCAGTATCACAAGGGTCAGAGATACACTAATTCGATGTAATAGCTTAAATCGACTTTCGTCCCCGTTATCACGGCTTCTATTTGTCATTGGAATCAATACATATGCAAGAAGTGCCAGAATCATTGACGCGATAGGCATTGGAATAAGCTCTGCTTGATCGCTATAGATCACAATCATCGCATTAACTGCGCTTAGAAAAGCGATCAGTAAAAAGAATAATGGAAATATCTTTCTTAGAAACAAGGAGGCATCTGGCCCTGAGAGAACAGTAAAAACAGCCGGGGCTGTAACGGCTGTTTGAAAGATTATTATTCCGATAACACAACCGCTTAAAATAAAAGGGAGATTTTCCATAAAGTTTCCAATCATTCTAGATGTTCCGCCACATGACCTGTTAAAACAATATTGTTGAAAGAGCAATCGTCGCTGCTAAAGCCAGACTGATCAGGATTATTTTCCACAGAGAGAATTGCCTTGTAGACCAATCGATGCGGTCTTCTCTGTCAAGTTGTTTTTTGGACGCCTTGAATCTGCCCAGGTAAAAGAAGACACCCAGGGACAGAAGCGCAACACTGCCAAAGATTAATGTGTTAAGTTCCACTAACGACTTCGAAGTTTCATCAGTAAACGCAGAATCTCGAGGTAAAGCCAGATCAGTGTTACCATAAGGGAGAACGCACCGAACCACTCCATATATTTGGGTGCATTATACTCGGCGCCTTGCTCGATGAAATCAAAATCTAGTACTAGGTTAAGAGCAGCTATAGCGACCACAAACAAACTGAAACCGATACCAAAAAGACCATTTGAATGAATAAACCCGATACCCGACCCAAAAAAGCTCATAACAAAACTCACTAAATAGAGGACACCTATGCCCATGGTGGCAGAAACAATCATAAGTCGGAAGTTTTCAGTAGGCTTAATAATACCCGTCTTATAGCAAAATAAAAGTGAGGCCAATGTGCCAAAAGTCAGACCAATTGCCTGGATTACAATACCAGGAAATTGAGCTTCAGCAATCGCAGAAATACCTCCCATAGCTAACCCTTGGCCTAACGCATATATCGGAGCTGTAATTCCTGCCCAATGCTTTTTAAAAATTGTTATTAGGGCCATTACGAATCCAACGACACTGCCAATAATCATAAAGGGAGCTGCAGCGGCAGGATTTCCGGAACTGAAAAAAAGATTCCAAGGCCATGAAGCGGATATCAGAACTAGCAGCAACAGGATACCAGTCTTATTAACGGTACCCTCCAGAGTCATGAATTGAATTTCCGTATCCATAGATGCGTCGGCGAAGCCAGCAGGAGGTTCCTCACGGAAGGTGGCATCGCTCATGGCCGGATTTCCAGAGCGGCCAAACATCTCCAATGCACGATGATTTGACATAAGCATTTTCCTCTTAAATTTAATTTCTCAAGTACAACGATCTATAATATTTATTATACGAGGGGCAAATGGAAATGGACAATTAACACCAGGAAAATGATAATCATTTTTTATAGCTCAATTACAAAATTTGTACTGAGTCTCAGCCAGCACACGTTATACTGTTTCAATAGAACTATCTAACTGGATCAAATTATGAAAACGCGAATCACTGAACTCTTTGGTATCGAACACCCAATTATACAAGGTGGCATGCATTACGTTGGGTATGCAGAACTAGCGGCAGCCGTCTCCAATGCGGGAGGTCTCGGCATAATTACTGGACTGACCCAAGGAACGCCGGAAAAACTATCATCTGAGATAAAACGTTGCAATGAGCTAACCGATAAACCTTTTGGGGTTAATATGACTTTCCTGCCCTCTATGACTCCACCGGATTACCCTGGCATGTTCCAAGCAATTATCGATGGTGGAGTTAAAATAGTTGAGACTGCCGGAAACAATCCTCAAAAATGGATGCCTGTAATGAAGGAGGCCGGTATCAAGGTTATTCACAAGTGTACCTCCGTTCGCCATTCTCTAAAGGCCCAAACAATCGGTTGTGATGCAGTCTCGGTTGATGGCTTTGAATGCGGGGGTCATCCAGGTGAAGACGACATACCAAACTTCATCTTACTTCCGCGAGCAGCTGATGAGCTTGACATACCATTCGTTGCTTCTGGTGGGATGGCCGATGCGCGCAGTCTCGTTGCCGCGTTATCACTTGGAGCGGAAGGCATGAATATGGGAACTCGATTCATTGCAACCAAAGAAGCTCCCGTGCATGAAAATGTAAAACGAGCAATTCTCGAAGCATCTGAACTTGATACCCGCCTTGTGATGCGACCGCTCAGAAATACGGAGAGGGTGTTAACAAACCCTGCCGTAGAAGATCTGCTTCAGAAAGAAAAAGACCTCGGAGATGCCCTCCAATTCTCTGATATCATTGATCAAGTAGCTGGTGTCTATCCAGATATCATGATAAACGGAAATATGGATGCTGGTGCATGGTCTTGTGGAATGGTGGCAGGGTTGATTTATGATGCGCCTGCTGTGGCCGATTTAATAGGTCGAATAATGTCAGAGGCAGATGAATTAATAGCTCAGAGACTCAATTCGGTCTTGAACGCATAGGCCTTTGCTTAAAGTTAAGACATGTTTCAGGATGCGGAATGCGTCTGACAGAATTGCGCAATTTCATCTAGCGCTCGGGTAGCTGAACTCAAACTTGGATGAAATATCTGAAATACGTGTGGCATGGATTGCCATCGTTGCAAGCATACAGGTGAACCCGCTTCTCTCGCTTTGTTTGCATAACGACACGCGTCATCAAACAGCATCTCATTGTCACTGACTTGTATTAGCAAAGGCGGCATTTTTGACAGATCCCCCAGCAAAGGAGAGACTGATGGATCATGAATCGAAATTTTGTTAGTCAAAAAGAATAATAAACCGTAGAGAAATGAGGGAACCCGATTTAATAATTTAAAAAGTGTCTTAAGGATCAGGTCCGACGAAAAGTTATCAGTAAAACTTGGGCTATCAAGTGTCGAATCAGTAAGAGGAGACATTGCGACAACAGCGTGAGGAACTTGCCATCCCGAATCGCGAAGCCAAGCCATCAGCGATAATGTCAAATTCCCTCCTGCCGAATCGCCGCCGATAAATACAGTCTTTGCCGGAGTCCTGCCATCAGGGCCATTGTCCAATAGAAATCGGTAGGTGTTTCTGCAATCCAGCATTGCATCTTGTCTATCATTCTCAGGCATCAAACGATAGTCAATGGACAACACCGCGCTGCCGGTAACTTCAGACAACCTACTTGTGATGGAGCGATGGCTTAGCGGACTACCTGCGCAAAATGCACCACCATGTATATACAAGAAACGCTTTTTAGGATCAATATTCCCTGTTAGCACCCATTCTGCTGACACACCATTTGCGTCGATTTGGTTTATGTCACTGTCAATTTTCACATCAGCAAAAAAACTGTCCATCACTCCACGAATCGCACTTATACGTTTTCCGACAGACAAACCATCCATGGTTGCAGATACGGATTGCAGTCGAGATGAGACCGATGATAAATTTTGTACATCATCAGGGTCTAAAGCGAAAAACTCTCCAGACAGATAATCGTATCGCCTAAGCTTTTGACGCACAACTGCCCCTCTGGATAGCTTCAACAAGATTAGCAATGTTAGCAGCGATCCCATCTCCCAGAATAGCATTTTTGTTTACTCTCTTAGGTTTTGTAGCTCAGCTCATTGAATCTCTTTTGATGAAAATCAGCATCACCAAATAACGTCGTAATGGAGATGAGTCTCTTTAAATAATGACCAATATTTAGATCGTCTGTCATGCCCATACCGCCATGGATTTGCACAGCCTCCTCTCCAACTGTTTTAGCCGACTTTGCAATTACGACCTTCATAGCGTGCAAAGATCGTAGGCGCTCATTCTGATCATAAGCCTCCTCATCAGCATAAGTACAAAGACCTCTGTAAAGCATCGACCTTGATTGCTCGACTGCCATGAAATTATCGACCATTCGGTGCTGTAAAACTTGAAAAGAACTTATAGGAGTTCCAAACTGACTTCTGGTTTTTGCATAATTGACCGTCAGTTCATTTAAGACAGTCATTACGCCAAGAGCTTCTGCACTCGAGGCAAGTATGACGAGGGGAATAACCGCTTCCACGAGCTCGGTGCCTGCATCCACAGTACCGAGTACATTAGAGTGAGGTATTAAAACGTCTTTAAAAACCATATTTGCTGCCATCTGACCATCCATCATTTGATAGGAGGTTGTTTCAATACCCGGCGTATCTGACTGCACTAAAAGCACGGTCACCCCATGCCGATCGCACTGCTGACCCCCTGTGCGCACAGTAATTGCTATCACATCAGCATTCCCACCATTAAATACAACGGCTTTCTCTCCATTAACTCTATAGTGATCACCCTGCAGAGTGCCCGTTGTCTTAATATCAGTTACCTCATATCTTGCTTGTCGTTCCAGAAAAGCAAACGCGCCGAGGCAGCTGCCATCAATTATTTTTGGAATATATTCTGATTTAAGCAATTCATTCCTACTTAGTGATAGAAGTTGGCCGAACATAACTACCGTTGGTATGTATGGTTCGACAATAATCCCTCGACCCATCTCCTCCATGACGACAGCAACATCTTCTATCGTCCCATCCAAACCTCCATACTCGTCGGCGAAGGGTATCGACAGCCAACCGAGTTCTGCGAACGTGGCCCAGCAATCTCGGCTATACCCTTCTGATAACTTCATTACCTCTTTTCTCATATCGAAATCATACCGCTCGCGAATGAATCGACTAACGCTCTCCTTTAACATGGATTGCTCTTCGGATAGTTTAAAGTTCATACGCCCAACACCATTTTTGCAATGACATTTCGTTGGACTTCGTTTGAACCACCATAGATACTGGCGGCACGTCCATACATGTAATTTACTCTCGCCTGCGAAGCGAAATCATGACCCAACACGCCCGGGTCAAGGTTACTATCAAGTGCACCACCATAATAGCCCACCAACTGCAGCGCTAACTCACTAATAGCTTGTCTTATTTCGGTTCCCTTAATTTTAAGAAATGAACTCTCAGGGCCCGGCATTCCGCCGTCGGCCATAGATGCTAAAGCTCTTAGTTCAGTGTATTCAAGCGCCATAAGTTCTGTCTCAATATCGGACAATCGCATTTGAAAAACAGGATCTTCGATAATTGCAGCCCCTCCACTAGTTTCGGCGGCAGCCTGCGCTTTGAGAGAATTGAGACTGCTCCGCGAGTCAGCCACTTCGGCAATGCCTGCTCTCTCGTGAATTAGTAACGCCTTGGCGTAAGTCCAACCTTTGTCTTGTTCGCCTATCAGGTTTTCAATTGGTACCTTCACATCATCAAACAGAACTTCATTGAGACTATGCTTGCCATCAATGGTAATAATCGGTTTGACAGTGACCCCGGGGCTATTCATATCAATGAGAAGAAAGCTGATCCCCTGCTGTTTTCTGATCTCTTTTGACGTCCGGACCAGACAAAAAATCCAATCAGCAAACTGAGCAAAGGTTGTCCAAACCTTTTGACCATTCACAATGTAATCCTCACCCACTAATTCTGCGGAGGTCTGAAGTGAAGCCAGATCGGAACCAGCACCAGGTTCGGAATAGCCCTGACACCACCAATCGTCGCTGCTGAGGATTCGAGGTAGAAATCTTTCTTTTTGCTGCTGATTTCCGAAGGTATAAATTACAGGACCAACCATTTTCAGCCCGAAAGGTATTGCGTCGGGTATACCCAATCGACCCCTCTCAGATTCAAAAATGTAACGTTGGGTAACAGTCCATCCGGAGCCACCATACTCCGTTGGCCAAGCTGGTGCGATCCATCCTTTTTTATGCAGCTTTTTTTGCCATGCTACGATCGCTGACTTATAATCATCAGACTTATCATTTAAGACTTGTTTAGCCAAATCGAAGTCATATTCTTCCTCAAAAAAAGCTCTAACCTCATCACGGAACATCAAATCTTCTCTGGTAAACTTCACATCCACTGAAACGTCTCCTTCTAATGCATATTAAATTCTTCGTCAAAAGACTTACCTAAATTACGTCTTGAATCAGGCGAAAGCTCATCAACAAAGGACATAATTCTTCACAATCGATCGCCTCTTTATTTAAATACAAAGTTAACTATATCGATGTCGCCTTTATAAAGGCAGGGCGTGATTTTAGCCGCTCATAATATATGTTTGTATTCTCTTTGAACCCATCCCGCAACCCGAGGTGCTCCGCTAGGTATAGCGCAAAACCAACACATATATCGGCTATTGTAAACCGGTTTGCACAAAGATACTGCCTATCCGCTAGAGCCCGCTCAACTGAGCGCAATCGAGAAAAAAACCACTGAGTGTAATCTTTGACAGCCTGAGGCAATCGCCTTTCTTCTGGTTCCAACTGTGTATAGCGTAAAACAATTGTTTGCGGAAAGGTTAACGTCGCATCACTTCGATGGATCCAGTTTAAGTACAATCCATACTCGGGCTCATCCTTCGCTACCGCTATATCAGAGGGGCCATAACGATCTACCAGATACTGAGATATCCCAGCGGATTCTGTCATTTCAAGATTGCCATCGGTAAAAAACGGTACCGTACCAATCGGATTTATATCTGTGTACCCAGGGTGAAGAAAACGAGGTGGGAACTTCATAACCTCTATCTCATACTCAAGCCCCATCTCCTCCATGGTCCACAGCGGTCTGATTGAGCGGGCCGCTTGACAGTGCCATAATTTTAACTGCATTTCTCTCTCCCTATATCATGACCGGGTAATAATATCGATTATTTAGTTCGTTTCAATATCAATCAATAGCTGATCAGCAGCCACCTGGTCACCAGGAGACACATGTACCTCAGAAACCAAACCATCCAAATCAGAAGAGATTTCATAATGCATCTTCATGGCTTCTAGAACTGCAACGGTTTGACCCTTCTTGACGGATTCGCCGACCTCAACTAGTACTTTCAAAAGTAAGCCATGCATGGGCGCCTTCGTTCGACCCTCCCCAACCGAATCTGACCTGAGTCCCTCTTTTTGAATCAGGTCTCGATATAGAGCCTCTCGGCCTTCGATAGACATATAAGTAAAGCCCCGCTCGGAGGACTGATGTTTAACCGCGTAACGCCTGTTTCCTATCGAAACAACTGAATCGAAATCATCGACACGATGGACTTTAATTTCGACTGATTGCTCTTCTCCTTGAACTAGATATCTCTCTTTCCTGTCGATAGATGACACATGCAAATCATAGATTACTTCGTCAAATTTATAGTACTTGCGCGATGCGAGAACACCAACATTTGTCCAATCCTTTAACTCAGGCGACACGAATACACTAGACTGATGATATTTCCTGTAATCAATCACCAGTTCGATCACAGAGGCAATCGCAACATGTTTGAAGGTTGGCCTATGTTTCTCGAACGATTCGCCTTCAAACGCCTCAGAAATAAATCCAGTTGTGGCATTTCCATCGATGAATGTTTCATTTTCTAAACAATCGATAAGGAACTCTCTATTATTAGATATTCCAAACAACGCGGTTTCTTTCAAGGCACTCACTAGCTGTTTTCTAGCTGTTTCCCTGTCGGAGCCCGAGCAGATAATCTTCGCTAGCATGGGGTCATAAAATGGTGATATGTTCTGACCGCTCTTTATCCCCTCATCAATACGGATATTTAATCCCTCTGCTGGAGACCACAAATCAATTTTCCCAGTTGCTGGCAAGAAACCTCTGGAGGGCTCCTCAGCATACAGGCGAGCCTCTATTGAATGGCCATTAAAATTTACTTCCTCTTGAGTCAATGGAAGGGTTTCTCCCTGAGCCACACTGATCTGCAAAGCAACCAGATCAAGACCAGTTATAATCTCCGTCACTGGATGCTCAACCTGAAGCCTAGTGTTCATCTCGAGAAAATAAAATTTTTCAGATTCATCGAGCAAAAATTCCACAGTACCCGCACCCGTATAATTGACGGTTTTGGCAACTTTAATGGCGGCCCTGCCCATGATTTCGCGAAGTTCTAGCGTAATGACCGGGCATGGTGCCTCTTCTATGACTTTCTGATATCTCCGCTGGACAGAGCAATCACGCTCACCCAAGTGAATCATATTGCCGAACTCATCCGCAAAAATTTGTATCTCGATATGCCTAGGGCTTTCTATCACTTTTTCAAGAATTAGCGTATCTGAGCCGAAAGCAGATTTAGCTTCCGCACGAGCAAGAGCGAGCCCGTTGATCAGCTGATCTGGACTATCTATTTGACGCATTCCCCGGCCACCTCCACCAGCGGCTGCTTTGATCATTATGGGAAATTCAATTCCACTACTAGCGTTAACGAACGCTGAGTCCGTTTGATCTTCGCCTTGGTAACCAGGAATACATGGTACTTGAACATCTAACACTCGTCTCTTTGATTGAGCCTTGTCCCCCATAATCGCGATAGCTTCGCTCGTCGGACCTATAAAAATCAGCCCCTTATCATTGCAAGCTTCTGCGAAAGCGGCATTTTCGCTCAAGAAACCATAACCAGGATGAATTGCGCCTGCCCCGCTGTCTAAAGCAGCGTTTATGACCGCTTCATGCTCCAAATATGATTCTGAGACTGGTCCGGGTCCTACTCTAAAAGCTTGATCAGCAAGGTGCACGTGCGGAGCATTCGCGTCAGGATCAGAATAAATCGCGACAGTCTTATAACCGAGCGTTTTCGCAGATCGTAAAATCCTGCAAGCAATCTCACCTCGGTTGGCCACCAAGATACTGTCAAAGCGTTTCATAGAATCATTCCTGAACAGATTCTGCAGCCCAATAAGGTTTTCGTTTGTGAACGAAGGCCGCAACACCCTCAATACCCTCTTTGCTGAGCATACAGTTTGCAAAACTTTCGGCCGCATGATCTAGCACTTCTGATCGCGGCTGCCTCAGGGATTCGAATAAGATGTTTTTAGTGGCAGCGTTTGCCCCTGGAGCACAAACCGCTACTTGTGAAAGAATTTCATTACATTTTTCTTCAAGTCCCTCACAACTCGACACGACAAAATGTGCTATCCCCAGTGCGGCCGCCTCCCGCCCATTTAAACGAGCTCCGGTAAGCATCAGGCGACGAGCATTAGTCAGACCAATACGTTCTCGCACAAAAGGAGCGATTTGCGCAGGCGGGATACCAAGGCTTGTTTCACTGAGTCTGAAACGCGCATCTGCTGTCACAATAGTAATGTCACCGACACACGCCAGCCCAAGCCCGCCTCCAATAGCAGCTCCCTCAACAAGCATAATGGTCACCTGAGGTTGCTCATTTAGCTGGCTCATCAAATAACCGAATGACCGGTTACCTTTCGCAATCAAACCCGCATCAGCCAGCTGTGTATCTGATTTAAAATCTTTGATATCAGCACCTGCGCAGAAAATACCCCCTATCCCTCTAATAACGATTGTTCGGATACCTCTATCGTCTTTTACGAGTTTAAGTAACTTTGCAAACTCATCAATCATAGCCGCCGAGAGCGCATTTTTTGCCTTCGGACGATTAAACCAAATCCTAAGAACGCTTTTCTCGCGTTTCGTGATTATCGTTTCATTCTCCAGCAAACTAATATCCTCAGAAACACTCATTTAAGTCTCCTTTATTCATCACTCTCACTACAATCGTGAGACCCCATAACTATTAGGTCGAATGATTCGCCTTCGAGCTTCAAATACGGTTTCCAGCAGCATACCTAAAGTGTTTCTTGTTTGACGGGGATCTATCATTCCATCATCCATAAGATGCCCCGATGTATAAAAAGCATCTGACTGATCATCAAATTTCATCGCGAGCATTTTTTCCTGTTGCGCAAGCAACGCTTCATCAATCTGGATGCCCGAGGCATCTGCCTTGCCGCGAGCAACGATGGACATAGTTTTAGCCGCTTGCTCGCCACCCATGACCCCGGTAGACGCATTTGGCCAGGTATACAAAAAGTCAGGCTCGAATGCTCGACCACACATACCATAATTCCCTGCACCAAAACTGGCTCCCGTCATCATAGTAATTCGAGGAACCTCTATGTTTCGGACTGCCTGAATCATCTTGGATCCGTGCTTAATCATTCCTGATTGTTCAGATTTAGTGCCTACTATGTATCCCGTTGTATTTTGCAGAAAAATCACAGGAATATTTGCCTGATCAAGTAACTGCATGAATTGGGTCGCTTTATTAGCCCCTGCGGGATCTATAGGCCCATTATTGCCGATGATGCCGCATGCATGACCAAAAATTTCGGACTGTAAGCAAACCGTAGAAATTCCTATTTGAGGCTTAAAATCTAGGAAATCCGATTTATCCACAACGCGGGCAACCACTTCACGCATATCATAAGCAACGCGGTAGTCTACTGGTACCACTCCTGCTAACTCATCAGGATCATATATGGGCGGTGAGCTGTTTCTCCCCTTAATTTCTTCGGCACTTTCGTTCCACGCCAAGCGTTTAACTACGTCTCGCGCAATTTGTATACCATGCCCATCATTTTCTGCCACATAATCTACAAGACCTGATACTCTCGCATGCATTTCAACGCCGCCCAGCTCCTCTTCTAAAGCAATCTCGCCCGTCGCTGCTTTTAACAATGGTGGTCCTGCCAGAAAGGCACGGCCATTATTTTTCACACCGATTACATAGTCACTAAGCCCAGGCATATAGGCACCTCCAGCAGTGGACGAGCCGTGCAAAATGGAAATAACAGGGATGCCTGCCTTACTGAGCTTTGCTAAGCCTCCAAACAATGCACCACCTTCACTAAAACCTTCAACTGTATAATTCAGCAGGTCCCCACCAGCACTCTCGACAAGATGCACAAATGGTAACTTCTGTTCTAATGATATTTGTTCTGCGCGACGAATCTTATAACCCCCTGCCGCAGTCATTGAACCGGCCATAATCCCGCTGTCGTCAATAACAATCATACAACGGGTTCCAAAAATAAAGCCGACACCAGCTATCACGGTAGATCCGGGTATTGATTTTTCGGGGTTTTTTGTATCCATTAAATATCCGGATAGATTTCCAATTTGCAAAAAGGGCATGCTGGGGTCCAAGAGCCTGGCAAGCCTATCACGCGGGGTCAATTGTTTACGCGCATCAAATCTTGCCTTCCTTTGCTCAGAAAGATCTGCTCCTCGGGCGTTTAGTTTCTCCAACTTTTGAACCAGCTCAAGCATCTCCAGCCGATTTCTTTTAAAACCTTCGGATTGCCGCTTCACTTTCGAATTGAATACTGCCATCTCATGACCTTTTAAATAATTGGCGAGAGGATTTCATCTCTTGGGATTGTGAACAATTCGTCATGTCAAAGATAGATTGACTAACCGGAATCTCTACGTCAAGCAACAGTTGTGAAAATCCTTTACCTTGAGCATCATTGCGAATGCTTGCCACACCGCCTCCTCCTAGCACCTCATGAATGAGAAAGTTAACTCCATTACATCCTGGCATCAAAAAACGTTCAACATCAGAAGGATTATCAATCGTTGTTCGATCTGGAAGAAAATGCGCAAGCCGATTAGCCACGATCCTTTCGGTCAATTCGTAATAAATATAGGGAAGGTATTCGGGACGTCTGGCAATTATACCAACATTCGCCTTGTCGCCTTTATCCCCACTACGCGCAAATGCCAGTTTTATCAGCGGCACTTTTACTGGCTTCTCTTGAGACGGAAATGACGGTGGGCTTGGCCTGACAATAGGTTTATTCGGAACAGTTTCGTCTATCGGTTCTGGGCATTCACAAACGAAATCGTCAATTTTAATTGAAATATTGACAAAATTTTTTGGAAGCAGAAAAGAGTATAATCTGACAACAGGGGACGGTTTCGGTCTGCCTCCCTGAAAACCTGATAAGCCCGGCGGTGTCGCGAGCCCGAGACCAACTATTTCCCTCAGTAATATCCCTATCCCCGCTGAAACAGGATGCTTTGCAGCCACTTTGATGGCCACTTCTCGAGGGCTGATTACAGAGGCATGAGACCCATACTGACTTTCTGCTCCTATTATTTCTGTGCTCATCTCAGAATACTCTGCTAATCCACTCATTTTGCAAGCTTCGCAGGCAGCCGCTAGTGCCGCATCAGCAAATTTTTGAGCTTTTTTGGCAGCATCCACACCGTAAAACGTCATTGTTGTACCGCCGCGAAATCCGTCCAAATAGGTCGCACATACCTTGTAATTTTTGGGAGCGGCTCGACCCAAGGCCCCGGACACCATGACTTCATTTTTGTTTAATTGTTTCAACGTTACATTTGAAAAGTCACAAACGACATCGGGAAGGATGTAGGCTTGAGGATCGCCAATCTCGTAAACCATTTGCTCTGATATAGTTCCCACGGTAACCAATCCTCCGCTACCCGCGGGCTTTGAACAGACGAAGTTGCCATGATCATAGATTTCTATAATCGGATAACCAATGTGAGCCAAATCAGACACCTGATCCCAGTCTGTAAAATTTCCGCCGGTAGCTTGTGGTCCGCACTCAAGAATGTGCCCTGCAAGAGCGCCCATGGCAAGTCGATCTAGATCCTCTCGTCTCCAACCAAAGGCATCAATGCATGCTCCTAAGGTTACCGCGCTGTCTACGCACCTGCCTGTGACAACAATATCGGCCCCTGCGGCCAAGGCTTTTGCTATAGGAAATGCGCCCAAATAGGCATTGATACTTGCAACATCAGAGATGGAGGGAAAGGGTTCTCCTGAAAACATCTCGCAAATATCCGAGCCATAAAACTGGTCTCGAAAATCAAATAGGTCGTCACCTAAAATGCAGGCAACTTTGAGATCGAGTCCCTGCTCCGCAATAATGCCTCTCAATTCCGTTACACATGATCTAGGATTAACGCCTCCGGCATTCGATATAATCTTAGTGCCTTGCCTTGCAATTTCTTTTAAGTTTGGCTTCATTGCTCCTGTCAAAAAGTCTGAAGCGTAGCCGGCGTCCTCATCCTTCACTCGAGCCCTCGCCATAATAGACATGGTGATCTCAGCCAGATAGTCATAAACGATGACGTCGAGACTGCCCGTTTTCAACAGCTGGTGTGTGGCCCGAGCTGCATCCCCCCAAAAGCCGCTTGCACCACCAATTCGAAGCTGTTTTTTCTCTTTCATACGCATCTCACCAAAAATAATTGCCTGAAGTCATTTACTATGGTGAAGATAGTAGTCTATGCGCAAAAAAAGTTGTTTGCTCTTTTAAGCATAGGCTACTGTCCTCGTAAAATAGATTCTTTTGCATGACCGAATAGATCTTTCCGCCAACACTAAACATATTTATTATCGCAACGATTAGTCGAGATTTTGCGACGCTCGATATGAATAGATGCAATGTAAAAACAGGGAATTGTCAGGGCTCCTAATAAATCGCATACTAACAAACCATATGTATAAGGTGTCGATACTCCCATGTCCCGCATAATATCGGATGACATACCAAGAATAAGCGCTCCAGATCCAACCCCGAGAAAATTCATCGCTAACAACGCAACCGCCGTCATTGTACCCCTGCTCCAAGGTGGACTTAAATCCTGTACCAGAGAAAATGCAGGTCCAAAGAAGGCACCTCCAAAAATTAAAATAGCACTTAACCCTATGTAGAAAAAAATAGATTCAGGATCCCAAAACCGAAATCCAATGGTAAAAGGTGTGAGAGCCAGCATGAAGAAGGCCAAAAATCGGGCTCGCCCCCCGCGAAAGTATCTAGTGTACACATCGCTCAAATATCCGCCAGAAAGCATGCCGATTGTCATAAATATAGTAGAATAAATTCCATAAATAATTGCAACGGATTCATCAAAACCGCGCTCATTTTGCATCCAAATCATATTGAATGCACCTGCTCCAATCGGGATATGGATCGCGATCGAGGCGAGCAAGATCCAGATAAGTGCCTGAGATCCTTTGAGAATCTCGAGAATGTTTAATAATCCCTCCTTAATTGAGGCTTTGCTATTATTCCTTTGATTTTCTGTAAAATCTGTATCCCATATGCCTCTGGGAGGATCTTTGAGAGCAAGCAAAAATAATGTCGCACCTATACCGATCGCACCAAGGAGATAGAAGCAATTTCGCCATCCCCAAATGGGTCCTAGTATACCGGCTATAAAAAAAGCGCCACCAGCTCCCAAAGGTATTCCAAGGTAATAAATTGCCGCAGCAACACCGCGTTTTTCGTTCGGGAACAAATCTGCGATCATTGATATTGCAGAAGGCGTCATAACTGATTCCCCAATACCAATGAATAGTCTTGCAACTCCTATTTGGTAAAAACTTTTTGCAGCGCCAGAGACGGCCGTCAGTCCGCTCCATATAATCAATCCAGCAGATATCAGCCTTACTCGATTTACCCGATCTGCCAAAGTTCCCATCAACAGGCCAAAGAAACAGTAAAAGGTGTTGAAAACAAAACCAGTTAAAAGTCCATACTGAGTGTCGCTTAGCTCGAGGTCATCAATAATTTGGGGACCGAAAGCAATTAAAAGTGTGCGATCAAGCATATTCAGAATATTTAGCAATAGGAGAAAAAACAGTATCCAATACGACCTTAAAGACCAAGCTTTGTCATGCGGAGTTATTTTCACGTATCTGTTTCATTAATCCTAAAGTGAAGATCGGTTGATGAGATTTTGACAATGGCGTCCAAGATTTGCGGCTCCTTCCCCGTATTTGGCAAAACGTGGATCGCGTGTTTGTTTATTGACAAATCGATAATATAACTGCTGAGATATTACAGCCAATCGAAAATATCCATAAACCTCATAAAAATCCCAGTGCTTTGTTTCAAAGCCTGTTTTATTGGAATAGTATTCCAAAATCTCGCCTCGCCTCATCATTCCATGTGCGTCCGACGGTTGATTTTTCATTGCTCGAAGCTCATTTGGATCATCATTCTGAAACCAGTATGCCAGGGAATTGGCCAGATCCATCAAAGGATCGCCTAAGGCAGCCATCTCCCAATCTAGGACAGCCACAACATTGAATGGGTCATCTTTATCGACCATAACATTATCAATGCGAAAGTCTCCATGAACTAGCGACTTTGGACTCGTCTCACCTGGAATTCGCGCTTCTAACCAAGCCCGTACATCCTTAAAATCAGGAACATCTCCAGTTAGAGAAGCAAGGTAACGTCGATTCCAACCAAGAATTTGTCGTTCTGCATAACCTTCTGGGTTTCCAAACTTATTTAAACCTGCAGCTGAATAGTCGAGAAGATGGAGCTCAATCAGCTTGTCAAAAATGACTTGACAGAATTTATAACGCTTGGCATCGTTAAAATTCCAAATCCGTGGGAAATCTTTTTTTATCAAAACTCCTTCAACTTTTTCCATTAAATAAAATTCGGAACCGAGTAACGATTCATCATCCGTGTAGAAAATCATGGTTGGAATGGATTTGTATACACCATTTAAACCAGTGAGCACTCGGTATTCCCTCGACATAGAATGCGCGGATATAGCTTTTTTACCAAACGGCGGTCTTCGAAGTACGAGTTCTCTATTTGGGTAGCTAATCAGATATGTCAAATTGGAGGCCCCTGACGCATATTGTGTCACGGATGGATAGCCAGAAAGTGAAGGGATTATCTTTTTCAACACCTCATCTAATTTGATCAGGTCAAGCTCTTCTCCCTTTCGCATCGCTATTGTAGGGTTCGATTCCATTAGCTACTCTTCAAAAACCATGCCTTCAATTTTGCGATCGGTGGAATCATCAACTTCCTCACTTTTAGATAGTCGTAATCGAAATATCCTTTATTAACTGGAATAGTCCTCGACGTTACAATGCAAAATCATAATATTAAGTGATTAAATCTTTCCATGATATAAGCACGAATCTATTATCAATTGCACCGTATATCGAAACTTTGTTCAAAGTCAGCACCAAAATCAACAAAGCTTTGAACTAGTATAACTGAAGAATTCATTGTCTACTTGTTTCCCAAGATTTAGATAGCGATTTTAATTATTTAGGGTATTGAGAAGTTAAATGTAAGACTCACGTGACTTCATCAGGAATCCATCAAATTTTAAACTCGACTGGTACCAAATCATTGCCCAATAGATAAAAATCATCAGATAAAAATCTATTATGACTTGATTTTCAGTTGCTCCATTCTTACAGTTAGTCTGCGTTTGTTTTCTCGTAAATTAACGCACTTAACTTTTCGTGCAATCATATTAGACAAAAGGAAAACTCTAATGTCATTAGAAACTGTAACAGCCGGGTTACAAGAAAAGATAGGGTCAGATTGCGGGCTGGGAGCCAGCGTAAAATTTGACTTTGGTGACGACGGTTGCTTATTTCTCGATGCTACCCAATCTCCAAATGTTATCAACAATGAAAATGCGGATGCGCAATGCACCATGATAATTAGTCTTGAAAACTTTATGGAAATGGCATCAGGTAATTTAGACGGCACAGCCGCTTTTATGTCGGGAAAGCTCCGGATAGACGGGGATATGAGTATCGCAATGAAACTTGGGCCTATCCTTGCCTAATTGGAATATATTTTTGAGGCCTAAAGCAAATCTTTAGGCCCATTGTTTTCTTTGAGTCTCTAGCTAACCCTTATTCTCATCACCAGCGACTCAAGGTTGATCATGTTAATGGTATCAACGCATTTGATCTGGGTTATAACCCGAATTGCCTCGTCGCAAGATCACGCATAACTTCTTCAGACCCTCCACCTATTGCATTAACTCGCACCTCACGATAAATCCTCTCGATTCGACTGCCTCGCATATACCCAATGCCTCCGAGAATTTGCATCGCCTCTCGTGCACAATACTCCATCGTTTGGCTACATTGCACTTTAAGAAGAGCAATATCGCCAGCGCTCTCAAAACCCTCAGCGACCTGCGCACAGATGACTTGAAGATATGCGTTCGTCGCGTTTATTCGTTGCTTCATTTCAGCAATCTTGTGCCGAATTACCTGATGGTCACAAAGCCTTTTTCCAAATGTTTTGCGATTTCTAGACCATTCTGCTGCATCTTCGAGGCAGACTCGCGAGAAGGCTTCCATCGCCGCGGACATAGCTAAGCGCTCTGAATTAAAGTTCGTCATAATCACTCCAAACCCTTTGTTTTCCAGACCGATAAGGTTTTCCTCGGGCACTAAGACATTATCAAAATAAATTGTTGCAGTATCTGAACACCACCAGCCCTGTTTCCTATCCAGCAATCTCCTTGAGACTCCTGGGAGATCCGCAGGAATCAAGAGCGTCGATACGCCTGAAGCTCCAGCATCTCCGGTCCGAACTGCTGTTGTGAACCAATTAGCATTCATTCCTCCAGTTATATACATCTTCGAACCGTTGACCAGATAATGGCTGCCCTCTAGACGGGCCGTGGTCTGGATTTGGGCCACATCCGAACCGGCGGTTGGCTCCGTTACTGCGAGGGATATTCTTTTCTTCCCATTCAGAACCTGAGGTATTATCTCTTGTTTTAGAGATTCACTCGCATAGTTTACTACAGGAGGTAGCGCTATACCGTGAACCATCAGCGTCGCACTTATCCCACCGACACCAATCCGTGCAAGTTCTTCGTTAAGAATCATCTGATGCCAAATATCAATACCCTCTTCGATGCCGCCATACTTTTCCGGATATCCAAGGCCCAAAATACCCACCTCTGCGGCCTTTGGCCAAAGCGTCTCGGGAATAGCACCCTCCTCGTCCCACTCCTCTGCATATGGAATAACCTCTCGATCAAAGAACCGTCGCACTTGCGTGCGCCATTCGTCATGTTCGCTTGTAAGATATGGATTCGCTAGGCGGGCACTGTCAAAGTCTAACGACATTAGTAACTCTCCTTTCTGTATAGAAATACTCAATAAGCAAGCTATAAATAATAGGTATGAGATTGTTCTGGGTAAAGATAATCAACACCAAATTTTACGAATGAACAGCAAATAAAAGTCTTCATGCATCCTGAAAATGTCTTGGCCAAACACCATGCCGCTTCTTGAATGCATTTTAGAACGCTCCTTGATCAGCATAACATTCAAGAAATTGGTTCGACGATCGGCTAAACGACGTTGTAAAGTTCGCTGGGAGGAATTGAGTTTGTTTACTGCTTTATCGATCGAAACCCCGTCTTCTTGCAAATTCGGTATAACACACTGTTTTAACATACTCATCAAACGATGGTACGGGGGTCCATTGTCAAAAAGCTCCTGGAGAGGTTCATCACGATCAGGACCTTCACAATAATCTTGTTGCGATAAAGGATAATTCAGTGCCTTTGCATCAAAAAAAATGCTGCTATATTCCTTTTCGAAAAAAATATTATCATCATAATATTATTTCCGATTTAGTGATATCCATCGGATTTTCACATGTTGAATACGTCTTTATAACGGGAATTTCAATTATACAAAGAGAACGTACAGTCGCAGTAGCAGCGGATAACATCCCATGACTGAAGAAAAGTTCAAGATCTGTGTTCTGCAAGAGTGGTTCCCAACGTAGGTCTAACAAAGTACTGCGACGATAGGAGCTGATTCGCCGTATATCGCTTCGCAAATTTAAAACGATAGCAATATGACTTAGACAATCTCTAAGATGGTTTGAGAATCCTGTAACATATAGCCGTAAATTTATGGCTTTAAGGGCGACAATCCTGCCGACTAGCGAGCCAATATCCTAGTTGCCTTTTTCATCAGCAGCTGCCTGATACAATCTGAAATACTGTTGAACAGAGCATCTTTTATTGGGAAGACTTAGAATTTCAATATCAAGATCGATATCTGCCAATAATTCCTCTTGATCCAATTCTATCTGCTCTGCAGTGTGTAAAATAGCAATTAGTGGCTCTGCAAATATAGTCCGGTGCGCATCTGTTTTTGCTGTGAAAGGAGCTTTCTGACATGCCAATTGACATCAATTTTACCATATAGATTCAAGTCTAATTCTTGATGATCTATTGAACTAACCCTAGATTTTTTATAATTTTAGGGCATCGATACTGATATATAGTTTATTAAAAAATATGAGTGACTTTTTCACCTATACTGTATATATTAACAGTATAGGTGAAATTTATGCATGATTCTGAAATACTCAATAACCTGCTATTAAATCGCTCTATCTGGCGTGGTAGTAAACCCACATCAGAAAAACATATTCCAACTGGTCACCCAAATCTTGATGTATTACTTAATGGCGGTTGGCCAAAAGCTGCATTGGTAGAACTGGTTAGCCATCAAGAAGGGATTGGGGAACTAAATTTGCTGCTACCGACCTTGGAAAATCATACCCAAAGTGATGGACTCTGTGTCCTACTCAATCCTCCTCATCAACCTTATGCGCCCGCATGGGAAGAAGCAAATATTAATTTACGGCAAATATTAATAGTACGAAGTCAAAATTATGATGAATGGTTATGGACAGCAGAGACAACAATTCGTCATGGTGCTTTGTTACTAGCTTGGGTTAGCCGGTATATTCCTCGTTATAGCGATCTACGAAAGCTAAAACTTTCAGCATTACATAATAAACAAAACATTTTTTTATTTAATAAGGTAAACACCCTATCTTTAGCATCACCTGCCTCTTTACGTATAGAGATGTATAGTTCAATGCTACATGAACTCTTCATTATCGTGCGTAAATCAAAAGATAATTGTAACGGGAAAAGTATAAAGATTAAGCAAACAGGAGCTCCTATTCAATATACTTCGTTGAATAAACTGGTGGCTCCCATCTACTCTGCCTTTCCTGATAAGGATTTATCACAAAAGCCAAATGATAGCGTAAAAACTCTCTCGAACACATGACATGATACAAACATCGAAATCTAAGTCTAATAGAATTGGTTCTAAAGGGACCAAAAAGAAAATCGAAATCTGGGTTTATCTCTGTTTTCCACAACTTGCACTGGATGCTTTGTTAAGCCAATTAGTTAAACAAGCATGTAACAAACCTCTTGCTGTTATTTTCCAAAAACAGCAGACAAAACGCATCTATTGCTGTAGTACTCTGGCTGAAAGATATGGTATTGAAACCCACATGTCATTATCTACTGCACTCGCTTTATGCCCCGATCTACACATAAAAACTCGTGAGGTAAGTAAAGAAAGATACCACTTGGAACGATTGGCATTAATTGCCTACCGGTTTACTTCTACAGTAGCGTTCTATGGTCAATTAGGTCTCATAATAGAAATATCCCGATGCAAGAAGTTATATGGTAGCTACGACAATTTATTGCAGCAACTATACTTTCAAATGAGTAAGTATTCATCGAAACTAATCAATGGCATAGGACATACACCTCTGTCAGCGCATTTGAATTGTCAATCTAATTATCAAATACATATTCCGGATATCGGTGGTTTAACAGCACAGTCACATACCATAAAGCTGGATGAATTCAAACTTAGTCAAAGAAATCATAAGCATCTTAAACAGCTAGGTTTGCATACAGTAGCTGATATCTTAAGGTTACCGCGCAGTACGATCAGCAACAATTTTGACAACGAGCTAATATCTCAGCTTGACCTATTAACTGGTGTAAAACCTGATTTATATACACTTTTTACTTTACCTAATAAATTTAGCGATTACATGCAAAATCCTGATGGAATTTATAACAAAGATGCCTTGCATGTGCCGATGAAAACTCTGCTACTCCGACTTTGTGAATATTTAAAGAGCAGAAATTATCTATGCCAAGAAATTCAATGGTATTTCTTCCCATTGCTTGGCGAATCAGTATCTATGCATGTAAAGTTTTCCAAGGCGCATCGCAACAAAAACAATTTTTTCTCCATTAGTCGTTTGCAACTAGAGCAGCTAAAACTACCTTATAGTGTCACAGAGATTTTATTAGAGAGTGATAAATTTATCTCAGCATTTAATTGTAATTTTGATTTTTTTGATGGCAATAATGTTTCGAGAAAGAATGAACTGATAGATCAACTTACTGCCAGATTGGGTAAGACATCTCTTTCGCAACCTTCCATACAAGCAGAATATTTACCTGAGCAGGCTAATTTGGTCCATGAAAAACAATTCTTAGCACCACGAAGCAGTAAAAAAAATAACTTTAGGCCGCTCTGGTTGTTGGCTAGCCCGCTACCAATAAAACAGAACGAGAATAAATTATTCTGGCATCGACCTCTGTCAATATTAAGTGGCCCAGAGCGGCTTTGCGATAACTGGTGGAGAAGTGATCAACAAAGAGATTATTACCTAGCTCATGATATGAAAGGTTCACGCTACTGGTTGTATCGAGATGTCCGAAGTAAGCGTTGGTTCATACATGGTATGTTTGCATAAAAGAACGTCACTTTTCAGAGAGCTGTTCTCTGAGAACAAACTTCTGAACTTTGCCAGCGGGATTACGCGGTAAGACATCTACTATGTGCAATCTACTAGGAAGCTTGTATCGAGCCAGTTTGGATTCCGAATATTTTCTGAGCTCTTCCAAACTAATATCTGTGTTAGGATTCAAAGCAATCACTGCTACCACCGCCTCGCCCCACTTTTCATCAGGCATACCTACCACCGCAACCTCAGCAATAGCATTATGACCATAGAGGATATTTTCTATCTCTGCCGGATAGACATTCTCACCGCCAGTGATAATCATATCTTTTACCCTATCACAGATGTATAAAAATCCTTCCTGATCTAAGTACCCTATGTCGCCACTATGGAACCAGCCCTGGTCGTCAATAGCTTCCGCTGTTGCTTCAGGTCGATTCCAATAACCTTTCATCACGTTTGGTCCCTTGATACAAACCTCTCCCCTCTCATAAGCGGCGAGAGCTTTGTTATCATTATCGACAATTCGTAAATCAGTATACATAGGAGCAAGACCCGCTGATCCTATCTTTTTTGTGGCCAGATCACTTGGTAGTATACTTGCAAAAGGCGCGGTCTCCGTAAGGCCATACCCCTGGCAGAAACTCACCCCTTGTGCAGCATATGTCTCAATCAGCGGAACAGGGACCGGCGCGGCACCGCATGTAACAGAGATGATGCTACTAAAGTCTGTAGTCCCAAAAGCCTCGTGTTGGGACATCATCAAGAACATTGTAGGTGCACCAAACATCGTGGAAATTTTATATTTTTCAATGTCCTGAAGAACACGGCCCGGATCGAAGCTTCTGTGGAGCACAACCTCAATGCCTTTGGCAAGCGACGCATGAGTGGTAACATTAAGACCGCCTATATGAAAAAGAGGAGCACAGGTCAGTGACGCACCTTTCATATTTTCTTCGATAAAACATACGTTAACGGTATTCCAAAAAATATTACCATGAGTCAACATCGCACCTTTTGGCAGGCCTGTGGTACCCGACGTATACATGATAAGTGCAATATCATCCTCACCCACATGCTCAAGCAGGTTCAAAGGTTCTCGATCACTCAAAAGAGTCTCCAGTCTCTCCCATCCAACCGCCTCATTCTCTATCGAAATATAACGCCTACAATGAAGGTGATCTTTTTCATCATCAATCAGAGGTATAAAATTAGCATCAGCCATCATTGTTTGAATACCTGCATCATTTGCGATAAATCGAACTTCCGAACCTGTCAATCTAAAATTCAGTGGAACGAAAATCGCCCCAAGACATCCACATGCATAAAGTGTTTCCAAAAAGCAGGGGTGGTTTAATCCTATATAGCCAACTCGATCACCTTGACAGACGCCACCATCTCTCAACATCCCAGCTACTCTTCTTATTCGCTCTCCGAATTGAGCAAAGGTCTGTGAATATCCTTCAAAAGTCAGCGCTGCCGCGCATGGAGAAAGTTGCGCTCGTTTGAGTATAGAATGCGCCATTCCGATGTTTGTCTTATTCTTTTGAGACATCATCTCGATCCCTGAAAATATGCGGTTTATTCAACTATGTTGCGTAGCAAATACTTTGGCATTTTAAGGTAACCCATTATCCAGTGTCGAGGAGGTTCAAGCATGTTGGTTAAACCAACTCATACGCGTTATTCAGGAAAAGAATAACATAATTCACGTCTAAGCTTTGACATTATAGGGAGTCCCCACACAATAACTAGCTACCTGAGAAAACTTAAGTATGCAGAAGACGCATAATGAAATTCGAAACGCAAGTTTTTCACGCTGACTTCAATGATGACCCGGCCACAAATGCCATAGCTGTTTCAAGCTACCAAACCAACTCATATAGTTTTCGTGATAGCCAGCATGGAGCAGATCTATTTGATCTTACAGAAGCTGGAAATATTTATTCTCGAATAATGAATCCTACCTGTGACATGCTGGAACAATGGGTAACGGCGGCAGAGGGCGGAGCTGCCGCATTATGCATGGCATCCGGTATGGCTGCCATAACGGCAACCGTTAACAGACTTTGTATCGCTGGAAATAGCATCGCCAGTGCAAATCAGCTACACGGCGGCACTCACACTTGATTTTCTCATACTATCCCTAGACAAGGAATATGGGTTCGCATGGCATCAGGCGACGACACAAAAGAGCTCGAAATGGAGATAGACGAGAAAACCAAAGCGATTTTTTGTGAATCGATCGGAAAACCTGCACAGAAAGTTATTAGCATACCACTGCTGTCCGAAATCGCCCATTCATAAGCTATGCCAGAGGTTGCAGACAATAGAGGACCCACGCCATATTTATGTCGATCTTTCGATCATGGAGCAGACATAGTTTTAATTTATTGATTAAATATTCCGGGAGGACATGGAACAACCATTGGTGGAATTATTGTAGGATCTGGAAGTTGACCCTGAAAAAACAAATTAAAATTTCCGCCATTCAATATTCCCGATCCATCATATCATGTCGCAATCTATGCTGATGCATCCGATGTCGAGTTCATATAACGCGCCAGAGTTGTCCCGCTCTGTGATATGGGCGGTGCAATATCACCATTCAACACTTTTAATATTCTTCAGAGCTTAGAAACTTTATCTCTTCGAACGGAACGACATGCAGTCAACGCGATGTAAGTAGCCGATCATCTGCATAATCACGAGCAAATTTCCTGTATCAATTATGCTGGCTTGCCGGAAATCAGTATCAGGCACTCACTAGCAAAATATGCTGTGGTAAACAGTCAGCTATCATCAGTTTTGGAATTGAGGGAGAAGAAAATGCGGGAATAATGTTCATCGATGCCTTGAATATGCTAAGAAGACTGGTAAATATCGTTGATGCAAAAACGCTGCCTTGCCACTCTGTAAGTGTCACTCATCGACACCGGAGCAACGAAGAATTAAAACATGCAGGTGTAACCCCTGATCTTATACGAATATCTGTAGGGATCGAGCATGTTGATAATATTATTGCGGATATTGATTAAGCCCTCCCTGCCGCCAAGACCTCACAACAAATAACTTAACCAACCAGATAGGCTGTGACGAGCTATTCCACGATTTTTTTAGCTCTAATTAGAGAGTGTCTCGTCGCATCGGATTCCGCCATGTCGGTCAATTGATTTTGATTAAGGGTACCTCGTGTGTGAGCTTCCAGTTTTTCGCCATCATAGGTGATGTATTTTTCAGGCCTCACTTCAATTACAACTCTCAAAGGAGAATCCAGTTTCTTTAGGAAATCTGCGGCGGCGGCATGATCGCCATCACAGCGTCTCAAGGCAAATAAAGGATAAAACCAATTCTTAATTTCGCGACTATTATGAACTATGCAAGTACCCTTTATAGTGACAGTTTTATTGGCCCCCAAAGAAGTTCCTTTGCTACTCAGCACAACTGATACTTTTGGATTTCTCCGCACAGCAGACACGCGGTGACGCTGTTCGGCGCAGGTTAACCATGCTTTACCTTCGTGCCACAACATCGTCATGATGACTCCCATTGGCCAACTATCCTTGGTACACCAGTTAAAAACACATTCACGTTGAACTTGCAAGAGTTGTTCACGTTGTTGTTGATCTAGGCCATAAATCGATACTTTTTCGAAATCCTTTGGTGGTTCCATTAAATATAGTCCCATTTGTATGAATGCGAGAGAGGTACTTTTGAAATATCATTCATCTAAGCCTCAGAAGCGTCATGGTAAAACAATTTTTTATTTTTAGTATATTTAGAAATCATAGCTGATGCATTATTCTACCAAAATAACTGTATAAAAATACAGTTATTTTGGTAGAATAAAAGAATGAGCTATGCTGAATTACATTGCGTGAGCCACTACAGTTTTTTACGTGGCGTATCACATCCTGCTGATTTGATTAATACGGCTAAGATCCTAGGTTATCAATCATTAGCAATTACTGATGAATGCTCTCTAGCTGGGGTAGTTAAAGCACATGTAGCTGCTCAAGAGTCTGGCTTACATTTAATCCTTGGCAGCGAATTCAAACTCGATGGACACCGATTAATTACTTTGGTGACAAACCAGCAATCATATTCTGAATTGTCCTCTCTTATTACTTTGGCACGCAGACGAAGTGAGAAAGGAGAGTATCAGATAAAATGGTCTGATATCAAATATAACCTAAATAATAGTCTGATAATCTGGCTTCCATCAAAACATTCAGAAAATGACAATCAAACTGCCACAAAATTAAGCAAATGGTTTAGTGGACGCTTATGGATTGGAGTCGAGCACTTGTTAAGTGGTGCTGAATCAGCAGATTATGCCTATTTGTACAATCTAGCTAATTTATGGAAAATTCCAATGGTAGCCTCTGGTGATGTTCACATGCATTGTAAACAACGTCGAGCACTTCAGGACACCTTAACTGCTATCAAACATAATTGTTCTGTTATGGAGCTAGGTCTACGGCGCTTTTCCAATGCAGAGCGGTATCTAAGACCCTTGTCATACTTAAAAAAAATCTATCCATCTTCGTTAATCACAGAAACATTAAAAATCGCTCAACGTTGCACTTTCTGTCTGGACGAACTGCGTTATGAATACCCAAAAGAAGCAGTAGCAGAGCATCTAACTCCAACGCAACAACTTAAACATTTAGTAGAAATAGGAGTAACAAAACGTTGGCCTCAAGGGGTAAGTTCGAAGATTCTAAAACAAATAGCATATGAATTAAAAATCATTGCCGAGCTTGGTTATGAATTTTATTTTTTAACAGTCTATGACATAGTTGATTTTGCTCGTAACCGAAATATTCTTTGCCAAGGCCGCGGATCTGCTGCTAATTCTATAGTTTGCTATTGTTTATTTATTACCGAAGTTTCTCCCGAACAAGTCTCATTATTATTTGAAAGATTTATTTCTAGGGAACGCAATGAACCTCCTGATATAGATATCGATTTTGAACACGAACGTCGTGAAGAAGTTATTCAATATATATATAAAAAATATACTCGTGAGAGAGCTGCGTTAGCAGCTACTGTAATCACTTATAAGCCACGCAGTGCTGTTCGGGATGTCGGCAAAGCATTGGGCCTAGACCCTCTCTTTATTGAACAACTGAGTCAATCCATGTCCTGGTGGGAAAAGAGTGAAGAACTCACTGAACGTTTTAAAGAAATAGGACTTGACCAAAGTGGACGCCTATCGAATTATTTTTATCGCTTGTTAAAAGAAATTATAGGTACACCCAGACATCTTTCTCAACACGTTGGTGGTTTTATAATTACTGAAAATCCAATAAGTACACTTGTACCTGTAGAAAATGCAAGCATGCCTGATCGCACTGTCATTCAATGGGATAAAGAAGATATAGAGATACTTGGGCTATTAAAAATAGATATCTTAGGGCTAGGAATGCTAACAGCTATTCGTCGCTGCTTGAATCTGGTAAATGAGCACCAAAAAAGCACTGTACTATCATTAGAATCCATACCCAAAGAAGATAAGGTAACCTACGATATGCTCTGCAATGCAGACAGCATTGGCGTCTTCCAAGTAGAGTCACGTGCGCAGATGGCTATGTTACCTCGCCTCAAGCCTCGATGTTTTTATGATCTGGTAATTGAAATAGCTATTGTTCGACCTGGACCTATCCAAGGTGAGATGGTTCATCCTTACCTGCGGAGACGTCAAGGTCTCGAAAAAATTAAGTATCCAAGCTCGGAAATTAAAACAGTTTTGAAACGCACACTGGGCGTTCCAATATTTCAAGAGCAAGTTATTAAGTTAGCCATGGTAGCAGCAGGATTTTCTGGAGGGGAGGCTGACCAATTACGTCGCTCCATGGCCAGTTGGGGGAAAAACAATAAGCTTTATAACTTTGAAAAAAAACTCATTAAAGGAATGCAAGATAAAGGCTACTCATTAGAATTCGCGCAACGCTTATTTAAACAAATTCAGGGATTTGGCGTATATGGTTTTCCTGAATCCCACTCGGCAAGCTTTGCTCTGCTCGCCTATTTTTCTGCCTGGTTAAAGTGCCACCATCCAACTGCTTTCTATTGCGCTATTCTCAACAGTCAACCCATGGGGTTTTACAGCCCCTCACAATTAGTTCAGGATGCTTTACGCCATAATGTCGAAGTGCGACCAATAGATGTAAACCATAGTAATTGGGAGCATACTCTAGAAGAGAATCCTGAAAACGCATCCCAACTATCCCTGAGACTTGGTTATAAGTTAATCAAGGGAATGTCTCAGAATGTCGCCCAGCGAATTGTGAGCGCCCGGAAATCAGTCTCCTCCGACAAATTCTATTTCACTAGTGTACGGGATTTTTCAGAAAAAACTTCTATATCAGCTAATGTTCTAACACTATTAAGTTCCTGTGGAGCTTTTGACTCACTATCTGAGCATCGTCGTGAAGCATATTGGAATTCGCTTGAAACGACCCACCAATACCCGATCCTAAGTGCCATAAATAAGATACCGTCTACAAGTTTACAACGGGATATCGATCCACTCTATAGTAATTATCCTAAAGAGCAGCTTTCACCTTCTAATGAAATAGAAGACTTGCATGCTGATTATCATAATATGGGAATGACGTTAGGACGACATCCCTTAAGCATATTAAAAGAAAAATTCTCAAACCTGAGAAAATGCTGCCGCCACATTGAACTATCGAAACTAGAGAACCAAAGCTGGGTCAGTATTATTGGTATCGTAACTGGACGTCAACGTCCCGGAACCAAATCCGGCGTTATCTTTCTCACCCTAGAAGATGAGACCGGTAATAGTAATATTGTAATCTGGAAGAATGTGCAGAAAAAGTATCGCCCAGCACTCTTGAAGGCTCAGCTACTAATGGTCAAGGGTACCATCGAAACTGATGGTCCAGTAACCCACATAATTGCTAGGGAATTGGTTGACTGCAGCGAACTTTTATATAAAACGAAAATTCGTTCTCGGAACTTCCATTAAAACTAAAATCTACTTGAATGCATTACCAACCGGCCACTTCTTTGAGCGCTGACCCAATCTCGGCCAAGCTCCTAACGGTCATGACCCCTGCATCATGAAGGGCTGCAAATTTCTCCTCAGCGGTACCTTTACCACCAGATATGATGGCTCCTGCGTGCCCCATCCGTTTTCCGGGTGGGGCTGTTACACCTGCAATATAAGACACAACAGGTTTGTCGACATGATCTTTTATAAATGCGGCAGCCTCTTCTTCTGCGGTTCCTCCGATTTCGCCAATCATAACAATAGCTTCCGTGTCAGGGTCTTGTTCAAACAAAGCTAAAATATCTGTAAAACTAGACCCGGGGATCGGGTCACCGCCAATTCCAACGCAAGAAGACTGCCCAAAACCATGATCAGTAGTTTGTTTGACAGCTTCATATGTTAAAGTTCCTGAGCGTGATACTATTCCAGTCTTTCCAGGGACATGGATGTGACCTGGCATTATCCCCATTTTACATTCACCCGGGGTAATAACACCCGGGCAGTTCGGACCTATCAAGCGAACGCCTAATTGATCACATACGACTTTACATTCCAGCATGTCCAGTGTTGGTATGCCTTCCGTTATACATACAACTAAGTCCACTCCTGCATTTGCCGCCTCAAGAATGGAGTCTTTGCAATACGGAGCAGGAACATAGATAACTGAAGCCTCAGCGCCAGTCTCCCCCACAGCTTCATTTACCGTATTAAATACAGGAAGACCCAGATGTGAAGTCCCTCCCTTACCCGGTGTAACGCCTCCGACCACTTTAGTGCCGTATGCAATGGCCTGCTCAGAGTGAAAAGTGCCCTGGCTGCCAGTAAATCCTTGACATATAACTTTGGTATTTTTGTTTACAAGTATTGACACTTTCAGGACCTCTCTGCCGCTTTAACCACAAGCCTTGCAGCTTCCGCCAAACCATCAGCTGCAATAATGTCAAGGCCTGATTCAGCCAGTTTCCGTGAGCCCAAGTCAGCATTATTACCTTCGAGGCGAACGACTACTGGAACTTTGACGCCGACATCTTTGACTGCCCCAATCACCCCATCTGCAATGAGGTCGCATCGCACAATGCCTCCAAATATGTTGATGAGTACTGCTCGAACCTTGTCATCAGACAAGATGATCTTGAATGCTTTTGAAACGCGTTCCTTGGTGGCTCCTCCCCCTACGTCGAGGAAGTTCGCCGGAGATCCACCATTTAACTGAACAATATCCATGGTTCCCATAGCCAAGCCAGCACCATTAACCATGCATCCGATAGACCCATCTAATGCAACATAATTTAGGTCCCATGCAGCGGCTTCAGCTTCCCGAGAGTCTTCTTGAGAAGGATCGTGCATCTCTTTAAACGCCGATTGCCTGAACAAAGCATTGCCATCAACTACGACTTTCGCATCAAGGCAATGCATTTTCCCATCCGCTGTCAAGACGAGTGGATTTATTTCTAAAAGTGACAAGTCTTTGTCTTGAAACATTTTAGCGAGACCCGTGAAAATTGCTACAAACTGCTTAATTTGCGATCCCTCCAACCCCAGTTGGAAGGCCATCTCTCTGCCTTGATGCGGCTGCGCCCCCGTCATTGGATCAATCGTCGCCTTCAAAATCTTTTGTGGAGCCTCTCGGGCCACCTTTTCAATTTCGACTCCGCCTTCGGTCGATGCCATAAACACAATCCGTCGGCTCGATCGATCCACGACAGCTCCCAAATAAAATTCATTAGCAATTTCAGTAACTGGCTCGACTAAGATTCGGCTTACCGGTTGTCCTTTAGGACCAGTCTGATAGGTGGTCATTCTTTTGCCCAGCCATTTGTCGGCAAATTCCCTGATATCGCTTTTGGAAGTGACTAGCTTCACCCCACCAGCTTTTCCCCTCCCGCCAGCGTGCACTTGAACCTTTACCATCCACTTTTCTCCGCCAATTATGTCCGCAGCGGACACTGCCTGCTCAGCGCTCTCAGCAGTTACACCTTGCGTGACAGGAAGACCATATTCGGCAAATAAGTTTTTTCCCTGGTATTCGTGGAGATTCATATAAAGCTTCCTACCAAACTATGACGGTTTTATTTTCAAGCATGTCTAATCTTTACGAAAACATTATAACAATAGGCACTCATTTACGTTTCCTATTAACTTTATGTATAGCATTTCCGTTGACAGCAAGTGCTGCTTCATGCACAACCTCTGACAGAGTCGGATGACCAAATACAGTCATACCTAGATCTTCAGCACTGGATCCAAACTCCATAGCTATAGCAACCTGTTGGACCAAGTCTGCTGCACTTGGTCCAACAATATGGCAACCTAAAATTCGATCAGTTTTTTCACACGCGATCATTTTTACCATCCCTTGCGAATCATCGGCCGCCAGCGCTCTCCCACTGGCAGCAAATGGAAATACGCCCACATTATAGTTCCTACCGGATGCTTTAACTTGCGCCTCTGTTTGGCCAACAGATGCTACTTCAGGATGCGTGTAAATAACGTTTGGAACGACGTCATAGTTTAGCTGCGCGCTGTGACCGGCAATGCGCTCGGCAACCATGACACCTTCTTCCGAACCTTTGTGCGCAAGCATAGGACCTCGCACTAAATCCCCCACTGCATATACACCTTCAATGTTTGTTTCGCATTGTTCATTTACCACTATGTTACCTCTTTGATCTAAACTAATACCGCAATCTGGCGACAAAAGATTGTCAATAAAAGGTCGACGACCGACGCAAACAATAAGCTTGTCAAAGACTTCTTTGTGTTGTTTTTCGTCCATGGTTTGGTAGGTAACATTTACTTTTTTTGCTTTTACCGCAGTCTCAATCACTCTGGCTCCCAAGCGAATATCTAGCCCTTGTCCAGAAAAAATTTTAAATGATTCTTTCGCTATATCTTTATCCATCACTGCGAGAAACTCGTCCAACGCTTCGATCAATACAACCTCTGAGCCCAATCGCGACCAAACCGAACCCAATTCAAGTCCTATGACACCTGCTCCCACAATCCCGAGACGCTTCGGCACGGACGAGAACTCAAGCGCGCCAGTAGAATCAACTATAAAATCGCCGTCAGTTGGCGCCGCGGGTATTTCTATCGGAACAGAGCCAGCCGCCAATATAATATGAGAGGCTTTTATTATTGATTCATCTCCTTGATGACTGGCGAACTCAACCTCTTTGTTAGAAAGTAATTTTGCCGTTCCATAAAGCCCCGTGACATTGTTAGCCTTGAATAGCTGCCCTATTCCCCCCGTCAACTGAGAAACAATCTTATCCTTCCTCCCCATCATCGCAGCTATGTCCATTTTAACCGCACCGAGGGTGATTCCATGAGAATCCAATTTATTTAAGGCATCAGAATACTTGTGAGAACTATCTAGCAGAGCTTTTGAAGGGATGCAGCCCACATTAAGGCAAGTTCCACCATGGACAGACACACCGTTAGAAGAGCGCCATTTCTCAATACAAGCCACTTTCATGCCTAGCTGAGCAGCCCGAATCGCGGAAACATAACCAGCTGGTCCGCTTCCTATAACAACGACATCAAAATTATTATACATTATGCAACCTTTTCAGAGCTTTAAGTCTTAAATCTCAAGTAAAATCTTGGCAGGATTTTCAATCAGTTCTTTTATTGTCACCAAGAACTGTACTGCCTCTTTCCCATCAATAAGTCTGTGATCATAAGACAGCGCCAGGTACATCATCGGTCTTATGACTATCTCACCTTCAAGCGCTACAGGTCGCTCTTGTATCTTATGCATTCCAAGTATGGCTGTTTGCGGCGGATTGATAATTGGTGTGGATAAAAGCGAGCCATATACGCCACCATTAGTTATGGTGAATGTGCCGCCAGTCATTTCCTCGATAGTTAATTTACCTTCTCTTGCTTTTGAGGCGTATTCCGATATACCGCTCTCTACAGAGGCGATACTCATATTTTCAGCATTTCGGAGTACAGGCACAACTAAGCCACGTTCCGTTGAAACTGCAACTCCTATGTCTTGATAGCCATGATATACAATATCTTCACCGTCAATCGATGCATTCACCAAAGGAAACCGCTTGAGCGCCTCGACAGACGCCTTGACAAAAAAACCCATAAAACCAAGGCGCGTGCCGTCGTGGATTTTCGTGAACTCATCCTTGTACTGTCGCCTTAGATCCATGAGTGCGGACATATCGATCTCATTAAAGGTAGTCAATGAGGCAGTGGTATGAGTCACCTCAAGAAGCCGTTCTGATATTCGAGCCCGCATTCGAGTCATAGCGACGCGACGCTCGACCCTATCACCCAGATGCGAAATCTGCCCACCACCAGCCTCAGAGCTGCTCCCTGAAGAGGTCCTAGAGGATCGGTAATTTACAACGTCCTCTTTTGTAACTCTTCCGTCCTTGCCGGAACCGGGTATGGCAGCAATGTCAAAACCATATTCTCGGGCCAATTTCTTGGCGGCTGGATTAGCCGCAACCGGAACCTCCTCCTTTGCGGGGGTTTCAGTCTCTTTATTCGGCGCCTCAACGATCTGAGTTCCCAACCCTTTGACGTGCGAAGTGCTTTCTTCTATCTCCGCAATCAATTCGTTACTGGCAACAACTTCGCCTTCAGATTTCAAGATTTTAGCGAGCATGCCACTCGCAGGAGACACTACTTCTAGGACCACTTTATCAGTTTCTATCTCGACAATTAACTCGTCACGCTCAATCTGATCACCTTCACTCTTGTGCCAAGTTGCAAGCGTTCCTTCCTGTATTGACTCGGGATAATTCGGTGCTTTGATTTCTGCTACCATGGCTCATTTCCTAGTCGTTATTTATGTTTAACGCCTCACTCACAAATTGCTTCTGCTCTTCAGTGTGCGCAGACATATATCCTGAGGCCGGAGCTGATGATCCCTGACGACCGACATAATTAATTCCCAGATTTGGATCACGGCGGTTCAAAGCATTCCTCATGTGGTGCTGGCTACTGTACCAAGCACCTTGGTTCATCGGCTCTTCTTGACACCAAACAACCTCCTCTAAATTAATCATTGAATTCAGTACCAAATCCAATTCTTCATGAGGAAAAGGGTATAACTGCTCCAACCTAACAATGGCAATGTCTGAAATATCGTTGGCCCTTCGTTGCTCAAGCAAATGGTAGTAAACTTTACCCGAACATAAAACCAACCGCTTGACCTCTATCAATTCAATTTCATCCTCAGACATAACAGCTTGAAACCCACCAGAAACGAGCTCTGAGAACGTCGATGTCGCTTGCTTATGTCGCAGTATCCATTTAGGACTCATGACGATAAGTGGACGTCTCATTGGACGGATCGCTTGTCGCCTCAGCAGATGGAACATTTGTGCTGGTGTTGTAGGGATACAAACTTGCATATTATGCTGAGCGCATAACTGCAAAAAACGCTCTAAGCGAGCGGAGGAATGCTCTGGGCCTTGACCTTCAAATCCATGTGGCAGTAGCATAATTAAACCTGAAAGTCGTGCCCACTTTTGCTCCCCGCTAGCGATAAACTGATCTATTACGACTTGGGCGCCATTAGCGAAATCACCAAACTGAGCCTCCCATATAACGAGCCCTCTTGGGCTCGTCGTCGAGTAGCCGTATTCGAAAGCCAGAACAGCTTCCTCCGATAGGACTGAATCATAAATCCAAAACTCAGCTTGATCTTTGCTGAGATTTTGCAACGGGAGGTATTCCTCACCATTCGCTTGGTTAATAATCGCGGCATGTCTGTGCGAAAATGTACCTCTCTTAACATCTTGACCCGTAAATCTTATCGGATAACCTTCGGTCACTAGGGTGCCATATGCTAGAAGTTCAGCCATACCCCAATTCAATGGCAAACTTTCTTTCGCCATCTTTTGGCGATCTTCGTATAACTTTGCCACTTGTCGTTGCACCTCTATGCCATCAGGGATTTCATTGATTTTGCCTGCTATATGCCTTAAACGAGCATCATCAACCTTAGTATCACTTGCAGTCCGCCAGTGATGATTTAGATAAGGCTCCCAATTAACAAACAAACTCTCATCCGGCTCGCTTACAAGGTTGTGAACCACAAAGTCACCGCGGTCTAGACTTTGACGATAGTGATTATTCATATCATCTGATTGCTCTAAAGTGACGACACCTTCTTTGATGAGTTTTTCCGCATATAAAGATCGAGTAGTTGGATGCCGTCGAATCGCTTGGTACATTAAAGGCTGAGTTGCTGAAGGCTCATCCGTTTCATTATGCCCGCGCCGTCTGTAACAAATTAAATCGATGACTATATCTTTACGAAATTCATAGCGATAATCTATAGCGAGCATGGCAGCAAACATCACTGAATCGGGATTATCACCGTTTACATGAAGTATCGGTGCCTGAACCATCTTTGCGATGTCAGTACAATATTCCGTTGACCTAGCATCCTCCCGCCG
>CACEBC010000011.1 GCA_902557735.1 Porticoccaceae bacterium
CTTCTTGGAGTCGGAATTGATGGAGGCTTTGACGGTGTTATTAAAAACCTTCGCTTGCAGGATGTAAATTTAGCGGCAACCTTCAACACGAATTCAACTCTTTTTAGTTCCGGTTGGTCTATTTTTGTCATTGTTTTTGCGCATATCCCGTTGGGTTTGCTCCCCCATCTGGGCAACAAACTATGGGCGCTCAAATCTGATAATGATCGAAGAAACTTTATTTGGATTGCTGCCATTTTCGGTTTGATGTTAGGAATGATGGGGTTGGGTGGGCTGCTTGCTCGTGCGCACTTTGGCAGTAGTCTTTATGATGAAGGAATGAATCCAAATCAAGCACTACCGTTGCTTTTTATTGAATTATTCCCAGTTTGGTTAGCTGCTTTGATCGGCGTAGGTATTTTATCCGCAGTTATGAGTACAGCTGATGGATTAGTTATATCGTCATCTCAAATCGTCGCCAATGATCTTTACAGGCGGACATTGGTCCCCCGAATGTCGATTGATTACTCGCCAGAAGAAGTCGACCGACGCGTTCTTCTAATCTCGAGAATCGCTACAGTTTTTATTCTGCTTGGATGCATTTTCATGGCAAGATCACTGATGGATAAGAATGTAGCTATGATAGTATGGATTGGTATAGGGGGTATGATGGCAGCTTTTTCTGGTCCCCTTATTGTAGGCGCAGTATGGAAAGGCGTCACTAAGAAAGGAGCCTATGCTGGCTTACTGACTGGCATGGCAACCTTCATTCTGTTGCATGCAAGCTTGATTGACCCAACTTGGTTTGCATCATACCAGAGGCTTTTCCAAATTTGTGTCTGGCTAAGCAACCAGGCGCCAAACCCGTTTGCGTGTGCTTTTTTGGGTGAAGTTGTTTCGGTTGGGATGACTATTTTAGTTTCTGCCAAAACCGAAAAACTTCCGGATGCACACCTCGACAATATTTTTCACGGCCACCGAATAACCGAGTAGATTGAATAACCTATTAGTCATGCAACTAAGATCAAGGGATCAAAGTTAGAGTCCAAATCTATTTCTATGGGAGTTAATATGATTGCGGTCATTGCTAAAATGAATGTAAAACAAGGAAGCGAGCCAAAATTCGAAAAAAGCATGTTGGCGTTAGTGTCGAAAGTGAATAAAAACGAGCCTGGAGTGATTTTCTATGGATTATGCCGAGATAGCGGTGGAAATTACTTGGTTATGGAACTTTATGAGGATGAAGCTGCGGTGCAACATCACGTGAACTCAGATCATCTCAAAGCGGCAGGACCAAGCTTCAAAGGAATTATGGCCGGTCCGCCAGAGATTCAGCGTTATGAGGTGTTAGAACAGAAATGATTTCGCAGAGCGGGCTTCGAGGGAGCTAATGTCGGGGGGCGATAAAAAATGCGAGTCACAGAGCCGCAAGCCGCTTGAATATATACTCCAGTGGCCCGATCCTAAAATAATTAAGCCAAATTACGCTGAAAGAGACTGCGGCAACAAAGAAAGCTATCGCTGCCGATAGCGTAAAATCGATTGTTTGATTCTCTAATAAGCCCAAAAATTGGAGCATGCCCAGCCCCAAAATTACATGGCTTATATACAAAGTGAGTGTCAATCGACCTGTTTGGGAAAGCCATCGTTTGAGCCGCGAGTCGGAGAATCGATCACAAAAATACAAAGAACCAATAATCACAATTACTGAAGAGCTGCCTGCAGAAATTATATATTGCGGGAGGGGAGGGATTGCGGATGTTGAAAATAAAAATATGGTGTTCTCGATCGAACTATCATCGGACAAATGACTCAGATACATGATTTTTAGGAGATAACACCCCAACTCGGTCCCTGAAAAAAGGAGTAAAGAGTAGATGAGTAGCGTCTTTCGAATTTTTGTATCGGCTAAATTTTGGCGGGCGAGCCACATACCAAAAATCATAAATCCAGTCCAGGGTAACACAGGATGAAAGCCATTAAAAAATATGCGTCTGACTAACCCGTCTGCAGACCAAAGATCTGTATAAGTCAAGGTTGACCAATCCCAATTTTTCTCATAATCGAAAAGCATTAAAAATAAGGGAAAAAGAAGCACCAAAACGATGCAGACGACTAACAAAGAACGGTTGTTTTTCGTAAACAAACTAGCTGCAAACAAAAAATAGAATCCATAAAAAACAAGTATGTCTCCTTCCCAAATGAGAGTGAAAAGGAGTCCGACACCAATCAGCAAAAGTGCTCTACGGACTAATTTTGACCGGACCCTGACTATCATCAACTTATTGTTTGAAAATCGTGCTTTGTTGCTGATTAGCGTTACTCCGATTCCTGCAATGATAATGAAAAGTGCAGAGGCTCGGCCCTGCAAAAGTGGTGCTAACGATAATAAGAGATTGCTGCCGGTTTTGGGGTCCATCACTACCGTGAAATTCACGATGATCATACCTAGCAGCGCCAGGGATCGCGCAAAATCAAAACCAGTTATTCTTTCCTGCATTTGTGACAGGACCTCTAAAGGTTGCACGCGGTGCCAGCGATTGTGACACTCAAAATGGTGGACTCACTAATATTTTGACCAACGGTCCTGCTGCATATCCGAAAAAGAATCTGTCTAAGCCTCATTTTTAAGTTAACTAATCAGATTTAGATGCCTTGAAACCATATAAATATGATGGTTGAGGAACCTTTAATAATATAAAAATAGATACCTGACAAAAGAAATCTCGCAATTCACCAGTGTATCAACCAAATCGTTTAAAAACCAAGCATTTAGATTACACGATACCTTTTATCGAAGACAATAAAGATGCCAAAAGGTTGTAATCCTTTTTAAAATTTGATGCTGAAAATAAGGTATTTAAAATTTTGCAAAAAAAAGCATAACTGACTTCTACAAATAGGGTGCGAGGAAATCATGAGAAAACTGAAATTCTGGGGGTGAGGTTTTGAGGATCAAATCTTGACTCCAGCAGAGGATGAAGCGGTCGCCAGTAGGATTTTGCGACATCTTGGTGCAACGGCGGTTTTAACTATCCCTGAGGCCGATCATATTGCTTTGGTTGAGCCCCGGATATCCCCTCTGCCAGCTTTGGAGTCAATCGTTACCGATGATCATTTGGAATGTTTGAATCATTCATATGGGAAATCGTTTCCCGATCTGGCACGAGCCATGTTGGGGCAATTCCGCAATCCTCTAGACCTTATAGCATATCCGGAGAGGGGGGCACACGTATCTCGAATTTTGGATTGGGCCAATGTTAACTCGATAGCTGTCACACCCTACGGAGATGTCCAGCTTTTGTGGAGGCGTCGAGACGGACGTGGGTGACGGTTATGCAGGCGTCCTTTCAATGGATATGAAGCGGATGGACAAATTTATTGAGATAGATTTAAAAAGCAGAGCGGCGCATATTCAGGCGGGTATTCTGGGTCCAGACCTTGAGAATCAATTACTGACAAAAAATCTGACATTGAGACATTTTCCATAAAGCGTTGAGCATTCCACGCTTGGGGGATGGATTGCGACAAGGTCAGGTGGGCGTTATCAAGGATGCTTGGGTTAGGTTGCAGAATAGGCCTATATTCAGATCGTTTCGAACGGTTGAGTTTTCGGACTACTCGTGCGCGCTTGTCGCTACAAGGTTAATCAGTCAATCAGCACTCTTCCCAGCTAAATGCAGATTGTTGGACGCCAGTGAGGCTATCTTTAATAGGGTGGGCGATGGTAGCAAGCACCTTCTCATATTGAATTTCGAATCTGCAGACCATGATATGTCCCCTTGGTTGGAGAGGGCCCTAGAGTTGGCGTCCGATGCAGAAGGATACTGTGAACCTCAAGATATACAAAAGGACAATGCGCACAGGGAGGGTTCATCAGGTAATCGGCGGAGCACCTTTTTGCGCATGCCTTACTTTAGAGATGCTCTAATAAGGCGAGGTGTTGTTCAATACGCTTTCAAAACAGTCATAACATGGGATAAAAGTTTTGACTTCATTCATGCTGTTAAAAAAAGAACTGCAGTTGCCATAAAGGGGTTATCTAATCGGGAATCATTTATCAATTGCTGGCTTACTCACATATATCCAGATGGTTTGGCGCCCTACTTCACTTATACTGCTCCAGCTCCTCCTGAGACTATGATCGACAACTGGATACAAATAAAGATAGAAACTAACGAAATATGCATTTCGGAGCATGGATCTGTTACGCATCATCATGCTGTCGGTCGGGATCATCGGATTCGCGGTTATGATCATCAAAGACCCGACCTATTTAAAGAGGTTCTTTCCTCAGCGAAACAAAAGATTGATCCGAATTCGATTTTAAACCCAGGTGTACTTTTCGATCCTGTAGGCTACTCACATGACCATTGGATGACATTGTAGGTTAGATGTGGTCAAAAAAAATTGCCCAATGGATTGTAGAGCGTCCTCTATCAGTTCTATGCGAGGGACCCAGTTTTCTGTCAGCGGTTCCCATAAATTGAGTGCAACGCTTCGCCAAACCATGTCGGATTTGCATGCGTATTAAAAACTGTTCGTTTTACGACAGACCACCTTTTTTTTTGGTCTTGACTAAGGTCAAGTCTCTGGAGGCAAATTTATGAGTTTCATGTACGGAATGTTAGGGTTATATGCGCTTTTGGCGTCGGCCGTCGCTGTCGAAAGGGTTATATGGTCTCGGCCGCTGCCGACTGAGGACTTGTGAGCTTTATATTTTTTCCCTCGAATCCCAATCGAGATAACTTAGCGGTTATAGCTATAATAGGATTGGTTATCCTAAATCTGCTGGGCGCATAAGGTCTGCAGGGCTCTCTAGCACAAGTTTGAGCCTTTGGATAAACTTAGCAGCCTCGTGTCCGTCGACAATCCTGTGGTCAAACGATGCGGAAATATTCATCATTTTTCTAATTTCGATCTGACCGTTAATCACCATAGGACGCTCCCTAAGCCTATTCGGGCTGATGATAGCCACTTCTGGATGATTGATAATAGGAGAGCTGGAAACGCCTCCGAGAAGTCCTAAACTCGAGATTGTTATGGTTGACCCCTTGATCTGATGTAGTTGAATTTTACCTGTTCGTGTAGCCTCAGTGATTGAACTTAGCTCAAGCGCACATTGCCATATATCAATCGATTGCACATCTCGCACTACCGGAACGACTAGACCAGAGTTGGTGTTGGTTGCTATGCCAATATGAATTCGATTGAACGAGTACAAGATCTCTTTCTCATCATCATAACGCGAGTTGATCATAGGGTATTCCTGGTAAAGCGAAGCCATCGCACGCATAACGAATGGCAGCAAAGTTAATTTGATTTGATCAGGGCTTCGCTGCATGTTTGCTTCATTTCGTATTATTTCTAACTCTGTAAGGTCGCATTCTTCCGTGTAAGAAAAGTGCGGGATCCGTGATTTTGCTTTGTGCATTTGAGCGGCTATTTTGCGTCTCAGGCCAGTTATGCTTATTTCTGTTACCCCCTCAACATTTTGATCAGAGGCATCAGTCGCCGATTCGATATTATTATCCGCGGCATGCTTCTCCACATCTTGAACCGAAATTCGCCTGGCTGGCCCAGATCCTTGCACGTCCTCCAATTTCAACCCGAGTTCCATTGCCCGACGACGCGCTGCAGGAGCTGCTAAAATTGGACGCGGAGATGCCTGATCTATTGAGTTTTTTTCATCAAGCGATTCTTGACTCTCAGTCTCTTCCTGATATCTTTCGTTACTATGTTGTGCATCCAATGGCATATTTCCGTCTTTCCGATTTCTCATTGATTTGGCGTTATCTGTGAGACTTGCATTTTCGGTTGGGGAAGGCATGGTGGAGCCGGGGGTAATTATGGACAGCAGCAAGCCGCCGACAGGTATAGTATCACCCGTATTTACGAATATTTGGAAAATCTCGCCGGATATGGGCGATGGAATTTCAAGAGTTATTTTCTCTGTCATGATCTCCATCAATGGTTGGTCTTGCTGTATCAGGCTTCCAATCTCGACAAAAAGATCGGTCACCTCTGCCTCAACGATACCCTCGCCCACATCAGTCAATTTCAGCTCGAAAGGGGTCGACATTTCAGTTCTCCAACAATTTTTTAAGGGATTTAGCGACCCTTTTAGGGCTTGGAAAGTAATCCCATTCAAAAGCATGGGGGTATGGAACGTCCCAACCTGCCAACCTGATTGTTGGTGCAGAAAGGTAGTAGAAGCACCTTTCGGTGACCAATGCGGACAACTCCGCACCGAAGCCGGAAAATTTTGATGCTTCATGAACTATTAGACATCTGCCGGTTTTTTTTACTGATTCTTCAATGGTATCGACGTCCAAAGGCACTATGGATCTCAAATCTATTAGCTCTGCATCTACACCACTCTCTAAAATACCTGCAAGAGCCACATGAACCATGGTTCCATAAGCAAGGACTGTGGCTTCACTTCCTGCTCTTTTGACTTTGGCCTTTCCTAAAGGAATCGAATAGTAGCCCTCGGGCACATTGCTATCGGTTTCACCAGCCCAAGGCTTCAAAGGCCGATCGTGATATCCCTCGAATGGACCGTTATAAAGTCGCTTTGGTTCTAGAAAAATGATGGGATCATCGCACTCTATGGACGCTATCAGAAGCCCTTTTGCATCGTAGGGGTTAGATGGAATTACAGTTTTCAGACCGGTGACGTGGGCGAAAATTGCCTCTGGCGACTGACTGTGTGTTTGTCCTCCGAAAATCCCCCCTCCATATGGAGCTCTGACCGTAATAGGCGCTTGGAAATCACCGTTCGATCTGTATCTCAAGCGGGCAGCCTCTGATACCAGTTGATCATATGCCGGTAAAATATAGTCCGCGAATTGAATTTCCATGACTGGTCGCAGGCCTTCAGCAGCCATACCTATTCCTGTCGCTATGATGCCTCCTTCTGATATGGGGGTATCAAAACAGCGATGATGACCATACTTCTTCTGTAATTTATCGGTTACCCTAAATACACCGCCGAAGTACCCGACATCCTCTCCAAAGACTAGTACCTCCGAGTTGTTTGCCAGCATTACGTCGAGAGCACTATTCAACGCTTGAACAATATTCATAATCATTACTCATAAACCTAATTCTTTAAGTTGCTCCACAGCTCGCCAGTCTTGCTCTTTGAATACGCCCTCAAACATTTCCCGAACATCTGGTTTTGATTCGCCCAGCACCCCAATCCGTTCTGCCTCTTTTAAGGACTCGGTGATCTGTTTATCAAGCATTTTATGAAGTTGGCCATCCTTCTCTTCAGACCACGCTTTACTTGTCAAAAGGTGCTGCCTCAGGCGTTCGATAGGGTCACCTAGGGGCCATAATAAAGCTTCCTCTTTTGGACGATACCTCTCGGGATCGTCGCTAGTTGAGTGAGCACCTGAACGATAGGTAAAAAATTCGATTAATGTGGCTCCATGACCATGTCTTGCTCTATCCGCAGCCCATTCGAGCACGGAATAGACGGCCAACGCGTCATTTCCATCAACTCTGAGCCCAGGGATGCCGTAAGACAGCGCTTTGGAAGCAAACGTGGTGTCTTTGTTTGTTGCTAAACCCGTGAACGTGGAGATAGCCCATTGGTTATTTGTAATCCCTAGAATGACTGGGGCCTTGTAAACGCTTGCAAAAGTCAAGGCCTCATGAAAACTGCCCTCTGCGGTTGTGCCATCTCCAATAAACCCAATGGCTATATCATCTGAGTTCCTGTATGCCTTTGCCATTGCCCATCCGACGGCATGACCGAACCTCGTGCCGACATTGCCAGATAGTGAATAGAAGCCGAAGTCTCGAGCTGAGTATAAGACTGGGAGTTGTTTGCCTTTTAGTGGATCATCACTGTTGTTGAATATTTGGTTAATTAGTTTCACAAGAGGATAGCCTCGGGCAAGCAGCCATCCAACTTGCCGATAGGTTGGAAAGCACATATCATTTGCTCTCAAAGCAATCGAGGGCACCACGCCTAGAGCTTCTTCTCCTCGGCTCGCTAGAAAAAAACTGGTTTTGCCCTGTCGTTGTACCCTGAACATTTTGGTGTCAAAAATGCGAGTTAGACGCATATACTCGTAGATCTTACGTACGACTGCGATAGTGATTTCTGGTTGCCATTCTCCCTCTGGAATTCCGTCTTCGTTGAGTGTTCTAATTAACTTAAACGGTAAATCTCTCAATGTCTCAGGAGATGCACTAGTCTGGGGGCGAGCCACTGAGCCTACCGGAGAGATAGGTAGTTGAGAAAAGTCGGGTGTGTCTCCAGGCCGTGCGTTTGGCTCCGGTATGAAGAACCGCTGGTGTTTTCCCTTATCTGAATCTGATTCAGGCATTTTATAACGTATAGCTGTAAAATATAACATTGTAGCTTCGAGCGCAAAAATAAGTTTTTTTTATTTCCTCTTTAAGACTATTTAATGAAATATTTTTTCTGTTATTATGCCTAATTACAAAAGATATTTATTTTATATTTTGGGTGAATAAGCTCGAACAAAAAATTTTAAAGTATTTTCAAGCGTTTCCGGACTTAGCGCTTTCAGAGATAGCAGAGAAGGTCAGTATGTCTAATTCTGCTTTTTGGAAACGTTTGCGAAAATTAGAGTCGGAAGGCTTTATAGAAGGTAGAGCAAATATTCTTAGTCAGGAAGCTTTGGGGCTAAAAGTAACGGTGATTGCAGAGGTTAAGCTAACAAAAAATACGACTCAAGCGCTTAATGAATTTGAAGCCGCTGTCAAGCAACACAAGAAAATATTGTCATGTTATGCCATGAGCGGCGATAGCGATTACTTATTAAAGATTGTGGACAAAGACATTAGGGATTATGAGGAATTCCTGCGAGAGAGTTTAGCAAACTTGCCCTACATATCTTCACTTAAATCAAGCTTTGCATTGAAGCGTGTCAAAAACTCTACTCACCTGCCCATACCAGATTAATATTGGATGATCGCCTCGGCGAAATATAAGAGGAGGTTAGCGGCAGATGGCAGAGTTCTGGATGCTTAACATAACAGGTCCTTCAGGCTGCGTTTTTAGCTGCTCATGTTTATTATTTGCTCAACCATAACTGCACTAAATTGCAAATTTATTTTGTGTAAAGTGCGATAAGAGGAGGCCACTTAGATTAATTTAAAAAATTATTCATTTTGGTCTCTGGCAATGGCAAACCCGACATAAGCAGTGAGAAGCCAAGCTGCAATTATCATCATTCCGCCGAAGGGCATTAAGCTGGTGAGACCGGGACTTTCAAAAACTACAGAAAGATAAACGCTGAAGCTAAACAGCCCTGTACCAATTATGAAGAGCCAGGCACTCCAGTTCAGGAGAGACATATTCATTATTTTAGGATTAGCGATTTGGGCGAGGCCAATTGCGCTTATAACTACTGCATTAATTTGATTATATTTGATTGCAACTGCAAGAGAGTTTAACGAAGCATCGGACGCGACATCGTTCAAACCATGTGCGGCGAACGCTCCAAAAGCAACTGAAACAAAACCAAAAAGTGCGCCAAAAAATAAAAACATGACATCTCTAAAAAGAATTTTTAAACGCGGATCAAAAAAATACCCATCTCTTAGACCAGTTTTAGCCCGCTTTTGGCCAATGGAAAACGTTTAATTCTTTTGCCACTTGCATTAAATACAGCGTTGACCACTGCTGGAGCAATAGGCGTGGTAGCTTGTTCTCCAACCCCAGTTGGGGGCTGATCGCTAGACACAATGTATACCTCGATCTCTGGCATCTGAGTAATTCGAAGAACATTGTAGTCGTTGAAGTTGCTCTGTTTTATTTGTCCATCTTGCAGTTCGATTTCGCCAAATGCGGCAGCACCGAGACCATAAGCAATACCACCCTCTATTTGGGCCTCTATGCCCAGGGGATTGACTGCAAATCCACAGTCTACAACACAAACCACTCGATCAACTGTGAATTCGCCATTATCACTCATCGTTATTTCTGCCACTTGAGCAATTGGTGATACCGAATAAACTCGTGCCGCAACCCCTCTCCCTCTATTTTTGCCAATTGGTTTCAACCAATTGCTCTTCTCTTTCAGAAGCTTCAGAAGTTTATGCATTCTGGGATTGTCTTTGGTCAGAGCGATTCGCAAATCCAAAGGATCTTTCCCGCCAGCAGCCGCCAACTCATCAAGGAAACATTCGTAAGCAATGCCAGTGTGACTATGCCCCACCGATCGCCATTCCATCGGGACAACGCCGATTTTGGGCGGATTATGGCACTCTACTCGATGATTCGGAATGTGGTATGAGGTTCCATATGGGAAGAGTCCCAGCGGCTCCTGAAGACAGCCATCCACGGAATATAGATCCACGCCATTGACCATAAATGCGGGAGCGAATCGAGTGCCCTCCATTATGGATTGACCTACGACCGTTTGATGCCAAGCTATTGGCATACCTTCGTCATCAACAGCCCCGCGAAGCTTGTGCACAAAAAGAGGTCTATAGTGGCCTCCTTTTATATCCTCTTCTCTCGACCATATTACCTGAACTGGAACTCCCTCCCCGTTGGCAGCTTCGACAGCATTTACAGTGAAATCAGCTGATTTTGCTGCACGTCGGCCGAAGCTTCCGCCCATTAGAGGTCTGTGAATTATGATTGATTCTTGCGGTCGCCCGAGCAATTTAGCAACCACCTTTTGGTCATTGCTTTGAGATTGTGTTCCAGACCAGATCTCACAACGGTCGTTAGTGACCAGAGCGGTGCAATTTGGTGGCTCCATCGTTGCATGTGCAAGATAAGGCATTTCATAAACTGATTCTATGACATTGTCACTGAGCTTTATTGAGGCAATGCTATCACCTATATTCTCTGCAACAATTCCCGGCTTACCGGCCAAATCTCGGTACTCTTGGAAGAACAAGTCGGATGAGAGCGACGAATTAGCCCCCTCTACCCACTCAATCTTCAGCGCTTTCCTGCCTTTTAGAGCGGCCCAATAGCTGTTGGCCAAAACAACGACACCGGCACTTAACTCTTTTACTTTTATCACGCCTGGGATTTTGAGAGTTTCACTTGTATCATAATACTTGGCCGTTCCGCCATATACTGGGCACCTCGCAATGGAACCATACAGCATATCTGGCAATTTGATATCGATTCCGAAAACAGCACTTCCATCCACCTTCGATGACCCCTCATGTCGACGAGCTGGTTTGCCAAGAATCTTGAATTTTGACGGGTCTTTAAGGGCAACTTTTTCAGGAGGGACGATGCCTTCAGCATGAATGGTGTGCAATAAATCACCATAGTTAGCGCTAAGTTGTCCGTTTTCTGAAAATACTCTTCCATTGTTGGTATGCAAAGTCTCGGATGGCTGATCCCATTTTTTTGATGCCGCATCGATCAGCATAGCGCGAGCCTTGGCACCAGCAGTTCGAAGGGGTATCCAACAGCTCCCGGTTGTAACAGATCCAGCAGTAAGATATTCCCGAAAAATCGGGCTGTAATATTCCGGTCTAGTAGGCGCAGGTTCTAAACGAATCTTTTCATAAGGAACGTCTAATTCTTCTGCGACCATCATCGGCATGATAGTGTAAGCTCCATTCCCAAATTCCGAATGATTCGCAAGCAGTGTGATTGTGTTATCGTTATCAATGCGAATGAAACTGTTCATTACCGTCTGCTGAAGTGGCATCTTTTTTTGTTCAGAAGAGGCGGGCAAATGAATGCCAACAAGAAGACTTCCCGCGGCCGTGCTTGCTGCTTTAACAAAGGTGCGCCGAGATATTCCAGATTCAATCCTTTTATTCAAAGATATGCGTCCTGCGTAAGAGCGTTTGAAGCGGCTCTTATTGCGATGCGCACTCGCTGATAGGTGCCACAACGACAAATATTTCCAGACATAGCTGCCTCTATCTGCTCGTCTGATGGGCTTGGGTTTTTATTTAAGAGGGCAGTCGCGGACATTATTTGACCTGATTGACAATACCCGCATTGTGCCACGTCATGCTCCAACCATTTTTGTTGAACAAGACTAAGAATCCCATTTTTTTGTTTGTGCTCTATGGTCACTATTTTTTTATTTTTAATCACTTCAACCGGCAATGCACATGAACGAACTGGTTCCCCATCCATGTGCACTGTGCATGCACCGCACATTGAAATTCCGCAGCCATATTTTGTTCCCGTTAGCGCTAACTCGTCACGCAACACCCAGAGCAAAGGCGTGTCGAGATCGCTATTGATTGGCCGTTTTTTTCCGTTAATATCCAGTGTTACCATAATGTTTTTCCGCTTTGGAATAATAGCGCGTTAGAGCCTCCTTTTATTCGCATATACCATTCATAGGAAATCATCGAATACCTTATCTGCGGCCTGAATATGCCCTTTTGTCGAACCAATTATACAGCACTCAATTAATTTCAGTAGGCTATTTTTGTCTGTTAATGCAGCACCTGATGTTAACATGAATCATCTCCTTTCAAGGGTTATTTTCTCTATGATCCCTTTGGGGTTAGAATCAATTAGAATTTAAGTCAGGCGAAAATCTCAAAGTCGGTCTGGTTAGATATCCTCAAATGGAGACTTGAAAAATGTCAAGCAACTGAACCTAGGAGATAATGGCGGGCAATGCGTTGCTCTCAACAACGGACTGCTTTGCATTTGCGGTTGAATAAAAAAATAACTGATAGGGTTAATTGCATATGAAAACCTATAGAGTGGATACTTACAATGATGCTGAGGCCGCCTTGCGGCAGAATGATCTGAAGCAGGCTTTGTATGATGAGGGTGGTATTTTGATGGATAAAGTCCTTGTAACGCTTCATGGAGAGGAGCATCGAAATCGGCGGGCTGTGGAAAGTCAGTTATTTAGGCGAAATTTTTTTCGCCACTATGAAAATGATGTGTTTCCTATTCTTTTGGATGAAACCCTTCAGCAGTTTCTTGATTCATCTACGATTGATCTGAAGACTTTGGGTTATCGAATCATGGTTCACCTGTCCCTCTCGTTTGCGGGTATAGACCGAGTGGATGGTTCTGTTGATGAAGCCGACGCACAGCACAGGCTCCTGATTCAGTTGGGCCAAGCAGCCACAATCGGACAATATAAGGGTGATAGGAATGCGATTCTTGAAGAGATTTCGGCCGCAATAAACGAATTTTCAGAGCGCTTTTTCAGCCCATCGCGCGCTCGGCGTGAAGCCTTGATACGAAAATTCAAGTTGGGTGAAGTTAAAGAAGACCAGTTACCCAGAGACATTTTAACCGTTTTACTCCTGAATGAGGCCAGGTTAAAACTGCCCGATGAGTTGTTGGTTCGAGAGGTGGCATTTTTTTACCTAGCTGCTTCGCACACCTCAGTGCATACGCTTGTTCATTCGGCTAATGAAATTTTTTCCTGGTACGCGAAAGAATCTGGGACAGCAATAGATTTGGCGGATGATCTATTGCTATTACAGCGTTTTGTTCATGAGAGTATGCGCTTGCATCCGTCAAGTCCAGAGGCTTGGCGTCGAGCCATGGCGCCAATTGTGTTGAATGACGGTACAGAGGTTGGGGTTGGTGAAAAGGTTGTGATTGACCTGCAAACTGCTAATTGTGATACGAGTGTCTTCGGGCCTGATGCAGAACTATTTAACCCTTTTCGTAATCGAGTATCGCGAGTCAGTCCAACAGGCTTATCTTTTGGTGGTGGCATGCATGTGTGCATAGGCATGAACCTCGTTGCGGGAAAAATCCTCAAAGAAGGAGAGATGGTCGATCCTGAAAACCACCTATTTGGCACTATCGCCCTGATTTTGAGGGAACTTCTGCTCCGCGGCATGACACCCGACCCTGATAAGAAAGCTGAAAAAATAGAAAACTCAGAACGTGATATATGGCGTGTATTCCCGGTTGTTTTCGAGCGTATCAATTATGAGAGTGCCAAGTGACCCAAGTCCATTCGATACTAGGTTACCATGACGCATTTAAAACGCTTTGCGATAGGCGTCTAATTCAGTCTATGTATAGCGAATGCGATGAACTGATGGAGCGGGTATTGTTAACGCTCCATGGACAGGCGCATGCAGAGCGCAGAGCCATTGAGTTAAAGTTATTTCGACGTGATTTTATTCACTACTATGAGCGAAAGATTTATCCAATTACTCTTGAAAAGGTTTTAAAGCCCCATTTAAACAAGGGTAGGATGGACCTTTCGCTTTTTGGAAAGCAGGTAAACATTAATCTTAGTGCCGATCTGGCTGGTATTGATCTTCCAGAGGAATCGTCTGATTTAACGAGCTTACTTATTTCCATTGTGGCAAAGTTTGGTGAGGGAGCAACTTTATTCCACTCAACACGGGATAAATCGCAGGTTCGAAAGGAGGTCGGAGAGGCGCTTTTAAAGTTCGATACATACTTTTTCCAACCATCGTTTCTCCGAAGACAGCAACTCCTCAGAGAGATCACGTCAGATGATAGATCAGAATTAGATGTGCCCAGAGACATCCTTAGCACATTGATTGCTAAACGCGACTCGCATCAACTTGATGAAGGGATGATTAGACGAGAAGTTGCATTCTTCATGCAAGCCGGATCGCATAGCTCTGCCGTTGCGATGGTGCATGCTTTCCACGATATAGAGACGTGGTGCGAGCAAAATCCAGATGATGCTCTCCGAGTTCGAAAAGATGACCTGTTTTTACAGCGCTGCGTTCATGAAAGTTTGCGTTTGCATCCGGCCAGTCCGGTGGCGTGGCGCAAGGCCCAATGTCCATTCACTTTGACAAACGGGGAGTTTGTGGAACAAGACGATAGTGTCATGATAAATCTCAAAAACTCTAATCAGGATTATGAGATTTTTGGGGATGATGCGGAAAAATTTAATCCTTACAGAAAAGTCTCGGGCAGGGCGCCGCCGTATGGCCTGACATTTGGCGTCGGCCTTCACACCTGTTTCGGCCGAGAATTAGCGGGTGGCAGTTTGCCCGGTAACGTCAAGGACAGTTCCAAACATCATTACCTTGGCACAATCACAAGTCTGTTAAAAAGTTTGTACAAGCATGGCGCAAAGCGAGATCCTTTCAATGCTCCGGTCGCAGATAAAGATACCGTGAGAAGCAATTGGAGCTCATATCCGGTATATTTTGGATAAACGATCTGAACGCTCAAGAAAATTGTCGCTGGCGCTGAAAGAGAGAACATCTGATAATGTCGTCAAATCATTGAGAGACTCTATTTGTGCTTGGATTTTCTCTAAAAGACCTTTCAATTTTAATTACCGGCGGTGGCTCGGGGATTGGACTGGGCGCTGCAAAATATTTTCTCGAGCGAGGTGCAAAGGTTACAATATGTGGTCGACGAGAGAACAAAATTAATGAAGCTGCAGATGCTCTTGGCTCGAGCATTTTGGGAATGGTGGGAGATATTACGCGTGGGGATGATCGGCAGCGCTTGGTTGAAGGTGCTGTTCGGCATGGTGGAGGACTAGATGTTCTAGTTAACAACGCTGCAAATATGTATCGGGGAGCAATTACGGAGCTGCAGGAGGATGAGTTAACTGACATCTTTAACAGTAATGTCATCGCGGGGATGATGCTCTCTGGTTTGTGTGTCCCGCACCTGGAAAAGAGGGAGGGAAGTATTCTTTTCGTTGGGTCGGTGCATAACCGCCGAGCGTTCCCAGGGGCCTCTCCATATGCGGCAACAAAAGCGGCTGTGCAGTCTTTGACCCAAGTTTTAGCAGCGGAGTTAGGGCCAAGAAGAATTAGGGTCAATTGTGTTGTGCCCGGCGCGGTCTTCACGGAAATAAATCAACGGGCTGGTCTGTTTGATGATGCAACTGCACGGGCTCGTTTGCAGGGGATGGCCGGAATGCATGCGCTAGGGCGAATTGGAACTGAAAGAGAAATAGCAGAAGCCATGTCATACCTGATTAGTGCAAAATGGACGACAGGGGCCATTGTTGATGTAGATGGTGGGTTGGGGTTAGGATTAACGCATGAATAGATGCAATTTTAAGTTGTTCAAGAGGACATTTTGAATGTCAAGCGAGTCAGGGATTCAAATCAACGTGACTGATAGAGATGGCGTTGTCACACTAATAACGAGTAATCCCAGTCAAGAGAACTTAATGCAGCTGCTGTACGATAACGATATGGATATTGAGGCCAGCTGCGGTGGTTGCGCCTCGTGCGCCACATGTCACGTGTTTATAGACTCGGATTGGCATTCTAAGCTTCCAGAGCGCGATTCAATCGAAGACACGTTGCTGGAGTTTCAGGAGCACTTTGACCCCGAATCATCTCGATTAAGTTGTCAAGTTCTACTGAACGCGTCCATGGATGGCCTGTCACTAAAAATAGCACCCGAGGAATAGATATTCTAGTTGTGCTTTTTTATTTAGGAAACTTTTTTCGTGACGATGATATCAAAAGGTAACTTACGTGGCATTTGATATTACCATAAATGGCAAAGCCCAAAAGGTTGAAGCAAGGCCAGATACGCCCTTACTATGGGTTCTCAGAGACCATATGCAATTAACGGGGACCAAGTTTGGTTGTGGAATTGCCCAGTGCGGCGCATGCACCGTGCACCTTGATGGAAAACCCGTAAGATCATGCGTCTTGCCTTTACGCGCAATTGCGGGAAAGGAAGTTGTCACGATTGAGGGCCTCCAATCTAAAGAGGGTAGAGCGATTCAGGCTGCTTGGGAGGAGCTATCAGTTGCTCAATGTGGATATTGCCAATCGGGTCAAATTATGGCGGCAGCAGCACTCCTAGCGGATATTCAGGAGCCAAGTGATAATGATATTGATGCAGCGATGTCGGGTAACATCTGCCGCTGTTGCACCTACCAGAGGGTTCGTCATGGAATAAAGTCTGCTTCAAAAAAAATGAATTCTAAGGTGGCAAAATCAGATGCAAGTATTGAGGGCGCTCAAGTTGTATAAATCTGACCTTTCCAGAAGGGACTTTATTAAAAAAACCGTTAAACTTGGGGCTGGATTAACTTTGGCAGTTTCGCTCCCCTCGGCCCCCGAAGCATTGCTCAACCCAGCCTTTTTGGGCGTCTCCTCTGCTGAGAATCCCATCAACGCTTTTGTGAGTATAGGTCTAGATAATAGTGTTAAAGTTATTATCAAGCATATAGATTTTGGTCAGGGCACTTTCACTGGTTTGGCAACAATTTTAGCAGAGGAAATGGATGCTGCTTGGGATCAAATTGTTTGTGAGTTTGCCCCTTCAGATAAAACGCGATATGCAAATCTCCTCTCTGGAGCTCAAATGACCGGTGGAAGTACGGCGATTGCCAACTCATATATTCAAATGAGGGAGGCGGGAGCTAGTGCTCGGCAAATGTTGATCGATGCCGCGGCGGCAAAATGGGATGTGCCCCGAGAGCAAATTATTGTAAAGCAGGGGATCCTGTCGCATTCAAATGGTTTAAATGCAACGTTCGGGGAACTGAGTCAGTTGGCTGCAATGCAACCCCTCCCCGAGAAAGTCAGTCTCAAAGATTCAGGTAATTTCAGCTTGATTGGAAAAGCTGGTTTGTCCAGAAAAGATCTGGGCAAATCCGACGGGACTGCTATTTTCACGCAGGATTTTAAAATGGACGGCCTAATGACAGCTGTGGTGGCTCATCCGCCTCGTTTTGGAGCGACAGTTGCCTCCTTCGATACCAAGCGTGCTCTTGGGTTGCCTGGTGTGATTGAGGTGGTTGAAATACCGAGTGGTGTCGCTGTGCTCGCCGACACGTTCTGGAGTGCCATAGGTGGGCGTGATGCACTAGATATCGATTGGGACACCAGTTCGGCAATGGAGGATGGTTCTGTTGAACTGATGCGGAGATACAAAGAGGCTGCTAGAGGAGACGGAGCGATAGCAAAAAAGATTGGGGATAATTTAAGAGGATTTGCAGAGGCTGATATAATAGTAGAGGCGGAATATGAATTCCCTTTCCTTGCGCATGCAAGCATGGAGCCCATGAATTGCGTTGCACGATTGTCATCCGAAGGTATAGAAATGTGGTATGGGTGTCAGGGGCCTACGATGGACCAGTATGCGGTAGCCAGTGCTCTAGATATTCAACCAGATAAGGTTAAGATAAACACTTTGTTCGCAGGTGGAAGTTTTGGACGAAGAGCGAATAAGGATTCGGATTTCGCGGTAGAAGCAGCCCTGATAGCAAAGACAGTCAAATCAGATTCACCGATCAAATTGGTCTGGACTCGCGAGGATGATATGCGGTCTGGCTATTTTAGGCCGATGTATTTCCACAAAATGAGAGCAGGCCTAAATGCACAGGGAAAAATTGTAGCTTGGGAGCATAAAATTATTGGCCAATCAATTACCTCTGGCACGGCATTCGAAGCGAAAGCCATTAAAAATGGCGTTGATCGCTCTTCTGTCGAGGGTGCACTAGAACTTCCCTACGACTTTGAAAATGTTTCTGTGCAATTAAAAACAATGGAAGCACAGGTGCCCGTCTTATGGTGGCGATCGGTCGGGTCCTCTCATACAGCGCATGCGGTCGAGACGTTTATGGATCAATTGTCACATGCCGCAGGTTTGGATCCGTTACAATTTCGATTGATGCACTTAGGAGACGATCAGAGGTTTGCTGGAGTTCTCGACTTGGTTGCAGATAAAGCTGATTGGAATAATGATCGATCGGGTGGGCGTATAAAGGGCATAGCCGTTCATAAGTCCTTCGGCACTTATGTTGCGCAGGTTGCTGATATGGAGGAAACCAAGGCTGGAAAATATTGCGTTAAAAAAGTGGTATGCGCAGTTGACTGTGGTCTCGTTATAAACCCCGATATTGTCAAGGCCCAAATGGAGGGAGGCATTGGCTTCGGTCTGTCCCCAACTCTGATGAGCGCTGTGACGATTGAGAAAGGTCGAGTTGTTGAGACCAATTTTGACTCTCATCGCGTGCTTAGGATGAAAGACATGCCAAACATTGAAACCCATATTGTTTCGTCATCCGAACCGCCAACAGGTGTTGGTGAGCCTGCCACGCCGGTCATCAGTCCTGCTGTTGCCAACGCGTTGTTCGCAAAGACACAGGTTGTGCAGAGTCGATTGCCGTTGAATCTGGATGTGTAATTTTGAATTTCGGCTTGGGGAATAGAGAGGCACATACAAATTTTTCACATCAAACCAATTATGGGCTACAGCCCTCGCAGATCTGAGACCTCAGCTTACGTTTCTTCTCTTGCGGTTGGTTGATCATTTGGATCAGTTAAATTCTGTCCGAGAGGTGGTTTAAATTAGCCTTCAATTGCTTGACTTATTAAACGCATGGCTGCCAGAGCGAAATCAAGATCGTTGGGTGCTGGGAACTCTTTATTCGACCACTGGTTCCGTATATCGAAAAGCAGGAGCTTTAATGCTTTTTGGCAGCTCTGGTCAGAGGCTTGGAATTTTGAGCGGGGGATGTTTGGAGGCAGATATAGCGACAAATGCGCGCAAAGTCTTGGCCTCCGGTCGAGCAAAAAAACTCATGTATGACGGCAGTGACGAAGATGATCTGGCGTTCAGGATGGGCATTGGGTGTGGGGGATGCATATATCTGTTTTTGCAAGAGATCAATCAAGATAATAACTTCTTGAGTTTGCTAGAACTCCATAAAGTCCTCGAGAACTCAAGAAAAGCTATTTTCTGCCAGCTAATCCCGGAGGAAGGGGAACCGACAAAAGCAAAGGTCATTGATCCATCACTCGGGGTCCCTCCAGAATTTAAATCGGTTATCCCAAAGGCAGGTTCGCATGTCATCATGATTAATGGCTCATGCTGGAGCATCACCGTAGCAAATCCGCCGCCCTACCTTCTAGTTGTGGGCGCAGGAGTTGATGCGCAACCAGTTGTCGCAATGGCGGCTACTCTTGGATGGAGAGTGCTGGTATGCGACCCGCGTCCAGCTAATTCGCGGCGTGAATTCTTCCCTGATGCGCATAGTCTTTTGAGATGCAACCCCGGTGAGTTGCTCGAGCACCAGCTAGCTGACAAAATCGATGCAGCAGTCATTATGAGTCATAGCATTAGCCTCGATGCTGAGGCTATGAATAGTGTTTCGAGGATGCCGCTAAGATATCTTGGATTATTAGGCCCAATCAATCGTCTCGAGCAAGTAATGAAAACCGCCGGTTTGAAGAGATCAGATCTGCCAGTAAATCTGAGCGGTCCAGCTGGGTTGTCACTCGGTGGGGATTTACCCGAGAGCATCGCATTGGCAATAGTCGCTGAGTGCCACGCCGCATTGCACTCGGCAGATGGCCTCAGCATCAGTGGAGTTCTGAGGTGAATAGGCCAAAACAATTGTGAGCATTGGGGTTTTGCTTTTGGCAGCAGGACGAAGTCGTCGGTTTGGGCAAGATAAACGGTTAGCGCTGCTCTCAAATGGGAAGACTATTATTCAAACGACGATTGACCAGATTAAAATTTCCGGCCTACCATTTAAAATTTGTGTGGCTAGCGATGATGTGCTTGTTTCCGAGAAATTCCAATGCGCTGGGGCGGAAATAATATTTTGTAGCCGTTCTCATCGCGGTATTGGAGCCACTCTATCTGAGGGCATTGAGGCCGCTGCGCATTGGCAAGCTACGTTGATTGCTCTAGCGGACATGCCGTGGGTAGCATCTTCAACCTATCTCACTCTATCAAGAGCTGCTTCCTCCGACTCGATATGTGTTCCAGAATTCCGCGGATCACGCGGGAATCCGGTGGCTCTAGGGTCATCTTTTTATCCCGAATTGCGAGCATTAGATACCGACATCGGGGCTCGCCAAGTGTTAGAAAAATGGCAAAATGAGCACCTAAGACTGATTCCCGTCAATGATGCTGGGGTGCTGCGAGATGTTGACACTCCGCAAGATGTTATTTGAATAATTTTCAGTAACCCCTCAGGATTCACAGCGCAATATATGGTCCGGCATATGAAGTTCCCTAAAATGTATCAGCTGATTTGATTTTGTTATATTCTGACGGGAAATCACCCGTGAGGAAGTAACCATGTCGCAGTTAACTCATTTAAACGCCGCAGGGGAAGCCCATATGGTGGATGTTTCTGAGAAGGAAATTACCAGTCGAACTGCAACTGCCCAGTCTGTAGTGCAACTCTCGCCGAGGGTCATTGCTGCGATTTCGAGTGAGACACTTGCTAAAGGTGATCTGTTCGGTGCTGCCCGAATCGCTGGCATACAAGCCGCGAAAAAATGTAGCGAACTGATTCCGCTGTGTCATGCTTTGCCGCTGACGAAAATCGCTGTTGACATAGAGATTGTTAACGACTCAATCGTTATTAAAGGTTTATGTAAAACCAATGCGGTAACAGGTGTCGAAATGGAGGCTTTGTCAGCTGTTTCTGTAGCAGCTTTGACGATTTATGATATGTGCAAGGGTTTGGACAAAGGCATCACAATTCGTGATGTAAGGTTGTTAAGCAAAACGGGCGGTAAGTCAAGCGATTGGTCTTCGGAGGAAAATAGTTTTGATTAAGCTATTGTTTTTCGGTCGTTTAAGCGACTATTGTAAGAACGTTCCTGAGACGATTGATGCCTCAACACCTCGTGAGATTCTTGAATTACTTCAACAAGATTTCCCTATTCTGGCGGCAGAACTCAGAGATCCGCATGTTCTTATAGCAGTTAACAAGTCTATAGCCGACTGGGATTCAAAATTGACAGATAGTTGCGAGGTGGCATTTTTACCCCCTGTCACCGGCGGTTGATAGTTCCGGATGTGAAATGAGATGTAAGGAGCTGTAAGTATTGACAACATTGCTAAGTTTTTCATCAGCGCCCAATCACTCATTGCTCCTGCTCGCGGCAATTGCATTAATGGCAGTTTTGTATTCGTCCGTTGGACATGGCGGGGCTTCAGGTTACCTCGCAGCGATGCTCGTTTGGGGCTTATCTCCAGAGGAGATGAGGCCCGCAGCCCTGCTAATGAATATTTTCGTCACTCTCTGGCTTGTTGCTCGTCTTAATAGGTACTTCTCACTTAAATATCACTTATTTTGGCCGCTAATCATTGCGTCCACTCCTATGGCATTTGTGGGGGGAAGTCTTGAGATTGATGCTATTACATATAAATACTTGGTGGCTGCCGTGCTCCTTGTGTCGGCGATTCGGCTGTTGATGACGGTTGACCAAAGAGGTGAAGTCACTCAACCTTCCTCAAATTCGGTTTTTATTGTTGGCGGAGGACTGGGTTTTCTCGCAGGGATTTCAGGGATTGGGGGCGGTGTGTTTCTAAGCCCGATTCTAATTATATATGGTTGGTGCAGTATTAGGGAGAGCACATTGATTGCGGCTGGGTTTATACTAATGAATTCCATCGCAGGTCTTGCGGGTTATATGCTCAGCCAGCACTCTTTCCCGATGGGGACGAATTGGCTCGTCTTGACAGCTTTTATAGGTAGCGTGTTTGGGGGTGAGATGGCAGCAAAGAGAGCATCATCAGCGACGCTAAAGAAAATTTTATCAATTGTGTTACTGGTAGCTTCGCTAAAAATTGCATATCAGCAGCTCGTCTAGTCAATTTTTTTGCAGTGATGGAACAGATGATGTTACGCAAAAGGCCCCAATCATTATTTTGCAAATGAATTGGGTAAGACTCACCGAAAACGATCGACAACTCCATGATTATACGGCTAATTTTTGCGCTTATCGGACTTGGGATCTCGATTCTTGGGGAAGAATTTCTCTCGCAACTCGTCTTCGATCGGGAGGGCGACCAGGGAAATTTAGTTTGGGTAAACGAGAAACCGATAACTCTTCCGCAAGCCGAAATTGGCTCAATGTACCTTTTCGGTAAGACCTTTGATAGCATCGATCAGCTTGAACGTGATTCCTTGACTCAGGTATTGATAAATGAGGAGTTATTGATACAGAGAGGCGAAACTTTGAAAATTCCGAACCGAGATATAGGTGTTCGAAAGAGCTTGGTGTCGGCCAGTATTCGGGATATAACGAGCAAATTTGATGCAGTTCCAGTCTCTGAGAGAACGCTAAGGAGTTTTTTTAGTGAGCACCAATCCATCTTTGAAAAGCCGCAAAGGATGGCGCTTGACGTCATAGTTTTGGCCAAACAAGCGGACTTGAGGCGGGCAAAATCATTGATAGCGGCGGGTCGCGATTTAAGTGAAATCGCCAAGATTTTGCGGCTCAATTTTGCCATGCCACGAGGCCTTCAAACGTTACCAATTATTTATCGACAACTTGGTACTAAAATAGCAAGCTTCGCTGAGGTATTGGAGACAAGACAAATTTCGCCCCCAATCAGAGGTTCGGGAGGAGTTTATTTTTTGCAGCTGACGGCAACCGAAGATGCGCTCCTGCCCTCGTTTGATGACGTTAGAGACATCGTTAAACAGGAGTACAGGCGGAGGGGAAGAGAATTAGCTTTGCGGGAACAGATCGATCTACTGGCAAGTGAAGCGGATATTAAAACCATGATCATGTCGGCAAGTCATAAATGAACGCAGAGACGAACACGAACAACTTGAAAGCGGTTGCTTTTCTTGTTTTCACATCAACTATTGGCCTAATACTTGGGTTAGTTTCATCAGAAACAAAGTTTTTTGTCAAGGGCATTGAAGCGGGCTTAGCTGCAACGATAAATGGTTCAGAAATTTATAAGGTCGACTATGAGCGTGCTGTCTCATTATTTGAGAAAGGGAGAAGAGACAGAGCATCATTAAAGGACAGACAAATGATTCTTGGCCGCTTGATTGATGAAGAATTGTTGTTTCAATATGCAATTGACCGAGATTTGCTGAGGAGCGATATGAATGCTCGTCGGACCATCCTTCAAGCTGTGGTAGGAGGTCTCGAGGTAGGCGAAGAAGCACTGAATCAGACTCATAGCAAGTATAAATTGATAATATTTCAAGATTATCTGACTAAACTACGTGAGACGGCTACCATTTATTTGGATGAGAATTGATGAGAGTTTCGGATAGCGTCAAGCCCATAGTCTTTCTGCTTGCTTTGCTGATAGTGCCGCCTTTGGAGGCTCATAATCGCAGTCAGTCCTTTTCCACCTGGTCGTTTGAAAACAAAAAGCTTGATTTGGTATTTACTGTTAAATCGAGGGAGGCGACAAGACTACAATCAATTTATGAGCTAAATGTCGAGGACTCCATAACGAGACATATCCTAGAAACTGTTAAAGTCGCGCAGGGGTCGGGGGTTTGTCATCTTGATAAAGCCCTCAAGCCTGAGGCCAGGGTTGTAAGTCAGGCAAATATTTCAGTATCAGTGACTTTTAACTGTCCTTTAAATTTAAACTCTTCCATGCTAGATATTGAAGTTGGCAGCTTTTTTGGCTTGATCCCCTCTCATACGCACTATGCGCGAATCTTATTTAATAACTCACTTCCTATGGAACATCTATTCACTGACAGCAATCGGGTTTGGGAGTTTTATCTGCAAAATAATCATAATAATAAGTTGTCCAGTAGGACTCTTCTAAACTTTATGTCTATTGGTATCAAGCATATCCTCAGTGGTCTTGATCACATCATGTTTTTGCTTGCCCTTTTGCTAATGCTGCCCAACCTGCGAGGTCTGATTTGTCTGGTGAGTGGATTCACAGTCGGGCACAGCGTGAGCCTCTGTTTGGCTACCTTTGGCTTTGTAGCGCCGGACAGTTTAAGAATTGAAGCTCTAATTGGGTTCACAATTGCATTGGCGTCTGCAGAGAGTGTTGGGGTCCGACACAATGTAATGAACCAAATCGCCCTTGGGTCAATAGTTTTTTTGAGCCTGCTGATGGTTATATTAAATTTTTCGGCTCAAGAGATGACGATGTCTACCATAAGTCTTTTCGGCCTCATGATATTTTCTTGGAATTATCTTCAGCTTGATGACATTAGCGAGGACCGGTTGTCCTTCAGAACGGCAGTTTGCCTCGTTTTTGGTCTTGTGCACGGTTTTGGATTCGCAACCGGGCTAAGCGAGCTTGGATTGCAATCGGAGGGGATTTGGATGCCTTTGCTGGGGTTCAATTTGGGTGTCGAAATCGGTCAGCTTTTGATTGTTCTTTTTGCTTGGCTTTTTTATATTTTGTTGAGGGGGTACAAATTAATTTATCGAGCCAGTATAGAAATATGCTCTGGGGTAGTCTGCGGCGCGGGAGTCTATTGGTTTGTTATTCGCAGTCTCACACCGCTAGTTCGTTAGCCAATAAATGGATTATTATACCCGTGACTTCATGGACTAGAGATTCACTGTGGTTATGAAACGATCTAGATTACTCTTCGTAGTAGGTATTTTTACTGTGACTGTCCTATTTTTTTTCACAGGAGCAGCGCCAGACGGTGTCTACAAAATAATTCCAGGGTATTTTGCTGATCCAAATCGGATGTGGACAAAGACGCCGCTTGATGAAGGAAGCGAGAGTAAGCCTTATCTTCCTGAAATTCTGCTGGAGCAAAGAGCGATTCAGCGGGCTCGTCATGACAAGCAGATCCTATTTGGCGACACGCATGTTCACACCACAAACTCAGCAGATGCTTTTATGTATAGTCTGCCCATGATGCATGGGGCGAGTGGTGCTTACCCTCCTGCTTATGCCTGCGATTACGCGCGTTTCATTTCGCAGCTTGATTTTTTCTTCTTAACAGATCATGCGGAAAGCTTTGTGCCAAAGCAATGGCGGGATTCGATCGAATCAGTTCGTCAATGCAATCGTTTGGCTGGTGATCCGCTAAATCCTGACCTGGTGGCCTTCATCGGATGGGAATGGACTCAGGTGGGTGGGACTGCCGAAACTCATTTTGGGCATCACAATGTCTTATTCAAAGATGACAATCCAGAATTGCTGCCGACTCGGCCAATTGCTGCGGCTGGCGTAGGCGTTGCAACAGTGGCTGCTCGATCGTCTTCGGCTCGTCAGTCAGCTTTACTCGGCATTCTAGATCCTCGGCATCGTGATTATTATGCCTCATACAATGACTGGATTATGCAGATGGCTTCTGTACCTCCCTGTGAGCTTGGAATTCGTAGCCCAGACCTTCCACCAGATTGTTTTGAAACTGTCGCTACACCGGGGCAATTATTTGGCAAGCTTGACGAATGGGGATTCGATAACATTGTGGTGCCTCACGGCACAGCTTGGGGTTTTTATAGTCCTCCTAATTCAAATTGGACACATCAACTCACAAAAGAGAATCATGATGAACAACGAGTGGGTCTTATCGAAGTTTATTCGGGGCATGGGAATTCTGAACCGTTCAGAGACTTTGCTGCGCGGGTTAAGGACGAGGAGGGTGACTGGATCTGTCCGGAACCGCAAGAAAACTATTTGCCTAGTTGTTGGCGAGCCGGTGAAATAATTCGTGATCGGTGCTTGCTAGAGATATCCGCGACTGAGGAGTGCGATGCCAGAGCTATTCGTGCTCGTCAGAACTTTGTGAATGTTGATGGCATCTATGGCCACATGACAGTGCCAGGCGCGACTGCAGCGGACTGGATCGACTCGGGTCAGGCACGGGATATATTTTTACCGGCCTTTAACTATCGCCCAAAGAAATCAGTGCAGTACGGATTGGCAATCAGTAACCTGAAGGATCCCATGAATCCTTTAAGAAATCGTTGGGGATTCGTTGCATCTACTGACACGCACTCTGCGCGTGCTGGACACGGCTTCAAGCAAATCCATCGACTCCATAACACTGATGCTACAGGCGTGCGCGACCCTTTCTGGGGTAAAGTTTTTTCAAGCACTGCAAAGCTAAGCGGGTATGCCGCTGAATCCTTGTCGGCGGATGAGATAGATCCAGGTGCAGCAAAACTCTTTGCATCTGAATTTGAGCGCGCCACATCATTTTTGAGCGTTGGCGGCATTGCTGCGGTCCATTCGGTTGGACGGGATCGAGAGGCGATCTGGGATGCAATGAAACGACGGGAGGTCTATGGTACCAGCGGTGCTCGAATTTTGTTGTGGTTTGATTTGATTGACCTAGAAGTGTTGCATCCAATGGGGAGCGTGGTTGCCAGCAAATCCAACCCGACTTTCCAAGTGAAAGCTCTGGGCTCTTATAAACAACTCCCAGGATGCCCACAATATGTTGTAGAGCAGCTTCGGAGACAGCATCTTGAAAAAATGTCTTTAGGAGAGTGTTATCATCCGTCAAAAGAACGTTATGAGATCATCCGTATCGAAGTAGTAAAGATTCTTCCACAAAATTTCCATGGAGAGAAAGTGGCTCCTCTCATTGATGATAAGTGGCGAGTATTTGATTGCATGCCTTCGATTGATGGATGTGTTGTGACTTTTACTGATTCTGAGTTCGTCGATCAAGGTCGGGATGCCGTGTATTATGTGCGAGCGCTTGAGGAGCCCGTTCCAACTATCAACGGTAACAACTTGAGAGTAAATTTTGATTCAAACAGTCAATCCGTGCAGTCCGACGGATGCTTTGGAGATTATCGAATAGATTCCAGTGACGATTGTCTTGAAATGGCCAGCCAAAGAGCATGGTCATCTCCAATTTTTGTCGATTTTAAATAAGAGGAGGTAGTGATAAATTATGCCAACTGCTCTTGTAACAGGGGCTTCTGACGGGATAGGTAAGGAATTTTGCAATGTCCTGGCTGAGCGAGGTTATAGCCTCATTTTGGTTGCCAGGCGCAAGAAAAGATTAGAGGATCTGGCAAATCGATTAATAAAAGGTTTTGGCATCAATTGCAGTACTATCAGCCATGACCTCGCGAAGCCTGAGGCTGCTCGTGAATTATTTGACTCGGTTTCCGAAATGGGTCTCTCTGTCGATTTTCTAGTTAACAATGCGGGTTTATTACAGAATGGCTTCTTCAAAGACATCGATCTGGCCACACAAGAAAACATGATAATGGTAAACATAATGAATTTGACTGCACTTACGCACCTTTATGCGAAAGATATGGCTGAAAGAAGATCCGGTCACATACTCAATGTTGCGTCCCTGGCGGGAATTATGCCCATTCCAAACCAAAATGTTTATGCAGCATCAAAGGCATTCGTGCTGTCATTCGGTCGCGCACTTCATAATGAGATGCAAGCTCAGAAATGTGATGTAATTATAACGACCCTTTGTCCCGGTTACACCGCGACGAAGATGATGGATAATCCAGACCAGGGGGCAAAGCTTGCCATTCCTATAGCAATGATGCAAGCGCCAAGAAAGGTTGCTGAGGAGGGCATAACCGGCTGTCTTGCCGGAAAAGATATGGTCATTCCCGGTATCGTGAACAAAATATACTCGATTTTTGCAGGTTTGTTGCCAAACAAGTTTTTGATCCCTGCCTTAGGGCGATTTTACAGGGCGAATATGACACCATATCAATGATCTAGAAAGGCAATTGTCATGGCAGATTCAAAACAGAAGAGAATCCTGATTACCGGTGCAAATGGATTTATTGGCGGTGCTTTGATGCGGCATTTTGAGGCCAATGATATATCACCAATTGGCATTGATCTGGTTGGGGCTGGTGAAAATATTCTGGCTGAAGATATCTCCAAACCAGAGACTTTTTCTGCTGCGCTTGACGAATGTGACGTGTTAATTCACTCGGCTGCACTTGTCTCCAACGCGGCATCTGATCCAGATATGTGGAAAGCCAATGTATTGGCAACCAAACGGCTGGCAGAGGCAGCGGTAAAGTATCGTGTAAGGCGATTTATCCATATTTCGTCAATTGTTGTTTACGGAAACACAGCTGAGGGCGAGTTAGATGAAACACATCCAGTGCATGGCAATGGTGGCAGTTATGTTTTGACCAAGTTAGCAGCCGAGCACGCGGTACTTGCCAGTGCAATAAACAGCTCGATGGAGACAGTCATCATTCGGCCGGGCGATGTTTATGGGCCTGGAAGTCGACCATGGGTGGTACTTCCAATCGAAGCGATAAAGAAAAGCCAGTTTATTTTGCCAGCCTATGGTCGGGGATATTTTCGACCTATTTATATAGATGACCTTGTGACAGGTATTTCACAAGCAGCTTCAAAGGAATCTGCTGCGAATGAAATCTTTAATATGTCTTGCAAGGGCTATATTTCGACTAAGGAATTCTTTAGTCATCATTTTAAATGGATGGATAAACGAGGTCCTGTTTCAGTTCCAACTCCCATTGCGCTGCTTTGCGCATCGGCAGCCACAAAAATAGCAAAACTCTCAGGCGAAGTTAGTGAAGCGTCAAGAGCCACAATGATGCAGTTATGCACGAAGAACTGGTTTAATATTTCAAAGGCTGAACATCTTCTTGGCTGGCGGCCGGAAATGTCTCTGGATGAGGGCATGAACCTGTCAAGAAGTTGGGCCCTGCAAAAGGGGCTTTTGGACTAACGAACGATCAATCCAAAGGCATTGAGTTGATTTTATTTTAAACCCTCATGGTAAATTCTTATCGCTGAATTTCAAATGGAGCACGTTTTGCAGACAACGCCTAAAGATAAAATCCTATGTTATGAGAAGCGTGGATGGTGGAGCAATGAGACTCTAATATCTATTCTGAATGCAAATTTAAAGGAAAACCCTGACCAAGAGGCATTGATCGATCCGCCCAACAGAAGTTGTATGGTAGGAGGGGAGGCCCAGCGATTATCTTTTCGAGAAATCGACAGACTTTCGGACAAGCTGGCGCATATTCTCTTTGACCTAGGTTTGAGACAAGGTGACAAAGCGGTTGTTCAAATGCCAAATGTGGTGGAGATCGTCCTAACCTATTTTGCTGCCAGTAAATTAGGCCTAGTCCTAAGTCCAGTCGCGATGCAGTATGGTAAATTCGAATTAACTTACATTGACGAGACTCTTTTGCCCAAAGCCTACATAGCTTTTGAGGACTTCATCAGTGATAACTATGGCAGAGCCAATTCCGAGTGTTTTCGAAGAGAGTGCCAAAGCGTCATCTTAGACGGGGGAGACTGGAGTTCTCAGGAAGTAGATAATTGGTCAAGTTTTCAATTCTATTTGAGGACTCGAAAAGTAGATGCCAATGATATCTTTACAATCTGCTGGACATCTGGCACGACCGGTCGATCAAAGGGAGTTCCCCGGAGTTATAATCATTGGTTGTCTTCAACCCTTGCAAGTGAGGATGCAATTAGGCTTAGCAAAGGAGCCATAATGTTGAATCCTTTTCCTTTCATCAACATGGCTGCCATTGGTGGATTCCTGTTTTACTGGCTTAAGTTGGGAGCGAAGATGATTCTTCATCACCCATTTGATTCCGAAATATTGCTTTCACAACTTCAAGAAGAGCAAGTTCAGTACACCGTTTTTCCTCCCGCAGTGCTGACCAGGTTACTTCACGCTAAGGATCAGATAAAGAGCAATTTTGATTTATCTAATCTTAGTATCGTCGGTTCTGGCAGTGCGCCGCTGGAACCCTCAATGATAGCGGGCTTTAAATTGGAGTTTGGGATCGAGGTGGTAAACATTTTTGGCTCGAATGAAGGCATGAGTTTGTTATCAGACCCGTTTGATGTGCCTGATTCAGAGGAACGAGCAAGTTTCTTTCCCCGTTTTGGGCGAGCTGAATTCAAATGGGATAATAGGATTTCTGAGCGAATCAGCACTAAATTAGTTGACATTGAATCCGGGGAAGAAATAACCTATCCAGGTCGGATCGGGGAGTGCTATCTTGCCGGTCCGACCGTATTTGACGGTTACTACAACTCGCCAGAAGATGATCAGGAAGCCTTCACCTCGGATGGCTATTTTCGTTCCGGGGACCTCTTTGAGATCGTGGGGCAACGAAATCAATATTATCGTTTCGTTGGACGACGGAAATCTTTGATCATTCGGGGAGGCATTAACATATCTCCTGAGGAGCTAGATGAGGTATTGAATCGCCACCCATCAATTTTAGATGGAGCAGTGGCCAGCTTTCCAGACCCCATTTTGGGGGAGAAGATATGCGCCTTTGTCGTTCCTCATCAAGGGAGGACTATCTCGCTTGATCAGTTGAACGATTTTTTGCGCACCTTGGGGATGGCGAAGTATAAGTGGCCTGAGCGGCTTAAAATTATCGAAGCTTTGCCTAGAAACGTCATGAATAAGATTGATAGAAAAAAACTGCAACAGACTATAGCGATTTGACTGATACACAACATCTGTTTTCAAAATTCTTCACAATTCTATTGTATCAATGCCCCCAGATAGTGCAATATGCGAGCTGTTGCTCTGGAGAAAATGTGTTCAAAAGTCATGAGGGGGATGAGTGATGACAGTCAGGATTAAAATTTTTATTGCTTTAGTCGGGTTTGCAACTATCTGCACAAGCTTTGTATCGGCGCAGTCGTTGGAAGAAATTGTGGTGACCGCGCAGAAACGTGTCGAGTCGTTGAGTGAAGTTCCGATTTCTATTTCCGCAGTGTCGGGTGAAACATTAGAGAATAGGAGTATCGATAGTCTGGCGACGCTCTCGCAGTCGATGCCGAATGTGAATATTTTTGAGGGAGCAATTGACTCCACAATTCAAGTGCGAGGTGTGACAACTGGCAATAACAAAGGCTTCGAGCAATCGGTGGCGATGTATTTCGATGGAGTTCCTTACGGAAGAGCCCAACTCGTTAGAACGCCACTCGTAGATCTCGAGCGAGTTGAAGTACTCCGAGGCCCGCAGCCAACTATCTTCGGGAAAAACGCTATAGCGGGTGCCATCAGCGTAATATCTGCAAAACCAACTGATGAATTTGAAGGCAAGATCTCGGTCTCTTACGAGTCCGAGCATGAGGAGTCTCAAGTGCTTGGCGTTGTTTCGGGACCTCTTTCGGATTCGCTCAGCGGTCGGTTAACAGTTTCCTACAGAGATATGGATGGCTGGGTCAATAATACCCAGATGCAGCGAATGGAACCACAGAGAGAAGAGAGTTACGTTCGAGCTCAATTAGCATGGGATGATGGCGAGGACCTAAGAATAAATTTCAAGGCAGAAGCCGCGGACTTTGACAGCCTGGGTTACTCAATGGAAAACTTAAATCCTCAGAGTGGTTTTGGTCTGGTCTTTGCGGGACCGATCGGAGTTGAGCTTGAGGAAGACTGGGTTCGAGCTAGCGGCGATGTTTATTCGAATAACAAGATGCAGAGTTTCGTGCTTACAGCTGATAATGAATGGAACGGCCTCTCGATAACCTCTGTGTCAGCTTTCGTTGAATATGACAGTAGTGAGGTCTTGGATGTGGACTATACTAGGAACATCATTCTGGATGGTACTAACCAATCCGAAGACTTCGAGCAGTTTTCACAAGAAATTCGTATCGCGTCTCCAGGAGATGAACGCTTCGACTATATCGGAGGAATCTTTTATCAGACCGAGGACGTTTATGTAACGGATGGCGTCCCCTTGGGAAGCTTTTTTGTGCTTGCCGGACCACCTATCTCCCTCGTAAATGGCACGCGGTGGGCAAGGCAATATGAACAAAGCTCCGACCGATGGTCAGTTTTCGCGCAAGGTGACTATGATATTTCCGAACAGCTAAATGTCACAGTTGGTGCGCGTTATACGAAAGAAGAAAAAGATGCTATGCGATCGCTTTCCGTGTATGGCCCCGATGGCAACTTGGCTGGGCTACCAATTCTTGGGCTATGGGCAGCTGTATTAAATGTGTATCCGCATAACATTTCGGGGTCTCGAGAGGAAAGTTCATTTGATCCATTGGTGCGTTTTCAGTATCGAATGAATGATGACCTCGCGTTTCATGTTTCCTATTCTGAGGGCTCGAAAGGTGGCGGGTTCGATATCCGGAGCAACTCCGCTCCGGGAACGGCTACAGTTACAGGTGCGCCAGCGGGGACTTTCGAGTTCCAGAATGAGGACGCAGAAAATATTGAGTTAGGCCTAAAGTATGCCTCTGATCGGGTCCAGTTCAATCTAACCTTGTTTAAAACTGAGTATGAGAATCAACAGACGTCAATCTTCGATGGTGTTTTGAGCTTTTTCGTGGGCAATGTTTCTGCCTCGGAGTTAGAAGGAGTTGAAGTTGACGGACGTTTCCTCATATCAGATGGTCTTGAGCTTTATGCCAGCGCTGCCTCAATTGATTTTAAGTACACCGATTTTAAAACAGGTCAATGTGGTTTCAGCGAAACACCTGTCGCGGGCTATTGTGACAGGACCGGTTACACTGCCCCTTACTTGCCCGATACGACGGCAAACTTTGGCGTAAACTATGAAACGGCCCTTTCCTCTGGAATGCTGTTAGATTTCAATCTAAACGCCAATCATTCGTCTGATTATTTGCTTTCTACTGCGCATGATAGCCTGCATACTGAAAGCGGTTTCACCAAGCTTGGCGCGCACATAGGGCTGTCAAGTGCGAGTGGCGCGTGGCGGGTATCTTTGATAGGTGACAACCTGACCGATGAGCGAGTCAAAGTGGCCGGCGTTGGTTTGCCTCTGGGGAGGACCTTCGTAAGGCTGGCCTCAGGGGGTGCCTTGGACGGAATAGCTTATTATTCTTTTTACCAGCGCCCAAGGAACATAACATTGAAGCTTGACTATAATTTTTGATTAGCAGGTCGTCTCGGGCAGGTCGCGTAAGTGACCTGCCCTTTGTCAAATGCAATGTGTCTTAACAGGTTTGCTACTCAATCTGAGTCGGAATATGTGGCCAGTTTGGGGTAAGGTCGGAGTTTACCTCTTTTTGTGCTAGAGACTTTGTCTTTGTCGACCATGTCACTGTAAACAGCAATTTCATTGGGTGCAGAGCCATTCTCTACCCAATCCTCCAACACTTTTAGCATGTTCATACGATCGGGTAATGGCGCCGGTAGTTCCCAGCAGTGCCCCATGCTTGGTACCAAAAAGAGGCGGAAGAATTCGTAAGTAGTATTTTGTCCAAGCTTATCGATCACAGCATTGTAATAGGCAATGCTTTGATCGGGCAAGACCAGAGGATCTGCCTGCCCGTGCCACATAATCATTTTCCCTCCCGTCTCAAAAAAAGCGTTTAGATCTGGGTTCATAGCATCAAGAAGCTGGCCTTGGGTCTCGAGTTTTGAAATGTCATTATCCAGATCAAAATCGACGGCTTTGAAGCCATCGGGGTCTTCAGTAAATCCTAGGAAAGGCAAAAATCCCTCGGCGAGCAGAGTTCCGATAGAGGGATTTTCTTGACTTCCTAGATGCCAGACTGCCCAATATCGTTCGCTACCCGGCGGAATCCCATAGAAAAGTTTTTCACCTGCAGAATTTACTGGGCCATCGTAAAGCTTTCTGACAACTTTTTTCTCGTCCATTGTCAAGCATGATGTTGTCTCTTCCCCATCGCAGTCCGGTATTTGATCAAGGTTAATGAAGCAGTCCTGCGGCTTCTGAATTGCGCCATCGATGGTGCCATCGAGCGCATCGCATTGGGCAATTGCATTTTGCTCTAGAAGGGGCAACTTATCTTCAAATTTTTCGTCGAGTATTATTTCACCAGAGGCATCGAGATTTGCCCGCAGTACCCATGATGCAAAGATGCCGCCGCTCCCAGATAGATTGAGTACGGGGCAGCCAGAAATAATTCCATTGAAAAGCGAAGGATATTCTTGAGCCGCTTTTGCGGCCAAGCGTCCTCCATTGGAGCATCCCGAAAAATAGGAGTAGGAAGGTTTTCGTCCGTAAATTTTATCAAGTAATTCAAACGCCGCGGCATGCGTGAGCGGAATGACCTCGCTTGCATAGATTTTCTCTACTTCATGGTTCGTAGCCCAACTTGCATCCCCCATGCTTTGGGACTGATGGCCGCCATCGGTGGTGATTGTTGCGTAACCTCGTCGCAATGCATGATTGATTGCATTCGAGTGCGTCTCTCGATCAGGTAGGATTTGTCCGCAGTATCCGCCGCATCCCGCTTGGAAGTATTTCCCATTCCAGTCCGTGATGGGAAACCTTGCTTCGAACCCTATATTCGGTCTTATCTCCCCTTTTATTTGACAAAACTCGGGCAAATCTCTTCGATCTGATACTGATTCACTGGATGAAATCTGAACTCTCGGTAACAAATCCACCTCTATTAGGGTTTCGCATTTTGCTTTAATATCTGACGAAATTACGGAAAATAACCCTACGAAAAATATTTTGATTTCGAGGAAACCCATGATTACCTTCGCCATTCTAAATAGTGATGACGGATTGCATCAACATCACTCTTTTCTTGAGCGGAAAGCAGCAAATTGCGATCATCCGACATTTCAGCGTGGCGTCTTTGTTCAGTGCCAATAAACGCTGGATTGAGAGAGAACTCGACAGAATGAATGAGATCATGATTTTCGATAACCCATAGACCTGAATAGTGGAAATAACTGTCGAAAGCAGCAGCTTTTTGATCTCTCGTTAGTCGTCGGGCACTTTCTTGAGCGAAACCGGGTCGAGCATGCCGCATAATCACTGCCGACATTCGGTTGTCATGAGTGTATAGAATCTGGCCGCAGGCGTCGCGGCCGAAGGGGTAGCGAACCCTGCCGTCGTCGTGCTCTATCCGCCACTCTGCTAGCTCCCATGCTCCGATAATGTCGTGAGCACTTAGGATGACAGTGGCTCCCGAAACTGCACGATTCTGAACCTATCTGCAACAAAAGCCAGATCGGAGAGGCAAGCGTTACCTGAAGAGTTAAGACCTGTCACGTGGTAATCGCTATATGCTGCCGCAAAATTCATTGGCATCGGAGCAGTCATGTTACACCAAAGTGATGCACCAGCATCCGCGAAAGCGTCTTGAGCCCTCGCTTTGTAGGTTTCATTTGAGCTGTAAAGGTATGAAGATATTGCTCCAGATTCTCGGACCAACGAGGTCGCATTTGTAAGTGCCGACTCGGCATCCTGTTCTCGAATTAAGAAAGCAACAGGAGCAAAATGCTCTTGGTTGTATAGTTCCTTGTGCTCTGATTTAACGTCTAGAATCAGCGGAGACGCAGTTCTGGCAAAAGGGAACTCAGGATGTTCGTAAGAAAAACTGTCCAGCGCGATGGACGCCTTTTTTTCGTTACGCAACCTATCTAGAATTGCGAGTGATTCATCTGCTTGAATAGCGCCACACAGGGCTGCGGCGCGCTTTGGATCAGCGACTCGTTCCTTGACAGCATCGACAAGTAAGTCTCTAAAGCCGTCAAAAGAGATCTGTCCTTGATTCGTCTCGATACCGTGCTCAGAAATATGAATATTCTGGGGGCTTGTGCACATTTGCGCGGAAAAACCGCAGAGCCCGTTCGACAAGGCATTGATCAAGCCATCAATATTTTCAGTGGATTCGATAATGACACCATTGCAGCCGGCTGTTTCGGTGAAGACAAGTTTTTGCGAGCAGTTTTTCTCAATCCATAGTCCAAAACGTTGACTGCCAGTATAGTCTACGATGGGAATATCAGGATGTTGCAATAGTTCGACAGTCACCGGTTGCTCCTTAGTGTCGGCACTCATGAGCAGGATATTGGGATCATGACCATTTTCGCTGAGAACTTTTCTCATTGTCCTTACTGCCATTGCTACCGGAAGAATCCCATTAGGATGTGGCTTGACAATTGCTGAATTGCCTGTAGCCAGATTGGCAAAAATCGCTGGATAGGCATTCCACATTGGGAAGGTCGCACAGCAAATCACCGCAGCTATACCTCGCGGTATCAGACGATAAGACTTCGACAATGTAACCGCACCTGCTTTACCAAATGGCTTCGTCCAGGAAGCTGAATTGGGAACATCTCTCATAGCTTTGAGTGCATAGGCAAGCGCTTCCACTCCTCGATCTAACGCATTGGGACCACTCCCCGAATAAGCCATCAGGAATGCCTGACCGGCTGTGTGCATGGTGGCGTAGGCGTTCTCAAAACATTGCTTTTCAAGCGTCAAAGCCATTTCAAGACAGATTCCAGCCCGCTCTTCGGGGGAAATCTTGCGCCACCTTTGCCCTGCTTTTTTTGAAGCCGATACGATTGTTTCGGTGTCAGATTTTGGATAATCAATACCAAGCGGTTGCTGAGTGTAAGGAGAAATCTCGAGGCCCGTTCTCCCGGTTTCGCCAGGTTGATCGAGTTTAAAACTTGTATTTAGTTGAAGCTCGAAGGCTGTTTTCCCCATTTCATGTGCGCCCTCTGGATGGAGATGGCGACTCGGGGACTCAATGAAAGGGCTCCAGTAGTGGCGTTTTTCGCAGGCGATAATTGCGTCCTCGAGCACGCTCTTGTGTTTTTGGTAGAACATGATCTTAAATCCTTTCAATAATCATTGCTGATCCGATACCCCCAGCAGCCTGTGCCACCACTAAGCCAAGAGTGGTGTCACTGCGCTCTAACTCATGGGTTAAAGTGGTTAAGAGGATTGCCCCAGTGGCACCCATTGGATGTCCCATCGCTAAGTGGCCGCCATTAGCATTGACTTTATCGATGTCGGGATCATAAGTGCGAAAAAATTTCACTAACGGAGACGCGAATGCCTCCATGAATTCAATTCTATCGAAATCATGAATAGAAAAGCCTGTTTGTCTTAATAAGAGTTCTATTGCGTCAAACCCTGCGGTCAATTGAATGATTGGATCTCCCGCCGTTTCTATAGCTGCAATGATTCTGGCTTTTGCTTCAAGCCCGACCGCAGCCCCGGCAGCTTTGGATCCAATCACTGTTAAGGCCGCGCCATCGGCCATTCCCGGGCAATTTGCAATTGAATGGATGTGCTGTATGGCATCAAGAGCCGGATGCTTGTCCAGCATCATTTTATCAAAGCCTAATTTACCTTGTTCGGCGAAGGCTGGCGGCATGCTGCCAAGTTTTTCTGCTGTCAAACCTTGTCTTATGAGTTCATCATGGTCTAGTAAAATCTTTCCTTTATTGTCTTTTACCGCTATAACACTATCTTTATAGGAGCCATTTTGCCATGCTATGGCGGCCTTTTTATGCGATTTGAGTGTTACCTCGTCGAGCTCTCTTTTTGAATACCCTTCAATCGTAGCTATTAATTCGGCACCCATAACTGGTGGGGCCCAATTAAGCGATGCACTCAGTTTTGGATCGGAGTAGTAACTTGCGTTATCACCAAGGAACCCTACGGATGAGAGACTCTCGACCCCACCAGCTATTAAAAAACCATCTTTTCCCGCCTGAACTGTCGTCGCGGCATCATTGATCGCGGTCAATCCTGAAACACAGTAATTATTCAAAGTCTTCACAGGTGCGTGATTTGGAATGTCTGATGCTAAACGACAGATTAGGGCGAGGTGCCCGCCCTGAGACTTCACTTGTCCTACACATCCTAAGGTCAAGGATGAAATGTTCTCCAGTAGACCAGAGTTACGTTTATCTAGCTCGTCGATCAGCCCCACAACAAGCTCATGAGGTGCGCAGGATGAGAGACTCCCTCCCGGTTTATCATTTTTTGGGGCACGACCAAGCCCTCTTGGGGTGCGGATTGCATCGAAAATGAATGGTTCGGTGAATTTCATGCTGTAGACACGACAAAAGAAACATTAGTTGTGCCGGAACCACCTACATTAAACGTGGCGACTGTCTTGGCACCAGCAACCTGCATATCTCCAGCGTTTCCAGTGGTTTGCTTCATACCATCAAGCAACATTCGAACACCGGTTGCCCCGACGGGGTGACCTTGGCCAATTAGCCCTCCAGAGGGGTTAATTGGAATTACACCGTTCATATTAATTTTTTCTTCTTCAATCGCCTGCCAGGCTTTGCCCGGTTCAGCAATGCCAAAGTGCTCAATAGCCATGTATTCGGTGATTGAGAAACAATCATGCGTTTCGATTGCATCTAGGTCGTCAGGACCGCTTATGTTGGCTCTTCGATATGCGTCAGTAATGGCTTTGCGTGTTAGCGGGAATACATATCCGTTAATTTCACTTTTTTCCATTTTTGAAGCCATTAACATGGGTGCAGTCGTGTGTCCCCAACCCTTTATATAGGCTAACTCTTGAATAGATAAGCCATGATTTTTGCAGTGTGTCTTTGCTCTGTCAGCTGTCGCTAGAATGACTGTCGCCGCACCATCGGTCACCTGCCCACAGTCTTGTTTTCGCATCCATCCTTCAATAATTGGATTTTGCTTGTCATCTTGCGTGAAGCATGCATCGCTGAATTGCCACTTTCGTGTTTGCGCGTTGGGATTGTTTTTAGCATTGCCAAAGTTAATCTTCGAAATTTCAGCTAGGTGCGCGTAATCCAGTCCAAAACGCTCCTCATAAACATCACATAAATCTGAAAACATTGCTGGCCATAGATAACGGGCACCCTCGGCTTCACGACCCACCCAAGCGGCTGCTCCTAGATTTTTTGCCGCAATTTCACCACTGACATTACGCATTAATTCTAGGCCTGTTACGCATGCAGTTTCGTAACGCCCACTTTCAAGATCAGCCATCGCAGCCAAGATGGCCAGCGATCCTGAGGCACAGGCTCCTTCATGCCGAGAACTTGGCATGCCATAGAAGCCATCATCGACGTGTCCGAAGTAGCCGCCAAGCATTCCTTGGCCGGTAAAAAGCTCTGCCACGAAATTGCCTACGTGACCGACATCAATGTTTTCTGCTTCAATCTTTGCGTCTTCCAGCCCTTCTCTCACGGAGACCTGAAAGAGGTCAAAAAGATTTTTGTTCGAACGACTGAAGTTTTGGGCAAAATCTGTTTGTGCACCACCAAGAATGTATATTCTTTCAACCATTCAATCACCCCTCAGCGTGCATGTTATCCATTGCTTAAATAGCATGCAATGATTAGTATGCCTAGATGAGATATTGTTTGCGGGCTTGGCTATGAAGTCTAGACTTTTTAATGACTTGCGGGTGCCGGTGGTCGTTGCACCTATGTTTCTAGTATCTGGACCCGGGTTAGTTAAAGCAAGCTGTCTCGCTGGAGTGATTGGCTCCTTTCCTTTCCCGAATGCTCGGGACATTTCTACATTGGACAGCTGGCTCGATGATATCAGTAGCGAACTTGGCAAAGTCCCTTCCGCGGCCCCATATGCAGTTAACATCACTACGCACCGAAGTTATGATCGACTCAAAGATGAGCTGGACCTAATAAAGAATCATAAACCTAGGATCGTTATTACAGCCCTTGGAGGACCCGAGCCTGTTATTGAAACAGTTCAGAGCTATGGCGGCAGCGTGGTTGCTGATGTTAATTCGCTCCAGCATGCGAGAAAAGCGGTTGGACAGGGGGTGGATGGGCTTGCATTAATTTCAGCTGGTGCAGGAGGTCATACCGGTCATATCGCTGGTTTATCTTTCGTAAGCGAGGTAAGGGAATTCTTTGATGGATTAGTTATATTGGCAGGTGGTATTGGGACTGGAGGTGCGGTGCGCGCAGCAGAAGTTGCAGGCGCCGATCTGTGTTATATGGGTACAAGGTTTATTGCGTCGGCCGAGAGTATTGCAAGTGAGGAATATAAAAGGACTATTGTGGAGGCCTGCTATGAGGATCTCATTCTCACGGATAAGGTGACAGGTGCAAAGGCTTATTATCTTCGTCAGTCATTAGAAAAGATGGGTCTTGACGTTCAAAGTATGCATAAGTCAACAGGAATTAATTTATCCAACTCCGAGAGTCAGATTAGAGCATGGAAAGACGTGTGGTCTGCAGGACATGGGGTTGGTTCGGTAAAAACAATAGAACCTTTAGCTGCAATCATTTCTCAATTACACTACGAGTACGATTTAGCAAGCTAAGCAACAAGATTTTTAATAGGGTTAATGCCAATGTCTGCCAGAAACTCCGATCTAAACGCTCTAAATCCTTATCTCCATGGGCCTTATGCTCCTGTCCGCGAAGAAGTGTCCATAGATCAACTCCGGGTGAAAGGCGAAATACCCAAGGATTTTGCTGGCGCCTACTACCGGAATGGTCCGAATCCTAAGAAAACACCATCAGGTATGCATCACTGGTTTGATGGTGATGGAATGGTGCATGCCATTTTTTTTGAGGATGGCAAAGCGAGCTACCGAAATCGTTACATCCGCTCAAAGGATTTCCTTGCCGACGAAAAAAATCAGCTTAGAAGATCCGGGATATTTAACAAAGCAGTGTCCGATGGCAGCTCGACGGTCTATAAGAACACAGCGAATACTGATCTGATAATGCATGCTGGTGAATTGATGGCTCTCTGGTATATCAGTGGAAAACCAGTGCGTCTCGATGCGAAAACTCTGGAGACAGTTGGTGAGGATGACTTTCAAGGTGCTTTACCGAAAAACGTATCTGCGCACTCTAAGGTGGACAGCACCAGCGGGGACCTCCTGTTTTTTGACTATGCTCTTTACGAGCCGTGGTATAGCTTCGGGGTAGTCGACAAACATAATCAGTTGCAACACTTTACTCAGATCGAGTTGCCTGGCCCTAGGTTGCCTCACGATATGGCTATTACAGAGAACTATGCTATCTTTATGGACTTGCCCGTAGTGTTTACTGAGCAGGGGCTAAGGCAAAAAGTTTGGGCCATCCATGAGGATAAGAATTTGCCAACCCGTTTTGGCATATTGCCGCGTTATGCGAGTGGCAAAAAAATTAGATGGTTCGAATTTTCTGGATGCTATATCTACCATGTGATCAACGCTTGGGAGGAGGGGGATGAAGTTATTTTATACTGCTGCAAGATGATCGAGAATGGTCTAGACATGCCAATTCAGTATGGTCCATATGCCCCGATGGTTAATGTCTTAGCACTTCGAGCGGTCGTTACCAAGTGGACGATGAATATGCGAACCGGTGAGAGCAGGGAGGAACAGATTGACGATGCCATCAGCGAGTTTCCCGTTGTGAACCTCGAGTTTGCAGGAAAGAAATCCCGCTTCTCATATCACGGGGCTATTTCTAATACCGAAACTCAGCTTTTCGATGGGATCTTGAAATATGATCTAAGTAGTGGGAGCTCTATTCGTCATGGCTTTGGGAAGAATATCTTTGGTTCTGAGCCAGCATTTGTGCCAAGACTGGGGTCCAGCGAAGAAGACGATGGATATGTAGTGTCTTTTGTTACCAATGCTGAAACAAATTGCTCCAGTGTATTGATACTGGATGCCAGAGATCTAGCGAGACCGCCTCTCGCTGAAGTTATATTGCCTAATCGTGTCCCACTGGGGTTCCACGGAACATGGGCAAACCTTAATCAAGCTTAACCTCTAAATCACAGACTCAGCTTTGCGAGCTCCCATCAAGGGCGATGTTCTCTATCAAATCCCAGATGTTTGTGACGAATCCCGTTGATGCGAGCAAGCATGGACCTGAGGTCATACTAGAGTTTTTCGCTTACGAGACTGCCTTGGTAGAGGCTAAATTTATGTAAATTTTCATAAAAGTATGCTCAATCTCAGAGAGCGTCCCGAGTTAGTTTTATTTCTTTTGTCCCAACTGGCATTGAAAACGAGGTGCCGTCATGACCAACTGTAATGTTGGGGAAAATGGCCTCGGCCCCGTCAAGAAAAATTGAACTTTGGCCAGGAAGAATTAGCGGAGGCACGATATGATAGAGGAGCAGGTGACCTACTCCAGCTTCTCGAGCTGTCTCAGCTGCCTCCATAGGGCTTGCATGATAATCAAGGATATCCACGGTGATCTTTGCCATCACATGGTTGCCTATTTTTTTTGCAGCCTTGTTCATTAGACCGACCAAGTTTGGTGCTAATGCGTCGTGTATCAGAAGGTCTGTTCCGGCTGCAAAGCGAACTATATTAGCTGATTTATTGGAGTCACCAGAGATAAATGCCGATCGATCCTTGTATTTGACCCGATAACCTATGGCTGGCGAAACCACACCATGATCCACCCTTACGGCCTCAATTAGGGTATTGCCGTCATGAAATATTTCTAAAGCTGTCCCAAGGGGAGGTGAATGAAATGGTTTGGCTACCATTCCTCTGCCACTAAGAGGGGCTACGCCGTCTCCGTGATGTTCGTTACGGTGGAGTGCGCTTGCTCTATATGCCTCATTAAAACCTGAAACGACATCTTCTACTCCTCTGGGTCCAAATACTTTTAGAGGCCTGGGGTTTGCCGCGCTCACCCATCTTAAAGTCGCCAATTCGCCGAGTCCATCGATGTGATCTGAGTGAAAGTGGGTTAGAAATAATGCCTCAATTTCACCTAAGGGGTAACCCATTCTGGCTATATTTCGAGCGCCGTTTGTGCCGGCATCTATCACAAACTGTTTCTGTCCTGCCACTACAATGACACATGGGCCGGAAGCCTTTGGAGCAGGCATTGGCCCCCCGGCACCACAGAGTGACACATGTAAACCGTCTTCAAAATCATTCATTCGGTTGTTACTCATTTGGAGTTGTGCACCTTGAAAAATTAGCAGGTCATAAATGTCCTCTCTCTGATCTAGAAGAACCAGCGTGATTAGGCACAAAAACACTAGCGTAAAAAGAATTTTCATAAATAACTGGCGATCCTTAGTTTTCTCTAGCAATTATTCAATGTTAACAATCATTCCAAACAGTAACATTGCTACAATATCATAATCGCACAACTGGATGGGTGCGTTGGGGCGGTAGGCTGCCCATAGAGCCACATTGGTTTTTTGAATATCATTATTTGCCGAGGGTCCTGCTGCTGAAGCTCTGCGGCAATCGGAATCAAAACCCCTCAGAGCACACAAAAGTTTTCCACGGAACACCCAGATATTGGAGATAAAAAATTGCGAGCAAGTCCTCTAGTTGATAATGATTACATATCCCAAAGTGAGCGACGAGAGAGCGGAAGAGCAGCTCGTCCAAAGGATTCCGCGACACTTATTCTATTGCGAACGGATGGAAAGGCTCCACGTGTCCTCATGGGTAAGAGATCTGAAAACCACATATTTATGCCCAATAAATTTGTGTTTCCCGGTGGCAAAGTCGAGGTCGCTGATGGCCGTGTCAGGGTGCCAAGTGAGCTCCACCCTGCAGTGCTTAGGAGACTGATGAAAGGTTGCTCCGAGACAAAAGCACGAGCACTCGCTTTGGCAGCTATACGAGAGACTTATGAGGAGACTGGATTGATTCTGGGGAAAACTGCTCCCTCAGTTACCAAAAGCCGTTCCGAGTCCTGGGGGAAGTTTTTGCGCCATGGAATGGTGCCCAAACTTGAGGAGCTTCACTATGTGGCGCGCGCTATAACACCTCCCTATAGAAATCGTAGATTTGATGCACGTTTTTTTATGGTATATGTCGACAACAAAAGTCTACATGATGTCTCATCTCAGGCTTCAGGAGAGCTGCTTGAGATTCATTGGGTTACACTTAACCAGGCTCGTGGATTGAAGTTGCCCCATATAACTCGGGTAATGCTTGATGAGATTGAACGACGGGTTAACATGAAAGCCAGCTATCATCACGAGGGTCCCTTTGTTTATGCAAAGCATGGCCGTTTTGTAAACGGCAAGCAATAAGTTGTTTTTTTAATTCAGTGCCAATAATCGCCAATCCAGCTTGCTGGCTTAAAATAACGGTACCATTTACCGCTTTCTCCTGCCATTGCCTCATGAGGATCTGGTTTCCCGTGGAAAACAATTATTCTTGCATCATTGGGCACTTCCGTTTCTCTAGCCATCAGAAAGGAAAACGATTTTACGCAATGTCGCTTGAAACTCCTGCACCATCGATCGGGCCAGTAAGATAAAACTTTCTTATCTAACAAGGCGGAAGATAAATATTCTTGCTCATTCCTATACATACGCTTTATCGTATCGAATGAATTTTGGAACCGATCCAAGACATCGGCATGTGAACCCGCCTCGAAGCGGTAAACCGAAGAGTTGCCAGTGCCATCTTTCTTGATCCAGTCCTTTATGATCAAAACATCGCCGGGCTGATCAAAAAGCTCATCTAGAGAACCCGTTATGATGAGATCTAGGTCTAAACACAGAACCTTACCCTCAATGTCATATAATGGTTTAGTGAATACAGAAAGTTTATTCCATCCCCGTTCAGGGCCAGATAAATTTATTGAAAGTTCTGGTATCGGAAAAGTCTCGATTTTTTCATCTAAGCCGTTTGGATCGTCGGTCAGACAAATAAATCTGAAGGATCTCAGTAGATTTCTATTCACCATTGAATAAAGTGTGTTTACATATTCAGGAGAGTATTTTGTCCCCCATTTCATGCACAGCACATTGATTTTATTGTTTGACATCTCTTCCGATTGCATGGTTGGCTGTAGGGTTTATTTCGAGAAAAGCTTACAGATTTATACTTTATTATATCTTATTTTTAATATCATTTTGGTAAATCTCTCAATTATGTCTTCTCTAGCTAGGTGTCGCAGTAAAGCTGTTATCTCTCTAAGTTTTAAAGAAATTTTAATTTTTTTATGTTAAAACTCTTTCTTAAAAAATAAAGGAAAAAGCTACACGCGGTTTAGAATACACTTTATGCTCCTTATCAAAAATATATCAAATTATAGGTTTTTATATCAAGTTATATCGTATGCGAACATAAGTTTCATAGCAAGATTTAAAATGTTGTAATATCCAGTCGTCGACATTAATATCCAACAATGAATAATCATTTTTTCATCGGTTGACGGGGTATATGTGCATAAACCACAACGACTGATAGATAGGTATGGTCCTTACATGACGCTTGAAAATCTAGCGTCGGTTACACATAGTTCCAAACAGACTATTTATAATAAAATTTATGACGAATCTCTCGGTATTCCATTTTGGAGATTAGGTAAAAAGTATCTTTTTTCTACCGAGCACGTTGAAAATTTTATCGATAAGCAGCTTGTTGCCAGCATAAGCAAGACAACGATGCAATCTCCAACTGACAAGACGTGAGAACGAGGCGTTCGGGGCGTTAGAAAACCAGAAAGGAATTTGCTTGTTGCTTAAAAAGGTCCCCGTTTCTCTCTGCCCCCCAAGGGTTTTAAGCGGCTCAACATTTCGCCTTCTCCATGGTCAACCGCTTTGATACCTCAAATTGCTTGTAGTCACCTAAAAATCAAGATCAAGTTGTATTGAATTTGATACAAAAGTATGTAACATTGCTGCCAATGCGTTGGTAAGCCCTAGATAAGCTCTTTTTTGAGTTCAAATTTGAGGACTGTCAATTCATCGGAATCGCTAAATCACTTAATTAAAAGGGGGGAGATATAGTGACTCGTTTTTTAGCCAAGATCGGAAATTATCTATTTTTAATCGCAATGGTTCTGCCTTCGCTTTGGACCAGCGCTGCTTTTTCTCAAGAGGTGAGTAAAGCACTAGAAGAGATCGTTGTTACAGCTCGCAAGCGAGAGGAGAATCTGCAGGACGTCGGGTTGGCGGTGAGCGCTCTCAGCACAACCGAAATCGATCAGCAGTTTACTCGCGATATCAAAGGGCTCGCGGGCGTAGCACCAAATATTATCTTAGCCGATACAAATCAGGGTCCCGGGGGAAGCGCTGCGTTCTACATCAGGGGCATGGGGATACAGGACGTTGAGAAGAATTATGAACCAGCAGTACCGATCATCATTGACGATGTTGCCATAAATGCGCATTCTGGAGCTATTATTCGGAGTATTGATCTCGAGACTATGACAGTAGCTCGCGGTCCTCAGGGCACGATGTTTGGCAGAAACAGTCTGGGAGGGGCAATTATAGTCACCAGATCGAAGCCCACGGGTGAGGCTGGTCTCAAGATAAAGGCCGGATTTGAGGAGTATGAAACCTCTTATTTCGAGGCGGTTGGCAATATGGCTTTGTCCGATGAACTGGCGCTTAAATTGACCGCGGCAAGCCGTGAACAAGAAGAGGGCTACTACTACAATGTTCACTGGGACAGAGATCAAGGCCGAAATGATTTTAACGCTTATGGTGGAGCACTGCTTTGGACGCCCTCAGATGAACTAGAGGTTCAACTGAGCTACAACAAAGACGAAATGGATCAAGATACACCTGCGCTTGTGTACACTGCCCAGCCGAGTCCGAGACCGAGTGGATCGCCGCACATATTGTGTGATGCATTTGGCTATTGCGCTCAGGGACCTGACACGCCGCAAATGGGAAATCGTCAAACTACGGGCGGGGCGTGTTATGTGCCATCAACATATGAGGATGCTAATGACGCTAACAAATATGGCATAGCCACGCCTGAGTACGATGCTGCCAATGGTCTGGCCCTTCATGGCATTGCGATTACACCTATTGGAACTATTCAGGAGATGCCTTGCCTTGCTGATTTCGAATCAGAACTCACATCTCTTAAGGTTTCTTACCAACTGAACGATTCTCTGACATTGGATTACGTGTATGGATTCTATGAGACAGACGAGAGCATTTTATCAACATGGGATCTGCAAGACACTTTGATGTATGGTACGAGTCGTCCTGCCACCTACGAGCAAACAAGCCATGAGTTCCGGCTGTCCTACGACGATGGAGATCGATTCAATGTTGTTGCTGGATTGTATATGTTCGAATCAGAGTATGAGATTTGGCTTCGCAGCTGGATCGGATTTAACCCGCCCACACTTGCTCTTGATATATATCAGTACACGCATCAGTGGTCGGAATCGGATGCAATCTTCTTTGAGGCTGATTACGCGATGACCGATAAACTGTCGTTGACCGTAGGCGGCAGGTACACTGAAGACTGGAAGACGTCACATCAGATCGGAGGACAAGCGGACACCAGCGGCAATCATCCCGAAAAGGAGTGGAGTAAGTTTACTCCCAAAATTGGCGTGACGTATGACTTCAATGAGGACATGATGCTGTTTGCAACATTTTCCAGTGGATATCGCGCAGGTGGCTACAATGGAAGGGTTGGCGGCGGTCTAACCGAGGCCACGCTTCCCTATGATCCTGAGACAGTTGATAATTTTGAGGTAGGTATCAAATCCCAATGGATGGATGGGAGACTAAGATTTAACGCTAGCGCGTTTACAATGGACTTCGAAGACAAACAAGAGGAGACCAAAGAGGCAGATCCCTCAAATGCTACTGGTCAGGTCTCTCTTGTGCGAAATGCTGCGCAAGCTACAATTTCGGGATTGGAGTTGGAGATTCAAGCACAGGTTTCCGATGCGCTTTATATTCGAGCAAACGCTGGCCTTCTCGATGCAGAATATGACGAGTTTGCTTACAACTCAACGGCCGGACCCGTGGATTTTAGCGGTCGTGAGATGAGAAGAACTCCAGATATTACGGCTAATTTTGATGCCACTTACAGCTGGGATATGTCCGGAGGAGAGGCTTGGCTGCGCGTGGCAGGGAGATACATTGACAGACACTTCGTGGACACTGAGAATACTCCCGAACTTGAGAATGATGATGGCACCCTCACTTTGGATGCCTCGGTCAACTTCAGGCGCGACGATATCACTTTGAGCGTATTCGGTCGAAATTTGACTGACGAGGACGCTTGGACTATGGGTTATGATGTACAACCTCTCTGGTCATACGGTGCAATTCAAGAACCACGAGTAGTTGGCGTCGAGCTAATGTTTGAGTATAACTAGAACGTCAATTCGGAGACTTGAGAGTTAGCGGGCGATCCCTAAGTAAAGGTCGCCCGTTTTTTATGCGTTCAATCAAGCGACCGCAGCTTTTAATCTCGGTCATAGCCGGGTTGGAGGTAACAAGTGGATATTGAATTTGAACCTCAGTTGTGGCAGTGTCTCAGGATCACTTTCTATTCTGTTCCAACAAAACCATTATATGTCAGGGGGAACTATGTCTAAAAAAAATAATGATATTACACGGCGAAAAATTATCGCTGGCGCAGGAGGTGCAGCAGCCGTTGGCTTGCTGGCTTCTCAAGCTGGGTGCAGTCAGAAACAATCATCTAATGACCCGAGATGGGATCAAGAGACAGATATTATTGTCGTTGGCACCGGCATCGGTGGCTCCACAGCGGCACTTACAGCAAAAGACAATGGTGATGACGTCGTTATTCTAGACAAGGCAGGCGTTTATGGTGGAACTTCGATGCAAACTGCTGCCGTCATATGGGTTCCAAATAGTGTTTTTCTCAGGAATCAAGGGATAAGTGATATTAAAGAAGATTGCCTCCAGTACCTCGCGCGTTATTCTTTTCCTACAAAATATCATCCGGATGCCCCCGACTTGGGGCTTGCACCGTCAGAGTTCGCACTTCTTGAGGCGTTTTATGATAATGCTTATGTCGCGCTCGATCGCCTCATTGAACTCAAAGCACTCAACGCTGTTGAGTGGACCATGTGGTCAGCTAACCGCCCCACGCCCGACTATCTCGATAACGTTCCTGAGAATAAAGTCCCCACTGGTCGCGCTGTCGGGGTGGTTAATTCTGCGGGCGAAATAGGGCAGGGTATCGAGATGATGCGTCAGATGGAAACGGCTGTAAAAAGACTTGGAATCCCGATTCTGCTGCAGCATTCTGCTGAGCGACTGGTAACGGATGAAAATGGCCGTGTAAACGGCCTAATAGCGAACGCAAATGGTAAAGAGGTGTCTATAAAAGCAAGAAAAGGCGTTATCTTTGCCTCTGGCGGTTACTCTCATAACAAAGGCTATGTAGCTGATTTTCAGCGCACTCCGGTGCATGGTTCATGTGCGTTGCCGCTGTCGACGGGAGATTTTATGAAAATTGCAACAGATGTTGGTGCCAAGATGGGCAATATGTCTGGGGCGTGGCGCATGCAACTACCAGTCGAGCAAGCTATGGTCAGTAGGGCCGTGCCCTATGGGGTCTTTTATGTACCAGGTGACTCTATGATCCAGGTAAATAAATACGGCAAAAGAGTCGTTAATGAAAAGAAGAACTACAATGATCGTGCTGAAATACATGGGGTTTATGATCCCTCAAAGGCCGAGTTTACCAATCACCTCATGTTCATGGTTTATGATCAGAGAAGTGCCGAGGCCTTTGCTGGACGGTGGCCAATTCCCGCGACACCGGGCTCTGATGCATATACTGTTAATGGGAAAGGTATCAATGAGTTGGCAGCAAACCTTTCGGAGCGTTTATCCTCAATTGCTGAGAATACCGGAGGCGTTGCCTTGGACGCCAACTTTGAAGAGCAGCTATCAGATACTATTCGTGGTTTTAATCAGGATGCGGAGAAAGGTGAGGATTCGGAATTTGGCCGCGGAGGATCAGACAATGACATCGCTTGGAACCAGGCTTTTAATGCCATGAATGAAGATACTGAGTGGCCGAAAAACCCCTATCCAAATCTCGTTCTTCATCCCATTGATGTCAGCGGCAATCTTTATGCCATTATACTGACATCTGGAACGCTGGATACCAACGGCGGGCCTGTAGTCAATCAATACGCACAAATAATGAATGGCAACGACGAGCCCGTGGAGGGTCTTTATGGAGCGGGCAACTGCATCGCATCTCCTTCTAAGGAGGCTTATTGGGGTGCGGGAGGACCCTTGGGATTATCAATGACCTACGGCTACATCGCGGCTAACAGAGCAAACAGGGCCACAAAAGTTTGATTTTGCAACTAACAATTGATTGAGAGCACAGTTTATGAACGGATCAAATATCAAAGTTAATCAAATCGAGGCTTTGGAGAGGCGAATTGATGAAATCGAAAGTCGAAACGCCATGAGAGACTTGGTGTCCAACTACTGTCATGGCTTCGACCGGCGAGATTGGGATTGTTTTATTGGCATTTGGCACGAGGACGCTGTTTGGGACATTGGGCCTCTGTTTGGTGAATTCCATGGACACGAAGGAATCCGGAGGGCCGTCCAAGAAATTCTATATCCTGTTTGGCGTGAGTCGCATCACCTAACTACGAACTTATGTATTACTTTTGTTGACGATGATCATGCAAAGGGTATCAGTAACGTCGACTGCATGGGGGCCAATCCTGACGATGAGGTGCAAATGGTCGGTGCCACTTATCTCGATCAATTTGAAAGGCGCCAAGGGGTCTGGAAAATCGCCCACCGTGCTGTGGAGATTCACTACTTTAACTCCATGCCAGGAATGGAAATGAGTAAACCCTGGTAGATTTGCATCATTTAGAGTCTTGTTCAATTAATACTGTGCGGAAGGATGGACGCTCAGCTCTATGCATGGTGTAAATTATTTAGATAAAAAGAAGCGAGTATGACCAACGTCAATGTGTTAGATGAAAATAAATTATGTCGGTATCTTGAAGCCAATCAGCCAGACTTCAAAGGTCCAATAGTTGCAACAAAATTTCCGGGAGGGCAGTCTAACCCCACGTTTAAGATAGAATCATCGGCGGGGCCATTTGTTTTGCGACGGCAGCCTCCAGGCAAGTTGCTCAAGTCAGCTCATGCCGTTGACCGTGAGTATCGGGTTCTAGAAGCGCTCTCGGAAACAGATGTGCCAGTCGCTGAGGTTTATCACTTGTGCACGGATCCAGAGGTCATCGGATCAATGTTCTATATTATGGAATATTGTGATGGGAATATTCATTGGTCATCGGCGTTGGAGGCTCTGGAGTCAAATGAGCAAAGGAGCAATTGCTATGACGAAATGAATCGAGTTCTTTCAGCCATCCATTCGGTAGACCTAGAAAAAGTCGGATTGCTTAATTACGGTAGACCGGGGAATTATTTTCAGCGTCAGTATGACAGATGGTCAGCCCAATACAGATCGTCTGAGCTAAAAGTGATACCTGAAATGAACGAGTTGATCGCTTGGTTAGGCGGAAATGTCCCCGATGATGATGGAAAGGTATCGCTCGTGCATGGCGATTATCGTTTGGATAATCTCATGTTTACCAGCGACAACTCGCGCATCAGAGCAGTTCTTGACTGGGAATTATCAACCTTGGGACATCCTTATGCAGATTTGGCATATCAATGCATGGGAATGCGTTTGCCGGCCAAAAGTGCTGGCGGGGCTTCCTCCTCTGGGTTGGTTGGCGTGAATATCGAAGCTTTAGGCATACCGTCTGAGGAAGCTTATTTGCAAGCATACTCTGATCGGATGGGGCTTGGAAAAATTGACAACTGGAATTTCTACATGGCATTTAGTTTTTTTCGACTTGCGGCGATTCTTCAGGGCGTTGCAAAACGCGCTGTTGATGGGAATGCGTCAAGCGAAAAAGCGAGCAACATGGGCAAGATGGTTCAACCGCTGGCAGCAAACGGCCTCGACATTATAACTAACTGAGTTATCCTGAAATATGTGTCAACTTGCTGGCTTTTGCTGCTATCGATTCTGATTGGTATTGCAAGTCTGCTAATGAAGATTTTACAAAAGTTTACCAAAAACAGATAGATACTCAAAAACATCGTTCTTCGCGCGATTTATGCTGACCGCACCCTTGGGCATGCCTCCTGTAGCAAGTATAATTCGTTTTACTTTTAGTCAAATCTATCAATAGCCAGGGGGATTTTGAAATGGTTGTGCGCACTCGAATTGCTCCCTCACCCACAGGAGATCCGCATGTAGGAACCGGTTACATAGCGCTCTTTAACATGGTATTTGCTCTCCATAAAGGAGGACAGTTTATACTGCGAGTGGAGGATACTGATAGAGCGAGGTCCAGTAAAAAATCAGAGGAAAGGATTCTCGAATCCCTTAGGTGGTTGGGCATTAAGTGGAATGAGGGTCCTGATATTGGGGGAGACAGAGGTCCTTATCGTCAGAGCGAGCGGACGGATATATACCGAGAGCACGTAGAAATTCTAGTAAGGCAAAATCAGGCATTTCGTTGTTTTTGCTCCCCCGAAAGACTTGACGAGTTGAGGGCAAAGCAGCTGAGAGAGAACCTACCTTTGGGATATGACGGCCGTTGCTCTACTCTCAGTAGATCGGAAGTCGAGAAACGGTTAGAAGACAACCAGCGATATGTGGTTCGCATGTTTGTGCCTTCTGAGGGCCCCTGCATATTTGATGATATGCTGCGAGGACAGATAAGCATAGATTGGGGACAAATTGATATGCAGGTCTTGCTCAAAGAGGACGGCACCCCGACTTATCACCTTGCGAACGTTGTCGATGATCATCTTATGGGCATCAGTCATGTCATACGGGGTGAAGAGTGGATTAACTCAACGCCAAAACATATTTTACTGTATCAATATTTTGGTTGGTCAATCCCTATATTTTGTCATCTCCCACTGCTTCGGAATCCCGACAAGAGCAAACTTTCTAAACGCAAAAATCCAACCAGCATACTATTTTACAAGCGGATGGGTTATCTTCCGGAGGCGATGCTGAACTATCTTGGCAGGATGGGATGGTCCATGCCTGACGATAGAGAAAAGTTTCATTTTTCTGATATGGTGGCCGCTTTTGATTTATCGCGAGTCTCTCTTGGCGGCCCTGTATTCGATTTAGAAAAATTGACGTGGCTCAATGGAGTTTGGATTCGGGAAGAACTCTCGGATGATGAGTTGGGTGATCGTCTCCAAGAATGGGCCTTAAATCGTGATGCGCTACTGCGTTTTCTGCCTCTCGCTAAACAAAGAATGGAAACTTTCTCCGATATCGCTGCACTGGGGGGTCACCTTGTTTCAGGTATGCTACCCATCCAAAAATCTGATCTCCTGGGCACCGACAAAAGCAGCGAGGAAATCATTGAAATTCTTCAATATGCTTTGTGGAGGTTAGAAAAGTTAGAGGAATGGGATCGTGAAAGTATCTTCGACACTCTCAAAGGTCTTTCTGAAGTTATGAAAATGAAATTGAAGGTGTTCTTAGAGCCTTTATTCATAGCGATAACAGGGAGTAGTGCTTCTATATCGGTTATGGACTCGATGCATATTCTTGGGCCCGACGTGTCATGCGCACGCTTACGATTTGCTATAGATTTAATTGGTGGTGTGAGTAAAAAAGGTTTGAAGAGACTCGAAAAAACTTATTCAGCACTCGATTAAATGGTGTTTTTTCGAGTTTTAATACGATCTTCTCAGTCAGATGAAACGTTTGAAAGGCTTAGCATTCTATTTGCATATGGCCATTCCATAACGACTTGTTTTGCTGCTTTTACAATATGAATGAAAAACGACCCAGAGTGATATTAACACGGAAATGGCCTAGTAAAGTGGAAACCAAACTGGGTGAGAAATTTGATGTCAAGCTAAATATCGATGACCATCCGTTCACATTTGCGGAGGTCGAGTCGGCGCTCAGTGAGGCGGATGCAATTTGCCCCACCGTGACTGACCGCATAGATGCAAAATTACTCAATTGTGCCAATAATACAGTCAAAATATTGGCCAATTATGGCGCTGGCATTGAACACATTGATGTTGACGCGGCTCATCGTAATGGTATAACCGTTACAAACACGCCTGAGATATTGACCGAGGCAACCGCTGAAATAGCAGTTGCACTGATGCTGATGATTGCCAGGCGAGCTTCTGAAGGAGAGCGATATATCCGTTCAAATAGATGGGATGGCTGGCGCCCAACGCAGATGCTATCTACTGGAATTACAGGAAAAACGTTGGGACTTGTGGGAATGGGACGCATTGCGATGCGAGTTGCTCAAATAGCTAGTCATGGTTTTAAAATGCCAGTCCAATACTTTTCTCGGTCAGAAGTTTCAGTCGAGAAACTCGCGGGTCTTGAGGTGTCACGAGTATCGCTCGAACAACTGCTTAGTACATCTGATTTTATAAGTATTCATTGTCCCGCCTCTGATCAGACAAATGGCCTCATTGGGTCTGATGCGTTTAAGCTGATGTCCAAGAAATCATTTTTAATCAACACCGCGCGTGGTTCCATCGTGGACGAAAAGGCCTTGGCTTATGCTTTGAAGAATAAACTTATAGCAGGAGCTGGCCTTGATGTTTACAAGCATGAGCCCAAAATTTACTCAGATCTGTTGAAACTAGAGCGCGTTGTATTGTTGCCTCATATAGGAAGTGGAACAGAAGAAACAAGGGAGGCCATGGGATTTAAGGTGCTCGAGAATTTAACCGCATTTTTTGCAGGGCAATCACCACCAGATTTGATCAGCAATTAACTCACAGAAAATTTTGATTTAGTTTTTTTATTCAACTAGGCAGGACGTTTCAGGAGAAAAGCTGACATACAACCTATTAAACCGAATCCTGAAATACCGAGGAAGTAGAGTTGATAACCAAATTTCCCCGGATACTCTTGCAGCAGAGCAGCATTGATAAGTGGTAAGTAGATGTCAGGAAGATAACCAATCACAGACATCAAGCCAATTACAAGACCTTTGGATCGGTCCGGAATCTCACAATTGTAAAGTGTACTCCAATAAATCCCTCTGACAGCGTAGGTGGCAAAACCGGCAGCCAGAACTATTGCGAGCAGAGTTTCAGTCGCACTCGATTCTGGCATCAGAGCAATGGCGCATATACAAGACGTGGCAAATAACATTGCAAATCCCAATGTCCGTTCTCTCCCAAACCAATCTCCGATATAGCCCGTGGCGATCGCCCCTACCGGACGCATCCAGAGTTTCGCGACCGTAATCGATCCGACGGTTACAGCGGTAAGCGAATAATTTTCCTGCAGGTGAGCTGAGAAGGAATAGGTGGCCCAAAACAATTGATAGCCGCACAATATACAGATAGCTGCAATCCAAACGTCTCGGTGCGAAAAAACTAGCTTTGCTTCAATTAAAAGATCTGTCGGTTGTGGCGAGGGCGAGCCGCATTTCGAGTCATCTAACAAAATGTATACAAGTAAAGTGGCTATGGCGATAGCGATAGAATACATATAGATGACCCGTGTGAGAGCCAACTCAGAATCACCAGTTTCGTAATTCAGCAGGGAGGCAAAAACCCAAAGTGCCGCAGTAGCTAGAATGGCCTCTACCAACCCTCTGCCGCCGTCCAATAACCCAAAAAATCGACCTTGATAATTCTCCCCCGCCAGAATTGAGACAACTTTGATATGAGCAGCCCAAAAGGTCAATCCTGTCGAAACGCCCCAGCCCGCAAAAATTAACAACAGGTTTTGGTAAGAAGGTATAGATGCCATCCAGATGCCAAGTAAACCGGTGACCACCAATGAGTTAATTATTAGGAGTTTCGTGCTGAAGCGATCTGCGAGCCAGCCGCTCGGGAGGTAGGTCACCGCAAAAATCAATCCCATTAACGCATAGCAGTTGCTGAGTTGAATTCTAGTGATATCAAATGATTCTAAGATAGACAGCTCGAAGTTTTGCCTCAGATAAAGCAAAGGAAATATGGCGCCTGCGGCAACGACTACGACAAATAGCTGGGAATGACGGTTAAGATACGCAGTATGTGACTTGGCCAAAGCAATAACTATCGCTGGGATTGAGGGTAAGTTTATCGAGATATGGGTCCTGCGCCAAGACCCTGAGACCCAGAAATCAAACGATTTGTCAGAAATATATTCGGTTGACTTGCCCAAGCACGCTGAATATTATTCGAGAATGGTAAACAGGGGCCTTAGCTCAGCTGGGAGAGCGCCACAATGGCATTGTGGAGGTCAGCGGTTCGATCCCGCTAGGCTCCACCAAACCTTTCGATTGACAGAGCCCAGGGAGTAAAGGCTTCGAATTATTCTTTGTGTGCTGCTTTTGCCAGCGTTTGCGGTGTTGAAGTCGTTTCTAGGCTGCAAAAATGATTTTTCCAAAAAAAGGCACTTCAAGTTAAGCATTAAACTCTCTGATCCCTCCTTTGATCCGTTTTCATTTTGGGACGGAATCTGCCGTTTGGCGTCGGCTGGATTGCATACTCGTAGGATTGACGGTAAGAGCATTGCAATGCTACTGGTAGGCTCGATTGATCCCCTGGAAGTAAATCTAATAAATACCAAAATCCAAGAGAAATGATGCTAGGAAGAAAAATTTGTTAGCCTTCAACTAGGGCAAGCGAGATTTTTAATGGCGTCTACTTAGGAAGCGCTTAACCTTTTTATTGATTTAACCATCGGGGAAATGACAGGCCTTTTAATTCAAGGAATTCGGGGTTATAGAGTTTTGAAAGATATCTGGTTCCCGAGTCACACAGTATGGTAACAATACAATGACCTGGCCCCATTTCCTTTGCTAATCTGATCGATGCGGCGACGTTGATTCCAGAACTGCTTCCAAGAAACAGGCCATCCTCACGTGTTAGTCGAAACATGACATCAATAGTTTCTTGATCTGGAATACGATAGGCCTTGTCAATCTGAGTACCCTTAAGATTGTCAGTTATTCGTCCTTGACCAATTCCTTCAGTGATACTTGATCCCTCTGCTGTTAAGTGTCCATTCACAAAGTAGTTGTATAAAGCCGCACCAGGAGGGTCTGCAAGACAAATCGTGATATCTTTCTTTTTTTGTCTCACAAACTGACTCACTCCGGCTATCGTTCCACCTGTCCCAATAGATGAAACAAAAGCGTCTAACTTGCCTTTAGTTTGATCCCAGATTTCGGGACCCGTGGTTTCGAAGTGACTAAGCCTATTCGCAGTGTTATCAAACTGATTTGCCCAAACTGCTCCTTGAGGTAATTCCTCGTCGAGTTCTTGTGCTAGCCGTGCGGAAAATTTGATGTAATTATTTTCATCTCTGTACGGTACCGCCGGAACTTTAATCAATTTCGCACCGCTAGCACGCAGCATCTCCAATTTTTCTTGACTTTGTGTCTCTGGCACCACGATGGTAGTGTTAAAGCCAAGAGAATTAGCAATAAGTGTCAATCCAATGCCAGTATTGCCTGCGGTCCCCTCTACGACAGTGCCACCAGGTTGAAGTTTTCCGGTCTCGATTGCATCCCTGATAATATACCAAGCAGCCCGATCTTTTACTGACCCACCCGGATTGACGAATTCAGCTTTGCCTAGAATTTCGCATCCCGTTTCATTGGATGGTCCACCCAGTCGTATAAGAGGCGTCTTACCAATCAACTCCACCAAGTTTTTCATAGAAAATAAAACTCTATCAATATAATAATCTGAGCAAAGGCATTATAAAACATTCTAATCTTTTTTAGTCGCCGAGAGCTTCAATCCTGCAGATTTCAACCGGAGGTCATTGCGCATAATCTCAATAACCATATTTTATGCAATGTTTCGCTGTTTTTATCGAAGGAGTTGTTTTGACGTAGACTGACTTTGGCGGGATAATCGTAAAGAGTGGAGCTTTTTTAATTATTTATTCAAACTTGGACCGAACATGAATCACTTTTTTTTGAGCTTAATAGTAATTGTGTCATTTTTGTGTGTAGGTTGCGCTCAAGACAAGTGCAAAGATGACTGCGAGAACGCGATATCGTCCTCAGAAAATGAAGTTAATTGGTCTTCTTATGGTAACGATTTATCAGAGAAACGTTTTTCTCCGATTGCGCAGATCAATACGAACAATGTTAAATCGCTTGGACTGGATTGGTCGCTCGACCTTAGCGATGCGATTCAATTTGTTAGTACCCCTCTCGCAATCGAGGGTGTTCTTTATTTCTCCGGTGACAGGTCAATTGTTAGAGCAGTAGATGGCGCAAGTGGAGAACTATTATGGACCTTCGACCCTCAAATTCATTTGCACTCTCCTCGGACCATAGCGCTCGGCTGGAATGTAAATCGTGGTTTGGCATACCTAGATGGTAAACTTTTCATTGGTGCTACGGATGGACGTTTAATAGCGATAGATAGCGTTCACGGGAAGCAACTTTGGTCTACTAAAACATTTGAACCAACCGAGAGCAAAGCAATTACTGGTGCTCCTAGAGCATTCAACAATATGGTTGTAATAGGACATGGTGGTGCGGAGTATGGAACTCGGGGATATGTCAGTGCCTACGATGCCGATAGTGGTGAACAGCTATGGCGCTTTTATACCGTTCCGGGAAACCCTTCACATGGCTTTGAAAACTCAGCTATGGAGATGGCAGCGGCAACGTGGTTCGGTGAATGGTGGAAAACAGGTGGCGGCGGGACCGTCTGGGATGGCATAACATATGATGAAGAACTTGATCAACTCTACATCGGTGTGGGAAACGGGGATCCTTGGGACTATGATTTGCGGAGTGATGGAAAAGGAGATAACTTATTTTTGGGCTCTATCGTGGCTCTGGATCCAAACACAGGTGAATACCTTTGGCATTATCAATCCCTACCAGGCGAAAGGTGGGATTTCAAATCAACGCAGGACATGATCTTGACAGATCTTTTAATTGGCGGAAAAAACAGAAAAGTCTTGATGCAGGCCCACATGAACGGGCATTTCTATATTCTTGATCGGAATGACGGCCAACTTCTGAGTGCGGAAAAATATGCCAAATCAACCTGGGCAGATTATATCGATCTGGATACTGGCAGACCTGTTTTGAGCGAAGAGGCTAAGTACAGAAAAGGCGGAGCATCCCGAATTTGGCCGAGTCCATTTGGGGCGAGAAACTGGCAGTCCTCAAGTTATAACCCCGAAACCGGACTAGTTTATATCGCGGAAACTCAACTGGGTGGCGAATTTTCGATTGGTCCCGATCCAGAATTCCGTGATAAGTTCTTGCGAGTAAATATTTTAGTTGATTACAGCGAAGTAACTCAAAATGATGGAACCGGTTCTCTGCTAGCTTGGGATCCATTATTGGGTGAAATGGCTTGGCAAGTTCGGCATAGTAGTTTCTGGAATGGTGGGACGCTCAGCACGGCTGGTGATTTGGTATTTCAAGGCAATGGAGAGGGCTACTTTCAAGCTTACCATGCGCATTCTGGAGAGTTACTTTGGGAGATTGATGCGCAACGTGGCATTAATGCGCCGCCAATAAGCTTTACCGTCGACGGTGAACAACACATAGCTATTTTGGTTGGATGGGGTGGCCTCTCGTCATTTGGTTTGCCGGTTTTTAGCCGAATGGGATGGAAATACAAGGCACCTGGGATTAGGTTGTTGAGCTTTAGCCTGTCAGGTAAAGCAGAGTTACCTGCTATCAACAACATGAGACACCAATTTACCCCTGCAGCTACGTCTGATACCAAAATAGATATCGACAAGGCCAACGCAGGTAATGCGTTATATCACAACTCCGGATGCGGTGTTTGCCATGGCGGGGGACTTAATAGCGCGGGGTCAGGTGCACCTGACTTGAGAGAATCATTGGCTAATTCCAACTACTCATATTTCAAGGCCGTTGTGGCTGATGGGGCGCTTTTGCCTAATGGCATGCCGCAGTTCACAGATCTTGAAGAGAGTGAGGTGTTGGCGATTTATGAATATATGCGCCAACAAACGCGAGCGGCCCTCAATGACAGCCGGCTTATGCTCCCGGAGTATGTTGAGATCAAATCTGAGCGAGGTCGCCATGAATATTAAGCAGACTCAAGACTTTTGCATTGTTTAACAAATGCTGATTTCTCGTTCGGGTGCGGAGTTTTCTGAATGCGGAAGTTATCGGTACGCGCTCTGGCGGTCTTGGGACAACGCATTACCCTCAGTAATGTTTGTATCCTTGAACCCGTCGATTGCGGATGATCAACGCGAAGACCCCACGCTTATCCGCTGCATCAACTTCGCTCGTGCTTGGGGCTATGGGGCTATTTTGATTGGTAATCTTTTTGCGGGTATTTCCACTGATCCTAAAAATATAAGATACATGGCTGATCCAGTGGGAAAAGACAACGATTCTTGGTTGCAAAAAATGGCTGAAATCGCTGAAATAAAAATTGCGGCTTGGGGCAATCATGGCCACTACCGTGATCGCGATTCTAAGATCCTTCAAATGATGGCTCCGATGTTTTGCATAAAAGAGAATACATCGGGCCAACCCGCCCATCCGCTCTACCTGAGAGGATGCTTGCAACCAAAACCATATAAAAGGTTACCTGACGCTATCTGAAGAAACTGTCTTTTGGATTTCCGTCGATATCATAGACTGGTTCATGTCGATCTATTCGATAAATCTGATTTTCACTAGTGATGATATTACTTTGCATGAACAGCGAGAGCATTTTTCTATAGTTCTCGTGTTTGAAGTGCTCGACCACTGAAGGTTCATCCTCCCAAAGCTCATATACTTGCATCCTATTCGGGACTACTGGGTCGGCAGCGAAGCAGTAGCTGATGCATCCCAATTCTTGCTCTCTAGTAGCTTTCTGAATTGGGATGGAAATCTTTACAACTTCATCTCTCTCCTTTTCTGTTTCAAAATCGATAATGGCCGAAATAATAAACACCTGTACCTCCTTAATTATGATCTCGGTATTTTTTTGAGGCTCGCGACAGAACTATTAATTTAGTTCGAGCATACTAGAAACCAACATTAATTGCGCTGAGTTTTTTTTCGGTTATGTCAGATTTTACAGGGCAAGAATAGATACTATATCCTCCAAATATTTACTATCATCGTATCTTGCGCTTCCATTTGTGCATAATAAAAGGCATTATCACAAACTGGCTCTGGAGCTCTTGATGCGTTACATTATTTTGATGCTATTGTTGACTATCCCTTCCGTTAATGCTCAGACGGTCAAATTGGATTGCAAGACCAAAAGAAGCTTTGACGCGGAAGACTATGGCGTGAAAGGTGATCCGAAAACGGATACAAAGCAAGCATTCCAAGTAAATATAGATATGCGATATTCAAAAGCTGACATGCAGGAAAGAGACTATCGTGATATTGTGCTAGGTCCCACTCTTATAGTAATGGAGCACACGGAAGGACCAGGGAGCGATGGAAAAACGAGAACCAATACAACAGAAATCAATCGGGAAACATTAGCGGTTAAAACTGCGATGGCAGTTGATAATAGGCCCTTCAAAGAATGGACGGGTAGTTGTCGGTTGCTCCCAACAAGAGAATGACGATGCATGCTCATTCCCCGGATCCCGCTAGACGCTAATGCATTTTATCAGAGAAAACTCATAGTACTGGCTTTCTTTGGAAATAATTAATGGGTAGTGAGATCAAAGAAAAGATTTTTCGGGTTAAAGGAACGTCAGTTCAACCATACACTTGCAAATTTGTTCGTGATGGTGGGTCTTTGCGAATCAAGTGTGACTGCCCGGCAGGTATGTATGGCGAACCTTGTGAGCATTGGATGTCTATTTTCACTGGTGAAGATCAAGAGTACCTTGATTTGACAAACGACGATATTTCAGAGCTACAAACTTGGCTCGATGAAAGCGACCTCGATGAGGCGCTACAAAATCTCTTGTATTTTGAGGGTCACGAGAGAAACATGCTGGAAAACCTTGCTAGACAGAAAAAAGCATTGCGTGGCAGAGTGATGGATATTCTGCTCTCTGATCCTCAACCATAGTATGAACTTTGTGAGACATTAGCCTCCTCATAATTGTGTATTGACGAGGTCCTTTCTTGTCTTCCACCAGATCAGATTACCAGTCCGCCATCAACAACGATACATTCTCCATTGGTGTAGCTGGAAGCTTCTGAGGCGAGATATAATGCTGTTCCAGCCATCTCTTCAGGCTCGGCGTGGCGGCCCATGGGAATTCTGTTAATTGCTCCTTTATATATTTGGTCATTGGTAAAGAGTGCTCCTGCAAATTTTGTTTTGGTAAGTCCAGGTAGCAAAGCATTTGCTCGGATATTATAGGGGGCGCACTCTTTAGCGAAGGCCTTCGTCATATTGACTATGGCGGCTTTGGTAATTGAATAGATTGCTTGACCCGGACCGGGCATTAGTGCTCCAGTCGATGCCGTATTAATTATTATGCCACCATCATGATCTCTCATGAGCTTGCCCGCCTCCACTGACATAAAGAAGTATCCCCTTATGTTTACATCAATGGTTTTGGTAAAAGCTTTCAGGTCAGTATCGAGAACATGTCCGAAATAAGGGTTAGCGGCTGCATTATTAACAAGAATGTCAAGTCTGCCATGCCTCGCTTTTATCTGCTCGAAAGCACTATTAATATCTTCCATCCTCCCCACATTGCACGCTAGAGCCTCTGAAGAAGTATTAGTTTGTCTTATATCCTCCGCTATAGCTTCGCAGTCGTGGATTTTGCGGCTTGATACAATAACGTGTGCCCCGTGTTGGGCGAATACTCTTGCGATTCCCTCGCCAATGCCGCGGCTCGCTCCGGAAACAAGCGCAATTTTTCCTGTAAGATCGAAAAGATTGGTAGTCATAATGTCGCGCTCTCAAAAAGTATTTTGTGCGCACTATCTAGGATTAGTGTCACCTTTTCAAGGGTGAAAGACAGCGCAAGGATTTTTGGCCAGCTGAAAAGAGTATTCTCCTGTTGCCGCAATCTCTAAGTACGACGGCGCAGTATTTGGTATAGTGTTTATCGATTAATTCGCATGTCATCGCCAACTCTACTCAATTACTGCCAACCAAAGTTGGACGGAAACACAGAGGGTATGTATTCTTCATGGTAAGGGGAAAATAATTGGTTTACAAAAAGAAATTCCAAATGGTCGGGACTAAGAGGATAGCCTATATTAATGAGGGGAAAGGGCCACCCATTTTGCTCCTTCATGGAAACCCTACGTCTTCTTTTTTATGGCGGAATGTCATCCCGGAATTGAGCGGTCTTGGAGAGGTAATAGCTCCAGACCTTATAGGTCAGGGCGACTCCGACAAGTTGCCTGTTGAGGAAGGGCCTCTGCGCTACACTTTCGACGTTGTTTATCGATACTTAGCAGATTTTCTCGATGCGATTGGAGTTCGCGAGTCGGTGACGATTGTTGCTCATGATTGGGGCACTGCGTTAGGTTTTTATTGGGCCCAACAAAATCCAGATTCAATACGAGCTATTGCTTACATGGAAGGCATAGTGTGCCCCCTCGATTCTTGGGCGGACTGGCCGGAGGAAGCGGTTGGGATATTTAAAGGTTTCCGGAGTAAAAAAGGAGAAGATCTTATACTCGAACGGAACCTATTCATTGAGGGTGTTTTACCCAATTCTATACTGCGCAGCCTAACCCAAGAGGAAATGGATAATTATCGCAGACCTTTTTTACACCGAGAGGATCGCCAGCCTATGCTCAATTGGCCGCGCCAGATTCCAATTGCTGGAGAACCAGGCGAGATGGTCGACCTGGTGTCAGGCTATGCCAAGTGGCTATTAACCACCGATGAGTTGCCTAAGCTGTTTATTAATGCTGATCCTGGATCGATCTTAGTTGGGAAACAACGGGAGTACTGCAGGTCTTGGCCAAATCAAGTCGAGGTGACAGTATCGGGAACCCATTTCATCCAAGAGGACTCCCCGGTGGATATCGGCAGAGCAGTCTCCTCATGGTTTAAGACGTTAGAGGCTGATTGACTTTAAAACTAAATTGAACAAAAGGAGACAAATTAAAATGAGTGATATCCCAGTATATATGGTAGTGAATCTGCATGTTAAAGACGCCTCTGAGTATAGAATATACGAAAAGGGATTTTTCCCTATTCTTAAGAAATATGGCGGAACATTCATTACATACGATGATAATACCCAGACCCTAGAGGGGGATCCTAGGAATGGAAGAATGATTATCTTTAGTTTTCCATCGGAAAAGCGGGCGAAAGAGTGGTATGCCGATGAAGATTATCAAGCGCTATCCAAGCACAGATGGGCTGGAACAGAAACTCAATTTCTGACTATGATTCATGGTTTGCCTCCTAGGGGATAGATGCTCAGTTAGAATATTTCAGTAATCATCAGGTTCGTTTTGAAAGGTGTTATGAAGCTTAATGAGACCGGGGATGTAAATTGCGAGCCATGCCCCAAATATTGCTGCAGACCAACCAGCGGGGAGAGTCAAAAATAAAGTTGACCAAAGGGCTATGAACCCCGCGACTCGCCCGCCCATCCGAGTTGGATTAGCACTCGGCTTATCGCCCTGTCTCGCAAGTGGGAACATTTTTGGCATGAGAAACCAGCCGTGCGCCGACCCGTTTATCAAAAACTGAATCCACGAAAGTTCTTTGTATGCCATTCTGGGATTTTTATCGATTGCCACATCATGAGATTTACCAATATTTTCTTGGATTATTCCCCACACATACTTAGCCTCGGGACGGGCGCCTGCACCACTGAGATTTTTGAATTTTGGAACACATCTCCAGCGGTATAGGATTCGCCCAGATTTGTGTATAGCAAGCGTCGCGGGCTGATAATAACCCTTTATATGAGAAACCCAGGAGCGTGATCCCAGGTGACCGTCGTCGGGGTTGTAAAAAATGTCCAACCATTGATTTTTTGTGCATAGATCCCTGATCTCATGATGCGGATCACCTATCACCGAGAACGGGAGCTCCCATTCGTTCTCGGCTTCGGAGGCCAGCGTTTGTGGTTCTGACGTTATGCCATACACGGCACCACCAGCGGCCCGTATTTCGTCAGCTACTCTCGTTCTGGCAAAGCTTCGCAACTCGAAGCGACATGGAGGTCACCACAGGCCGCGGTAGAAAATCAGCAATATGAACTCATTTTTTGATAATTCATTATTAATCCATCCCTTTCGGACTTCTTCTGGAGGATCCAGATAAGGCGGAATAGTGGGCGCTTCTAGCTCGAGTTGAGAGAAAACGAAACCGCCATTGGTCGGTGTGAATTCGATCTGCTTACGGGCACATATTTCGCCATCGCAAAGTATCAGGCCAATGTCAAAAGGCTTGTTGAGATCGTCTACTTGCTCGGCGCCTAAAATGCCGGTCAATTGATAGTTAGAACTACTCTCGTGATTTAACCATTGCAGTGCATCGTTGACAGGGATCCTGAGTCGAGCTGGAATATCATGCTCCAATTTTTTTTGATCCTGTATTGCCAACGTTCGGCCAAATTATATTGCAAAGCTGTTCTGCTGCCAAATGGATGTTGGTATAGGGTTGGGGACAAAGATTTTACCCTTCGCTCGTTGGACACTAGTGTAACTATAA
>CACEBC010000012.1 GCA_902557735.1 Porticoccaceae bacterium
TTTGAGACTGGCGGGCAATACCTAAATGTTTAATGGAATAGCCCAATTCGCGGGCGAATGCTAAATCGCACTGATCTACATCAGTAATGCCTTGCACATATATGTCCTCGACATTCAGAGGGACTGAGAAGGCCAGCGACGTCAAAATCGCGAGCTTGTGCGCTGCATCAATTCCTTCAATATCAAAGGTGGGGTCTGCCTCCGCATAACCTTTTTCTTGCGCCTCGCCCAGCACATCTGCAAAATCTCGGCCTCTACTATCCATTTCCGAGAGAATATAGTTGCTGGTGCCATTGATGATGCCCGCTAACCAGTTAACCTTATTCCCTGACAGACCCTCTCTCAAAGCCTTAATAATCGGAATGCCTCCGGCTACAGCAGCCTCGTAGCCGACCATTACGTTGTGTCGTTGAGCTAAATCAAAAATTTGTGTCCCATGCTCAGCGATCAAAGCCTTGTTGGCTGTTATGACATGCTTTCCATGCTCGATTGATGTCATAACCAGATCGCGCGCCACAGTCGTCCCTCCTATCAGCTCTATTACAATATCTATATCGCTATCCTTTGCAACCTGGAAGATGTCTCGAGATACCTTAACATTACTCGTATCACATTTTGGATGATCTCGCCTAGAACCAATGTGACCGATACTAATATTGCGGTTAGCCGAGGCCGCCATCGCGACAGAATTTCGTCTCATAAGGTTGAAAACGCCCGAACCCACAGTTCCAAGGCCACATATTCCTAGACGAACATCTCTCACATTTTTTCCTCTTCTACTTTGGCTGACGTATCCAATCTATAACTTATTGATACAACACTTTTTTATGGTTTTTCTTTTACACTTATAACGCGTTCGGTCCCCGATTTACTTTAATCCCAGCCATTGAGCGAAGTCCTTGGCCGTCCTGTAACCCGGTAGCATAGTGCCATCCATGAGCACCACGGCGGGTGTTCCATCAACCCCTAATTCACGACCGATAGCAAAATGATATGCAACCGGATTCTCCGGACAAACTACTAGAGGCACCTCCTCTCCCCTTTTCAAGCGCGTAAGCGCATCCTTTCGATCTTCAGCACACCAAGCGGTAGCAATCTTTTCAAAGGAATTTGATTGCAGGCCTGCCCGAGGGTAAGCTAGATATCTGACCTCAATGCCATAACTATTAAGTTCGTCCACCTCCAAATGCAGTTTTCGGCAGTATCCGCAATCTATATCTGTAAACACGTTGATTATGGCCTTGGATCCATTCACCGGGGCGAAAACAATGAGATCCTCTTTGTCAATTTGTGAAAATGCCTTCTCTCTCTCAGATTTTAGCCTTATATCCTCGGCATCAACGAATCCTGAGTTTGTCACCTGATAGACGTCGCCATCAAAAAAATGTGATCCATCTGCCGCAACATACAGAATGGGCCCACTCTGTATAGATACTCTCAAATAGCCGGGAATGTCCGAAGGCCCTAATAATTTATAGTTAAATTCTGGCCTTGCTTTTTTAAGTTTAACGATCACACTAGGTGTGTCAGTGTCATTTTGAACCAAACCCGCCTCATCTGCTGCGATTAAAGATTCAGTAAGGCTAAGGTGCAAAAAAAATATGAGACAAGCTGTTCTTCGAAACGACGCAGCATTTGAATTTTTCATGAAAACCAAAACTACTTCCATTAACCCCATCGTTTATAGCCACTGCCAGCTACCCAGAAAGAACGATCATTTTCTCACTTATCACAAAGATGATGCGATTGCTGTGACGCCTTTGATCTAAATCGCCTCCGCTCCTGTTTCGCCGGTGCGAATACGAATTACCTCATCAAGTGAGGAGATAAAAATCTTCCCGTCTCCAATCTTGCCAGTGGCAGCAGCTTTTGTTATGGCTTCTACAACCGAGTCCACCATTTCCGATCCCGCTGCGAGTTCTAACTTTATCTTTGGCAAGAAATCAACTACATACTCAGCTCCTCGATAGAGCTCCGTGTGCCCTTTCTGTCGTCCAAATCCTTTCACTTCTGTTACAGTTATACCTTGGACACCTATGTCAGACAATGCTTCACGCACGTCATCGAGTTTGAAAGGCTTTATTATTGCAGTAATTAGTTTCATAGATCGTTTTCTTTTTTGTTAGCTTGATTGAGCACGATACCTTTTTTTTTACGTAATTGCACCTAATAAGATCGACGTTGAAAACACATCGAGCCATGACGCAAAAAAAACCGGGGCGCTGGGCCCCGGTAAAGCTCCGTTTGAAGGGATGGGAAATATATTATGAAGCGGTAAACTCGGGATAGGCTTCTATACCACACTCAGCGGCATCGACACCTTTAAGTTCGTCCTCTTCGGAAACTCGGACACCCATTGCCATGTCGATTATGTAGAACACAATTCCTGACATGATAAATGTCCATAAAAATATTACTAACGCACCAGTAAGCTGGGAGCCAATGCCAACCTCTCCGCCAAGACAGACAGCGATTAAACCCCATAGACCTACGACGCCGTGAACCGAAATTGCCCCTACGGGATCGTCAATTTTAAGTTTGTCCAAATAAATAATCGAGAACACTACGATTATTCCACCAATCGCGCCGACCAAAGTGGCCAAACCTCCTGTGGGTGAAAGAGGATCTGCGGTGATCGCAACCAGTCCCGCCAAAGCTCCATTCAACGCCATCGTCAGATCAGCTTTTCCAAACATTATTTGAGATGTTATTAACGCGGCTAGCAAACCACCAGCGGCAGCGGCATTAGTGTTCACGAAAACGGTAGCGACCGCATTCGCTTCCTCAATGTTAGAAACCATCAACTCAGATCCGCCGTTGAACCCGAACCAGCCCATCCATAACACGAGCGTTCCCAGAGCGGCCAGCGGCATGTTGGCACCTGGCATAGCGTTTGACGTTCCGTCGTCGTTATATTTGCCTAGCCTTGGGCCCATTATAAGCACTCCTGCTAAGGCAGCTGAAGCTCCACACATATGAACAATACCGGACCCAGCAAAATCCGAGAACCCCACTGTTTCCCCAAGGAAACCGCCTCCCCAGCTCCAAATGCCCTGCATTGGGTAGATGAATCCAGTCATTACAACCGCAAATGCAAGAAAGGCCCAAAGTTTCATTCTCTCTGCCACGGCGCCTGAAACGATGGACATCGCGGTCGCAACAAAAACGACTTGGAAAAAGAAGTCCGAAGCCCCCGCGTAGTATGTATCACCACCACTAGCAAACACTTCGTCTGGCGAAGCATTCGCTATCGAGTTGCCAAACCAGCCATCAGGTAAGTATAGATCGGAAGTTCCCCCGTACATGATCGTGTATCCCATCACCATGTACATGCAACAAGCTATAGAATACAACGCGACATTCTTTGTTAAAATTTCCGTGGTGTTTTTGGACCTCACAAGTCCCGACTCCAGCATTGTAAAGCCAGCCGCCATCCACATCACGAGCACACCTGACATCAGAAAGTAGAATGTGTCTAGGGCATACTTTACTTCAATAATATCATTTTCCATCATAACCTCTCCAGAACAAAAAAATTAAAAATTGTTAAATATTCAAACACTAAATAGCGTCAGCTCCTGTCTCGCCAGTTCGAATTCGGATCGCCTCTCCAAGCTCCATGACAAAAATTTTGCCATCGCCAATTTTCCCTGTCTTCGCCGCAGCCATGATCGCGTCTACCGCTCCATCCACTAGCTCATCAGCTAAGACGATATCAAGTTTTACCTTCGGCAAGAAATCCACAACATATTCAGCACCTCGATACAATTCAGTGTGTCCCTTTTGGCGCCCAAACCCCTTGACTTCGGTGACTGTGACGCCAGCCACGCCCAGATCTGCTAGAGCCTCTCGGACTTCATCGAGTTTAAATGGTTTTATGACTGCACTTATTAGTTTCATGCGAACTCCTGTGTGAAGTGGGCGTGTAAAACCACTATCAAATGTCGTGCCTACTGTGATGGCAAAAATGGCGAACCAAAACGCTACTCAATTATCTGTCAGAACTCTGCACCTCTGAAAAAGACTAATCTCGCGACGTTCAGAAGGTTCTAGGGCTATCAAACCTAAGCTGACCCAACACTCCCCACCACACCGTAGTTAGTGCTTAAACACGGCATTGGAATGGCTCTAACACTTTTGCAACTGCATTATCCGTGCCAATCTGTGAACAACGCTTAGCACTTGACCTCTTTTCTGAATCGCTTTGCTTTTACGAAACTTTTTGCACCGTCAAAGACCGATCAGACCTATCTGAGCCGGTCAGATGCACTGAGGTGGTGCGACGGTCACCAAAAACTAGTCTTTGAAAAATGTCGTTACCCCAAAAATGGAAAGTTTGATAAAATTTTTGAAAACTGCAAGTGGTAAGACGTTATGAACGAAAAATTTTTCAGAAACTTTATTGACCAACTCACAGATGTGCTGCCTTCCATGGAAAATGAGCTTGGTATAGAGCTTCAACAGCATTTACGGGCTGCCCTCATGAGAACTTTTGAAAGGCTGGATATAGTAACGCGAGAGGAGTTCGATGCGCAGAACGCAGTTCTGATGCGGTCACGTGAAAAAATTGATGAATTAGAAGAGCAAGTGTCCGATCTGGTTATGAAAATAAATCAGGAGAACCCATGATGCAAAACTCTCGACTGGTCTTTACAACAGCCGCAGGAGGAATTAAAAAACAGCAGCAGTATTGCAAACCTAAGGGCGATGGCACCGTTTTAATCAGGCATGAAAGCAAAGGTCGGAGAGGACGCGGGGTGACTGTGCTGTCAGGATTCGCAATCAGTCGGGAGCAGCTAAAAAAACTTGCCAAAACTTTAAAGCGAGAATGTTGTTCTGGGGGAACAGTCAGAGACGGCATCATTGAAATACAAGGCGATCACTCCAGCACGCTCAGTAAAATCTTGCTTGAACTCGGTTTCAAAACAAAACCAATCCAAAGTTGACCTAATTAGCGATGCAACCGACAGAGATTACAACAAATCACACTTACCCAAAATTGAGTTTTGATTGAAAATGCCTGAAGCTCGCTTGTCAGGTTCTTGGTCTTCAAATATTAGCGCCGCATTAGTGGCCGAATCAGCCGCAGCCATCAACTACGTCCGCTCGCACAATGGCTTCCTCTACTGGGTGGAAAGTCGTCCTTGGGATAATGGCAGAAATATCATCTTTCGTATGGGAATGAATGGGGCAATAGAGGAATTGATTCCCCCCCCCTTCAGCAACCTGAGCAGAGTCCACGAGTATGGTGGCTGCGCATATGTTCCAAACGGCGAGCAACTATACTTCGTAAACGGCGATGATCAGCGCATCTACGTCCAAGATTCGTCAGGTAATCCTAAACCGATTTCTCCAGAAGGAAAATGGCGATTCGCCGATTTGTCTTTCGATCCGTTTCGAGAAAGACTTATTGCAGTATGTGAACTAAGCAGTGGAGAGACTGGAACAAGTAACTTTATCGCCACAATCTCAGTTCGCGCGGCAGCTAGTGACTGGGGGGAAGTGAAACCACTTGTCGCAGGAAATGACTTTTACGCTTACCCCACTTTGACTCCCGACTGCCAAAGTATATGTTGGATACAATGGAATCATCCCAATATGCCCTGGGATGAAAATGAGTTATGGCGAGCGAAAATAAACGACCGCGGGGCTCTATGCAATCTCATAAAGGTTGCGGGAGGAAACAACGAAGCCATAGTGCAACCAAAATGGTCTGCAAATGGTGAGCTGTTTTACATTTCAGATAAAACTGGCTGGTGGAACATTTACAGGGTCGAGTTGGAGAGAGCTCAATTACACTCATCGGGACGCAGACCACTGCTATCAGTCTCAGCTGACTTTGCGGGGCCTCTCTGGCAGCTAGGCGCAAGCTACTTCGATTTTGTCAATACCAATGAAATTGCATGCATTTGGAGCGAGAAAGGAGTCAGTTATGCTGGAACAATAAATATAAGTGCAAGGGAACTTAAGACGATAGAATCGGACTTTAGCCATCTGGAAAACGTCGCCTGCAATGATGGAAGATTCTATTGCATAGCGTCCAACTTTTGCAAACCACACAGCGTGATCACTTTGCATCACAAAACAGGGGCAGAAACAATATATCAGCCTCCCAGCTCTCCCAGGATCACCAAGCTTCTAGCCAAATCTAAGTTAGATAGTAGGAACCTTTCTGAACCCTATCCAATAGAGTTTACCAGCTCAGAAAACAGCCTAGTCCATGCATTCTTTTATAAGCCAAAAAATTCTAAGTATGTTGCTCTTCGGAATGAATTACCACCTCTGATTGTCATGTGTCATGGCGGGCCGACAGCGGCCTCCACTTCGGCCCTTAATCTAAAAATTCAATTTTGGACGAGCCGGGGTTTTGCGGTAGCAGACTTGAATTATCGTGGGAGCAGCGGATTCGGCCGCTGCTATCGGGAAGCCTTACTAAAGAAATGGGGGTTAGCAGATGTGGAGGACACTAGCTATTTAGTGCAGCATCTTGCCGAAAATGGTCTCGCCGATCCTAAACGGTGTATTATTCGTGGAAGCAGCGCGGGAGGCTTTACGGTTCTTGCTGCTTTGACATTCACGAATACCTTTAAGGCGGGAGCCAGCTTTTACGGCATCGGAGACCTCGAGTCACTTGCCAAAGACACACATAAATTTGAGTCTCATTATCTAGAAGGTTTAGTAGGATCCTATCCGAGAGAGCGAGAGTTGTATTATAAACGGTCTCCGATTTATCACGCTGATCGCCTTGATTGTCCTGTAATATTTTTTCAAGGGCTGCAAGATAACGTTGTCCCAGCTAATCAAGCTAAAACTATGGTCGACAGTTTAAAAAATAGGGGAATTCAGGTGGAATATGTAACATACGCTGATGAAAGACATGGATTTCGCAAAGCAGCAAATATCATCGATTCTCTTCAGAGAGAGCTCAAATTTTACAGAAAGACTCTTGATCTTGGCGACTTGGACTGAGATGACCCGTTATCGTGCCCAAACCCCAAAAAGTTCACCTCATATTACTGCGCCAGGAGCAGAAATCTTGCGGGGTGAACTAAAACGCCTGTTGGAAGAGGAGCGTCCGAGAACAACACAAATTGTGCACGAGGCTGCGAAAAACGGTGACAGGTCAGAAAACGGAGACTATATTTACGGCAAACGTCGACTGCGAGAGATAGATCGCAGGATCCGGCACCTGACGAATCGTCTTAATAAAGCCGTAATTGTAAAGGATCCACCGCGCGACCCATCTAAGATTTTCTTTTCGGCATGGATCGCTGTCAAAGATGAAAACAATGATATTAGTGAATATCGCATTGTGGGTCCTGATGAGATAAACATTGAGAAAAATTGGATCAGCATCGATTCGCCCATTGCACAAACTCTGCTGGGCAAAACAGTTGGCAATAAAGTCGAAGCGACCACCCCATCTGGACAAAGGCGGCTAGAAATTGTCAATATTAGATACTAAGGGGACAATCGGTTGACAATCCAAACTGAAGAGGAATCGTCTAGAGAAAAACTAAAACGATCATGCAAACGATTTTCTCTGCCCTGCCAAAACTCAAAAAAGTCTGGTGCTACTTTGTATCCACCCCAGAAATCGGGAACTGGGATATCCTCTCCATCAAAGCGGCTACATGTTTTTTTATAACATTCCTCAAGCTGAAATCGCGATTGAATCGGCTTACTTTGTCTCGAAGACCAAGCTGCTATTTTAGATCCCTTGGGTCGGGTTATGAAATACTTAACGACTTCCTCTCGAGACAATTCAATTGCCTCGCCCTCGATAATGACTTGCCGGTCTAATTGAAGCCAAGGAAAGAGTAGACTTACTCGGGCATTCGACCTTATTTCCAGGGATTTACGGCTTTCTAAATTCGTGAAAAACACAAAGCCTGATTTATCAAATGATTTTAACAGAACGATTCGCTGAGAGGGCCTTCCATTAACAGCGCAAGTGGACAAGCACATCGCTGTTGGATCGGAAAGTCCTTGCTCGATAATATCAGCTAGCCATCGCCGAAATTGAGTCAGCGGATCCTTTGCCAAGGAATCGACATCAAGTCCTGCGAAGCGATATTCACGACGTTCTTTTTCAAGGCTCATTTATTTGCTCTCAAATTTTCAAAACTTAGTTTAACGCCTGAGGATGGCAATGTCGCGGCTAAGTTGATGACCAAGAGCAAAATTAAGACTCGATCTATCGCCCCAAAATGGTGCGAAAGTGAATCATTACGCCTTCTAAAAGTGCTGAAACATAGGAAACAATCAATCAGAAACACGATAAGCGGTGGATTTATGCCCTTCAGTGTTATGGCACGCAATTTGCTATTCCCTTTGGTGACGGCTCATTTTCGAGCTATTTAACACTTAACCTTTAAGGGGAGCACAATGAGAGCAATTTCTAAATTTTTATCAGTCGTTTTACTGACGTGGGGATCTGTCTTCACAGCATCCTCAGCGCTAGCCGCTGACGTCTCAATGAATGTGGGTTATGTTTCGGAGTACTACTACCGTGGAATCTACCAAAAGAACTCCTCAGGTAGCGCCGGCATTGACGTCGAGGCCGGAGGATTTTATATCGGGGCGTGGACTGCTGATGTAGGCGACGGTTTGGAGATCGACGGATATGCAGGTTTTGGGGGTGAAATCGAGGGCTTCTCTTACGGCGTTGGATTCACGGGCTATTATTACACGGGAGATTTCGACGAAACCTATGAAGAAATTAACCTGAGCGCTGGCTATGGCCCAATAAGTATCGGGTATTCAGTGGGCGAATGGGATGGCGACGGCGGCACAGATTATGACTTCCTGCAAATTGACATAGACTTGACCGCTGGCTTCTACGCAACATACGGCAGTTTTGGAGATGAGTTCGACGGAGATTACTTCGAGCTTGGCTACGGGACCACCGTTGGGGACATAGATGTGGGTTTTGCGCTCATAATGCCAGAAGACGAGCTTGAGGGAACAGGTGACGCCGCTAACGAAGCGCTAGTATTCTCTTTGGGTTACAGCTGGTAACCACCTATCAGTGGCCCGAAAGATTCTCCCCCCCTCCAGAATCTTTCGGGCTCGCTGATTTCTAGCTATTAATCGAAACGCATCCAAGGTACTCTTTATCAGCTGACGGCCAGCGTAAAGCTGCTGTACAGATGAGGCACAGGCTAATACATGTTTCCTAAGCTGTGAGCCCCATCCACTGGCAAGGCAGCCCCGTTGATATAGCTCCCGGCGTCGCTGGCCAAGAGCAAAAAGGGCACCCGAAGCTCCTCCAAACGACCAATGCGCCTCGCCGGCATCGTCTTAATGTATTCCTGACCTTCAGCTGTATCAAAGTAACCACTTGTCATTTCAGTAGGGAAATAGCCAGGACAAAGGGCATTGACTCGAATGTTTTTATGAGCCCATTCAAGGGCAAGCGATTTAGTCAAGTGGATAACACCTGCTTTGGATGCACAGTAGCTGGAGTTGAAAAGCGCCACACGGATGCCTAATATCGAGCCGCTGTTAACGATACTTCCTGACACTCCAGCCGCCATCATCCTCTTACCAGCCTCCATCGCCACCAACCAAACGCCTTTCAGATTGGTATCAATCACACGATCCCAACCAGCCTCATCAATTTTGTATGCGCTTTTGGTGTCCGCAACTCCCGCATTGTTTGAAACGACATTCACTGTCCCATATAGGTTTTCGGCAAAATCAAAAGCATTTTGCACTGATTTAGAGTCGGTGACATCAAGAGCAACAGCCGTTGCGCACCCTCCCTTAGATTTAATTTCCTCTTCTAGTTGGTGTAATCGATCAATGCGTCTCGCACCCATTACTACCTTGCATCCGCACTCTGACAATATCTGTGAAAAAAAGGCGCCAAAACCACTCGATGCTCCCGAGACGAGTGCAATCTTTCCAGTCATATCAAATTCCGTTTGCATGTTCACTCTCACCCCCTATCAATTTAGCCTGCATAGCAACATACCTTAATAAGTAACATGGGCTCGTAATTCGTTGGTGTCTAGATGAGGAACCATATTGAAGCAAGATAGTGTTATTTTTTTCTCATTGAAAAAGTAACTGCTAATGCCAGTGTTTCTTGATTGAAGATTCAAATCAAAAATAGTCTCTGGAGGGGCATCGAGGACTTGTCCAAGAAATGTACTGTTGGATCCGCCTGACCCAATGGCAAGAACCCGTTGTCCTGATTTTGCTCCAGCCAAAATATACTGCCTAACCTTTTGGACCCTATCAAAGAAAGCCTCCCAACTTTCGTTAACATCAGTAATCTCGTTTCTGGCCCATGCGCTTAACGCGACTCGCAGCAATCGGTAATGATTTTTTTTATCTAAAGGAGAATTTTTGACTTTTTGAAGCAACGAGTCGTGCGGAAACGATTCAGCATAGGCTGCGGTCAGCTCAGCAAAATCATATTCATTCAGATCAGCAATTACAGTGCGGTCTTGATCTCTGGTTCCCATCGCCTCACATATACCATCTAATGTTTGATGGTGACGTCGCATATCGCCCACAATTAGTTTTGTAAATTCTATACCTTGCCTCTTGAAGTATTCACCCAACCATCTAGACTGATTTACCCCAAGCTCAGATAGCTGGTCATAATCTGCTTTTCCGAAAGATGCTTGCGCATGACGAACCAAAAAAAGCTCACTCATTTACTTAATCCTTAAAGTATCCCAAATACTTGCAACAATTTATTCATTTATTCTTAACAAAACCACGGAGTAATGCTGCATCTCTCTTTCACCCATGCAAGCTTGTTTAGCCTAGATAGAAGGACGGAATTAACCCGTTAGACCTCCAAAGTAGCATTCAGGTCATGTGCGAAAGGCGGCAACGAGTGAAGCAGTTGCAAGCCATATCTTTTGCTGACCAAACGACGATCTAACACCGTGACAATCCCAGTATCTGTCTCATTACGCAATAATCTTCCACAAGCCTGCGTGAGACGCAAGGAGGCGGCAGGCAAAGAAATATCTAAAAAGGCATTTCCTCCTTTCGATTCAATCCATTCACACAAAGCTTCATGTTGCGGTGCATTTGGAACCGAGAACGGTAACTTAGCAATAACCACGTGGCGACAATAATCACCAGGCAAATCAACTCCTTCAGAAAATGTGGCTAGTCCGAATATTATACTTCGGCTATCGCAATCGATCCGGCGCACATGAATACGTCGTAGCTCGTCGTTTGAACATTGACCCTGCATCAAGACATCTCGGGAGAGCTTGGCTGATATTTGATTATAGACCTCGTGCATTTGTTTTCGAGAGGCGAAAAGGACCAAAGTGCCCCCTGTGTCCTCTACAAGCCCCTCTAGGCAAGAAACTATATACCGTGTATGAGCAACAGAATCATTTCCATCAGCGGCAAGCGCGGGAACTCTTAGAAGCGCGGCCTTTTTATAATCAAAAGCATCCTCCACAGCAAAATAACTTGCACATTCCGGAATACCTATCTCCCGCTGAATGATTTTGAAGTGGCCTAGTGATCTCAGAGTTGCAGAAGTCAACACCACACCATACGGCTTGCCCCATAATCTCTCTAAAAGCTGCTCTGACGCTTGAATAGGATAAGCGCTTATCGAAATCTCTTCGCGTCTGCCGGAAGAGGTAAAACTTGATATCCAACAAGCCAATGGCATGGAATAGGGACTCACATCACGACTTAATTTATCCCATAAAACCTCCATTTTTTCGGCTCTACCCAACCATTGACCAACTGTTTGAAGTAAATTCTCAGCATCTTCCACGGCTGATTGATCGATTCGGTTTATTAATGCTTCTCTCAAAACGTCATTCAATGACTCGATTTGTTTCAACCATTCACAAAGAAACCGTTTCATCTCAATACTGATTAAGCGAAGATCATCGTCCACATTACCATGTGAGAACCGAAATGTTTTCCCATCATCTGAGTCAGCAATGTCGGACAAATATTGCTCGCAGATTGGATAACTTTCCAAGAGTAAATTTAAAAGTTTTTGGGCTTGCTCAGCGGCCACTGAAAAAAATTCAACTAGTAACCTATCCTCTTTATGTATTTTTGTCTGAGCCTGACACTGCCGAATCACTTTTTCCAACCAGTTACAGCTTGAATTTATTCGGCAATCTGCTCCAAAGTGGCGAACTGCGGTCTCACATAATCGGTGTGCTTCATCAAAGACGTAAATGCTCTCCTCTACAGGGGGAAGTATGACTCCTCCCCCCAAAGAAAAGTCGGCCATGACCAAGTCATGATTGACTACAATGCAATCTCTGTCCTCAGATTCAGCTCGAGCTCTAAAAAATGCACATTCTTTAATGAAACGACAACCACGTCCGGCACACTGGCGTCGATCAACAGTCAATGGTCGCCAGAGACGTTCATCAATATGATTTTTCCAACTGTCTCGATCTCCATCCCATGTCCCGTTATCGATGGCTTCCGACAGCTCCATATATAAATCCGAAGCAGCAGGATCCTCGAAGACCTTTTCGTCATCAAATTGGAATGATGGAACATCTCTAGGTGCGGAAAATTCTGTTAAGTATTGATGTATACGCAAATTGCAAGCGTACCTTCCTCGACCTTTCATCAAGGCATAGCTATAGTCCCATCCGCAGTGTGCCAATAAATCTGGGAGATCTTTTTTTACTAATTGCTCTTGCAAAGCTACCGTGGCCGTAGAAATAATTAAAGTTTTATTTTGGGCCCGGGCAATGGGAAGACCCGCAATGAGGTACGCAATTGTTTTACCGGTACCTGTGCTGGCCTCTATCACAGCCAGTCGCTTTTCACGATCAGATTGGCTTAATACTTTCGCTATTTCAGCTATCATGCTTTTCTGCCCATAACGAGGTTGAAAACCCCGACAACGCAGGAAATCACTGTATCCCTCTTGAATAACAATTTTACTTTTTTTATGCAACAAAAAATTATACCCTGAGCTGCTTGCTTGACAGCTGGTCGGAAACTGGCGAAGCGTAAGCTCGAACAACAATATCCCGATGTTTCTTGGGCAATGCCTTTATTCGATTTTCGAACTTAGATTGGGCGAGAAACCAATCCTCATCAGGCCAGGCATGTCTCAATGCAGCAACGTCTAAGCTATCATAAAGCAATTGCCAAGCTACAATATTACTTGGAAAAAGACGATAACCCCGGAAAATCTGGTTATCAATATCAGCGGCCAAATTTTCTGCCCCAACATCCTCAATTTTACTTGGGGAGCCATAATGAACATGCACTCGACCCTTATATCCAGTAAAACCTTTTTTAATAGTTTCAAGATCTTCAAAGGCAGTTTTAATATATGGGTTTCCCTTTTTGGCTATGTACAGTTCGCGCGCCTTATCAGCATCGCATGGATCATACTCATAAGAGATAGAGACCGGAACTATATTCAATTCGTTTATTGCTGATGCAAAATTCTGGTCTTTGGCACGGCTAAGTGCCAACATTTTTAGCAATGCTGTGTCGGTCCTATCTTTCCCATCTTTCGCTCTTCCTTCCGCCTGAGCTATCCATATCGATATGCCTTCTTCACATATAGATTGTCTTATATACTTAGATAAAACCTTCAAGGCTTTCAGTTTCTCTCTTTTCCCCACAATCGATCTTTTCACAATAAAGCTTCGATTTATTCTCATAAGATCAGAAGCAAAAGGCTTACTTAACAGGTTATCCCCAATTGCAATTCTTAAGGAATCTCTCCCAGATTCAACGAGGCCTAATATTGTTATCGCCGGATCGACCGCTATATCTCGATGATTGCTCATAAAGACATATGACTTATTCTTTTTTAGGCCCGCAAGGCCAGAGAAACTGTAACCGTCTGTGGTGCGATTTAGAATAGATTTAAGTCTAATTGCCAGGTGTTGCTGCAGCATATCAACAGTGTCTATATTTCTGCTCAGATATCTTAGCCGCGCCTTTAGCAAAGGTCTTAGCCATGGATAGAACAATTGCCATGACCCTGAAAAAAGATCTCCCAACATGAGATCAATCAACTCACTGTCAGCAATTATACGGGCGATTACCGCGGGGACCTCACAATCATTGTAAGGGCGAATGTCGTCAAACTCTTTCATTTGATCAACTCATAAAGACGAATCACGTTTGCCGGGCATTGAACCAGCGCACATTAAATGCATAGTCATCGACTTGATCGACTACATTCAAAACCATCGCAAAGAGCGCCATGCGAACTAACAGCCCATTGTCAGTTTGTCTAAAAATCGCTAAGTTTGGATGAGTGTCAAGATCAGCATCGAGCTCATTCGCATCTATGCGAGAGTCGCGAGGCAAAGGATGCATTATCACGGTGTTTGGCTGGCAGAATTGAGTGTAAATCGCATGATTTAGGCGAAATTTGCCTCGGTATAGATCAGCCTCTTGTTTACTAGAAAATCTCTCCTCCTGTATACGCGTGGAATAGACAATGTCGACATCAGTAATGTTCTCAATCAAATGATCTGATACTGTTATTCTGATGCCCGAGGTCCGCATGGAGTCCACAAGTTCTGCCGGGAAACGCAGCTCTTTGGGCGAAATTAAAACCACCTCGATATCACTGTAAAGACAAAGCAATTTTCCGAGAGAATGAACTGTCCGGCCGTAGCGCAGATCTCCAATCATAGCAATCTTTAAACCATCTATGGCTCTTCCCTTCGCAGCCATCTCCTTACGGATGGTATAGAGATCCAATAGAGCCTGGGTGGGATGTTCATTAGCACCATCACCACCGCTTAAAACTGGCACTCGGCTTGCGGTAGCAAAGTCGGCGACCGATCCCTCAACCGGATGTCGCATACAAATAACATCACTAAAACCTGACAGGACTCGAGCAGTATCCTGCAGAGATTCGCCTTTAATCAAAGCCGATGAGTCAAAGCCAGCGGTCTCACGGACCTCTCCGCCCATGAGGTTAAAAGCCGATCCAAAACTTACTCTTGTTCTGGTGCTTGCCTCAAAAAACATATTACCCAAAATAGCGCCTTCTAACACGCGCGTAACTCGTTGGCGCAGCGCATAGGGCAACATCCGGTCTGCCACAGAAAAAACTTCCTCAACATCGACCCTTTGGAACTGATCAATAGAAACAATATGAGCTCCAACAAAATTCACATCACTTCCTTAAGGCAGGTGTATTTGACAGCAGTGTATCTTTTTTTCTACTTTCACTCTAGCCGAGTCATGCTCGGCTTTCATTGAGCAAATTGTATTTTTTTCCGACAACCTTTCCCCATTCGCTCAAGTGAGATAATAGTGTAAAATGTTTCTCTGCAAATTTAGAGTCTTTACGCATTTCATCTATTCTCGACATGTATTGTGTTAACGTCGTATATCTGGATTTCTCGTCATATAACCTTCGACGGCAAATGTTAAACCAATCCGACGCCTCTGCCTCAGATAGTGAAGACGGGAAATATCGAGCGCGATAGCTAAACAAGAGCTCTTGGTACCGAACATCGGCAAATTGGATCGCATCCGAGGCCAAATACTGCGCTGAAGAGGATCGAACTTCCGGCAACAGATGTCTATCATGATCCGACAAGAAATTTTCATACAACCTCTGCTCGGCATCGTTATCCGAAAAATAAATCGGTTTTTCATACACTTGCTGAAGCTTATGTTTTAAATCTTTTGTGCGCAGTATCTGCCAATTTAAATAACACTTATCGATATCGATACCGAGTCGCCGAGCCACTTTTTTATCGACGAGTTTAGGTGTCGCGACTACAGGACATTTGTTGACAGAAACAAGGGTTAATGGAGGAAGTTGAATATCTTCAGAACGCTCACGAGCTGTTTTAAACAATCGGTTCTTCAACTCTTCCGAGTCTGATGATATGAGCAGCTCAACATCACCTGACAAGTCTGCACAAATAACTCCATTAGGGTTGCTTAGATGTCGAGCTAAAGGCATCATTAGCGCCGCATAATGATGATTACTTGAGAGCGTTCCCGAAAAGTAAAGAAAAGCCCTGCCTTCCTCAACATCGAGGAATTTGGATACATTTTGTTTCTTGCGCAAACCGAGAACATAAGCAAAAAGCTGGGGCTGCCGCTGTTTTACTAGTTTGGCCAACTCAATCGTCGTGAGAACATCCGAAAGAGCCTCATGAGCCTCGCCCTTCTGAATCTTGTTTGATTCTGCCAAATCTTCAAGCTTAAAACTGGGTTCACCAGAATATTTTTCTGGCCATTCAAAGCCCTCTGGGCGAAGTGCTCTGGTTAAGCGTATCATGTTGATGATATCCCAACGCGAATTGCCCTGGTCCCATTCCCGTCGGTAAGGATCGTAAAAGTTTCTGTATAAAGTATATCGGGTAATCTCATCGTCAAAATTAATACTGTTGTATCCCACTCCGCATGTTTTGGGTGCTGACAACTGTTCATGTATTTGTGAAATAAATTCACGCTCGGGAAGCCCTTCTCTTATCGTATGCTGAGGTGTTATACCAGTGGTGATGCAGGCCTCGGGCGAGGGCAAAATATCGCTAGGCAGCCGACAGAAAACCGTTAGAGGCTCTCCAACGGGTAAGAGGTTTTCGTCAGTTCTTAAGCCAGCGAACTGAAGAGGTCGATCAATAGATGGGTTTAAGCCCGATGTTTCATAATCGTGCCAATAGAAAGTTCCGTCCATAAATAAAAACGCTCTTAAGTCAAGTTTAAGCGAAACAGACTACTCAGGGTAGCTTCACGTGATATGCTCCCCCATCAACATAATAGTTTTTATTTTCTCGTCTTTTTGATGCTTGAGACATACCTCTACTGGCTATCTACACCTTGCTCTAACCTATAAAGTTTTTGGTTAGCTTGCCTCCGAAAGCCATCAATGGATTCAATTGCTTCATCATGACTTTTCAATTGCCTTTGCAAACGATTTAAAACTTCAGAAATCTCTCTCAAATCATCATTAGCTAATCGTAGCTTCTGATGAACTGTTGCGAGGTCATCACTCATTTCGAGGTAATTACCGCTAACCGCCGATATGCGCTTCTCTTGCGCAGACAATGTCTCTTTTATTTCTGACGTCATATCCACAACTTCCAATCTCTTTTGCGATAAAAAAGCGATGTCTGTCTTATTTTTTTCGATTTTTCCCTTATTCGTATCGTTTGAAACGCCCCAAAGTTTCTTTATTTCAGACCAGTGCTTTTCAAGTTCGTCTTGATGTCTGCCCAGTTTTAGTTGAAGAGCTGCCCCAGATTGGGAAACGGACGCGTCAGTATTAGTTAGCCTTGACTCCAAATCTTCAAAACGTTGTTGCAATAACTTGTGCCGGTCTTGCAAGGCTGAGAACTGCTGCCAACCGAAAACCGATCCTAGAAAAATAGACAGAAAAATTGCGGCAAAGGCAATGCCCGAAAGCCTTCCTTTGGCCGTGCTCGATGTGTTTTTGCTTTGTATCTGAGAATTCGTGTGTTGCGGTTTTCTTGGACCTGATCCCCCTATCATTGAGTTACGGTCTGGAACTATAGGATCCATTCGTGTATGTTTTGATTCAACCATAGACTAGCAACCTCAAACTTCCGTAAGATCTACAATCCCTTTCCCATTCGATTGAAATTCTAGCCCCTGCTCTCCTGCGCTAGAGCCACACCTTCGGATTATAAAATCAGACGAAGGTAACTCTTGAGAAATTTAGTCCTCGGGTTTTGTAATCGAATTATACCTCATTTTCGGTGGTGTTTAGACGTTTATCATAAGCTAAGTAAAAATACGCTTTTTAACCACAGTTTGTTTTTAAAAACTTATCTCTTATGGGTTATACTTGAGCGCGGGCTCTCTGCCCTTTACCGTAGTGATTATTACACCTGTAAATATATTAGTTTGAGGTACTTTTATGAAATCGACAATAATGATCTGCAGTACGATTTTTTGTGCGGCGGCTTTGGCTCATCCGGGCCACTCCTCCAATCTTTACACCTTAATTCACCCCGAAACAATGCTTGTTTTAATGGCTTTGATTCCGCTTGTCATATCTGCATCGCGCAGGCGCATGCTTTCTTGTGAGTGGCGGAGAAAAATGGAGCAACGAATCAAAAGTGACTGAACTGCGTATATCGATTTGTTAAGGCGTAATCTCAATTAAGTAATTTGGAGGTATCTTATGTTCGAAATAAAAACAGTCGCTGCACACTGCGACATTCCATGCAAGATATACGATCCGGCAGTCTTTCTCGTAGCTGGACTGAGTGTCGCGCGACTCCTCGATCTAATACAAGAGGAAAGCAACGATTTAAGTAGTTTGAAATCTAAAGCCCAAATAGTCAGGCTGGTGTCAGAGAAAGAAGAACAAGCCCGAATTGTAAAAAATGAGGTCAACACTATCTGGGGAGACTATTTTAAACAACCGCAATTGGAGGAGTTTCCTGAAACACACTCACTTGTCCATCAGATAATGCAAATGGCATCAAAATGTAAACAGGATGTTTCAACTCAAAACGCAATTGACTTGGTAGCCCTGTTGAACAGGTTCGCAGAAATTTTCTGGGCGACCAAAGGAATTCAAACTCAATTATGCGAAGCACCCTACCCGCCAGCACTGAAAATCATTACCCCCATATTGGAAAGTGCTTGATTTAGCCAAAGTGCATGGCAACAGCATGAGCCCGACCCTTGAGCATGGAGATATAGTCCTATGCTACCATTGGGGAAGTCTAAGAGAAAATGATGTTGTCATTGCAGACATAGGAAAAGTAGGAATGGTAATCAAGCGTATTGAGTCGATCATTGGAGAAAATATTGTGCTCAAAGGCGATAATCAAAGTCTTGATTCCTCTATTTGCGGTGTCAATATTCCAAAAAGCTCAATCCAAGGTAGAGTGATTGTGCGCGTGAGTTCGAGTTTCAAGTTTTCTTTGATCAAGAGGGTCTAGACGCATGGTTAATCGTTTATGTGTAAAACAGGTGTTATCGGACCGATATTCCCGGGAGGCAAGCCATGGAAGAACAGACCAATAAAGCACCTGAGGATTTTTTATTTCTGGGCTTAGATATGCCAAAGATTACCTTGGGCTACGGGCTGTTCTTGATCCTGTGGGGTATTATGGTAAGCCTTTTCAGCGCTAGTTCTTCCATAACCTCATTCATACCATCTTTACTCGGTGTCCCTATGTGTGCATGCGGGGTCATAGCGTTAAAAGCTCCGCATAAAAAGAAACTTATTATGCATATCGCAGTCTTGCTCGGCTTAATAATTTTTCTAGGGGGAGTTGACTTTTTTAGAGGTTTTTCAAGCGAGGCGGGGGCGTTTGCCAACATTTGGGCCGGCGCATCAAAACTAATGCTCTTAACTACCGGTTTAGCTTTTTGCCTTCTGTGCATCAAATCTTTTATGCATGCTCGCTCGCAAGTCGATAGTTAATCCAATCGACCTCCTTTTTTTACTTGTCTGCTTGCACGCTTTCTATCCCAATTAATTATCAGACCAGTCCCAAAAACCTAGAAGCAAAAAACCCGCCATAATAGGCGGGTTTTTCAACGACTTAGCGAAAAGGGCGTTACATCATGCCGCCCATGCCGCCCATGCCGCCCATGCCGCCCATGTCTCCCATTCCGGGAGGAGGTCCTCCAGCAGCATTATCCTCAGGCAGCTCAGCCACCATAGCCTCAGTGGTCAGCATTAAGCCAGCGATTGAAGCCGCTGCTTGTAGAGCAGTTCGCGTAACTTTAGCTGGATCGAGAATACCCATGGATATCATGTCGCCATATTCGCCGGTCGCAGCGTTGTAACCGAAATTACCGTCGCCTTGTTTCACCTTATCCACAATGACGGAACCCTCTTCCCCAGCATTTTCTACGATTTGACGCAATGGCGCTTCCATGGCTCTGCGAGCAATCGCAACACCAGTGGTCTGGTCATCATTGTCTCCCACCAGATCTTCCACTTTCTGAAGAGCTCGAATCAAAGCAACTCCACCTCCAGCCACAACGCCTTCTTCTACCGCAGCTCTCGTAGCATGAAGAGCGTCTTCCACTCTGGCCTTTTTCTCTTTCATTTCAACTTCCGTTGCCGCACCTACTTTAATTACAGCAACGCCACCAGCTAACTTGGCAACACGCTCCTGAAGCTTTTCCCGATCGTAATCAGAACTGGTTTCTTCAATCTGAGCTCGGATCTGCTTAACTCTTGCTGAAATATTACCGGTGTCCCCCGCACCGTCCACTATTGTCGTATTCTCTTTGGTCATAGTAACTCTCTTTGCAGTGCCCAAGTGCTCCAGAGTAGCAGCTTCGAGATCGAGACCCACCTCCTCAGAGATGACTGTACCACCAGTAAGGATTGCAATATCCTCCAACATCGCCTTCCTGCGATCGCCAAATCCTGGCGCTTTACAAGCGGCCACCTTTACTATTCCACGCAAGTTATTAACTACAAGAGTCGCCAATGCTTCTCCCTCAACGTCCTCTGCAATTATCATCAGCGGCTTGCCAGCCTTGGCCACCGATTCCAATAGTGGTAGAAGTTCCCGTATATTTGATATCTTTTTATCCACCAATAGAATGAGCGGACTTTCTTGCTCAGTGCTCATATTTTCTTGGTTGTTGACAAAGTAGGGCGATAGATATCCACGATCAAACTGCATACCCTCTACAATATCTAGCTCGTTCTCTAACCCCGACCCCTCCTCTACCGTAATAACACCCTCTTTCCCAACCTTTTCCATCGCCTCAGCAATAATATCCCCCACCAGAGTATCACTATTTGCCGAAATCGTTCCCACTTGCGCGATTTCTTTTGTTTCGGAACAAGGCCTTGCCACTGACGCAATCTCGGCCACCGACGCCACAACTGCTTTGTCTATCCCTCTCTTAAGATCCATTGGATTCATACCCGCAGCTACCGATTTCAATCCTTCGGTAATTATGGTTTGCGCCAAAACGGTCGCAGTAGTCGTACCATCTCCAGCGTCGTCTGAAGCCCTCGAAGCTACCTCCTTGACCATTTGAGCTCCCATGTTTTGAAGCTTATCCTTAAGCTCAATCTCCTTAGCTACAGAAACCCCGTCTTTTGTCACGGTCGGGGCACCGAACGCCTTATCGAGTATCACATTTCGTCCTTTTGGGCCCAATGTCACTTTGACCGCATTGGCCAGAACATTTACTCCCTCGAGCATATCTTGACGCGCGTTGTCGCCAAATTTCACTTGTTTAGCTGTCATGATTTTTTCCTTTAGAAATACCGTTTTACCAAAAATTCTTCACTTATTAAGCCTCAACCACGGCTTTTATGTCTGATTCACTGAGGATGACTAGTTCTTCCCCATCCACGTCAATGGTGTCGCTACCAGCGTACTTTCCAAAAACGACTGTATCCCCAACGCTAACATCAACTGCGCGTGACTCCCCGTTGTCTAACACGCGTCCCGATCCGACAGCAACAACCTCACCCTGGTTTGGTTTTTCCTGTGCTGACCCGGGCAGGACAATCCCGCCGGCTGATGTCTCCTCTTCTTCCTGCCTACGAACGATCACTCGATCGTGTAATGGGCGAATTTTCATACCTAAAATCTCCATTGATCTAACTACAAAAGTGGTTTAGTTCATGCGTTCGATAGTTATTCTAAAAACACTCTTTCGCAATCGTAACGTATTTGGAGGCACACTTGACTTATTTCAAGCCCCCCAATGAGTTTTTTTTGACATTCATGCTTTTAAAAACTATCAATCTTGATAAGTTTGTCTCAATGCTCTTTATCTTCAGGGATTTCGATTTCACCAACGCACGTATTGCCAGATCCATCGTGTTCATGCATTGATCTCGCTTCCCACATTTTACCGCCGCGCCAATCCGAAAGATCTCCTAAAATCCGTTTCTTTATCGTCTCGCCGCATTTCCAACGTATCCAAGGGATGAGCAATAGCGATCCGAAAAAGTCTGTAAAAAAACCGGGAGTGCAAAGCAATATCCCGGCAACAATCAGCATTAACCCGGTGAAAATTTCTCCGGCAGGTATCTGTCCTTGCGTCAATTTGCTCTTGACCGACCAAAGGATCTCCGTGCCCTGAATACGTATTATAATGCCCCCAATTATGGCGGTTGCCGCGACTAGAGCGATGGTATTTAAAGTTCCGACGTATGAACCTACAGAAATCAACAACCACATCTCAGCAAACGGCACCAATAGAAACAAAGTGATGAAAAAGAACATTACCTTGGCTTCTCCTGTACTGAAAAATATACTCCTATTTCCTAGTCTACTCCATTTTGATTAAAGTTATTGAAACTCAGCTAATTATGAGAGACTGTCTTACTAGTGCAAAATGATTTACAGGAGATTTTGAGTCGACTATGCAGGACAACAGCAATGACAAAAAATTGAGTTGGGCAGGCGCGGCTTCAGTTTATCTTCAACGCGAAGTCATAACCATGATTTTTCTTGGGTTTTCTGCGGGACTACCCTACCTATTGGTGTTCTCGACTCTCTCAGCTTGGTTGACCGAAGCGGGCGTGCAGCGTTCTGCGATCGGCTTTTTCAGTTGGGTAGGAGTCACTTTTTCCATCAAGGTACTTTGGGCACCCATTATTGACAATCTTACGATCCCTTGGATAACAAAACACTTAGGGCAAAGGAGATCTTGGATGTTAATCGCTCAGTTGGGTCTGCTATTCGGTTTGTTCTATATGTCCACTATGGAGCCAGATGCACAAATATGGACTCTAGCTTTGCTCGCAACATTTGTAGCTTTTTGCTCTGCAACTCAAGATATTTGTATAGATGCATATCGAATTGAAGCTGCCGCGGGCGAATTACAGGCGGCTATGGCAGCAACGTATATTTTTGGCTATCGTCTAGCCCTCCTTGCCTCTGGCGCAGGGGCCTTTTACATTGCTGACCTATACCACTGGCAACTTACTTATCAATTGATGGCGCTATTGATGCTAGTAGGCATAGTAACTACAGGATTCATCAGCGAACCGCCTCACACAGCCAGCACTCGTTGGGGGTCTCTAGAGAAAGGCCTGTTTGAGCGATTCGATCCCAAGCGATTAAGTTCAGTTAACTCTAAATTAGTCCGTGCGGTGATTATGGTATACGCCCCATTTTTCTCCTTTTTTAGAGAATATCGAGGACATGCAGCCATTTTACTTCTTTTAATAGGAGTATTTCGCATCAGTGATATCACTATGGGTGTGATGGCAAACCCTTTTTATCTCGACTTAGGTTTTACCAAGACACAAATCGCCAGCATAGCAAAGGTTTTCGGTTTTTTTATGGCAATTTTAGGTTCTGCTCTTGGAGGCGTTTTGGTCGTTAAGGTGGGCATCATGAAACCGCTTTTAATAACGGCAATCTTGGTCGTGATTACGAACTTATTATTTTCTGTACTAGCGCTCATGGGTCCCGATCTTCACTGGCTAGCACTAGTGATTGGCGCAGACAATCTAGTCGGCGGCATGTCGAACGTTGTTTTTATTGCTTTCTTGTCCAATTTGGTAAACCAAAACTACACGGCAACCCAATATGCTCTATTCAGTTCAATTATGACATTACCCGGGAAATTTGCGGGTGGTTTCTCAGGAATGATTGTTGATGCATTGGGATATCCAGTGTTCTTCGTTTATTCAGCGTGTATAGGCCTGCCGGCAATATTATTGATAGTGCATTTCATGCGGAAGAAAAGCCTTTGTCTCACCTAGCTATTATCCATCGCCGCCCTATACCAGAGTTAAATATCTTTTCCAGTCAAAAGAACTTCCAGGGTCTGTTTTTCGGCCCGGGGAAATATCGCTGTGACCGACAATCCGATCCGCGGTGATCAAAGGGAAAATCGATTGAAGTTGCTGTGTCAGAGACACTAATCTAGAATACTGCGCCTCTGTATAAGTTATATGATCAGCACCCTGAAGTTCAATTCCTATTGAGAAATCATTGCAACGAGGTCTATTTTCAAAAAGTGATTCCCCGGCATGCCATGCCCTAAGATTAACTGACACATACTGGGTAATTATGCCTTTTCGATCTATGTAAAAATGTGTAGAGACTTTGAGATGGGCTATTTCCTCGAAATAGGGATGCCGCGTGGGATTTAAACGGTTAGTGAAAAAGTGGTCTACATAATTACCTTCAAACTCGTTTGGTGGCAAGCTGATATTATGGATCACTAAAAGACTTATTTCTGTATCATCAGGTCGGCAATCATGATTTGGCGATTCTACCCGGCGATCAACATCTAACCAACCATTCTCACCTCCCCTCATCATATCAAATCACCATCCGATCTTAACAATTGAAAAATAATTTTATCCCCTACATGGTTATTGCCCCCTTGGTCTTGAGGGATTCGCTATCACATAATCTCAACAACAACAGTTAAAAAGCAGTATGTCCTGAAAATGATACAAAATTGTAAGCCTCGTTATCATACTTTTAAAGAGCGCAATAATCATGTCTTCAATCTATCTATGATAACGGTGAATACTCTTACACTTATGTTAACCCAATTCTTGATGCCGCTCATTCAGCTATAATGCTTTTTGCTATCATTTTATTACCCTCAGGAAGGCTAACAAATGACGAAGTATAAAATGCCACGTTCAATTGCTCTCGATATATCGGAGTGTGTATCACGAGCACTTCAAGAGGATATTGGAGATGGAGACATTACTGCGTTGCTAGTTCCTTTAAAAAAGTTGGCAACTGCTAAGATTATTGCATTGCAACCGGCAGTTATATGTGGCATCCCATGGGCTGAAGAAGTCTTTAATCAATTGAACGGGCAAGTGGAAACAAATTGGCTCGTTAGCGAAGGTGAGGAGGTTATTGAGGGCGATGTCATTGCTTTGCTGTCAGGGAGCGCTCGCACACTGCTTACTGGAGAACGAACTGTGCTCAATTTTTTGCAAACGTTATCGGGCACAGCATCATGTGCTCGGCGCTATTTTGCAAAAGTGCAAGATTCTAGCATTTGCTTACTGGACACCCGAAAAACTATACCCGGGCTCCGCAAAGCGCAAAAATATGCGGTTCGCATTGGTGGTTGTTCTAACCACAGGATGGGGCTTTATGACTCATTTCTGATAAAAGAGAATCATATTCTTGCATGCGGTGGAATTGCGCAGGCAATCCAAAAAGCTAGGAATATCGACAAAGAAAAAGTAGTGGAGGTGGAAGTCGAAAATATAAAGCAGTTTAATGAAGCACTCGATGCACAAGCCGATATAATAATGCTTGACAATTTTTCTTACGAAGACATTCTGCGATTAGATAAAATCGATAGGGGCCGCACCAAAATAGAGGTATCAGGAGGCGTCACTGATGAGTTGCTGGCTCAATATAAAACCTTACCTGTAGATTTTATATCTTCAGGCAGCCTCACAAAACACATAGAGGCAATCGATTTATCGATGCGATTCCTCGAATGATAGCACCATGAGAACAAATTAATTGAACATGATAATGTCATTAGACCGATAGGTTAATTAATACCTCAAGAACAAAATAAACTGCGTGAACTTAAACCAAAAAATAATCAAGAGTATTTTTGACCATGGATCTTCCAGCACAGATATTGACATTACTAGGGATTGCGCTGGGCTTAACATTCGGCAGTTTCCTAAACGTGGTGATAGTGCGATTGCCAATTCAATTGCAGTCCTCATGGCAAAAAGAATGTCAGGATTTTCTTGACATTGAGCATGAGGATGTTCCGACACGGTCGTTAAATATTATTTTCCCGAGATCTCATTGCTTTAGCTGTCAAGAAAGCCTCTCTTTTTTTCAAAATATTCCAATTATAAGTTTCCTCATATTGAGAGGCCGATGCGCCAATTGCGCCGCCTTTATTTCGCCGCAATATCCTATCGTTGAGATTTTGGGTGCTACCGCTACTACAATCGCATTATTAAATTTTGGAATAACCATAACAGCAGCTAGCGCCATCATCTTTTCATATTGCCTAATTATCCTTGCGTTCATCGATCTTAGAGAACAATTACTGCCGGATCAGATAACCATGCCTCTGCTATGGCTGGGTTTGATTGTAAACATAGGGGGAACTTTCACATCTTTGCAAGCCGCAGTCCTCGGAGCGACTTTTGGATACCTCGGACTTTGGTCAATATTTTGGACTTTCAAATTGATCACGGGCAAAGAGGGGATGGGTTATGGTGATTTCAAATTCCTTGCTGCCTTGGGCGCTTGGCTTGGATGGCACATGTTACCAATTATTTTATTAGTAGCCAGCTCTATGGCTCTTACTGCCGGAATGATTGGAATACTTTCAAAACGACTTAACAGAGGCGACGCAATTGCTTTTGGACCATACCTTGCTCTAGCTGGTTATCTCGTTCTCTATTTGAGAGAAAGTATGTTTGAGGTATATTTAAGCTTATTGAACGTTTAAGGCTATAATCAGCCATAGTTAAAAGCAAACAGAATTAGATTGAGTCTATAACTGTGTCAACAAAACCATATATTGTTGGATTGACAGGCGGTATTGGCAGCGGCAAAAGCACAGTAGCCAGAGCCTTTATTGATTTGGGTATTGATGTGGTCGACGCCGACAAAGCATCGAGAAAAATTGTAGAACCGGGCATGCCCGCTCTAAAGTTCATTGCCGACCGCTTTGGACAAAAAATAATCAAAGCGGATGGGACATTAGATCGCGCCGCGATGCGAACAATTATATTCTCCCAACCAGACGAGAAGGCTTGGCTAGAAAACCTGCTGCATCCGCTCATAGCAGAATGGATTGTGGACCAAATACGTCTCGCAAGAAGCGCTTATGTGATGCTGGAGTCACCCCTTCTTATGGAGACACAGCAACTCGAATTGGTTGACACTCTTTTGCTTGTAGACCTCCCAGAGGAGCTCCAGTTGAAAAGAGCTTCGGACAGAGACAATCAAAGTTTAGAGAATATCCAATCTATAATGGACACACAAATGAAACGAAGTGAAAAATTAAATTGGGCTACTCATGTTTTTGATAATTCATTGCCAAAGTCTTCTATTCCGTCGAGAGTGGCGACCTTTCATAAGACTTTCCTTAGATTAGCCAATGGTTTTACCTAAGAAACGGATTTGTCAGAGCAGCCAAAATGCATCAACCGATGTCAATTGCCCAAATTGCTCACTTTATGCGGGATGACAGATCTCTGACATCAACAGACTTTGTTGTTCTGCTTGATGCGGAGTATTCCGATTTCATCGAGGAAACGACCTATTGTGATGTGATTTCTGAGCCCCTGAAAAGAGCCCTTCAGATAACGGCCAAAAGATTTTATAATTTGCTGAATACTTGAGAAAAATGCGCACAAAGATCTATAAAACCAGAGAAGAATTTTTAACTAGAACTATCCGAGATGAAAATGGCGTGAGCGAGGCCTTTGCAAAGGCTCACCCCAACTACGAGTCTATTAATTTTAATAATCGCGGCTGCTGGGACTGCCTAGGGTGCACAAACTGTGTGACTAGCAGTAATTGCGTAGATTGCTTCGGTTGCAAGAATTGTAATCTTTGCAATAAATGTTATAACTGTTCCGATTGTCAGGATTGCGAGGACTGCTATAACTGTATCAACTGCGATGGATGCAACAATTGCAACAATTGCATTGATTGCGCGGATTCGACCAATTGTTATGATTGCAACAATTGTGATGCATGCATGGACTGCATTACTTGCTTAGCTTGCGATAATTGTTCCAACTGCAGCTTTTGCAATAATTGTGTCCAATGCAGTGACTGCAACTATACAAATCAAGGCTATCATCGCAAGAGTATTTCATTGCGGCAAATGGAGCATAGTGTGCTTTGCTATGAGGATTCCAAAGTAATAACGGGTTTGAACAAACTGGGTTTCCAAAGCTTTGAACAGCTGGCAGAGACGACTGGCGAATCAGCCCAACTACTGAGAAATTGGTGTACTTTTCACCCAAAGCGCTTCTCACTTCTACTAGCAGGAGCCCATCAGCAAGTCAGCTCTGAAGCTGAAGCGATCGCCAATAGTTGAACAGCTTTTCAATCGGAACCCCCACACTTTGCCTCGGTAAAAAGTTTTTGTAGGATTGTATAATTAGCTTCAGGAAAAGAAAACTCTGATTCTGAGCCAATCGCTTTATCTATTGATATCCAAGTTTGACGCTGCCCCTCAGATGCGGCGGCCCGACCACGGTAATTAGTAACATTGAACACCTCCAAATATACCTTCAAATCTTCATAATCGTAAAAAACATCCATGAAGTGCTCCATGTCAACCACATCAATAGAAATTTCTTCGCGCAGTTCCCTAGAAATTGCTTCCCGAGAATCTTCACCTTGTTCGACTTTTCCACCCGGAAACTCCCATAAACCTCCTTTGTGTTTATTTTGATCACGTAGGGTAATAAAAAAGCGACCTTGTTTATCCCTCAAAATGCCAATCACGACATGCAAACGACCGGCCATACAATATGCTCCAACGTTATTTGCCCACTCAAGTCCTATAATCGGCGTTTATTCGAACGTATTCATGCCCAAAATCAGTTGTCCACAGGGTTTCGCCAGCATCTCCCCTACCCAGTGCTATTTTTATCTCAATATCCTCCGCTTGCATAGCAATCATACCTGCCTCTTCAGAATAGTCTGCCGACCTTTGGCCTTGATGCACAACTAAGAGTTCATTTATATATATATCCACTTTCTCTATGTCTAGATCAGCAATCTCTGCACGACCAATGGCAGCCAAAATTCGCCCCCAATTTGCATCCGAGGCTCCGAGAGCTGTCTTGACCAGCGGAGACTCAGCCACTCTGTACCCAACCTCAAGCGCTTCATCAGGATTTAAGGCATTCAAAATCACTATGCTCACAAACTTTACTGCGCCCTCCCCATCTCTAATGCAAGCTTGCGCTAGCTCCACGCAAACCGATTCGAGTTTAGCTTGAAAATAGTCGAAGTTAACCTCGTCTACAATTAATCCAGACTGCCCTGTCGCTATCAAAACAACGGCATCGTTCGTCGAAGTGTCGCCATCCACAGTAATTCTATGAAAACTCTTATTAGCTGCTCGAGTCAGTGCCATATGCAATAACTCGTTATCAACACTCGCGTCTGTGGCGATGAATGAGAGCATAGTAGCCATATTGGGCCTTATCATGCCCGACCCTTTTGCTATCCCTGTCACTGTTATCTGCTCTTGGGTAAAGATGTTTGGTTCCGAGCAACTATCTTCAGATACAGGCATGGCAAAACGTTTGCTGGATGCTTTTGGTCTAGTATCTGTAGTGAGAATGGCCGATGCTGCAGCTTCCCAACCATCCTGATCTAGCGCCTCAATAGCATTCGGTAATGCATCGATTATGAGCTTGATCGGCAAATGTTCCCCGATCACACCCGTTGAGAAAGGGAGCACCCTGCTAGGATTGACTCTAGTCAGTTCGCCTATCTTGGCGCAAGTCGCCTCAGCATCATTTATTCCTCGGGTACCAGTACCGGCATTGGCATTGCCCGTATTTACCACTAGATATCTCGGCACATAACGTTCAAGAGAGCTTCTAGCAACTTTAACAGGGGCTGCACAGAAGGCATTCTTAGTGAATAATGCCGCCACCGAGGAGTTCTCTGCTATTTGCATGACAACAAGATCTCTGCGAGAAGTCTCCTTTATCCCGGCCGAGGCGGTGCCCAAAGCAATGCCTGATACCGGGTATATTTTAGGAAAAGAATAAATTCCGGTGGCCACAGTATCTTCCTGAGCTATGCTTGCTCGCGTGAAAATACTTAGTCATCTTGCAATATTTTTTCATAAACTAAGTGATCTTCCCGCAGCAATGCTTAAACTTTTTCCCAGATCCACATGAGCAGGGTTCATTGCGCCCCATCTTATTTCCGTGTCTTCTGACCGGTTGATTCTTAATACTATTAGTTTGACTTTTTTCATGCTGCTCCTGCCCATTGGCATCGATTTTTTCATGCGAGTATGCTCGATTGCTTTGCTCATCACGGCGTTTCTTTTCAAGCTTTGATAGATCGTCGCGAGAAGATATCTGCACATTGTTCAGGAAACGGACAGTTTCATATTTAACGTTTTCCAGCAGCTCTTCAAAAAGAGCAAACGATTCGCGTTTGTACTCTTGTTTCGGGTTTTTTTGCGCATACGCGCGCAAACCGATAGCCTGCCGCAACTGATCCATATTGGAGAGATGTTCCTTCCATAAATTATCGAGAACATGAAGCATTACTTGTCTTTCGACATCCTGTAAATACACTCCTACATGTCCATGACGAGTCTCATACGCTTGCTGCACTATGTTTAAAATGCGGTCCCTGACTTCAGGTTCGCCAAGCCGATTATCTTCTTCTAGCCAGTGATCCACCGCTATTTCAACATCGAAGTCCGATGCCACTTTTCGTTCCAAACCTTGAGTATCCCACTGCTCATCCAAACTACCGGGAATGATGTAGTCATCAATCAAGCGGTGTACAACATCAGCACGAATCTGAGTAATGATTTCCGAAATATCGGCATCGCTAAGAAGATCATTCCGCTGTTGATAGATTACTTGACGCTGATCATTCGCCACATCGTCATACTCTAGCAAATGCTTCCGAATATCAAAATTACGACCCTCAACTTTGCGTTGCGCTTTGACGATCGCATTGGTAACCATACGATGTTCAATCGCTTCGCCATAGCCCATACCCATCGATCGCATCATGTTTTTAACTCGATCTGATGCGAAAAGACGCATGAGAGGATCCTCGAGTGATAAGTAAAATCGCGATACACCCGGATCTCCCTGCCGACCACAACGACCACGTAATTGGTTATCGATTCGACGCGATTCGTGACGCTCAGTAGCTATGATATGCAGCCCACCAGCTAATATGACCGTTTTTTGACGTTCTGCCCATGCGTCACAACATGCTTGTACCTCCTCAGGTGAACCATCGTTTAAGGCTTTTAACTCAACCTCTAGATTACCACCCAACACAATATCTGTCCCTCGGCCAGCCATGTTGGTTGCGATAGTCACCGAACCTGGACGACCAGCATTAACAATAATGCTAGCCTCGCGCTCGTGCTGTTTTGCATTTAACACATTGTGTTTGATACCTTCTTTTCGAAGCATCTCGGACAATAATTCTGATGTCTCTACGGAAGCAGTACCGACTAGGACCGGCGCTCCTTTTCCAACCGTAACCCTAATATCATTAATGACGGCCTCGAATTTTTCCTTCTGCGTTAGAAATATAAGATCGTTCAAGTCCGTCCTGTTTACAGCAACATTAGTCGGTATAACAACCACATCCAGACCATAAATCTGCTTAAATTCGAAAGCTTCCGTGTCTGCAGTGCCAGTCATACCAGCCAACTTTTCATATAACCTGAAATAATTTTGGAAAGTCGTGGAGGCGAGTGTTTGGCTTTCCTGTTGAATAACCAAGCCTTCTTTTGCTTCGATGGCCTGATGCAACCCTTCGGATAGCCTTCGACCCGGCATAGTCCTTCCGGTATGTTCATCGATCAAAATAACATTTCCATCTTGAACAATGTATTCAACGTCTGCCTTAAATAAGTAATGAGCACGAAGAGCCGAGGACACGTGATGTAACAGACCCAAATTGGACGCTTGATATAGACTTTCTTTGTCATTGAGTAATTGAGCTTTTACCAGCGCAGTCTCCACATTCAAATGACCTTCTTCCGTCAGCTCCACCTGACGAAGCTTTTCATCAATGACAAAATCACCTGACCCCGAATCTCCAACCGCGACAAGATTGCGGATTAGGGTATTAATGATTTTGTATAATTTCGAGCTATCTTGGGCTGCTCCAGAAATAATAAGAGGGGTGCGTGCCTCATCGATTAAAATCGAATCAACCTCATCAACGATTGCAAAATAAGATGAACGCTGAGTTTTTTCTTCTAAGCGCAGACACATATTGTCCCGCAGATAATCAAAACCAAATTCGTTGTTGGTCCCATAAGTAATATCTGCGCCATAAGCTTGTTGTCTAGAACATGACTTAAGATTATTCCCACTCGCATCTAACAAAAAAGAATTAGCTGTATCAGCCGATTGGAATGACTGGACGACTCCCAATGACAGGTCAAGGCCAGTATACAAAGGTCCCATCCATAGGGCATCGCGCTTAGCAAGATAATCATTTACCGTAACGATATGCACGCCTTCGGCCGGAATCGCATTAAGATAAGCGGCGAGAGTGGCAACAAGTGTTTTGCCTTCTCCTGTGCGCATTTCGGCAATTCGCCCCTCGTGAAGAGCTATGCCCCCAATAAGCTGAACATCGAAATGCCGCATACCGAGCGTTCGCGCTGCAACTTCTCTTACTGTTGCAAAAGCCTCGGGTAAAAGTTGTTCAAGAGTTTCTCCACCCTCAAATCGTAATCGAAAATCGTGAGTCTTTTCTCTGAGTTCTTTATCGGTCAGGGCTTGAAAGGCCGATGCATAACTATTTATCGTTCCAACGATTTTATTAATTCTGCGAAGTTCACGCGAATTCTTACTCCCTAAAAATTTTTTCAGCAGATTAAAAAGCATTGGAACGATTCGGAAGAAAAAAGTAAATAAGAATTAGGGATGCGCCTTCAATAGCATGCGTAATGAGATACCTAGTTGACGGTTCGCCTGATATAGGTCGCTGGATTAACGGTACGTCCGTCTTTGTACACTTCAAAATGAACATGAGGGCCAGTTGAACGGCCAGTATTTCCCATGCTCGCGATAACATCGCCTCGCTTGACAAGCGCACCAACCTTCGCCAAGTTTTCTTTATTATGCGCATATCGCGTGAGGTAGCCATCGCTGTGGTTAATTTCAACCATCTTACCATATCCTTTTTTAGTGCCAGACCAGACAACCACTCCAGATGCTACAGCAATAATATCCGATCCCTCGCGACCAGCAAAATCTACACCATTGTGCCAACTCTTCCGCCCGTGAAATGGATCTGAACGCATCCCATATTCAGACGACATCCAGCCCTTAATAATAGGCCGGCCAGCAACAACACTCTCTGTTCGTAATCGATTATCAGACATCATCGATTGCAGAACAGATAACTGCGCCTCTCTATCGCCCAAATTACTCTCGAGAGATGCAAAAATAAGCTCTATCTCTTCTTGAGGGGATATGGAGTCAGCAAGCTCGGATGATACTGCAGTATGAGGGCCTCCGAGACCGGCCGACGCTGAGAAATCAAACTCTCCATCGTCAAGATTTGCGATCTGTGTAAGTTGCTCTCCCAGAGCATCCAATCTTACCAACCTGGAACGCATCTCCGCTAGCTTAATCGTCATAGCTGATAAAGTTTGTTGGACTTCCTCGCGACCTACTGCAACATTATCACTTTGGATTTTTATTTGCTCTCGGATCTCTCCAGCTGTATTTTCGAAAACCACTTGCCAGTGAAGATCAGACAACTTATAGCCAAATATAGCCCCAGACCCAATCGATATGATTACAAACACAGACAATACTAAGGCAGTGACCCACCCCTTCACAGTTGTTGAGCGATCATTACTCGAAGTACTAGAAAGCAAGATTATTTTCAACAAAGTATCCTCAGCTTTAGCTATAGCTTTCGTTTTTCCACCTAGTCTAGCAAACTATAGCTAATGGGGACATCTTCAGGATTATTTTCAAAAGTGACATACTCCCAAGCATCTTTTCTTGCAATCAACTCCCGCACAGAGGCGTTATTTATCCCATGTCCAGATTTATATGCATCAAATTGACAAATCAAGCCATTACCAATCAGGTACAAATCACCGATCGCGTCCAAAATCTTGTGCTTAACGAACTCGTCATGGTACCGCAAGCCGCCTTCATTTAATATTGCATCTTTGTCAACCACAATTGCATTGTTCAGACTGCCCCCACGCACGAGGCCCAGTGATTTCAAATAGTCATATTCATGCGTAAAACCAAAAGTACGTGCTCTGCTGATATCTCTAACAAATACCTCGGTCGAAAAATTAATACTCGCATTTGTCGCCTGACTCTTAAACACAGGGTGGTCATAATCTATATTAAAGTTTAATTTAAATCCGTCGAAGGGGGCAAAAGTAACTGACTTTCCATCTTTCTCGAAAGTAACGTCCTTTTTAACCCGAACAAACTTTTTTGCTGACTCCTGTTCGCGCAATCCTGCGCATTGCAACAAGAAAACAAAGGGTGCTGCACTGCCATCCATTATAGGAATTTCTGGAGCAGACACATCAATCCGCACATTGTCTATGCCGAGTCCAGCAAGTGCAGACAACAAGTGTTCAACAGTGGAAACTTTGACATCCCCCTGAACCAAGGTGGTTGACAGTTGAGTCTCGCCTACATTGCCAGCAAGAGCCGCTATTTCAACAACTGGATTCAGGTCTGTGCGGCGAAACACAATCCCAGTGTTGGTATCAGCGGGGTACATAGCTAAGTACACTCTTTGCCCTGTGTGGAGCCCGACGCCCGACGCACGAATCATATTTTTCAAAGTTCGTTGCTTAATCATCAACATTTCAGCTCACGAAAAACTCATGAAGTCTATCAGACATGGCTGCGGTCGCCAAGATATTTGATCTACAAGCCGCTGTCGACCTAAGACTGATTTTGATAAAGAACCGAAGCACTAATCAGCCTGTTGTCGCAAGAAAGCAGGCACGTCTAAAAAGTCATGCTCGGGGTCAGCAGTCGCATCCACTTTCTGCGCTAACTGTCCCATTCTTGAGCCAGCTGGTCGACGCTTAACAGCAGGCTCGTTACCCAAACTATCGTAATCAGGTCTTCCACCTATTGGCTGAAAGTCTTGGGATACGAGACCACGAGGACCCATTTTCGCAGTCGGAAATTCCAAGCCAGTTGCAACCACCGTTACCCGCAACTGTTCCGAGGCCTCTGGATCAAAAACACTACCCACTATAATGGTAGCATTGTCATCAGAAAATGATCTGATCGTGTTTCCCACTTCCTCAAACTCGCCTAGTGTTAGATCATATCCACTCGTTATGTTAACCAGTATTCCCTTTGCACCTTGAAGATTAACGTCTTCAAGGAGTGGACATTTGATAGCACCTTCCGCCGCAGCAATCGCTCGATCGGCGCCACTGCCTTCACCCGTTCCCATCATCGCCATCCCCATTTCCGACATCACTGTCCTAACATCTGCAAAATCAACGTTAATAAGTCCATCCAATAGTATTAAATCGGTGATGCCTTGCACGGCTCCATATAGCACATCATTAGCCCTCTCAAACGCGCCAAGAACTGTCATATCTTTTCCAAGCACCTCTAACAACCTTTCGTTTGGCACGATAATTAGCGAATCCACATGATCTTTCAATTGGGAGATGCCTTCATCAGCCACGGCCATGCGTTTTGCTCCCTCAAAAGAGAAAGGTCTCGTAACTACTCCAACGGTAAGAATACCCATCTGCTTTGCAACCTCAGCAATTACTGGTGCACCTCCGGTTCCAGTTCCACCGCCCATTCCCGCGGTTATAAACACCATATCTGCCCCCTCTAACGCTTGACAGATGCGATCTTTATCCTCGATAGCGGCCTGCCGGCCAACTTCGGGATTGGCACCGGCACCCAGACCCTTTGTGAGGGTTTCGCCAAGTTGTAAAATGGTAGCGTCCTCAAGCCCGCTTAAAGATTGCGCATCGGTATTAGCACAAATGAAATCGACCCCATCAATGCTACTCTGCATCATATGACGAACTGCATTGCCCCCGCCCCCGCCTACTCCTACCACTTTGATATCTGCGTTTTTCGGTATGGTATCCACTAGCTCAAACATAACGTTCCCCTTTTGCACCTTAAAAAATTAAAACTACATTTGTAAAAACACTCGACTCATTCATCATCTCGAAAAAATTTTGCTATGAAATTAAAAAATCCTTTACTCTGATCTTTCAATAATCCCGTTTCTGATAACTGCTGCTGCTCATGCGCTCCGAAATGAAGCAATCCAACGCCGGTCGAGTAAATCGGATTATTGACGATATCGGATAAACCGTTTACCTTTGAAGGAGAGCCTACTCTCACTGGCAAATGAAAAATTTCCTCAGCAAGTTCTATTACCCCTTGCATTTTGGAAGTGCCTCCTGTCAATACAATACCTGCAGCCAGCTGTTCCTCAAATCCGCTGCGACGTAAATCCTCCAGAATCAGCTTGAATAATTCTTCATATCTAGGCTCGACGACTTCTGCCAATGACTGTCTAGACATATCTCGAGGTTCACGGTCACCAACACTTGGAACCTTCACAGTCTCCTCAGGTCGAGCTAATTTAGCTAACGCACACGCGTATTTAATTTTTAATTCCTCTGCATGAGCTGTCGGCGTTCTTAGTAAAGTCGCTATATCATTAGTTACTTGATCACCCGCTATCGGAATTACTCCAGTGTGATGAATTGCGCCTTCTTTAAAAACAGCTATGTCCGATGTACCACCCCCAATATCTACCAGAGCAACTCCTAAATATTTTTCATCCTCAGTGAGAACAGCATAGCTTGAGGCTAACTGCTCTAAAATCATCTCATCCACTTCGAGACCACAACGTCGAATACATTTTTTGATGTTTTGTGCTGCATTTACTGCGCCAGTAACAAGATGCACTTTAGATTCCAATCTCACACCTGACATGCCTTTTGGTTTTTGTATACCCTCTTGATCATCTATTATGAATTCTTTGGGTAGCACATGAAGAATTTCTTGATCGGCGGGAATCGCAACAGCCTTCGCAGCATCAATTACTCTCTCTATATCGAGGTGTTGCACTTCCCGATCTCGAATTGCGACTATCCCATGAGAATTCATGCTACTGATGTGACTTCCAGCGATTCCCACAAAAACCGAACTGATTGAACATCCGGCCATCAACTCAGCCTCCTCTACAGCACGCTGGATAGAATTCACTGTCGCCTCAATATTTACTACCACTCCTTTCTTTAGTCCTGATGACGGATGCAAGCCAGTCCCAATAATTTCAACACCGCCCGTTGGATTGACAACTCCCACAACTGCTACTACCTTGGAAGTTCCGATATCCAGTCCAACCAAAATATTTTCATCATCTGAGCTTTCCATAATTTTTTCCCCTTAAGCAGGCCGTCGCACTAAACTAACCGGCGGAACATATGAAATGATTCTAGTCTCCGACAAATCCGAAGACTCACTTTTCCAACTAACCGCAAGACCGTTGGGATATCGCAAGTCAACGCGCTTTATCGCTTGACGCCTGATGCCCAGCCCAAAATCCCATGCCAAAGCAAATCGACGCATCCTGTGCAATATTTGATTTCGCCCTATAATCAACTCGAAACCTTCCGAAGTGGATATAAGCCATTGCCCATCTGAATCACAGACCAGCCGCTCAATGGTTAAACCAGTGGGCGCGATTTGCTGAGTTAAAGCATGATACTGCTGCATCATTTGTTCTGAAGAAACCACGGGTGATTGCAATTGGGGTAAGCTGTTCAAAGCTCGAGCATGCTGCAGCTCTAATTTTTTACCTTGATAATTTAAAAACGCTTGCCTACCCCAACGCGCTATGGGGACCTCCTCAGACACGTCAGCAATAAGAGTGGAGGGCCACTGTCGTGTTAAAGTAACCCGCCTAATCCAAGGATGTGCCTCGATGATGGGCTTTAGTTCGCCCAAGTCAAGTGATAAAAAGCCTCCTCTAAGCTCATTTGTCAGAAGAGTAATGAGAACCTGTTGATCGAGATAACTAAACTTTCCACTAATAACAACATTTGTTAGCGGCTTATCTAAATATTTAATCCCCGCTCCTGTCACCATAATAGATGTGATCAGAAGTGCGAATCCCACAAGCAACTTTATGGATCTAATCAGTTCCCGAAACTCTAGATAGGTCGGAACTTTTTTTCTTCTATACTTTTTTTGCTTTCGTTTTGCCATCTATAAAGACGCCTCAATTATTTTCAGCACCAACTGATCGAACGATATTCCTGCTGCACTTGCTGCCTTGGGAACCAGGCTATGTGAGGTCAGACCCGGGACTGTATTGACCTCAAGCAAATGAAAAGCTCCGTTTTCATCTGCCATGACATCCACTCGACCCCAATCTCGACAATCAAGACTTTTGAAAGCTCTTTTGCAGAGATCGAGCAAGTCGCGTTCGTGTTGGATGGACAAACCACTCGGGCAATGATAATCGGTCTTGTTAGAATGATATTTTGCTGCAAAATCGTAAAATTCAGAATCGGTTGAAATTCGCACTGCTGGCAGCGCTTCGCCATCTAGGATGGCCACGGTATATTCCTCTCCTGTTAATCGACGCTCGGCTATGACCTCTTTATCGAACTGCTTTGCATGCTGCCAAGCAACCTCTAGGTCCTGAGAATTCCCCACAACACTCATCCCGATACTGGAACCTTCTCTGCACGGCTTAACTACGACCTTTCCTCCGAGCGATTCTAGTATCGCTTGCCAGTCGGATTTAGCATCTAATGTCATAAATTCGGCTGTGGGCAGCCCCAAACCGCGCCACATCAGTTTGCAGCGTAATTTGTCCATAGCAAGAGCGGATGCGACTATGCCACTCCCAGTGTAAGGTATCCGTAGATATTCCAATAATCCTTGAATGGTACCATCTTCACCACCAGGCCCATGCAATGCGACGAAGACTCTATCCGGCTTGAAAAGCTCTAATTTATTTAGAAGATCATCTGCCACATCAATTAAAATATTTTCTATCGATAGTCGCATCAGTGATTCACTCACGGCTGATCCACTAGCAAGTGAGATTTCCCGTTCTGAGGATACTCCGCCATACAGAACACCCACCCGACCAAGAGCCCCAACTAATTCGCTCATAACCGAATCTCCCGACTAGCTTGGAGCATTGCAACCAGCTTACTAACACTGCCCGCTCCTTGGGTCAGCACGATATCCTTATCCTTAATCATATCGTCTAGAAGAGTGGGCACGATCTCTAAATGCTCCACATAAACAGGTTTGATTATTCCTAGCGTTTCGATGCTCGCAACCAATCGCATACTGCTAATATCCGGAATACTTCCCTCACCGGCGGAATAAATATCTAGAAGAAGTAACTCATCCACTCGAGACAATACGTTGACAAATTCGTCATAGAAATCCTTGGTGCGGCTGTAACGATGAGGTTGAAATACCATAATCAGTCTTCTTTCGGGCCAGCCATCCCTCACGGCATCTATCGTCGCACTTACCTCAGTAGGGTGGTGTCCGTAATCATCCACTAGCATTGCGGTTCCACCATTAGCAGCGTAATCACCGAGAATTTCAAACCTGCGACCTACTCCGCGAAACTTTCGAAGTCCCTCCGTAATAGACAAGTCGGAAATTCCTTCGTCACTGGCTACAGCTATTGCAGCGGCAGCATTTAAGGCATTGTGGCGACCTGGGATATCCAAATTTAGTGACAGTGAAGGTAAGCCCTCCGGTCGATCCACGACGAATGAGCATTGCGACCCGGCGGTATAGAGTTCTCTTATGCGATACTGCGCATCAGCATTAAATCCATAGGTTAGTTTTGGTCTTGATACTTTCGTCAACATATTTCGAATTACAAAATCGTCTGTGCATAAAATGGCGAGACCATAGAATGGAAGATTGTGTAAAAACTCTATGTAGGTGTTTTTGAGGCGCTCGAAATCATAGTCATAGTTCTGCATGTGGTCTGCTTCGATATTGGTTACGACTGCGACCATTGGTTGCAAATGCAAAAAAGACGCATCACTCTCATCCGCCTCTGCCACTAAATACTTGCTCGCGCCAAGCTTAGCATTCGTGCCTGCACTGTTTACCCGTCCCCCAACAACAAATGTGGGATCCCTCCCATCCTCAGCGAAGATAGCGGAAATAAGACTCGTTGTGGTTGTTTTTCCATGGGTTCCGGCGACTGCTATTCCATGCCGATACCGCATAAGTTCTGCCAACATCTCGGCACGTCTTACTACCGGCACTCCGATCGCGTGCGCACGTTTGATCTCTATGTTTTTAAAATCTACAGCAGAAGAGTTAACCACCACGTCTGCGCCTTCGATATTTTTTGGGCTGTGCCCACGAAATATAATCGCTCCAATACTTGCGAGTCGTTCGATGTTGGCATTATGCCCTATGTCAGAACCTGAAATTAAATAGCCTTGATTAAGGAGGACTTCCGCTATTCCGCACATACCACTCCCTCCAATTCCGACAAAATGGATGCGTTTAATCCTCCTCATGTCAGGGGGCTGAAGAAAATCATACTTTCGCATTAAAGTATTCCAAGCAAGTTTTAGCCACTTGATCAGCAGCATTATTTTTTGCAAGTTTCCGAGCAGCCATCGCCATATCCAACCTATTACATGGATCGATGGCGAACTTAATGATCAATTTACCAAGCAATTCAAATGTTAACTCCGATTGCTGATAAATCACTGCAGCACCATTTGCCTCTAATAACCGCGCGTTAGCCGTTTGATGGTCGTCGATGGCGTATGGGAAAGGGATAAGAATAGAGCCCAAGCCTACGCTTGTGAGTTCCGCTATAGTAAGTGCTCCGGACCGACAAATGACAAAGTCTGCCCACTCATATGCATCCTCCATCGCATCTATGAATTCCGTAACCTCTGCCTCTATATCAAGAGCTGAATATATAGCCCTTGTCATTTTTAGGTTCGATTTACCCGTCTGATGCAAGATACTGGGTCTTTGGTCGACCCCGATTGTGGAAACCGCGGCTGGAACTAATTCGTTAATCGCCTGTGAGCCGCGGCTCCCGCCTAGAACGAGGAGCTTTGCAGGACCTTTCCGAGAGCTCAACCGGTTTTCAGGTGTTGCCACTCTTGTTATGGGAGAACGAACTGGGTTTCCAACCCAACTCGCGCCTCGCAACGTGCTGGGGAAACCCTCCAAAACAGAGTTCGCAAATTTACTAAGGATTCGATTTGTAGTACCAGCAATGGCATTTTGTTCATGTACCACAATAGGGATGTCTTTTATCCTCGCGGCCATTGCTCCCGGGCCTGAAACGAAACCACCCATGCCTAAAACCACATCAGGTCGGAAGTCTTTCAGTACATTGAACGCTTGATTCATGGAACGGTACAAGAGATAAGGTGCTTTAAATAGAGCTTTAACACCTTTACCCCTTATACCTTCTATTTCTATATAATTGATCGGAATACCATGGCTTGGAACAAGATCTGCTTCAATGCCATTGAGAGTTCCTAACCAAGATAGATCAACTGCAGATTGGCGCAACTTGTCAGCAACCGCTAGAGCTGGAAACACATGTCCCCCTGTTCCACCCGCCATTATCAGGACACGCGGTCGAATTCTATCTAACATTTTTTCGTCTCCCATCGATACCATTAGCTTGCTTAAGCTCATGGCTGAAACGCATCAGTATGCCAATTGCGGTAAGACAACAGACAAGACTGGTGCCACCGTAGCTTACAAAAGGTAGGGTAAGGCCTTTGGTGGGCAACAAGCCGGAATTAACTCCAATGTTTATAAAAGTCTGCCCACTTATCAAAAGTCCCAAGCCCATGGTTACATAAGTGATGTACCAATTCTTTTCTTTCAAAGCACGGTGACTCAAGATAAAAATTCGGCCGACCAAAACGCTAAAGATTGATAAAAGAATAATGATCCCAAAAAAGCCGAATTCCTCAGCATAAATGGCGAAGATGAAATCTGTATACCCATCGGGAAGGAATTGCATTTTTTGTACTGATTGACCTAACCCTACCCCAAACCACTCTCCTCGACCCAAGGCAATGAGAGATTGAATCAGTTGATAACCATCATCATCCGGATCTGCCCAAGGATTTGTGAATGCTGTTATTCGATTCCACCGGTAATTTGAAAACCAGACCGCAGCGAATAATCCAACTGACGCAGTAACTGCTATGAAAAAGAAAAATCTTAAACTGATGCCACCTAAAAACAGCAGAGCCAAGGATATTCCAGATACCACAACAACGGAACCATAGTCCGGCTCCAAAATTAGTAAAATATTAATAATCGTTATTATCATTAGCAAGGAAAGCCATTGCCGCCAATTCGGAGGCTTAAGTTCGGCATACCTTGCTAGCGACGCACTCAAAAAACAAATTATGGCTAACTTGACTAATTCCGATACTTGTATTGTGATCCCACCAAGCACCAACCACCTTTTGCTGCCGTTGAATTCACGACCAATATCGGGTACCAAAACCAGCATTAACAGCAGGATGGCACTCGATATAAAAACCTTACTGTGTCTGTACCACCAACTAGAAGGGACCCAGAAAGAAGTGCACATGGCAGACAAACCAATCATCAGATAGAGCGAGTGGCGTCTCACGAAAAAAAGTTCGCTTCCAAAACGCTGTTCCGCATAACTAAAAGATGCGGAAGCCACCATTACAAAGCCCAGTGATACAAGGGTGATAGTGGGTACCAGTATGTACAAATCAAAGTACCAACGCTCGAAGATTGATTCGCTCTCAATCCTTTTAAACGTTCCGATCATGAAACCTCCTGAGAGCTAATCTGCTTCTGGATGTCACGCACGGCTCGTTGAAATTGATTCCCACGGTCAACAAAGTCCGAAAACATATCGAAACTAGCGCAAGCGGGTGATAGCAGTACCACGTCACCAGGTTTTGCGACAGCGTAAGCCGAAGCAACACACTCCCGAATTGTATCCAAGCAACGCACGGTTACAAGGTCACTGAGGATCTGAGATAACTCAGAAGAAGTTTCTCCCAGAAGAAAGCAGTACTTAACTGAACTACTCACCGCATCACGCAGCGCATTGAAATCATCTTGTTTTGATTGTCCACCAGCTATGAGGATAATATTTCTTGCACATTTCACAGAAAAGCCAGAAATCGCAGCGCAAACCGCTCCAACATTGGTTGCCTTTGAATCGTCTATGTAAAGGACTCTGTCGATGCACTCAACCCGTTCACATCGGTGCGGTAAACCTCGAAAGTTTCTGAGCGTTTCTATCATCGACTCTTCGGGTAAGCCGACGCTGGAGCCCAATGCCAGGCCCGCGAGGGCGTTCTGAATGTTATGGCTGCCCGCTAGCGCCAAGTCCTGCGCTCTAATTAATCGTCGGCCTGACCCCACTAACCAGAGCTCCCCTAATTGATCGCATAATCCAAAATCATCAGCTTCGGGCACATCGAGACCAAAACTGGTGACAGCTATATCACGTCTCAATGACGGATAGGTTTTTTTATCTTGACGGTTAACAACCGCTCTACCAGCGCCGATAAAGATACGTTGCTTAGCGATAGAATAATGATCGAAATTCTCATAACGATCCAAATGGTCCGGAGTCAGATTCAGTATTACGCTTACAGCACCCGTACAATTCTCCGCCAATTCCAGCTGAAAACTCGATAGTTCAATAACATATAGTTCCGCTTTTTTATCCAAAAGATCAAGCATTGGCGGACCAATATTGCCTCCGACTCGAACGTTCCTTCCGCTCCTTCTCGCCATCTCTCCTATCAGGGAAGTCACTGTACTTTTGCCATTAGTTCCGGTGATAGCAACAATGGGTGCTTGAGCATGCTCAAAAAACATTGTGACATCTCCTATCAACCGAATGCCTCTAGCCTTGGCTTTCGAAAGCATCGGGGTGTCTAGCGGGATACCCGGACTAACTACAATTATTCCGATAGCATTGAAAAATAACTCATCAAACTTTGCCAAGACGAAAGGTGCCCGAGGATATGCTAGCTTTGCCTCCTGCAACAAGGGCGGCTCACTGCGTGTATCAGCGAACACAAACGGCGTATTCTTTGCCTCTAAAAATTTGGCTACAGAGAATCCCGTGACTCCGATACCGAGGATCGCAAGAGAAATATCACCATATTCAATTCTTTCCATTACTCAAAGCAACCCAAAAATCAACGCAATTTCAGAGTGGCAAGACCAATGAGCACAAGCACCACCGTTAAAATCCAAAAACGAACAATTACTCTGGGTTCAGGCCAACCCTTCAATTCAAAATGATGGTGGAGAGGTGCCATACGGAAAATCCTCTTACCAGTGAGTTTAAAAGATGCTACCTGTATAATTACCGAGACCGTCTCTATGACAAAAACGCCCCCCATAATGAAAAGCACAATTTCCTGTCTGACAATTACAGCTATAGCACCCAAAGCTGCACCCAGAGCTAAAGCACCCACATCCCCCATAAATACCATTGCAGGATAAGTATTGAACCAAAGAAATCCGAGGCCAGCCCCACAAATCGACGCAGTAAAGACTATCAGCTCGCCAGCCCCACTTATGAAAGGAATATTGAGATAATTTGCAAACTGATAGTTTCCACTCAAATAAGCAAAGATTCCCAGTGCTCCCCCCACAAGAACTGTCGGCATTATTGCCAGGCCATCTAGACCATCAGTGAGATTCACGGCATTACTCGAACCTACAATGACAAAATAGGTAAAGATTATGAAAAAAGGACCAAGGTCTATTGCAATAGCCTTAAAAAAGGGAACTATAAGTTGAGTCTCGGCGTCCGATTGGGCAGTACAGTAAATAATAAATGCAGCGATCAAGCCAAAAACAGATTGCCAGAAATACTTCCATCGAGCTGATAATCCACGGGGATTTTTTTCGACCACTTTCCGGTAATCGTCAATCCAACCCACTACTCCGAATGAAAAAGTGACTCCGAGAACGATCCAAATGTAACGGTTCTCGAGATCCGCCCACAACAACGTGCTGGAGAATATTGCCAGTAATATTAGCGCACCTCCCATGGTTGGAGTCCCAGCTTTTGAAAGATGCGAGCGAGGCCCATCAGCTCTAATCGCTTGCCCAACTTGCAAATCATTGAGGTGTTTTATAACTATTGGGCCTAGGATCCAACTGATCGTTAAGGCGGTCAAAACCGCTAATATCCCACGCAGCGTTAGATATTGAAAAACAGACATCGGACTGTAAAATTGGACTAAATGTTCACTAATCCAAAGAAGCATTTTTTTTTCTCCTCTCCAGATATTCTGCAACGCGCTCCATGGAGGAACTCCTGGATCCTTTCACCAAAAAAGTTACTTGATTACTACTGCCCAAAGACTTTAGGTACAAAATCAATTCATCAAGTTTATCGAAGTGCTTACCGCCAAAGATTTCGCTAGCATGTCTGCTAAAATCGCCTAGGCTGAGCAATTCTTCGATACCGGACCTAGCAGCATGCTCGCCCACTTCTCTATGCAATCGTTTTGCCTCAGCACCAAGTTCAGCCATATCTCCAAGTATCAAAATTCGCTGACAAGTTCTCTCAGCCAGCACATCTATAGCTGCCTTTGCAGATTCTGGGTTCGCGTTATAGGTATCATCAATGATCCATCCACCCGACGACAACCGCTTTGTTTGGAGGCGGCCAGGTAGAGCGCTGACCGAATTCAGTCCCGCAATAATTTCCCTAAGTTTCGCTCCCGCTGCCAGTGAACAAGCAGAAGCGGCCAAGGCATTTTCAACAGAATGTTTTCCTGGCAATGAAAGCTTCACATGTCGCTTCTCTTTTTTTCCGAAGTTGTGTTTGGTAACAAGCCAAAACTCATAACATCCGTCGGAACACAATCGAAGATCTTCGGCTGTAACGTTGGCTGCCGTATCCGACAATGAAAAAGTCACGCAAGGTCGATTGCCAATGATGGAATACCAATCTCCCGTGTAGTTAAGGTCAAGGTTTAAAATTGCAGTTCCATGGGGCGAGAGACCTTGGTATATTTCTGCTTTTGCAGCCGCAGTTCGCTCCAGACTTCCAAATCCCTCAACATGCGCGCTTTGTATATTATTTATGACACTTATATTTGGCCGAGCTACAGAGCATAAATATTCAATGTCCCCAATTTTGCTAGCACCCATTTCAAGAACTATAAACTCAGCCGATTGGGGGAGAGACAATAAAGTCAATGGCAGACCAATCTGGTTATTAAAGTTGCCTTGGGTCGCGTGAACCGTTCCACATTCCTTTAGTATTGATGCGATAAACTCTTTTACTGACGTTTTTCCGCTGCTACCCGTAATACCTATAACAGGCCCATCAAACATATCCCGCCGCAGTTTTGCCAAATCTCCTAAAGCGATAGAAGTGTCTCGAACAATCCATTGGGCAATCGCTATATTCGGGCAGTAATTTGATACTACAGCACCACAAATCTCGCTCTCGATCTCATCAATGTAATCATGGCCATCATTTGTAGGACCCTTGATGGCGATAAACAGATCACCATGATTCACTTTTCGGCTATCGATACAAACGCGTTGGAATTGACAATCTGGATTTGTAAGTGTTCCGCCAAATTGGGCTGACGCATCAACAAGAGATAAATTCGCCATCATGGTCCGGCACCTGAAAAGTCATTTAACGCCAGTTTGGCTTGTATTTGATCGCTAAAAGCGAAAGTTTGATCAGATAGTTGTTGATACTCTTCATGCCCCTTCCCTGCAATGAGGACCAAATCATTTGGAGACGCTTGCGAGATGGCATGCCTGATGGCCGAGCGGCGATCCATTTCAACGACAACCTTACCCAACATACCCATTTTGATATGACTTATAATTGCCTCTTCTGGCTCGCCTCTCGGGTTGTCATTAGTTATTACCGCAAAGTCAGCATAGCGTTCAGCAATTGCACCCATTTTCGAGCGTTTGCCTATATCCCGTTCCCCACCACAACCAAAAACAACCCATAATTTACCCTGACAATGCGAGCGCAGAGTAATAAGGACCTTTTCCAATGCGTCGGGCGTATGAGCATAGTCCACTACTACGCTAGGTTTTGCCTCAGTGTTAATAAGCTCCATGCGACCAGTGGGAGGTTTGAGCAACGGCAATGTCGAAAGAACCTCCGAAAAGGGATATCGAGGCCCTATAATCGCTATAATTGACAATAAATTGGCCAAATTGAATTGGCCGATCAAAGGGGATATCAGTGCTCCTTCCCCCCAAGGTGAAATCACTTGCGCACGCACCCCTTGGACATCCAAATGAATGTTACGGCAATAAATGTCAGCGGAGGGATTATCCAGACTGTAAGTTATCTGTTCTGCATCTAATTCAGTTGCTGTCATTAGCGTCTGGCTAAAAGCATCATCTAAATTGAATACAGCAACTGTTACACTAGACTTCTTGAATAGTAACGCTTTTGCCTCCCCATAGGATGCCATGTCAAGGTGGTAATCGAGGTGGTCTCTACTTAGATTGGTGAAAACAGCATCATTTATATCAATACCGTCCAACCGACCTTGCACTAAAGCATGAGAGGATGCCTCCAAAGCCACCATTTCGACACCTTGTTCCGCGAATCCAGATAATATCTTTTGCAAACTGATAGGATCAGGCGTCGTCAGGTTGGTCTCCTGCACCGAGTCATGAAAGTGCGACCCACCGGCGTGCGTTCCATAACCCAAGGTGCCTATGTACCCAGTTTTCGTACCCAGTCGATTAACCAAGTCCGAGAGCAACCAGCAACATGAAGTTTTTCCATTGGTGCCTGTGACTGCGGATATGTGTAATCGCTCAGAGGGCTTTCTGTAAAATTTTGACGCTAGCTCTGCCAATGATCCACGCAAATTATCTACAGGAATGATTGGCACCTGAGGATATGGAATTGATTCGAATAAACTCTTGTCCACGGCTATGGCTGAGGCACCGCGGCTGACAGCCTCATCTATGAAATTCAAACCGCTAGTTTTCGATCCGGACAGCGCAAAAAACAAATCCTGAGGTTCGACCCGGCGACTATCCTGACATAAACCATGTAACGGAAGATCTCGATAAGACTTTGGACACTCCGCCGCTCCAAGCAGTTCCTCTAGAGTTATTGGTCGCGCGATTGACCTATCCATCACGAGTCATCTCCATGTCCTGCCAGATCTGCGCTTTTCGCCAGAGAAAACTGATCATCAAGAATATCAGGCTTAACTTGCAGTAGTCGCAGTGCGTTGCCCATAACATCAGAAAATACGGGTGCGGCTACTTGACCGCCAGAATGCAATCCTCCATCTGGCTCATCAATCACAACTACGGTAACAAGACGAGGTTGAACTGCTGGCGCCAGACCAGCGAATACAGCCGTATACCGACTTTCATCGTATCCTCCGACTGAACTCGTCTTGTGCGATGTTCCCGTCTTACCCGCCACCGAATAGCCTTCGATACCGGCCCTTTTTCCCGTTCCGTTAATTCCAGTAGCCATTCTTAACATTTGCCGAACCTTGACAACAAATTCTGACTCAAACACTCGAGTGACTTCCAGCGGCTGGTCAGCTCTCAAAAGAGAGATCTCCCGACGATTACCGTTGTTTGCAATTACTGAGTATGCGCGCGCTAATTGCAAAGCGGTTACATTCAAACCATAACCGAAAGCGAAAGTTGCCTGCGTCACTGGATCCCAATTGACATGCGCTGGCAGAGTTCCTGCAGCCTCAGCAGGGAAGCCACTTCCAGTGCTCGCTCCCAGCCCAACCCGCTGAAATAACGCATGTGTTGAGTGCGGGTTCAGTTGCAATGCAATTTTGGTTGTCCCTACTTGACTAGATTTAACAAGAATCTCTGTAAGATTTAGGCGACCAAAATCCCTAGGATCATCGAAAATTTTATTTTCAACTTTTATCCATCCTGGGGTCGTGTCGATAACAGAAGCAACGCTAAATTTACCACTTTCCAAAGCGGCAAGAATTGTGAAAGGTTTTACCGTCGATCCCGGCTCGATTAGATCAACCATCGCTCTATTCCGAACCGGATCAAATTTCAAACCAACTCGATCATTTGGATTAAAAGAAGGCTGATTTGCCATCGCCAAAACCTCTCCTGACAGAGCATCCAGAACCACTACAGATCCAGATTTTGCTTGGTTTTTTTGTACTGCTTCTTTCAACGATCGATATGCTGAATATTGCACTCGCAAATCAATACCCAAATGAAGATCCCTACCGGGCTTGGCTTCCTTAATGTTCGAAAGATGATTAATCACATGCTGTCTATTGTCGATTTGAACCTTTCTCGCCCCACTTTCTCCGCTCAACCAAGGGTCATAGGCAAGCTCAATGCCTTCTATTCCATTATCCTTCCGATCTGTCATGCCAACGATGTTAGCGGTCACCTCTCCAGCAGGGTAGAAGCGCTTATACTCATTCTCAATGCTCACACCCGGTATTTTTAGAGCTAGTATTATTTTAGCTTTTTCCTCAGTGACCGGCTCGTTGGTAAACCGCATCCAATTTTTGTTGCGATAATACTCCAACCTATTTCGCAGTTGTGGGGGAGAAATTTTTAGTTCATTTGAGAGTGCTTCAATTTGCGAAGACGTCGCTTTTGAAAGAAGCACTTTGGGATCAGCCGTAATGAAGGATACTGGTGTGCTTACCGCCAAGGGTTCCCCATTCCTGTCCAAGATCAATCCTCTGTAGGCCGGAATCGAATGATGCCGGATGTGTCTCGAATCGCCCTGACGACGCAGAAATTCTGCGCCCTTTGCTTTCCCTGAAACGATTTGTAGTTGTGCAATATTGTGCGCTAGGACAAATGGTAACGGCAAGGCAAGTGACGCAAGCAAAATGAATCGCCAGCGGTATATAGGTTGGACAGATTTCTTCTTTGCCACCTTATAATTCTCCTTTAGAGAAGCGCCCCACAATCTTGATCTCGCTGGCAATCGGGTTTTCCATCAATAACTCTTTTGTTGCCAGTGCCTCTATCCTTTGCATTGAGCCCCAAGTACTTAACTCAAGAATCGATTTTCCATATTCAGCCTTGAGCCTATTCCCCTCGCTCTCGGCTACAGCAAGCCGCGCATAAAGGTCGCGGCACAAGTAACTGACATGGGCAACCTCAAAAGCGCTCAAAACCACGGCCAACCACACAATCGCCACTTGCAAAACGCTAAATAAGGTCCTGTTTCTCTGAAATAAAGTTTTCATGCTATCCGCTCCGCCACGCGCATGACCGCACTGCGTGCCCTTTTATTTCTGGCTATTTCCGCACTTGAGGGTTTAATTGCAGAACCAACTTTTACTAATCGAATCAATCGATCGCTGTCTGGAATTGGCAAATTTCTGGGGAGTATCTGTCCCCGCTCTTGGCTGCGAATAAAACGCTTGACTCGGCGATCTTCGAGAGAATGAAAACTAATTACGACTAATCTTCCACCTATTTTCAGCGTATCCACCACTCTCTCTAAAAAATAGTCCAAATCTTTTAATTCTCTATTGATATGAATCCTTATTGCTTGGAAGGATTTAGTCGCCGGATGCTGCCCTCTTATCCACGAAGGGTGAGCCTTTTTTATTATTTCTGCCAATCTATTAGTACTAAAGATCGGGGCTTTGAGTCGCTCGCGGACAATCGCGTTCGCTATCCGCCAAGCATATCGTTCGCCACCAAATTCTTTAATCACAAAGGCAATATGATCCTTGCTAGCAGATTGCAGCCACTCGGTAGCTGTTTCGCCGGTTGTGTTGTCCATCCGCATGTCTAGGGGACCATCCGTTTGAAATGAGAATCCTCGAGTGGCGCTTTCCAATTGTGGTGACGAAATTCCCAAATCGAGAAGAATTCCTGAAACGGGCTCAAGTCCTTTATCCACAAGTAATTCGGGCAAACAAGCAAATGAGCCATGAAAAAGGCTTATCCTTAGATCTTGATCAAACCGTCTCTTCGCATCCGTTATCGCCTCTGGATCCTTGTCAATGGCCAACACTGATCCGCGCTGCGACAACCTATTCAGAATCTCAAACGAATGGCCTCCTCGTCCATAGGTACCATCAACGTATAGTCCGTCTCTGTCAGATATGAGTGCCTCAACTGCCTCGGTTAGAAGCACAGGGATATGCTCAGCTATCATAGTGACTGTTTACCAAGAGAGTTTCTTAAGCGCATCTGACATGTTTTCCTTGTCCAACAGCATCGAACGATAGTTTTCTTGTGATTTTTCTCTCTCGCGATTCCAATTCTGCTCTGACCAAAGCTCCAATCGCTGAGTTCGGCCCACCAGAATTAGCTTTTTTTCAAATTCAGCATATTCTCGCAATTCCAAGGGAATCAATACCCGACCGCTATTGTCCATTTGGACGTCTTTTGCTTGTCCGATTACAAATCTGCTTAACATTTCGCCTAACTCATCAAATGCTGGCAAAGCTGCAACATTTTCCTCAAACTTCCGCCATGCGGGGAGCGGTGAAAGCGTTAGGCAAGTCGATTTCATATCGATAGTAATTACGAGTTCTCCGCTACAGATATTTTCAAGCACCGCGCGATAGCGCGTAGGTATAGCCATACGACCTTTGGAATCCATATTTATTGGATCGCTACCTCGAAACAAAACTTAGTCCTCGACGCCAGTACATACAAAATTTCCACTATTTTCCACTTTTTCCCATTTATCAACACTATTCATACAATAATTCAAAGTCAACCCCTAACAAAAGGTAAAAAACTCATATAAATCAGAGAGTTCTGAGTTAAGACGCAACAGGAGGAATCATCTTTTTAGCGAACAGCGCAATAAGCAATGTAAAACAATTAAGTGGGTCTGTAACTTAAAGTAGATTATAGATATTCGGTTTTTGTTAGATTAAAATCGTTTAATTTTTTTATTTTTAAACTCATTTGGAATATGGAGGCCCACAAAAAGTGACTAAGCGTTAATATCAGCGATCTGTAGCGCAACTATTTGGCGAGTCAACCTATAAGCCGGGTTCTGTCAAGGACAGCCATTCATCTGGAGCAAGCGTCACCGCTTGCCTCTTGCGACCTACCCGTCTCCAGCGCGGGTCACGCCAAAGGAAACCTATTTGGTCTTGCTCCGAACGGGGTTTGCCCTGCCACTATTGTTACCAATAGCGCGGTGCGCTCTTACCGCACCCTTTCACCCTTACCTTTTTGATTTAAAGGCGGTTTGCTTTCTGCGGCACTTTCCGTGGACTCGCGCCCCCCAGGTGTTACCTGGCGCCCTACCCTGTGGAGCCCGGACTTTCCTCTGCAACATTATAGACAAATAAGATATTCTCAAGAATAATGCTTCAGCGACTGCCTAGTCGACTCTAGACTCAGTCTAACATACTTCAAGCAAAAGTATGACCTCTGCAATTTTTCAAACGGTACGATAAGTTAGCTTTTTAGCACATGTCCTTCGGGCAGTTGTTTCAAAACCCACAATGCCAGTTTATGGCGCATATTGGGATCGCTGATTTTATTTTTAGCCAACGGTTGAATGAGCTTGTCTTCTACCAAGACACGGTAAAGGAACTGTACTTTCAACTTGGCAGAATCATGATCCTCAATTTCTCCATAACCGCGCTTTTCAGCGTAAACTGCACCAACTTGCAACGCTTTTTTTAAAAGCTCGTTTTCATTTTTTAATTTGACCATCGCATGAAACCATAAAATAATATTTACCCGACAAACCTCCGAGCGTTTAAAAACAATCTCATCCAACCACCGTTCTCTCCCCAATTTTCCGGATACCAAGAGTTTTGGACGGCTCGAAATACTCGCTCGGGATGAGGCATCATTAAAGTTACGCGCCCGTCTTCACTGCAAACTCCCGTAATCCCACCTGGTGACCCATTGGGATTTGCAGGATAAGTTGAGGTAATTTGCAAATTATTATCAACAAAACGAATACCTACAAGGCCCGCAGTCTCTAACTGCTTCTTCGCTACCGCAGATCGAAATTGAGCGCGCCCTTCACCGTGTGCAATCGCTATTGGCAAATGAGATCCTGACATGGTATCTAACAAGATCGATGGACTCTTTTCAATTTTGACAAGCGAAAAACGAGCCTCGAATTGTTCCGACCGATTACGTTTGAATTCTGGCCAGAACTGCGAGCCCGGAATTAAATCTCGTAGTTGTGAAAGCATTTGACATCCGTTACATACCCCTAAACTAAAGGTTTCGGAACGCCGGAAGAAGTGTTCAAACTGATCTCGCGCCCGAGAATTAAAAAGAATAGTCCTAGCCCATCCTTGGCCAGCCCCTAAAACATCGCCATAAGAAAAACCGCCGCACGCCACCAAGCCAACAAAGCCATCAAGACCAACTCGACCGGTTAAAATGTCACTCATGTGAACATCCAAGGAGGAAAACATTGCCTTGTCAAAGGCCGCAGCCATTTCAACGTGACCGTTTACTCCTTGTTCTCTAAGAATCGCTACCCTCGGTTTAGCTCCAGACAGAATTGCTGGTGCCAGAACTTTTTCCTCTGGATCATAGCTTAGACCAACAGAGAGACCAGGATCACTGACCAGAGCTTTCGAGAATTCTTCCTTCGCACATTCACTATTATCCCGCAAATCAGCCATTCGGTATGATGTTTCAGCCCATATTTGCTCCAAATTGCTACGAGGCTCAGTAAAGACCAATTTGCCACGCGCTTTAATACATATGAGGTCATCATTATTCAAGGTGCCGATATCCCAAGCTATCACCCCTGCCTCTCGAAAGCGCTCAACGATTTTGGAACAGTCTTTGGAGCGAATCTGAATTACTGCTCCAAGTTCCTCGTTAAATAAAGTTGTAATTAATTTAGACGCGCTTTGTGCAATATCAATCGTAATTCCTACGCGCCCTGCAAAAGACATCTCAGTCAGAGTAACTATCAATCCCCCATCCGAACGGTCATGGTAAGCAAGAATATCGCCTGACTGATTTAAATCTTGCAACGTGTCAAAAAATCCTTGTAAAACGGATGGGTTCTCCAAATCTGGGCATTCTTCACCCATGCAATTGTTTACCTGAGCTAATATTGAGCCACCCAATCGATTAGCACCTTGCCCGAGATCCAGAAATAGTAATCGACTCTCGCCTTTGTCGAAGCGCAATTGAGGCGTCAATGTGCTTCTCACATCGAGGACTGGACAGAAGGCGCTCACAATGAGCGAAAGCGGTGCAGTTACAGACTTGCTCTCGATCCCATCGTCCCAAATAGTACTCATAGACATAGAATCTTTTCCCACTGGGATGCCAATCCCCAATCGAGGACATAACTCCATACCAACGGCCTTGACAGTAGAATATAGCTTCTCATCTTCGCCGGGGGTGCCAGCTGCGCACATCCAATTAGCCGAAAGACAAACGTCAGACAGTTTGGCGATCCTAGAGGCTGCTATATTGGTGATTGCTTCACCGATGGCCATTCGACCTGATGCAGGCGCATTAAGCAAAGCTAAAGGAGTGCGTTCACCCATCGCCATTGCCTCTCCATGGTAACTATCATAGCTGGTAGTGGTGACAGCACAATCAGCTACCGGAACCTGCCATGGCCCGATCATCTGATCTCGAGCCACCATCCCACCGACACTGCGATCTCCGATCGTTACTAAAAAACTTTTACTAGCAACAGTGGGATGACGAAGTATCTTCTCAAGGCTATTCCTAAGATCGAGATGATCAGCAAAAAATGGGGAGGTTCTGGCCGAGAGCGTTTCAGCTTCAAGATGTATTCTAGGCGGTTTTCCAAACAAGATGGACATCGGTAAATCAACCGGACTGGTATTGAGGAGTGTATCACTTACTCGAATCATAAGATTTGCCGTCGCTTCTCCCACTATGGCATAGGGACAACGTTCTCTTGCGCAAATTGCTTTAAATCTGTCTAAATTTTTGCCGGCCACTGCTAAAACATAGCGCTCTTGTGCCTCGTTGCACCATATTTCCATCGGTGACATGCCCAAATCATCACTGGGAATTTTTCTCAACTCAAAATTCCCTCCGGCACCACCATCTTTCACTAGCTCTGGCAAAGCGTTTGACAAGCCGCCAGCTCCAACGTCATGAATAAATGCGATCGGGTTCTCTTCTCCCAGCTGCCAACATTGATCAATAACTTCCTGACATCGTCGCTCAATCTCAGGGTTTTGCCTTTGCACCGACCCGAAATCTAGATCAACGTCGCTGGATCCGGCTTTCATAGAGGAAGCGGCCCCTCCACCAAGTCCAATGAGCATCGCAGGACCACCTATCACCAAAAGCTTGTCACCAGATTCAATGTTTTTCTTTTGCACGTGCTCCGAACGAATGTTGCCATGCCCCCCAGCAATCATTATCGGCTTATGATAGCCGCGACGACAACCATCAAAATTCAGCTCAAAACTTCTGAAATAACCACAGAGGTTTGGCCGACCAAACTCATTATTGAATGCGGCTCCACCGATTGGTCCCTCCAGCATAATATCCAAAGCAGAGACAATCCGATTGGGGTACCCGTAGTCTTCTTTTTCCCAGGCCTGCAAGAAATTGGGTATACAAAGATTTGATACACTAAAACCAACCAAACCGGCCTTAGGTTTTGCGCCAAGGCCAACAGCTCCCTCA
>CACEBC010000013.1 GCA_902557735.1 Porticoccaceae bacterium
CAATAATAGTCATTAGATTGTCTGAATCGAGATGCTTCTCCGTGAGCAGGTAGTCCTCAATAATAGTACTCCGAGGAATATCCAGTGCTGCCAAAATTAGGGCTGCAGCCATTCCGGTCCGATCTTTGCCTGCAGCACAGTGAAAAACGCTGGTTCCATCCGCATTATCCAAAATTTTTTGCAAAAATCGAGAATAAGCGGGAGCCACTTCCTCAATGCAATCCCTATAGGAATCAATCACCAAATGGCGCGCCGACTGCAATGTAAGATTACCGTCTCGCAAATAATCCCAGAATCTAGAGATACTGCCCACAGAGATATGGTAGTTAGCAATTATTTCAACGTTCATTACTCTGCTGGGCGATCTCAATTGTTCATCTTCGCGACGAAAGTCATGTATCTGATTTACACCAATAGAGGACAATACAGAGAGATCAGAATCGCTCAAATTAGCAAGATGGCCAGATCTCAGTAATTTCCTCCACACCACACGACGCCCATCACGGCTTGAATAACCGCCGATATCTCGAAAATTAATACCACCATGTAAATCTGGTGCTCTTTTAGTGATGCTGACAAACCTCTCTCTTAAAAAATGCAAAAATTATTCATGACAAAAGAATACACTGACAAATTTGCAGAACTTACTTGTTTAATTTTTATCTTTATCGACTAAAGCATTAGCAGTTATCCAAGGCATCATGGCTCGCAGCTCTGCTCCCACTGTTTCTATAGGATGCGATGCAGTATTGCGCCTATATGCGGTCATTGATGGATAATTAGATAGTCCTTCGCTGATAAACATTTTTGCATACTCTCCATTCTGAATGCGCTCCAACGCCTCACGCATCGCAGATCGGGATTGCTCATTAATAATCTTTGGGCCAGTCACATATTCTCCGTACTCCGCGTTATTCGAGATAGAATAGTTCATGTTTTCTATACCCCCCTCATACATAAGATCCACTATTAATTTAAGTTCATGCAAACACTCAAAATACGCCATCTCGGGTGCATAACCTGCCTCTGTCAGCGTGTCAAAGCCTGCCTTGACAAGTTCAACTGCGCCACCGCAAAGCACAGCCTGCTCGCCAAATAAATCTGTTTCAGTCTCGTCTTTAAAGGTGGTTTCGATGATTCCAGTCCGGCCACCTCCAATCCCTGACGAATAGGATAAAGCAACTTTGGTGGCGTTGCCCGAGGCATTCTGATGCACGGCGATAAGATCTGGCACGCCACCACCGTTCAAAAATTCATTTCTCACCGTATGACCTGGTGCCTTGGGAGCAATCATAATTACATCAAGATCAGCGCGAGGGACAACCTGATTATAATGGATAGCAAATCCATGAGCGAAAGCCAATGTGGCTCCCAATCTCAAGTTGGGTTCGACCTCCTCTCGATAAAGCGTTGATTGAAATTCATCGGGCGTTAGCATCATGACTAGATCAGCTTTCGACACACTATCAGCCACATTAAGCACTTTTAGACCCATTGACTCTGCTTTACGTACCGATGAGGAGTCCATACGCAAGCCAACCGTAACATCCACACCAGAATCCTTAAGATTGTTAGCATGAGCATTTCCTTGCGAGCCATACCCTATGATTGCAACTTTCATGCTCCTGATAATGGATAAATCGCAATCTTTGTCATAATAAATTTTCATACTTCCCCCCAAAGACACATTAAACTCTCAAAAACTTTTCCCCACGTGAAATTCCCAGCACTCCACTTCTAACTACCTCGACATCCTCAATATCAGCTACAGTCTCTAAGAAAGCATCAAGCTTATCACTATTACCCACCATTTCCATGACAAAACTCGTTGGAGTCACGTCAATGATATTACCACCAAAAATTTCCGCCCCTCGCTGAAGCTCGGTTCGAATTTCACTGTCTACAGCCCTGATCTTAATCAGCATAAGTTCTCTCTCAAGATGAGATCCGCCAGTTAAATCAACAACCTTGATAGTATCGATGAGTTTATGCAGTTGCTTTATGATTTGTTCGATCTTTCGGTCATCGCTGTCAGTGGTTAACGTAAGTCGAGAAAGAGTTTCGTCCTCTGTCGGCGCAACCGTCAATGAGTCAATATTGTAACCACGTTGAGAAAACAAGCCCACGACGCGAGATAGTGCGCCCGACTCATTCTCCATCAAAACGGATATAATGCGCTTCATCAGCTCCTCTCCGTTTTGCTCAACCAAAGGTCTCGAACCGAACCGCCTGCAATTTGCATTGGATATACGTGTTCCTCAGGATCAACCCGAATGTCTAAGAAAACCACTCTATCCTTCAGCGCGAAGCACTCGCGCATCTTTTCTTCCAAGTGATCGATATGATCTACCCTCATACCGATATGTCCATATGACTCCGTTAAAGCAACAAAATCAGGCAACGAATTTTCATAAAGGCTCTGCGCATACCGGCCGCTATACTGCATGTCTTGCCACTGACGAACCATTCCTAGAGCAGCATTATTTAGGTTTATTATTTTGATCGGTAACTGATGTTGGGTACAGGTAGACAGCTCCTGAATACACATTTGAATGCTTCCTTCGCCCGTCACGCAGGCGACACTGGCTTCTGGAAAGGCCAACTGAACACCCATGGCCGCAGGAAGCCCGAAGCCCATTGTGCCGAGACCACCTGAATTAATCCACTGTCTAGGCTTGTCGAAAAGGTAATACTGTGCAGCAAACATTTGGTGCTGACCGACATCAGATGTAACATAAGCTTCACCTTCAGTGACGTCGTAAAGCACCTTGATCACGTCTTGAGGTTTAATTAGATTTCCTCGACTTGGTTCATATCGAGGTTTGGTATAAATTCCATGATTATGGCGCCAAGTATTTATTTTTAACCACCAATCTTTGAGGGCCTCCTCATTTACGCAGCTTTTCCCATTCTTGATAATGCTTATCATCTCTGCCATTACCGAAGAGCATGTTCCCACTATGGGAATATCCGATTTTATATTTTTGGAGATAGAGGTGGGGTCTACATCAATTTGAATGATTTTTGCTGAGGGACAAAACTTATCAAGGTCGTTAGTAACACGGTCATCAAATCGGGCTCCAACTGCGAAAATCACATCAGCCTCATGCATAGCCATATTTGCTTCATAGGTACCATGCATCCCCAGCATGCCCAAAAATTGAGGATCACTGCCCGGGAAAGCTCCCAGACCCATGAGCGTGTTGGTGACGGGAAAGTTCAATTGTCTGGCCAGGTCGACCAAAAGATCAGACGCGTTGTCAATTATCACCCCGCCTCCAGCGTAGATCACCGGTTTCACTGCTTGTAAAAGGGTTTTTACCCCTCTTTTTATCTGGCCTTTGTGGCCTCGCTGAGACGGTTGATATGAACGCAAGGCGATTTTTTTAGGCCAAATATAAGGTACTTTATAGCTCGGGTCCGTAATATCTTTAGGAATGTCCACCACAACCGGTCCGGGTCTTCCCGTTTTCGCAATATAGTATGCTCTAGCAATTGTTTCAGCGATGTCTTCAGAGCGGGTCACCAAAAAACTATGTTTTACAATGGGTCTAGAGACACCAACCATATCAGTTTCTTGAAAAGCATCTTGTCCTATCTTTGATGACGGCACTTGTCCCGAAATCACCACTATCGGGATGGAATCCATATAGGCGGTGGCAATTCCAGTAATTGCGTTTGTAGCGCCTGGACCAGAGGTTACCAGTGCTGTTCCCACCTCTCCAGTCGCACGCGAATATCCATCTGCGGCATGAACTGCCGCTTGTTCGTGACGAACCAGAAGGTGATGTACTTCTTCCTGACGGAAGATGGCATCATATATGTGCAAAGCCGCGCCGCCCGGATATCCCCACAGATATCTTATGCCCGCATCTTTCAGGGCACGGACAACAATGTCTCCACCGGATAAAAGTTCCAAGTCTGTTCCTCATTTATAAGGTAATACCATTCCATGCGAATATTGCCGTCGGTGGCAAAACATCTGAAAAGAAACACGCTAGATCTATGAAAGGTCCTACCGGCAAGTAGTTAAAATAACCGCTTCAGACTCTCAGGATTATAGAGTCTCCCAAATAACAACCGGCAGGAATGGATACCTCCCATCCGGATACCTGCACTCTCCACTAGAGAATGAGCAATCAATAACATCAATTTATCAGTTTGAAATTTTTAGTCAATTAATTGTTAATTATTACACATTAGGATTAATTGTTCTCTAAAAACAGACGTTGAATAAATCAACAATTAAACCAAATCATTAAATTTAAAAACGGAAACACATAAAGATCTCTTTTAGTTCTCTCTCATAATAGCTACGTTATCAATTATTCTAGCAGCCTCAGTAAAAATAGCCCCAAGCACCACAAGTTCCGAGTCATCCTCAGCGGCTGGTTCGAGACTCCTGCTATTGCATATAGCTATATAATCAACTCTAAACCCGAGCGTCTCAATTTTTTTAATCGCTTCTTGCTCTAGCTTGGGATATTGCGTTTTTCCAGAGAGAATTTCTGCTGCTATGGCATCTAGACAACTTTTTAAAATAGTCACCTTAGAGCGCTCTTGCTCAGTTATGAAAACATTTCTAGAGCTCATAGCTAACCCGTCAGGCTCCCTATAAATCGGTGCAGCGATTAACTTAACCGGTAGGCAAAGATCTTCCACCATACGGCGAATTACAGCCAATTGCTGATAATCTTTGAGTCCGAAGACACTTTCATCAGGTTGTATTATATTAAAAAGTTTGCTGACTACTGTTGTTACGCCCTCAAAATGCCCCGGCCGGCTGGCTCCACAAAGAGTATTTGTCATAACAGGACATATTACTTTACTTTGGGTTGCTAACCCATTTGGATACATCTCAAGATCATCTGGACAGAACAGGTAATCGCAGCCACTCGCAAGTAATTTTTCACAATCCGCTGAGAATGTTCTGGGGTATCGATCCCAATCTTCATTGAGACCAAACTGCAACTCATTCACGAAGATTGAGCAAACCACGATGTCATTGGTTTGTTTCGCTAGATTGATCAACTCTATGTGGCCAGCATGAAGATTTCCCATAGTCGCCACTAAACCAATCTTTAACCCCTCTCTTCTGTTTAGCAGCAGCTCTCTGCGCATCCCCTGAATTGTGTGATATGTTTGCATCCTATCTTAAAATATTTCATTAGCTCAATGGCTAAGAAAATTTTCTTCAGCTAAATTTTCAAAGCGAGTATATTTGTCTAGCCAAGTTAGATAACAGGTGCCAATAGGTCCATTCCGCTGTTTGCCGATGATAATTTCCGCTCGCCCCCGGTCCGGGCTATCCTCATCATAAACTTCATCCCTGTAAATGAAGACAATGACATCGGCGTCTTGCTCAATAGCACCAGAATCGCGGAGGTCAGCATTTACGGGCCTTTTATTTGGTCTCTGTTCTACATTTCGACTCAGTTGCGATAGGGCAAGAACTGGGCATTCATTCTCTCGAGCAATCTTTTTTAATTCTCGCGATATCTGTGAAATTTCTTGCACCCGCCCTTCACTGGGGTTTGTGCCGCTCATCAACTGAAGATAATCCACCATAACCATTCTGGGCTTGGCTCTAGCTCTTATTTCTTCCAGGTCTGGTGGCACAGCCTCACCATGCTCCAAATTCCATTTCTCCAGTAAATGTTGCTCTCTTTCTCTAATGAATTCTTTTACACGGTTACGCATTTCAAACGGAGTTATACCAGCAGTATCATCGATGAATAATGGACAATCCTTCAGTCGTGATGCTGCTCTGTTGAGCCGGGGCCAATCATCAGAGCTTAACCTGCCAGTTCTCAGACGATGCTGGTCGATTTTTCCTATAGAAGAGAGAAGACGGATTATTAGTTGATTTGCGGGCATCTCTAAAGAGAATACGAGAACCGAGCCAAGATCATTGGTTACCGCATATTCTACCATATTCATGGCGAAAGCGGTTTTACCCATCGATGGTCGGCCTGCGACTACAACCAAATCAGAATCTTGCCAACCAGAAGTCATATTATCGAGAGTAACGAATCCTGTACTTAGCCCAGTTATATTCGATTTGCTCTTTGCTAGCAGATCAAGGCGCTCAACCGCCTCACTTAACAAAAAGTTGACCTCTTTAAACCCACCTTTTTTGGGCCGGCTTTCATTAATCTGCTGCAAACGACTTTCTGCCTGAGACAGCAGTTCCGAGCTATCCCAACCAAGAGGATTATATCCTTTTCGAACTATTTCACTGGCTGCAAGAATAAGTTGACGTATTATGGATCTTTCCAAAACTATTTGGGTGTAGGCATGGATATTTGCTGAACTTGGAGTATTTTGTGCCAGATCTACCAAGTATTGTGCGCCTCCCACGGCAGCAAGCTTATTGTTATTCTGTAAATTCTCTGAAAGTGTTATCGGATCGAACGGCTGCGCGTCGGCCGCCAAATTTTGCATCGCGGCAAAAATAAGCTGATGATCTTTGCTGTAGAAGTCAGAGTCTGATATTGATTGGACAATAGCATCAAACGCATCGTTTTTGAGCATTAGTCCGCCCAAAACTGCTTGCTCCGCTTCAATGGAGTGAGGTAGGGTCTGGTTCGATTTTGGTTGATCAAACTGTGCTTCGCTCATGGAGTCCTCACTATACTACTATCAAGCTTCGCTAGGGTGACCCCACCTATGGTCGCAGCATAAACAATGCCTTTGCTTTTACACTATTATTGGGGCTCTATAATTAAAGAAATCGTCTGTACTATATCGGAATGAACTTTTATGTCTACTTCAAAACTACCAAGTGAGCGGAAACTTCCCTCTGGCAGGTTAATCTCGCTGCGGGCTACTTCGCCGCCCGCCCCAAGTATGGCTTGTTCTATCTCCTTAGGCCCTATAGAACCGAACAGCTTACCCTCTTCACCCGCGATTGCTTTTATTTTTACCGCTCCGATTTCAGCAAGCTTTGATGCGCGAATTTTTGCCGAATCTAGCCGCTCCCGAGCATTTGCCTCCAGTTCAGCTCGACGAGATTCAAAAACTGCTATATTTTCATCTGTTGCAAATACAGCTTTACCTTTCGGGATCAGATAATTACGACCATATCCAGCCTTCACTTTGACTTTATCTCCAATATCACCAAATTTACCAAGTTTTTCCAGCAAAATGACTTCCATAACTTTAGTCCCCTTCACTCAATAGCCAATATCTAATCCTTCACATTTGACAGTTTAGCTCGCAGATTCCATTGACTGTCAACAAATCCCAAACAAATCAAAATTAAAGCGAAAGCTGGACTAAAAAGTAACAATCCCGTGTACATAAAAAATAAAAAGGTCGCGCTAAGGTTTAGCACCGAGGCAATATGATGAGCCAGTGCGATACCTGCAACCAATAGCGGCACAGTGGCCAGTTGAAACCACATCGCATATTCTCTGTAGAAAAAAAGCCCAAAACCGACAACTAGTATTGTGCCCAGACCAACGCGCGAATCTAGTCTCAAACTATGAAATTCTTCTACAAACCCGCCAGGATTAAAGACTAGCCCTTGCCACCATCGAGAGACGACTAGGCTAACCACCGCTGTCAAAACTAATCCCCAAGCCAAGAGGCTTAATACAAATAACCTCTGCTTGATCATATCATTAGCTATCTCGGTATTAAAACTCCCCGATAAAAGTGAAATAACCTTAGGTGTGAGCTGCTCAAGACCCTCTGGCGAGATAAAATTTAAACTGAGGGTTGCTAGGACACTTGCCACCACCATAGCGATCAGGCTCCACTGCCATGACATGGTGATGCGAAGAATTTGCGCAACCAAAACGGCTATAATGAGAGAGAAACATGATACTAATGTAAGCAAGCGATTTGCGCTGTATGCCTCGAGATCGCTCACAAACCATCCCATAAGTATCGGAAGCAATGCCCATAAAGCAACCACACAACCCTCGAGCAACCCTTTTTTCAGGGTAACTAAGCCAACTGTGGAGGGACTCAAAAAAGGAAGAAAGTAGCCTGCCAGTGCCACGCCACAAGCATGAGCTCGACCACGCATTATAAATTCGACAAGCGAGCGCACCGTGACGTACCGATGCTATTTATGGCTATCGGTGAAGGGAAGCAAAGCAAGGTAACGCGCTCGCTTGACCGCCTCAGACAACTGCCTTTGATAACGCGCCTTGGTTCCAGTAATTCGGCTAGGTACAATCTTACCCGTTTCGGATATGTAGCCCTTCAGTATTTCTAAGTCCTTATAGTCGATTTCCTTGATACCCTCGGCCGTGAAGCGGCAAAATTTTCTCCTCCGTACAAATTTAGCCATTACTGTTCTCCCAAATCTTTGTCTGATTCATCTTGTTCTAAAAGCTCGTTTTGGCTGTTTTCATTTGTCTCTGACTGAACAGAGTCCGCAACGACCGATGCATCCTCAGCCGGAATATCCTGCTTGTCAGAATCTGGGATCCTGTTTGTTGCGGCCTTGACTTCTTTTGCTTGACGCTCCGCCTTTTCAGAGTTTTCCTGACTCATAATTGGTGATTCTACACTTATGGGTCCAGATCGACGAAGTACCATGCTACGAATTATCGCATCGTTATATCTGAATGTTGAATTTAGTTCATCTAAGACGTCCTGATCGCACTCTATATTCATCAGGATATAATGAGCCTTATGGATTTTGTTAATAGGGTAAGCGAGCTGACGACGGCCCCAATCCTCTAGCCTATGAATTTGCCCTTCACCGGATGCAATAGTCGCGGTATAGCGCTCCAACATGCCGGGTACCTGTTCACTCTGATCAGGGTGAACTAAAAAAACTATTTCGTAGTGTCGCATACAATCCCCTTGTGGTTTAGTAAGTTTCCCGGAGCACTAACACCCGCTTTTCCGGTGAAACAAGGAGGAAGATGGGCAAATGATGCCCCTGTTCAATTGAACGCGACATTGTAGTGTCTCCAATGTGTTGTTGCAAGAAATGTGGGGAGCGGCAATCCAAATGGTGGTCTCATGGTCAGCAAACTTTTTTCTATGCAACTTATCTGTAAGTGACCCGATTTTCGACTCGCTGACGCAATGCCTCAAAAAGTAAAATACCCGCGGCGACAGACACATTTAGACTATTTAGTTGACCAACCATAGGTATCTTGCCGAGATAGTCGCACTTGTCTTGAGTAGACTTTTTCATTCCCGTCTCTTCAGATCCAAGTACTACCATTGAGGGGCCACGGAAATCGAATTCATAGATGGATTTTTGCGTATCGAGTGACGTACCAAAAACCCAAATTCCTAGTTCCTGCATGCGCAATATTGTGCGAGAAATGTTAGACACCATCACTAATGGGACCAGCTCTGCAGCCCCGCTAGCTACTTTTTCGACGCTTGGTGTCATGCCAACTGAATTATTTCGTGGCACAATTACGGCATTTACCCCTGCGCACTCCGCTGAACGCAAGCATGCACCAAGATTTCTGGGATCGGTAACACCGTCCAACATTAAGAAGAATCCTTCCGCTCCAATCTTTTTAACCAACGATATCAGAAACCTCTCATCGAAGATCTTGGCATCTGAGCATCTGATCGCAATACCTTGGTGAGACTTACCAAATTGATTTTCCAGTTGTTGTCTAGAGCATCTTTCGATGACTATTCCGTGTTTTTCAGCTAGCGCTTCAATTTCTAAGGACCGATCAGTTGCTCGGCCTAATTTTAAATGCAATTCTTTGACTCTTTCGGGACTTTTTCTGAGTATGTTTCGCGCCGAATGAAATCCAATGACCCACCCCATGCTTTCATCCTTTTAACAAATATATAGCCTCAAAAAGAACAGAACTTCTTAAACGACGCTCGTCAAAAAGTCAGTTCAATCACTTTGATAAAGCAAATATACCTTATATACTCAAAATACAGAAAATGTAATTACTGTCGAGCCCATGGGAAACCACACTGCGCCAAAAACAGCCGGACTCTTCCGAAGATTGACGAGTCTTACTTATGATTGTTTTCTTCTGTTTGCGATCACGATGGCTTATGGGGTGTTACTTTTATCAGGACAAATTCTACTGCTTGGCGTAGATGGTGCGTTGATTCACGCCCCAAAGGCCCTGGAGCAATGGTCAAGCATGTTGGGTCTTTACATTGTTCTTTCCGGTTACTTCATTTTAAGTTGGCGAAAGAAAGGCCAAACTTTGGGAATGAAATCATGGCGAATAAAGCTTGAGACCAACGAAGGAGACGCTCCAAGCCCTAGTCAGTGTATCTCGCGCTGCATATTGGCTCCTATATCTATGGCCATCGGAGGTGTGGGGTTTTTTTGGTGTTTATTACCGCCCAGTTATTCATGTCTTCACGATCTAATTACGTCTACTAGGGTGGTCCTCGTTCCCGGAAACCGAGGCTCTTAATACCACAGTCAAAATAATTAATTGAGATTCTCCGTTGAATTATCCGTCAGATAGCTAGTTGTCAGATACAGGAAAGACAGTTATGAAAGAAAATGAATTTGTAATGGCAATTGATCAAGGCACCACCTCTTCTAGAACCATACTATTCGATTACCAATATTCAATAAAATCAATGTCTCAAATCGACCTAACCCAGTATTTTCCCAGTTCAGGTTGGGTAGAGCATTCACCAGATGAAATCTGGCAAAGCACCGTCGAGACAGCAAAACAAGCCATGAGAAATCGTGACATAGCTGCCAGCCAAGTAACCAGCTTAGGCATAACAAATCAGCGTGAGACAACAATTATTTGGAATAAGAGAACAAGCAAGCCCATATACAATGCGATTGTTTGGCAAGATCGTCGCACCTCTGATTATTGTAACGCGTTAAAAAACCAAGGCCTCGAGAAAACGATTACTGAAAAGACAGGGTTACTTTTAGATCCATATTTTTCTGCGTCAAAAATTGCTTGGATTTTAGACAACGTTGATGGGGCGAGGTCAGCAGCCAAAAATGGTGAACTTGCCTTTGGAAATGTGGACAGTTGGCTAATTTGGAATTTGACCTCAGGTGAAAAACATCTTACCGACATAACAAATGCCTCGCGGACAATGCTTTTCAATATTGCTCGCCAAGATTGGGATTATGAACTTCTCGATATGTTTGAGATACCTGACACCATGCTTCCTGAGGTGAAAGATTGCAGTTATGAATTTGGCATAACCACGCCATCGTTATTTTCAAGTCCGATAAGTATTTGTGGCGTTGCCGGAGATCAGCAAGCAGCTGCTCTGGGTCAAGCCTGCTTTGCCCCTGGAATGCTGAAGGCAACCTATGGGACTGGTGGCTTCGCTTTACTTAATACTGGCTCTGACATAGCGCGCTCTACTCGAAGATTGCTGTCGACCATAGCATATCGCATAAATGGAGAGACAACCTTTGCTTTGGAAGGCTCAATTTTTTGTGCTGGAGCATCAGTTAAATGGTTCCAAGAAAAACTGCAATTCATACGAAGCCCCAAAGATATCGGGTCCTTAGCTAGCAATTCGGACTTAAATCAAGAGGTATACATGGTTCCTGCTTTCACCGGTCTAGGAGCTCCATGGTGGGATGCTGATGCGCGCGCCGCATTTTCGGGCATGACCCTGGATAGTGGCCCAGAAGAATTAGCCCGAGCAATACTAGAATCGGTATGCTACCAGACTTATGACTTGCTATTGGCTATGAGATCAGATTGGCAAAACGATTTCGAAACAATATTAAGAGTTGATGGCGGTATGGCTTCCAGTGATTGGACAATGCAGTGCCTTTCCGATATTTTGCAAACGCAAATTGATCGACCAGCAGTGATTGAAACATCGGCCTTAGGCGCCGCTTGGTTGGCAGCATCGACAGTCGGCGCTTGGCCACAAAAAGAGGATTTTCAACAAAACTGGCTTTGCCAAAAAACGTTCTCTCCTAAGATGCCAATTGATCGACGCGACACCAAAGTTGCTGGCTGGAATGATGCCATTAAACGCGTGTTGTCCCAGTAAAAAGTTGTACATTATCGTTCTCTGTGCAACAAGTATAACCCACCGACTATGCACACCATCGCTGGAACCATAACAGCGAACAGTGGTGAGAAACCCATCACAATGCTCGTGGGACCAATCATATCCTGAAAAATGTTAAAGACCACCCCCACAAGAACGCCTACAAAGATTTTTGAACCTATCGTGGAATTTCGAAGAGGGCCGAAGACAAATGATATTCCTAACATCACCAATCCCAGTATCACAATCGGTTGAGTAATTTTCCTCCAAAACGCTAATTCATGAACAGATGCTCTCGCGCCTTGCTGCTTCAGAAAATTTATATGGTAAAACAATGTGGACATTGACAATTTGTCCTCTGAAAGCGTGTTCGCAATCAACAATTGTGGACTCAATTCTGATTTCCAGATGCGAGTTAACTGTTTGTCAACTTCAGTGTGATCGGGATAAAAACGTGTAATCGAGACGTTCTCCTCAACCCAATGCCCTGCGGCACTGTTATAGGTAGCTCTGGAAGCAAAACTAGCCTCTGAAATGTGTTTGTCTTCTGGAAAATTGTAGCGAGCAACACCAAATAGAACACCGCCCGGGAAAACAGCATTAAAATGCATGAACTGTGTACCCTCTCTTATCCAAAGTCCAGAGGCGGAATCGAGGGTTGATTCCCCTTTACGTAGATATTGTCTCTGGCCATTCGCCAATTGATCGAGGTAAGGTGCCATATACTCGCCAAGAAAAACCCCAATAAATATAAAGACTAATACAGGCCGAAAAACAAAGATTACTAATCGAAATATGGAAATGCCCGCAGCCCGCATGACTATTAACTCGCTATTATTGGCTAATTGTCCGAGACCGAAGAGACACCCGACCAAAGTTGCAACAGGTATGTACTCATGCACCCTAGATGGGATAGTGGTGGCTACGTAAATGATAACGTCATAAAACTGATAATTATTTCGAATTGAATCAGTTTCATCTATTACAGCCGCAATGGCATCTAATCCGACGATAACTAGTAAAGCGATTGAAATTGAATGAAGTACTTCCCTTCCAATATAACCAGATATTCGGCGCATCACGATTGCTCTTTTTTCAAGCTCAAAGCTATCTTTAACAGTGGTCGATTATCCCTTCGAATCATCAATGAAGCGCCGATCAAAATAAATACAATATGCAGTGGCATTAGAGTAATGGAAACTGGGATAACCTCTGATTCGATAGCTCCTTTCAATGCATTCAAGCTTAAAACGTAGGCAAAATAAATAATTATTCCAGGTAATAACTTAGCATAGCCGCCTTGCCGAGGTTTCGTTCGGCTGAGCGGCCAAGCTAAAAAAGCCACTACAAACGTCATAATTGGCAATGACAAACGCCATTGAAGAGCTGCTTGAAGTTTGGGATCATTTGATTCAAACAAGTGCGCTGATGATAGTGATTCAGCAACAGATTCTTGTTTAAAACTCTCATTGTCAGCTAGTCTTATGCCGTACTCTTGAAAATTTGTAATCTGGTAGTCATAACTCCCGGGTACCCCATCGACTCGTATACCATTATTGAGCACAAGATACTGCTCCGAAGCATTATCTCCCCTTTGTTGCAATCCCTCGCCCGCAATAACCATTACAACCCGAGAAAGTGGTCTGGCATCAGAGTCATCAGTCATAACGAGAAAAACATTGTTCAATGTGTTATTGGCGGAAAGTTCATCCGCATAAATAACGCCTTTATCCTCCCTGAGAGGGTAGAATCTTTTTGCTGCCACATTATCGATCTCGCTCCTATTTTTTTGGGCACGAACAACCACATCATATTTCGCCATGCCGGAGGGCGAAATAACCAAACTGAGTGATCCCACTATGGCCGCAAGAATACTCGCAATCGCAAGAACATACACAAAAAGTTTTTTTTCAGAAAATCCACATGCGTATAGCACTGTAATCTCATTCTCGCCATTCATCCTACCCAAGGTAAGAAGCAAACCCAGAAAAAAAGCCAAAGGGAGAACCAATTCCAAAAAAGCCGGTATCCTATAACCAAGCATGGCTATCATAATGCTGAGGTCCATTGCGCTTGCGGCTACTTCAGCCAGGTATTTCACCAAGCGCCCGCTGACCAATATTAGCAATAGTACAATGCAAACCGAAAAGGTTGAAAAAAGTATTTCTCGAAGGAAATAACGGAAAATAATCACATTGCTATCTCTAATAAGACTTGGGTCACCGAAAACAAACTGGTATCTTTATAACATGGTTTCCGAACATCTCAAAAAGGATCTATCTATGGATTTTAAAGCGACCTCAGCAAATCCGCTTCAGCTAAACGTTGATTGCTTGATTGTTCTCACCGACGGCAAATTGTCTCATACTCAGACAGGCGCGCATGAAACTCTATTTGCAGAACTTAGATTGTTGGTAAAAGCTGTAAACTTCGATGGGAAACATGGGTCTGTAGAAAAAATTCACACTCCAACAATGCCTTTCAAACAAATCATCTTTGTTGGCACAGATGGCGCAAATACAAATCAACAGAAATTGGCCAACATAAAAACTGCTGCCAATCAAGCGATCAGAATCAATGCCAAGAAAGTATTGTGGATTGAAACCTTTGAATCGAAGGATTTAGGATGGCAAAGCTCCGGTGCCGCAAGTAGTTTAATTCAAGCCAGCTACAGATATGCGAAAAGCAAAAAAATCAAACCAAGTGCGCCCAAAACTATTCTTTTCTGGACACCAAAAAAAAGCCAAATCAAAATAATAAAATCTGGGCTAGATTTTGGAGCATCAGTTGGAAAAGGAGTCAATTGCTCGAGAGCGCTCGGAAACCTTCCGGCAAATATATGTACCCCGACATACCTCGCTAAAACGGCCCGAGAGATGGGAAAAGCTTGTTCAAAGCTCTCAACCAGAATTATCAATGAAGACGAAATGAAGAAATTGCGCATGGGGGCGTTACTTTCGGTGACTGCTGGCACGGTCGAGCCCGCAAAATTCATTGTCATGAATTACCGGGGAACCGATTCGACTAAGCCGCCTGTTATTTTAATTGGTAAGGCGGTCACCTTCGACTCAGGAGGAATAAGCATTAAACCCTCAGGTGGAATGGACGAAATGAAGTTCGATATGTGTGGTGGGGCTGCAATTTTTGGAGTTATGGAAGCGCTCATATCTACTGAACTAGCGCTAAACGTCGTGGGTTTGGTTCCTGCGGTGGAAAATATGCCTAGTGGTGCAGCCACAAAACCAGGGGATGTTGTAACTAGCATGTCCGGTCAAACTATCGAAGTGCTCAATACCGATGCCGAGGGCAGACTTATCTTATGCGATGCAATTACATTTGCCGAACGTTTTAAACCCAAAGCCGTTATTGATGTGGCCACGCTAACAGGAGCATGCGTTATGGCGCTAGGAAAACACGCTTCAGGACTGATGACCAACGATGACAATCTAGGTCAGGTAATCAAAGATTGCGGGGCGCGCTGTGGTGATAGAGTATGGATGCTGCCACTCTGGGAAGATTATGATAAACAATTAAAGAGCAACTTTGCCGACATGGCTAATATTGGAGGACGTGAGGCTGGGGCCATAACAGCAGGATGTTTCCTAGCACGTTTTGCAAAGAAATTGCGGTGGGCACACATCGACATAGCTGGCACCGCATGGGTATCTGGCAAACAGAAAGGTGCTACAGGGCGTCCAGTTCCTCTTTTAATGGATTACTTATCTAACTGCACAGATTAAGTCTCAGGAGATTCCCCCCTGCAAAATGACTAAAGTTTCCTTTTATAAATTAAATAATAATTTAACCCCACTCTGTTTCGTTTGCTCATTGGTTAAAATGGCTCATGACGCAAACAGGCAGGTACTTTGCCAGGTCCCAAACCACCAAGTTGCTAATTCCTTAGATAAACTTCTATGGACTAACGATATTGTCTCCTTTCTTCCGCATGGGATCGGATCAGCCAGTATGCCTATCGCAATAAGCAACGATCCACTTCCTGGCGAACACTATCAACTTTTGATTAATCTTTGTAACGAAATTCCCGAGTGGTTTAGTCGGTTTGAACGAATCATTGAAATAGTGGGCTCAGATATAAAAGAGCGGAACTTCAAGCGGGCAAACTTCCAATTTTACAATGAACGAGGTTATCCACTCGCTTTTTTTGATCTAACCAAGGAGACTAAAAGCGAAGAGCCAGAGATCTGATATGCAACTCAAGAGTTAATGATCTAAGTTTATTAGCGTAAAAACCAAGTATAGGGAAAAAGCAATTATTGAATATTTCTGTTTACCATGTGACAGAGTAGCGAAGAGCTTGATGAGCACCTATAATCTAACCTGTTTCATAAAATGGCTACTCACAAAAACTGAGTAAATGTTAGTTTGAAAAAGATTGTTGTAACTCCATGAGTTATGCAAGTCGCTGTAAAAAGATCAATTAATTCATGGATAAGACATTTAACCCTCAGGCTATCGAAGAAAAGATTTATAAAGAATGGGAGAAAAATGGCTATTTTTCCCCCCAAGGCAGTAATGAACCATTTTCTATAGCTATACCTCCGCCCAATGTAACAGGTACCCTTCACATGGGTCATGCTCTGCAGTATGCGATCATGGATGCCATCGTACGCCGCCAAAGAATGAAAGGGAAAAATGTCTTGTGGCAGGTGGGAACTGATCATGCTGGGATAGCTACACAAATGGTGGTGGAACGCATGTTGGCCAGCGAGGGCAGTCCCGATCGCTTAAGTTTGGGTCGCGAAAGATTTATTAAAAAGATTTGGGAATGGAAAGAACATTCCGGAGATATTATAACGCGGCAAATGCGTCGACTCGGAAATTCGGTCGACTGGAGCAATGAGCGCTTCACGATGGATCAGAGTTTTAGCAAAAGTGTTCGCGATGTCTTCGTAAGGTTGTACAGGGAGAAACTGATCTATCGAGGAAAACGTTTGGTGAATTGGGATCCAAAATTAAAAACAGCTATTTCTGACTTGGAGGTCGAGAACCGAGAAGTGTTGGGCAAGATGTGGCACATCCGTTATCCCCTGTCTAATAATATGAAAACCGCAAACGGCTCCGATCATATAATAGTTGCAACCACCCGGCCTGAGACAATGCTTGGAGATACGGGTGTCGCCGTTAATCCCAAGGATCCAAGATACTCTGATCTAATCGGTTATTCCGTTAGAGTTCCCCTTGTGAATCGTCTAATCCCTATTATAGCCGATGATCATGCTCAAATGGATAAAGGCACTGGATGCGTGAAAATTACTCCTGCACATGATTTTAATGACTATCAGGTTGGGCAAAGACATAAACTAAATATCATTAATATCTTTACTGAAACGGCGCAAATTCGTCAATCTGCAAATTGTCTGACGAGCGACGGCAACGAGGATACTGAGGTAAGCTCGTTTATACCGGAAGAATATCGAGACAAGGACCGTTTTGAAGCGAGAGAAATGATAATTACTGACCTTTCAAAAGCAGGTTTGCTTGAATCAACTGAAGAAAATCTCATGATCATTCCATACGGAGATCGCAGTGGCACCATCATTGAGCCAATGTTGACCAATCAGTGGTATGTAAAGGCAAGTGAGCTATCCGGACCAGCTACTAAAGCCGTTAAGGAAAAACAAATACAGTTTGTTCCTGAACAATATCAAAATATGTATTTCTCATGGATGAATGATCTCCAAGACTGGTGTATTTCAAGACAACTGTGGTGGGGTCATAGAATACCAGCTTGGTATGATGAATCGGGCAAAGTATATGTTGGAGAAAGTGAGGAACAAATTAGACAAGAATTTGATCTGCAAAACACCCGCCTGATACAAGATCCCGACGTGCTTGACACGTGGTTCTCCTCTGGATTATGGACTTTTGCAACGCTTGGGTGGCCAGAGTTTTCGCCAAGACTCAAAGAGTTCCATCCTACAAGCGTTCTAGTGACGGGGTTTGATATTATTTTCTTTTGGGTTGCAAGAATGATAATGCTCTCTATGCATCTTCTTAGAGACGAACGCAATCAACCTGAAATCCCGTTCAAGACCGTGTATGTACACGGTCTCATAAGAGATGAACGGGGCGAAAAAATGTCAAAGTCAAAAGGTAATGTGATCGATCCATTGGACATGATTGATGGCATCAGTCTTGCTTCACTTAAAGAGAAACGCACTGCTGGTATGATGCAACCGAAACTGGCAAAAACAATTATGGATCGAACAGCTCAGCAGTTCCCAGATGGAATATCGCCTCATGGCGCAGATGCGCTACGCTTCACGCTGTGCGCTCTCGCTTCGACCGGCAGAGATATTAACTGGGATATGAAAAGATTAGAAGGATATAGGAACTTTTGCAACAAGCTATGGAATGCCGCAAGATATGTTTTAACGAATGCTAAAGATCAAGACTGCGGACAAACAAGCAATTACGAACTAAGTGTCGCGGACCGCTGGATCATGTCTGCTTTGCAACGTGCTACACGGCTTGTTAATGATGCCTTTGAAAACTATCGCTTCGATCTTGCAGCAAATGCTATCTATGAATTCATCTGGAATGAATATTGTGACTGGTATTTGGAGCTAGTAAAACCGGTGATCGCAAGTAATCAGATCAGCGAGAAACGTAAAATAGGCGCTAGAAAAACTTTAATTCAAGTGCTAGAGACCATTCTGCGGTTGTCGCACCCAATTATACCTTTCATCACCGAAGAAATATGGGGAAACATTAACCCAATAACTCGATCCGGCGGCCGATCGATAATGCTCCAAACTTATCCATCTATAAATGAAAATCTTTTAGACAGAAACGCGGAAGCGGACGTTGCTTGGATAAAAACCTTTGTCACAAGCATAAGAACGGTGCGTGCCGAAATGAATATCTCACCAGGAAAACCGCTCGTCGCCATACCGATTAATGTAAATCATGTGGACAGACAGCGCCTTGAAAATAATCGCTACATCATATGCAAACTCGCGAACCTGGAGGCGATAAAATGCAATTTACACAGTGAAAACTTGCCCAGAGGTTACAGCACATTTGCCAATGAATTAGAGATAGTAATCCCGATAACCGATTTAATCAACGTTAGTGAAGAACTAGGCCGTATAGAGTATCAGATAGCGAAGATGACTCTGAGCTGCGGAAAACTTCAGAAAAAATTAAACAACAAGAATTTTCGATTAAAAGCTCCAACCGAGGTAGTGGAGCGAGAGGAAGCGAAACTTGCAGACCAGCTAAGTATGATCAACAAGCTAACCAAAAGGAAACAAACCGTCAGAGATTTAGCCTAAATCATTTATCAAAGGCATCAGGCTGTTCTGTTCACTTGTGTTTCAGGAGGGCCCGACGTTCTGGTGCAGCTGGTCAATCCTAGAAGAAGGAATCCGGATTTTGATAAGAGCGTCCTCGTAACAAAAGCCCTGACGTTGTGGGCTACGAAACCTCGCACTGACCTGTACAACAATTTATAGACTAGTCATGCGGTCAAATGGCTTCACCCGCGCTGCTTAATCGCACAAAGCTTCCCGTGACAGCAAAACGGGCATCGCCGACATAGAGACAGGCGTTTTTATCAGCAATTATTGACTCGATCTCGGAGTTCTTTGCCAGGTTTGAAGTATGGAACATGCTTTCCACTTAATTCAACAGCCGACCCAGTTTTAGGATTTCTACCCAACCGGGGTGCGCGATAGTGCAAAGAGAAACTACCAAAACCTCTGATCTCAATGCGGTCATTATTTGCTAAAGTTTTTGTCATGCGTTCCAAGATCATGCGAATTGCCAACTCTACATCCTTGGGAGAGAGGTGATCTTGGCTCGCGGATATCTTTTCTATTAGTTCTGATTTCGTCATTAGGTTGGGGCTATTTCATTCTCAAACTTAAAAAACATCAAGATGCCACTCTAAGTGCAATTCGGGTGAATGATTCTATAAAATTTAACTTTTTTTTCAAGTAAAATGTTTCACGATTCAACACAACAGGACGATTATCTAGTCTTATCCATGCCCCTAGATCAGACTATTTATCCATCTGAGCTCGAATAAGATCCCCTATGGTCGTGGGCGTTTCTGACGATTCTGAGTCCTGCTTTTTGTGAGCTTTTACGGCTGCCTTCTCTTCCGATACATCCTTTGCTCTAACCGATAAGCTTATCGCACGATTTTTTCTGTCGACCAACACTATCTTGGATTCTAGCTCTGCGCCAACAGAAGTTACCGAACGAGCATCCTCCACGCGATCACGGGCCAAGTCAGCTGCTTTGATATAACCTTCCACATCTTGATCAAGCGTTACGGTAACACCTTTTTGATCCACATCCTTGACAATACCCGTGACTACTGCACCCTTGTCATGAATCGCTGTGTAATTACTGAACGGATCCTCGATCAATTGCTTGATTCCAAGCGAAATTCTTTCCCTTTCGGCATCGATACTGAGAACAACAGTTTCCACCTCTTCCCCTTTTTTGAATTTGCGAACTGCCTCTTCACCTGTTTCTGTCCATGAAATATCCGAGAGATGCACCAAGCCGTCAATTCCTCCATCAAGGCCAATAAAAATACCGAAATCGGTGATTGATTTTATTTTGCCTGATATTTTCTCACCTTTGTCCATGCTCGATGCAAAATCATCCCAAGGATTGGCGTAGCACTGTTTGATGCCTAGCGATATGCGGCGACGCTCCTCATCAATGTCTAACACCATGACTTCCACTTCATCACCTAGCTGAACTATTTTTGATGGGTGAACATTTTTGTTGGTCCAATCCATTTCTGAGACATGAACAAGCCCTTCAACCCCATCCTCTAGTTCAGCGAAACACCCATAATCGGTAAGATTTGTAATCTTTGCTTTAGTTCTAGCCCCTTCCGGATAGCGAGCTTTTATATCCCCCCATGGGTCTTCTCCCATCTGTTTCATCCCGAGAGACACCCTATTGCGCTCGCGATCAAATTTTAGAACCTTAACATCTATTTCATCGCCAACACTGATCATCTCTGATGGGTGTTTAATTCGTTTCCAAGACATATCGGTTATATGCAATAAGCCATCTACACCGCCCAGATCCACAAAAGCACCATAATCGGTAAGATTTTTTATCACTCCTTTAAGTGAGGATCCTTCTTCTAAATTTTCCAAGAGAGCATCACGCTCAGCTGAATTCGCGCTTTCCATCACAGCTCGTCTGCTAACTACAACGTTGTTGCGCTTCGCATCTAACTTTATTACCTTGAATTCAAGTTCTTTGCCTTCTAAATGAGTTATCTCGCGGAGAGGCCGAACGTCCACCAATGAGCCTGGGAGGAAGGCCCGCAAACCACGGACGTCCACAGTGAAACCACCCTTCACCTTACCGTTAATTATGCCATGCACAACCTCGTCAGCCTTGTGCGCCGCCTCCAGGTCTATCCATGATTCTGCTCTCCGTGCCTTTTCGCGAGACAATCGAGTTGCTCCGAATCCATCTTCCACTGCTTCCAAAGCGACCTGCACCTCCTCACCAACGGCCACATCAATTTCTCCGCGTTCATCGAAGAATTGATCGACTGGTATGACACCTTCAGATTTTAATCCCGCATGCACAGTGACCCAATCTTTATCGATATCTATGACGACACCAGTGATGATAGCGCCCGGATTCATTTCAACAGTTCTAAGACTTTCTTCGAACAATTCTTGAAAGCTTTCACTCATATACATTAACCCTCATTAAAAACTCCTCACGCAACACCTCCGCCGGCGTGACCCCTTTCGAACGCTGTAACTCATTTTTTCAAACCAATTCCTTCCTGCGACTAGCTTGCCCCCGCGAACAAACCTTTGATCGAAACTATCTCCAAGAGAGTGTTAACGACTTCATTGGCAGTCATACCAGAAGTGTCTATCTCCACCGCGTCCTCTGCGGGCATCAGAGGAGAAATCAACCGACTTTTATCTCGTCTGTCTCTTTCCTCAAGCTGAACTTGAACGGCGCGAAGACTAACATTTTCACCCCTCTCAATCAACTGTTTATGACGCCTGGCGATCCTAGCATCCAAGCTAGCCATTAAAAAGAATTTCAACTGGGCATCAGGAAACACCACCGTTCCCATATCTCTGCCATCAGCAATCAAACCAGGAGCGACTGCAAACAGGCGCTGACGATCCAAAAGAGAATTTCTTACACTTGAGTAAATCGCCAATTGAGATGCGAATTCAGCGACTGTCTCTGACCGCATAGCCCTGCTGACGTCTTCACCTTCCAGAAACGTTTGGATATTACCACGATCGTTTTTTTTAAAGGCTATGTCAAAGTGTCCTGCCAATGCAACCAAGGCTGATTCATTCGTCAACGATACCTTATGCCGTCTTGCGGCCAGAGCTAACAATCTGTATAGAGCTCCGCTGTCTAGATAATTATATTTCAACTTTCTAGCAATAATGCCACCCGCTGTTCCCTTCCCAACTCCGCTAGGTCCATCAATGGTTATAACATTAACCGATGACATTTTTAGCTTATCTCTCCGCGCGCTATGTCTAAGCCAATCACACCTGCTAACTGCGCAAAATTAGGAAAAGACGTAGCGATGTTTTCACAATCATTGACAATAATAGGTCCAGTGGACCTTAATGCAGCGATAATAAAAGCCATAGCCACGCGGTGATCACCTCGGCTATCCACCTCACCTGAGCCAATTTTACCCCCTGTTATCTCGATGCCATCATCGGTTGGAAGCGCCCTTATACCCAGAATATTTAATCCATCTGCCATCGCCGAGATACGATCACTCTCTTTGACTCGTAATTCACTTGCCCCAGTTACTCTCGTTACACCAGTCGCGCAAGAAGCTGCAATAAAAATAGCTGGGAACTCGTCAATTGCCAACGGAACTTGCTCCATTGGCACATCAATGCCGACTAAGCTGTCGTGACGAACTCTGATGTCAGCTACCGGCTCGCCTGCCATTTCGCGGCAATTGGAGAGATCAATCCTTGTTCCCATTTGACGGAGGATGGTGATTATTCCAAATCGGGTATCATTTACTCCTATATTTTTCATGACTATATCAGATTCAGGCATGATTGCGGCGGCAACCATAAAAAAGGCAGCTGATGATATATCTCCGGGAACATCGACCCGACTGGCTGTCAGATGAGCGCCTCCCTCTAGAGATATAGTTTGTCCGTTGGTTTGCACCTTATACCCAAAACCGCGCAGCATCCTTTCAGTGTGGTCTCTTGTGGGTGATGGCTCATGGATTCTGGTCACTCCCTTTGCGAATAGTCCAGCTAATAAGATACAAGACTTAACCTGAGCACTTGCCACGGGCATCACATAATCAATTGCGTTAAGTTGTTGACCACCAGTAACAGAGATTGGAGGCGTCATGCTTTCGGAGGTCGATACGGCCGCACCCATTTTTATCAGCGGCTCAGCAATCCTCTCCATTGGCCTCTTTAACAAGGAGGCATCGCCTTCCAAGATACTATCGAATTTTTGTCCGGCAAGAATACCGCTCAACAAACGAATGGAAGTCCCCGAGTTGCCAAGACGTAATGGCTCAGACGCAGGCTTTAGGCCATCCAAACCCACACCATGGATTGCGAGTCTGCCCTGCGCAGGCCCTTCGATTATGACGCCTAAATCTCTGAATGCTCTTAAAGTCGCCAGACTGTCTTCCCCTTCCAGAAAACCAGTTACTTCTGTCAAACCGTTTGCTAACGAGCCAAGCATGACAGATCGATGTGATATCGATTTGTCCCCCGGAATTTCAAGTTCCGCACGAGCATGTCCGCCCGGATTAACATGATAACGATACTCGGAATCTGTCTGACCAGAGATGACTTTATGTCTCTTGAGTTGTTTCTCATGCCGCTGACGCGCTTCTTGAGCTTGATTAAACGCATCTAAGAGATAAGCCTCGTTAGCATCTCGCACAGCATTCCGCAGGGCATTTAGATCACTCATTACATCATCCAAGATGCCCAAGATCGCAGTTTTATTTGCCAAAGCTATGTCCCGCCACATAATGGGATCGCTTGCAGCTATTCTGGTGAAGTCTCGAAAACCTCCCGCGGCGAATTTAATAATTTCTTGGTAATCACTCCGAGCAGCTAGCGTATCTACCAGCGAAAACGCAAGAAGGTGAGGCAAATGACTTGTTGCAGCGAGTATCTCGTCATGTCGAGTAACATCCATGCAAGAAACTGCTGCACCCACACCTTCCCATAGAGCTATAACTCGATCGAAATGATTTCTTGCTGTTTCTTCGGTAGGGGTCAAGATTACACGATGACCCTCAAAGAGATTGGATAGCGCAGCATCGACTCCACTTTTCTCAGAACCGGCTATTGGATGTCCAGGCACTAGTTGATGAGGGATATTCCCATAAATATTTCGAGCACTTTCAACTATGCTGCCTTTGACGCTAGCGACATCTGTCAGCGTGACACTTTCGGGCAGCATTTTGTAGCAATCTTTTAAAACAGCTGGCACGGCTAGTGTTGGGACGCCGATCAACACTAAATCGCCAGATCCCAACTCCGGAGCAATGTGGTTTAAGTGTTTTTCCGCGCGATCAATCACGCCGTTTTCCAGAGCCAATTCAAGGGTTGAAGACCGTCTCGACAGACCTATCACCTCCGCAGCCAAATTTTTTTCTCTAGCTGCTTTTGCAACACTCGCACCTATCAAACCAAGACCAATGACAACAAACTTATTCAGCTTGGACGGTATTTTCTCGGGCCTCTTTGCCATCGATAATTCCAGCATTTTTGTTTAACAACTTGAGTTCGAACTCTCGCCAATAGGGATCACCATTGACCTATATGACGGCTCGAGGATAAGAACCAAGCACTCGAACGTTAACATTTGTATCCGATAAGATCTCAAAAATTTTGCTCACTCCCGAATCTTCAGAGTGCCCCAAAAAGTCTATAAAAAACAAATACGACCATTTGCCACTTTTCGCTGGTCTTGATTCCACTCTCGTCAAATCAACATTTTCTTCATAGAAGGGTTTTAACAGTGTGTGCAACGCGCCGGGTTTATTCCTGACGGACACAACTAGAGATGTTTTATCATCTCCACTAGGAGGAATGTTATTTCGTCCAATTATCAAGAATCTAGTCGAATTGTCCGGTTTATCCTCTATATTTTCTGAAATTTTTGTAAGCCCATAAAGATTACTGCATGCTTCACCTGCAATGGCCGCGGAATTCCATTCGCCCTTTGCTCTCTTTGATGCCTCGGCATTGCTACTGACAGCTATCCTTTCGATGCTGGGGTAATTCGCGTCCAGCCATTGACGGCATTGAGCAAGAGATTGAGAGTGAGAATAAACACGGGTAATCTTCCCATCCTGAAGGGGAATCCCAACTAAGAAATGTTGATGTATCGGGAGCTCAACCTCACCACAGATTCTCAATGATGAATCTATAAAACTGTCCAGTGTTTGATTTATAACGCCTTCGGTGGAATTTTCAACCGGAACCACGCCGTAATCACAACAATCAGCCTCTACCTCTCGAAAGACCTCATCGATAGCTAATTTTGGTGAGGTAATCACGGATTGACCAAAATGCTTGAGCGCAGCCTCCTGAGTAAAAGTGCCCTCTGGGCCGAGATATGCTACCTCAATAGGTTCCTCAAGTGCTAAACAAGCGGACATAACTTGCCTAAATAGAAGCGCCATCTCTTTGTCACTGAGTGGGCCCGGATTACGAGTCATAATTCGTCGCAGGACTTCGGCCTCGCGTTCAGGCCGATAGTAAGAAATTGTATCCTCTTTTCGCTTTAGATCAGCTACCTGCTTCGCAAGTTCCGCACGCCGACTTATGGAAGCCATCAGTTCATCATCAACGGAATCTATTTCTTCTCTTAAAGCTTGTAATTGATGTTTACTTGACATAGCGAAGACTCCTTACTTTTAAGAAATACTATCTTCGTCATTAAACTCCTCTGGCTCAGACACTCTGGCTAGGCTCTTTAGGCTCTCCGACGCTTTAAGACGCATCACGATAACGCCTTGAGTATTGCGTCCGACAACGGAAACTTGATCTGCAGGTATTCGGACCATAGTGCCTTGATCAGATATTAGGATAACTTGCTCACCCGAAAAAATTTGCGCAGCGCCAATTAAGGGCCCGTTTCGGTCGCTGGCTTGCATGGCCTTCATTCCCTTTCCTCCACGACCTTTTGTCGGATATTCCGCTGTGGGCGTTCTCTTTCCAAATCCATTTTTACTAACAGTAAATAGGAAGCCATCTGGTTCAGGAATAACCAATGATATAACCCTATGCCCCGGGGGAAGTCGCATTCCTCGGACGCCTTTGGAGACACGACCCATCGCTCGCACGTCTTTCTCATGGAACCTAACGGCCTTGCCTTCACTACTAAACAACATAATGTCTTTTGTTCCATCCACAACGGCAGTCCCAACCAGGGTGTCGTCATCAACCAGCTCCACCGCGCGCAAACCCACTTTTCGGGGTTTTGAATAATGAGTTAACAATGTTTTTTTAATGGTTCCGTTCGCGGTAGCCATAACCACATAGTGCTCTTCACTGTAATTATCAACCGGCAGTATCGAATTAATGCGTTCCCCTTCCTCCAATGGTAGGAGATTGATTACTGGACGACCGCGAGCGTTTCGACCTGCCACTGGTATTTGATAAACCTTCAACCAATATACTTTACCTTTGTTCGTGAAACACAAGATTGTCGAATGAGTGCTGGCTACCAAGAGATGCTCCATGAAATCTTTATCCTTCACAGAGGTCGCGGACTTTCCAACACCGCCGCGACCTTGTGCCTGATAATCGGCCAGCGGTTGCGTTTTGGCGTATCCACCGTGAGAGATTGTTACAACACGGTCTTCCTCTGCAATAAGATCTTCTAAAGTAAAATCATGCTGAGACTCAACTATTTGAGTTTTTCTTGGGTCGCCAAAGTCAGAGACGATCTGAGTTAATTCGTCTCTGATGACATTCATCAGATTGGTCGGATCACCTAATATACTCTCATATTCGGCGATCTCTTCTAGTTTGGACGAAAATTCCGATAGGATTTTCTCTTGCTCCATACCGGTCAGCCTATGCAGGCGCAACTCCAATATATCGCGCGCCTGATTCGGTGATAGATAATACTTCCCATCTGACAACCCATGCTTCACTTTCAGCGCATTATCTTGACTCAGTTCGGACTTTGTCCGTCTCAGTATTTGCAAAACAGATCCTGGTGACCATCCTCTAGCAACAATGGCCTCTCTTGCATCTCCCGGCGTTGCAGCTCCCTTTATCAACGCGATGACTTCATCTATGTTCTCCAATGCGATCGCAAAACCCTCAAGGGTGTGGGACCGGTCTTGGGCCTTATTCAAAAGATAATGCGTGCGCCTGGTCACCACCTCTCGTCTATGCTGGATAAAAAATTCGAGTAGCTGCTTCAGATTGAGAACTCTCGGCTGGCCGTCGACTAGTGCAACAACATTGATCCCAAATACAGATTGCAACTGTGTTTGAGAATATAAATTATTTAGCACCACTTCACCGATATCGCCTCGTTTGATCTCGATCACTATCCTCAATCCATCCTTATCAGATTCGTCGCGCAATTCTGAAATGCCATCAAGCTTTTTTTCTTTCACTAATTCAGCAATCCGCTCAATAAGTCGAGATTTATTCAACTGAAACGGAATTTCAGAAATTATTATCGTTTCTCTCAGCGTTTTCTCATTAACAATAATTTCCGCGGTTGCCCGAACATAGATGCGACCTCGTCCAGTCTTATATGCCTCTAAAATACCCGCCCTGCCATTTATTGTTGCTCCGGTCGGAAAATCTGGCCCAGGTATATGAGTCATTAACTCCTCCAGAGTAATCTCGCCATCATCTATAAGCGCTAGGCATCCATGGATGATCTCTGCAAGGTTGTGAGGCGGGATATTCGTAGCCATTCCAACAGCAATGCCAGATGAACCATTGATCAAAAGATTCGGTATCTGAGTAGGCAAAACAGCGGGGATAGTCTCTGACTCGTCGTAGTTTGGAACGAAATCTACCGTGTCTTTATCCAAATCCCGCAAAAGCGCATGCGCCATCTTGGACATTCTTATTTCTGTATAGCGCATAGCTGCCGCAGCGTCGCCATCTATGGATCCAAAGTTACCCTGACCATCAACCAAAAGATATCGCAGTGAAAAGGATTGCGCCATTCGAACAATAGTGTCATATACCGCGGAATCGCCATGGGGGTGATATTTGCCAATAACGTCTCCCACCACACGGGCAGATTTCTTATAGGGTTTATTCCAGTCGTTATTTAACTGACTCATGGCAAACAGAACCCTTCTGTGGACTGGCTTTAAACCATCTCTGACATCGGGCAATGCCCTGCCAACAATGACGCTCATGGCATAGTCCAAATAGGATTGTTTTAGTTCTTCCTCGATATTAACTGGAACAATTTCTTTTGCTAAGTCAACCATAAATTGTCACTATTTTTTTAACAGTAAATTTTGATTTGAATCAAAAGCAAAGCTAATCACGTGCTCCTGATCGCAACTTTTTTGTCTCCGTATTCTATCACATATCACATATCTGCAAGGACTATTTAACTGCGATAGCAGACACCCCTACTAAAACCAAAACAAAAAAGCGTTATACTCCGGAACCCATGAGAGGAGTAGACATGGAAACACCTAAATCACGTGAACGGGTCGACGTACTTATCAAGTGTAAATATCTAATACCCATAGTGCCCTGCGGTGCCGAACACAAAGATTATGCAATTGCTATTAAGAATCAGCGCATCGCAAAAATCTGCCCTCAGATCGAGGCATCGAGGCTTTATGAGGCGGATAAAGAATATGACCTCAGGCATCACTTGGTCATGCCGGGCTTAGTTAATGCGCAAGTGTGCGCCTCGATGAGACTGCTTAAAGGATTAGCCTGTAATTTGAAACGCCTAAATTGGTTAACAGAGTTCGTTCGTCCTCTGGAGAAAAAGATTTTAAATCCAGATTTTGTTGGTGACGGGACAAAGTTGGCAATTTCAGAAATGATAAAATCTGGCACTACATGTTACGCGGACATGTATTTTCTTCCGAGTGTGGCGGCCTCGACAGCAAATGAAATTGGAATGCGGAGTCAAATAGGATTCCCAGTCTTGGATGAAATATACGGAGAGAATACGGCATCGTGTATTCATGAGGGTCTAAAGCTCCATGATTCGTGTAAGAACCAGGCTCTTACAAAAGTAGCTTTTGCAATTGATTCGCTAAATATGCTGGATCAGGAAACCCTCGAAATAATTTCAACTTACGCTGATGAATTAGATCTGCCGATCCGGATTCGCTTGCAAGAAACTGAAAGCGAAACGACCGTCTCCTTCAATCGCTTTGGATTCAGACCAGTTGATCGATTGGTTGAACTTGGCATGTTGCACCCCCAAACACAATTAACTCACATGCTAAAAATTGACGCGGATGACATTCAGCCACTAAGGCGTCATGGATGTCAGGTCATCGCATGTCCCGAGTCTAATGTAAAACTTAATAATGGCATGTGTCCGATCGAAGAATTGATTTTTGAAGGAATTAATGTTGCCTTGGGTACTGAGAGCGCAGGTTGTAATACCTCCTTGGACTTGCTTGGTGGGCTAAAAACTATAAACCTATTGATAAAAGGATCCTCGAAAAATTCCTCCTTTTTTGATGCGCATCAATCGTTGAAAATGGCAACCCTCGACGGAGCAAAGGCATTAAATTGGCAGGATCAAATTGGAAGCCTAGAGTCTGGTAAATTTGCAGATATAATTGCGATTGACGTCACGAATATCGACTGTTTCCCTACTTTCGATATGGCATCTGGAATCGTTTATGGTTCATCTGGACCAGATGTAACTCATTGTTGGGTGGGCGGAAAAGCACTCATGGAAAACAGCATACTAAAAAATATCAGCGAATCAGAATTAATGAGCATTTCTCAGAAATGGAGCAGAGAGCTAGAGTCAGCGTAAAGCACTTTGGATGGAAATTACAACTTATGAACTTGAATCAAACTGAGATTGAAAAATTTGATAGCCTTGCAAGCCAGTGGTGGGATAAGCAAGGCGGATTTAAGACCTTACATGACATTAATCCGCTCCGTGCCAATTGGATTGATAATATTTTTCCAGTTGCAAAAAGGCAATTATTAGACGTGGGTTGCGGGGGCGGTATTTTATCTGAGTCGATGGCTCAAAGAGGTGCGCTCGTTACCGGAATAGACGCAGGCAAACAATCAATAAAAACAGCGAATCTTCACAAACTGGAATCTGGATTGTCAATCGACTACGTCGTTTCAACCGCGGAAGACTTTGCAGAAAAACGACCGGAGCAATTCGATGTGATTACGTGTCTTGAAATGCTAGAACATGTGCCCGACCCTCGCTCCGTGGTAGATGCTTGTGCCAACTTGGCAAAACCGGGTGGGGCTGTTTTTTTTTCCACAATAAATCGAAACGCAAAATCTTATCTCATGGCCATTTTAGGAGCAGAATATGTTCTAAGGTTATTACCAGTCGGAACTCATAAATATTCTGGATTTATACGACCATCAGAGTTGAGTTCTTGGATGAGGGAGATGAACCTAGAAGTTCAATCAATAACCGGACTCGAATATGATTTAGTGGGAAGAAGATATCGACTAAACCCTACCAATGTCGACGTAAACTACATGATCTGCGCGACGAAACCTTTGTAACCATTTCCTAGATTCTAAGACATATGATTGATTTTGATGGCTTACTATTTGACCTCGACGGCACATTGCTGGATACGGCGCCCGACTTTATTACCTCAGTCAATGCTCAATTAGCTTTGCATGGGTTGCCTCCATTGCCCCATAGAGAAATCCGATTGAACGTCACAAACGGATCTGCAGGGCTTATCCGACATGCCTTTGGCATCTCCGAAGCAGACTTTGCCTTTGAAGCATATAAAAACGAACTTTTATCAATTTATCGTGAGCATCTGGCAGACAAAACAGTTTTTTATCCGGGGCTGAATGCGGTAATAAATGAATGCAAAACTCGAGTCATCCCATGGGGCATCGTAACCAATAAACCGTGGGCTTTCACGGAGCCATTGCTTACAAAATTGCATCTATTGGATCAGGTCAAATGTGCAGTGTGTCCAGACCACGTAAAACGAGCAAAGCCAGACCCTGAACCCATAAATCTTGCATGTGATCTTATGGGAATCAAACCAGAAAAATGTATTTACATCGGCGACCATATGCGGGATATAACCGCGGGGAAAAAAGCAGGCATGCGCACTATTGCAGCAAACTGGGGCTATATCGACTCCAAAGAAGATGTCTCAAAGTGGGGTGCGACCTGGATCGTAGAAAAATCTCAGCTACTGCATAGCTTTCTTTTCGGCGGTACCATATGTTAACAGCTGATCAAATCTATCAATATGCGCCACCCTCCAATCACCTTGAGGAAAAAATTATTCTAGTTTCGGGAGCAGGAGGGGGTATAGGCCGCGCGGTGGCTCTTGCATGCGCGGAGCACGGAGCAACCACTATCTTGGTGGGAAGATCCATCGACAACCTAGAGCGGACATATGATGCAATTTTGGACAGAAGCACAAATATTCCAGCAATCTGTCCGATCGATCTGGAAATAGCGGGTCCTGAGGAATATGCAAAAATTAACTTACTTATCGAGAGTCAGTTTGGACGACTAGATGGTCTCGTAAATAATGCAGCCATCCTAGGCAGCAGAACCCCCATGAATCATTACAAACCACGAATCTGGGAATCAGTTCTTAAGATTAACCTCACCGCTCAGTACATGCTTACTCAAGCTCTTATCCCATCGCTGGAGTGTTCAATCAATGGAGCTTCAGTGATTTTCACGACTTCTGGAGTTGGTCGAAGGGGTCGCGCATTTTGGGGGGGCTTACGCTGTTTCTAAATTCGCCATCGAAGGTTTAGTCCAAACTTGGGGCCAAGAATGTGATAACTTAGACTCTTATAGAGTCAACGCCATCAATCCGGGAGCCACTAGAACAAAAATGCGCGCTGAGGCTTATCCAGCCGAAAATCCAGAAAAATTAAAACCGCCTTCAGAAATTATGCCCGCTTATCTTTATCTCTTGGGTGATGAAAGTATCGGGATCAACGGCCTCACAATAGATGCTCAAGGCTCTGGCAGATAATAACACTAATTTTGGCTTCTTTTTCTTGGCGAGCGTCGGCCATCAAAACCTAACCGCCCTTTTTTCTTGACCATACCACTCCCTTCGGAACTTTGAGGATTTTTAGAATGGATGCGGGGTGGCGTCAGACCCACCGACAAAAGGAGTTCATTTACTTGCCCAAGTTTCAACTCGAGAAACTTGGATCGCTGGACTGCGGATGGCAAACACACTGAGCCATATCTTATGCGCTTGAGTCTACTCACTTTGGCGCCTTGAGATTCGAAAAGACGGCGTACCTCTCTGTTACGACCCTCGAGCAAAACTACCCTGAACCAGCGATTGCAAGCTGTTTTGGAGTTCTCCTCTAAATCAAAGTTGTGGGCAATGATTGAACTGAAATTAGCTAGACCATCCTCCAATTCAACTCCATTTTTCAATCGTTTGACAACGGCAGAATCGATTCTTCCGTAAACTCTAACCAAATACTCTCTTTCTATAGCGAATGAGGGATGCATAAGCCTATGCGCCAATTCTCCATAATTCGTTACAAGCAAAAGGCCAGTGGTGTTGATATCCAATCGCCCCACGGTGAGCCAGCGACCATTCGGCAAACGCGGCAATCTTTGAAAAATTGTCGGTCGGTCGTCTGGATCATGAGTTGCGGACAATTCCCCCTCGGACTTATTGTATATGAGGACTCTATGTAACTGCTCTTGTTGAAGCATGATCGCGCGTCCATCAACCATAATGTTATCACTCAGTTTAGCTCGATCACCCAATGTCGCTAGAGTGCCATTGACCTTGACCCTTTTATCGGAAATCCATTTTTCAATTTGTCGTCTTGAACCCAAGCCAGCGGCCGCAAGCAGTTTCTGCAGTCTCTCACTCATCGGTGGGATGCTCGGAATTTATTTGTTATCTCTAAGACACGCAACTCAATCATGTTTATTAGAGTCATTTACCTCCCCGACCTCGCCACCATCATGGGAAGCGAGCATAGTCTCCGGTGCAAAGTCAACCAAGCTCTTAATTTCCTCCAGTGGAGGCAAATCTTGCAAAGCAGCAAGATTAAAATAATCCAGAAAGAACTTCGTTGTGGCATAAAGGGCAGGACGACCAGGAACATCTCTGTGACCTACAACCGCTATCCAATTCCTTTCTTGTAATGCGCGGATTATGTCCGTGCTTACTGCAACGCCGCGCACCAATTCGATATCACCTCGCGTCAATGGTTGACGGTAAGCAATCAAAGCAAGAGTTTCGAGCATTGCCCTAGAATAGCGCTTTGGTTTCTCCTCCCATAAGCGACAAATCCAAGGCGCGAGATCTTGATTAACCTGAAATCTCCATCCGCTGGCTACACGCTTCAGTTCGTAACCCCGATCCCGACAATCGTCCTCAATTTCCTCTATGGCAGCCAGTATTTGATCTCTCGGTGGTCTCTCATGAGCTTCAAAAAGCGCTTCCAAAGAGAGCGTATCCAGGGGCTTGGCGGCCGCTAGAAATGCCCCTTCAATTATCTGTCTTATTAATTGCGGGTTCATGACTTCTTTGCCACGAGGTGAATACTATCGAAAGGTTCAGTCTGGACAATATCGATCAACGATTCTTTGATTAATTCCATTAAAGCTAAAAACGTGACGACGACCCCCGCTTTGCCCTCGTGAAACGCAAAAAGTCCCTCAAATCGCACAAACGTTTTTCCCACAAGCTTGTCGAGAATGTGAGACATGCGCTCCCTTACAGATAAAGCTTCTGCACTAACTTGGTGACTTTTAAACATTTCGGCTCGCTTCAAAACCCCACTAAAAGCATCCAATAGCTGGTTGATTTTTACTTCAGGATAAGATTTTCTATTATCCCTATAAGTCACCTCAGCTCTGGCCTGATAGGTGTCTCGACCGAGGCGGGGGAGTTTATCAACATCTTCCGCTGCTCGTTTGAAACGTTCATATTCCTGCAAACGCTTGATTAATTCCAACCTCGGATCCTCTTCCTCATAAAAATCGGAAGAGTGTCGTGGCAAAAGCATCTGAGTTTTTATTTCGGCTAAAATGGCTGCCATTACCAAGTAGTCGGCAGCAAGTTCTAACTGAATTTCACGCATTAATTGAATATAATTCATATACTGACGTGTTATAGCCGCTACATCTATGTCCAATATGTCAAGGTTTTGCCGTTTAATGAAATATAGCAGAAGGTCTAATGGGCCCTCGAAAGCCTCCAGAATAATTTCCAATGCTCTAGGAGGGATATATAGATCTTTTGGCATGACTGACAGAGCTTCACCTTGAATTACAGCAAAAGGCATTTCACTCTGCTGGGGCTGGCTGTAAGCTCTCGAGTCAGTTACATTCGCCTGTTTTTGTCGAGATAAGGATTCTGATTCAATCACTATATGCATCCTAACAATGGCTTTTTGGGATTATACTCCTTAGCCGTCGCTCGCACGACATTATTGATCAGATAAACCGAAATCACCGATACCTTGCCTAACCACCTTTGGAACGTTACTGGTTAGATCAACAACGGTAGAGGGCAAGATTCCACAATAACCTCCATCGATTATCGCGTCGACCTGCTCTCCCACTTGCTGTTTTATTTCATAAGCATCTGACAAACCGTATTCGTCATCAGGCAAGTTAAAAGTCATATTGATGATCGGCTCTGACAGGACGTTGATCAGGGCTTGGATAATAGGAGTGTTTGGGATCCTGATCCCCACGGTTTTTCTCTTGGGATGATGAAGACGTCTGGGCAGTTCGGACGAGGCTGCCAACACAAAAGTAAATGGACCTGGAGTGAAGGCTTTAAGGGTGCGAAAGTTACTGTTGTTTAGCTTCGCATAAAGTGCGACCTCGGAAATATCTCGGCACAGTAGTGTAAAATTATGGTTCTTATCCAAACCTCTTATTTTCCAAATCCGTTCCAAGGAGCGTTTCTCTCCAATTTTACAGCCGATTCCATATACAGAATCCGTTGGATAAACGAGAATACCTCCGTTATCCATGATTTGTGCCGCTTGCTTAACCAAGCGCGGCTGCGGATTTTGGGGATGTATAATGATATAATTACCCATTAACGATACCTTAGCCTCTTTATGACACATTATCTCATAACTTGCTCATCATGCGACATTTTGCCACTGCAACCGATAAGTAGACCGCTACAAAAAAAAACTTTGGACCTAAATTCATAATCATGATTGATCATAACTCTAAATCCCAACTACGACTCGAAACGCGTTCTGATAAGAAGCCTGTACCGAAAGAGAGTTTGGTCTTGAATTTGCTGTTCAATCTCGTCGTGCCCACCATAATTCTGAAACAGCTGAGCAGTGAGGATCATCTCGGAATCAAGTTGGCGGTTATTACAGCTCTTGCATTCCCCCTCGTCTATGGGTTAAGAGACCTGATAAAGCGCAAAGTATTTAACTTTTTTTCGGCGCTAGGATTCATAAGTGTACTTTTAACGGGTGGACTGACTTTACTGGAAATGGACGCCATTTACTATGCCATAAAGGAAGCATCTATCCCGGGTCTTTTTGGATTGGCCACATTACTTTCATTAAAGACTTCCACTCCGCTTGTTCGCACATTTGTGCTGAATGAAAATTTGGTTGACATAGAACTCATTCTAGGCGCGCTTGCGAAAAACGAACGCAAAGAGGAATTTGAAGTTCTATTAATCAATAGTTCATGGATCTTGGCAGGAGGTTTTTTCTTGTCGGCGAGCCTAAATTACGGTCTTGCCATCGTGCTATTGACCGCCGAACCAGGTACTGTTTTATTCAATGAGCAGTTGGGCGATATGATCTTTTTAAGCTATCCAGTAATAGTTCTGCCAGTACTTATAATTTTAATGGGTAATCTCTACTATCTTTTGAGCGGAATTTCCCGAATCACAGAACTGCCATTAGAAAAGGTGTTTAAACGCGACAGTTAGTAGTCAACTGTATCGGAAAATACACGATAATTATTTTATCATCTGTCTCTGCTGCCATAAAACGGACCTTATATGACAGACGCCTGCCTGAGCCGACGTTCAAAAACGGGGGATCTACCAACACGGCGGCAAATATCGTAAAATCCCGCGCGGGGGCGGTATATAACTGTATTAGGAATTTTATATAGGTTCGTCGTCACAAACATGGCTTAATAGATGTCAGTTCAGCCTCAGGATCTCGTTAAAATGAAATATTTAACCCCAATTTGTTGGATAATATTTTTGTGCGTTAGTACTCCAATTCTTGCTCAAGAAAATATTTTAGAAAGCGATAATGTTCCCGTAAAAGAAATAGAGCGGGACATTGTAAAAAATGCCGCGTCTCCCTCTCCAAGTCAAGCTTCATCTTCAAACACCCTGACCGGCTCTGATACCGCCGATCAGGCTGCTGAACAGCCAACCAAAAAGAACCTCAATGCTTATATTACAGATGAATTTTATGTGCCAGTTAGGAGCTTGCCGGATACAAATGGCAGAGTTATCCACAGGGGTCTCAAGAGCGGCACGGTTCTGCAAACTATTGAGGAAAATAACGGCTGGTCAAAAATAAAAACCGAATCTGGCCTTGAAGGATGGGTGCAAACAAGGCATTTAACAGCGGATCCAATTGCAAAAGTTTTGTTGGCGTTAGCACAACAAAAAAATGAACAACTAAAGACTCTTAACAAAGATCTAGAGGAAGTAATAAAAGATGAGAAGCCAACGCAGGAAATTGCGAGACAAAAAATCGCTGAACTTTCGTTGGAGAATGAGAGACTTGTCACCCAATTGAAAAACTCGTCATTAACAAGCCCAAACTCAAGGTCAATACAAAATCACATCCAGTCCTTGGTTAGCCAAAATAATCTTTTGACACAGGAAAACGATGTCCTAAAAGCGAGACTAAGTAATTTCGAAAAAGACGACTTATATCGCTCGTTTCTATATGGTGGAATAGCAGTCTTCCTTGGAACCATCCTTGCAGCTTTGGTGCCCAGACTCAAGGGCAGGCGACGTTTTGAGGATTGGGGCTAATTGACGTGTCTGCACAAACGAACTTCAAACTTCCAATGTCCTGGGTATTAGGATTAACATTGTCATTGTGTGCAATCCCCACCCTGGCTGAGAAACCTCTCGTTCTTCTGTCCACAGAGAAGGGAGAGATAACGTTGCAGTTGTTTCCAGAGCTCGCACCCCAAAGTTCGCTTGGTTTTTTGACACTGGTCGAAGATTTCCATTACGACGGGTTAATATTTCATCGTGTCATAGACGGCTTTATGATTCAGTCTGGCGGGTTTACCTTTGACATGAGTCCTCGTCAACCCGATGTCCCTGACATCGTAAATGAAGCCTCGAATGGCTTAAAAAATAAACGTGGCACTGTGGCTCTTGCAAGAACTGCCGATCCTGATAGCGCTCGTGCTCAGTTCTTCATCAATCATCGAGATAATCCCTCTCTCGACCCCACCTCAGATCATCCCGGCTACGCCGTTTTCGGGAAGGTAATCAGTGGCATACAAGTGGTCGACAAAATCGCCAAAGTGCCAACGGGCAATTATGGCGGTTTTCAAGATGTTCCTCTTGAACCAATTAGAATTCTCACTGCTGAGTTACTAAATCCGTCCGTTTGGGAGACACTCAGACCAGCGCAAGATTTTTTTGAGAGGCCCATACCCGTGCGTTAAAATCAGTTTACTGCGCCGACAACGATATGGGTCAAAAAAAACATTCAACAACCACTAAGGTCCGAAAGGCTATGACCTCACTAAGCATAAATGTAAATAAGATTGCTCTTATAAGGAATTCTCGGTCGGGTAACTACCCTGACGTTTCATCATATGCAGAAAAATGCATAAACCTTGGCGCCAATGGCATTACCGTTCACCCTCGACCAGATCTCAGACATATCCGTCCCAATGATGTCCGGGAGATATCCAAAATCATAAGCAAATTAAGCGATGTGGAATTCAATGTTGAGGGCAATCCATTCTCTGACCAAAACGAAAATTACCCAGGGCTACTAAAGTTGGTGCAGCAAACTAGACCAGACCAATGCACGTTGGTGCCCGACAGCCTTGATCAGCTTACATCAGATCATGGTTTTGATCTGGACGCGTTTGGAGAAAACTTAAAACCAGTGATAGATGAGATAAAATCATGGGGGACGCGCGTAAGTCTATTCATAGACCCTGAACCACGACAGATTAGAAATGCTGCAAGGCTCGGCGCAGACAGAGTCGAGCTTTTTACCGGGCCGTATGCAATCGCCTGGGGCAGCGCGGAGTTAGAGAAAATACACAAACAACACGCTGGTGCTGCCAAACTTGCCACTTCACTTGGACTAGGCGTCAATGCCGGACATGATCTCAATTTAAAAAATCTGGCTCATTATGCCAAGATAGAGCATCTGCTTGAGGTTTCTATTGGCCACGCATTTACTGTGGATTCTCTATTTATGGGACTGCCAAAATCAATACAAGCCTATCTTTCGGCCCTATCCAGACTTTAAAACCATTAAACTAGCATGGCATACCGCAGCAAAAATCTAAACAAAAAAAACAAAAATGATGACAGCCTTTCGTATCAGAAAAAAAAAGCATTTTTTGATAGCCTTATGACCATCTATGGACGCAATACTTGTTTGGAGGTAATGCAGGACAGCTCTCTTGAGGTTCAACGGCTTCATTTGGCTAAATCCAATCGATCAAGCGTCATTATTGAAGAACTAATCGCATTAGCTAAAGACCGAGCAATTGAGATTTGCTTCCACACTCGCCGCGAATTATCTCGGATATCCCGAAACGGCAATCAGGATCAAGGGGTGGCTTGTGACATTAAATACGCTGGCTATAAGCACTACTCCCAGTTAATCAACACCATGTCCTGCACCGCCCAACCCTCGATAATTGCATTAGACGGCGTCTCAAACCCCCAAAACTTAGGGATGATAATTCGCAGTGTCACTGCAAGCAAGGTAAATTCAATTTTGCTCCCACACTCGAACGGGAAACACATCTCACCCTTGACCATTAAAGCCAGTGCAGGAACTCTTTTCAAGAGTGAAATCCTCCGCTGCGAAAATTTAGCGACCGCTCTTCGCGATCTTAAAAAAAGCGGCTTCAAAGTAACAGTGATGGAAAGCAATGCAGAAAAAACAATTGATTCATTTAAAGTGCCCAGCCGAGTGGTTTTTGTGCTGGGTAACGAAACTAGGGGAGTTAGCAAGGAAGTTGAAGAATTAGCAGATTATCGCTTGAGTATTGCTCTGCAACGAGGTGTTAAGTCACTCAATGTTGCAATCACTGCTGCTCTTGTTGCCTTCATGATGACTTAAGTGAACCATTGACTAACGTACTGGGTGTCAAAACCCAAAGTGGAGATCTGCGGGCAGCCAAAATCGCCAAAACAGCCGTGAGAATTGCAATGCTAGACAGCGAAAGACGAAAGTCAAAATTTTCTATGGCGATGCCGCATAACCAAGCTCCGAGCGGAGTACCGCCGAATAACGATAACTGATACATTGAGACAGCTCTGGCGCGAAAGGCTAAGGCAACATTGTCATGAATTATGGTGCGACCCAGCGCCATGGCTAGCCCGGAGGAAAGTCCCCAAAAAAATACTGCAGGAAAGAGCAACCAGAAACTCGGATGCCACGCCACTACAAGGAGCAGAACTCCCCGCCAAAAAAAAGTAACTATCATTGACCTACCGGGATTAGAAAAGGTATCCACTTTTCTCATGACTCCAATGTTTGCCGCAACCACACCAAGAATAAATACCATTTGAATTGAGGCAAGCAACCCAGCCCCACCATGATAAATCTGATGAGCCAAAATTGGGGTCGCGACGATAAAGGCGCCAAAAGGTAAAATGCCTGTAGCAAATACGATATAAAGTAAATGCAAGAGCCTTTTATCATCTCTAAACAATGTCATCCCCTCAACCAACTCAAGATAAAGATTTCGAGATTTCCTCGCTTGAGAAGTCGATTCAATTTGAGTTGGTTGACTAAGGCGAATTAAAATCGCGGTTACCGCAAAAAAACTCATTTGCAGACAAACAAGGCTTGATAAACTCAAGTTGCCCAGCGCGCCAGCGCAGAGAAAGCCGAAACCCAACGCGATGAATCTTACGACTAAAGTCTTAGCCACCAACTGATGCATAGCTTTTGTTTTAGAATGGCCTAGAAGGCTCTCTCTCGCCGGTTGCGCAAACGCTGTGATCGTGCCAAAAACTAGCCCGAAGCCAATCACTAATTCAATATTTAGTTTGTTGCTCACTTCTGCAAAAAGCATGAATCCGAGTGGAAAAAGGTATAACAGGTAGAGTAACGCTAGCCACGAGCCCTGATGCAATCGATCTGAAATTACACCAGCCGGCAAAATAAACAGCAAGTTTGGAATCAATAGAATCATTTGTGCAAAACCCAATTGACTTGGGGACCCCTCTAATATCCCCACGATTATCCAAGGATAAATGACAGTGTGTATACCCACCGCTACGTTTGTAGTGCCGATAGCGCAGAGATAGTATTTAAAAGAAAATTGCATTTTAGTCTTCTCTTGTGGGCCAAAACCCGAATGCAGGCAGCGGAACATGCAGTGGCACACCGAGATTTGTTAATATGAGAATGTGCCTATTCCTCGTGTTCAGCCAAGCTCGCGTGCTGGTTCAATAAGCTACTTCTCAACATTTAACCTTGGGTGCGCTTGTTGAGACATTAACAAAATCGCAAATTCCTTCTCATACATTAATGGCACCTCCAGCAGTTTGGCTTTCTCCAACTTGGAACCAGCATTAGAACCGATGAGCAATTGTGTGGTTTTAGCAGAAACGGACGATGATACTTTCGCACCTAAATTTTGAAGAGCAACTTTGGCATCCTCCCTACTCATCGAATCAAGATTTCCTGTAATCACCCATGTTTGACCTTCAAGAGGCCTGCTCATAGCTTCCTCATTTATCACATGATCAAATTTCAAACCTATCGCTCGCAATTCATTAATCACGGTAATATTTTTTGATTCGGAAAAAAAATCGACTATGTGCCGAGCCACGACCGGACCAACACCGCCGATTTCTACTAATTCCTCAAGCGGTCCCTCAATGAGATCCTCTAGCGATTTAAATCGACTCGCCAAGATTTGAGCGCAACCCTCACCTACTTCTCTAATTCCCAGGGCATATATAAACTTAGTCAGGTTTGTTTTCCTGCTAGCCTGAATTGATTTAAGTAACTTATCGGAAGATTTTTTTGCCATCCTCTCCAGAGAACAAAGGGTATCCATATCCAAACGGTACAAATCAGAAAACGATTGAACATGACCTCGATCTACCAGTTGCTCGACGAGTTTAACTCCGAGACCTTCAATGTTCATTGCCTTTCTTGACACAAAATGGTTGATCGCTTGCTTTACTTGTGCTGGACAGCTCATCCCTCCAGTGCAGCGCACCGCAGCCTCATCGGGTAACTGCTCAATGTCAGAGCCACACACCGGACAGTACTGTGGAAATTTGATTACTCTAGCATTTGGGAGTCGATACTCTTTCACAACACGAACTATTTTTGGGATGACATCACCCGCTCGACGAACAATCACGGTGTCATGTGCACAAAGATTTAGACGAGCCATCTCATCCAAATTATGCAGAGTTGCATTTCTGACGGTTACCCCTCCTACAAACACTGGTTCTAGTCTACCCACTGGCGTAATGACCCCGGTTCTGCCCACTTGATACTCAACTGCGAGTAATCGCGTCATTTCCTCTTGAGCCGGAAACTTTCTGGCTATTGCCCACCGAGGGGAGCGCAAAACAGTGCCCAAGCGCCGCTGAATATCAAGACTATTGACTTTTATAACAATGCCATCGATATCATACGGTAGAGATGCGCGCTGCTCAGCTAATGCCTTATAGAAGTTTTCACATTGGAAAATATCGGTTGCCACAGTCACGTGACTGTTTACCAAAAATCCAAGTTGTTTCAGGTATACCAGCGTCTCAAAATGAGTATTTGGTTTAACCGCGCTCTCTAGTAGCCCCACACCATAGACACTCATCACGAGCGGCCTCCTCGCGGTGATTTTTGAATCCAATTGGCGCAGGCTTCCAGCTGCAGCATTTCGGGGATTAACAAATTTTTTATCTCCGACCTTGTCTGAAAGCGAATTGAGCCTGTCAAAATCCTTATGCGGAATGTAAACTTCACCTCGCACTTCGATAAGATTTGGCGGAGAATCACCCTGCAACCGCAATGGCACAGACCTGATGGTCCTTGCATTCGCGGTAACATCCTCGCCTGTCGCCCCATCGCCGCGAGTTGCAGCCCGTTCGAGCATCCCGTCTCGGTATAGAAGACTCAACGCGACGCCATCGAGCTTGGGCTCGCACACATAGTCAACTTTTTCTTTTTCATTTGTCCGCTCGGCTACTCTCCTATCGAAATCCATTAACGCCTTTGAGTCAAACGCATTTTCAAGAGAAAGCATCGGCAGGGAATGTGAAATCTGTGAGAATTCTGAAAGTGGTTTTCCTCCCACTCGGTGGGATGGAGAGTCATCATCCACCAGAGTTGGAAAGGTGCTCTCCATAGTCTGAAGCTGCAACAATTTCCGATCATATTCACCATCAGGAATTAACGGATCATCCAGTACATGGTATCTATGATTGTGAAATTGAAGTTCTTTGACAAGTGCCCTATAAGCTTGAACCGGAGGCGCCGTCATGACTATGCTTTTGACCGCCAAAGATTCTTATTCACCGGCCTTTACGCGGATAAATTCGCGAGCAAGCTGTCGATTGTGATCTATCGTTTGAGGCGTCATTGAACTGCGGGATTCGTCTAAAACATGCAAATGTAGGGTCGGGGCGATTAGATTGGCAGTTGAAAGCATCGCATTGAACGCGCTCTCGGGGCAGTGAACCTCATCAAGATTAACAAACATTGTTACGCCGGGCGTCGACATCTCCGTCATAGTTTCCAGATCGAACGTCCCTGGATTCAAAATATTTGCCAAACTAAAAATGATTGGGCCCGAGCCATTACCGTCTTTATGAAAATGAAAAATACTCATGGCACCGAATCTAAGACCTGCATCCAATAGCGTGGATAGAAGCTCCGAACCTTTTACACGTTTTCCTCTTTCAGACATCAAATGAATAATCATTATTTGTGGTTCTTCCATAACAGGGGGCTTCTTTTTTGCGCTTCCCTCAGCTTCAGATCGCATGCGAGCGTCCGCTTCACTGCTCGTGTCGTCTAGAGCCATAGTTACCTGCCCCTTCGGCTCGCCAGAGGTATAACGTTCCCCTATGTCCTGGGGACTCAGTAATGCGTCCTCCATAGCATCGAACTCGATGTTACGCATACCCACTATCCTAGAACCACCAGCGGGAAAGTCGCTGCCAAAAATATCGTCTAAATCATCTCGGCATTTTGAGGTCTTTGACAAGCGGCTTGAGGACATCTGAATATTTTCATAGCGACTTCGCCTCACACGCCGCACCACATCAAGTCCGATCGCAACAAACACAAGTACCGCCAGAGCGGCTAAAATGTTAATTGAACTTAGACCCTCCATCCCAACTCTTTCTCACTGCGCCTCAGAAAAGACTCTTATTGTAATTGGCAAAACGAAAAACTAAAATCTTTTTATTCCACACTAGGCAGATTCCGAAAGTTTGACTGCTGCATTTAAATCAACAGAGACAATTTTGGAAACGCCGGCTTCCATCATTGTCACGCCCACCAGTTGGTTCGTAGCTTGCATTGTGGTCTTATTATGCGTAACGATAATGAATTGTACCTCATCAGACATCTCTCTCACTACTTCTGCATAGCGTGCTACATTTAGATCATCTAATGGCGCATCGACTTCATCCAACATGCAAAAAGGTGCTGGGTTAAGTTTAAAGATTGCAAAAACCATCGCTATAGCAGTGAGGGCCTTCTCCCCTCCTGAAAGCGAATGAATCGATGCATTTTTCTTACCTGGGGGTCTTGCTCTGATCATCACACCGGTATTTAATAAGTCATCATCAATTATTTCCAAGTATGCTTCTCCCCCTCCAAAAAGTTTTGGGAACAACTCTTTAATGCTCACATTCAAAAGATCAAAGGTGTCTTTGAAACGGGATCGTGTTTCACGATCAATTTTCTTGATCGCTGATTTCAATGTTTCCAAAGCTTCCTCTAATTCGGCATTTTGGTTGTCAAGGTAGTGTCTTCTCTCAGATTCAACCTCATACTCCTGTATAGCAGCCAGATTTATTGGCCCTAACTGTTGAATCCTATCTTGAACCAATTGCAGCTCATGTTCCTTTTCATGGAGATCACTATCATCACTAACTGCTCCCAATAATTCTGGCAGATCCCCATTTTCTCTCCTAATTTGCTCTTCTAAAGAACCTCTCAGTGTAGTGAGTTCGGTTAATGCTAAACGGTGGGATTCAAGCTCTGAACTATTCGCCGCGATCTGAGAATCAATGGCGTTACGCTCTTTTTCTTGATCGAGTTTTTGTTGCTCTAAATCCTCAAAGGCTTCTCTTACAAATTTAAGTTGTTTTTCAGCCGACAAACGCTCCGCGAGCATCGCATCAAGCTGAACTTGGTAATTTTTATAAAGGTCCTCATCATGGTTCTTATTCAATTCTTGTAAGCGACAACCCAAACGATCCACTTGTGATTCGAGTCTCGCTATTCCATCTGAAATGGTAGAGCGTTGCGTTTCCACTAGGCTAATTTCCATGGCGAGGCGCTCTCGCTGTTCACTGCAGGTTTTAAGTTTCAATCGACATTCGTTCATCACTGATGAAAGTTGTGCGCGCTTCGCATTTAAAGATTGACCCTCCAAATAGTCCCGTTCAATGGATTCGGAGGCATCATTAAAAGCAGTTTCGGCAGCCATCAATTTTTTTGACTCAATGTCAAGGTTGTTCTCAATTTCTTTCAACTCAGTATCAGCATGATGTTTACTTGTGGTGCGCTGTGATATGCGCATCTCGATTGACTTTAGCTTACACTGCAAGTCGACGTATTCGTTGTGCATTTCATCAATTTCGCTCAGACTTCGTCTGAAAACCGTTTCCAAATCTCGCAACTCATTTTCAAAAGCAACAGTCTTTTGCTCTGACTGATCAATTAGGTTTTCTATCGATTCAATTTTGACACCCACACTGTCAAGTTCCCTTTTTCTTTGAATTATCCCTCTGGAGGGATCAATTTCACCAGAGACTCTCAACCAATTGACGCCTAACCAGATACCACATTTGGTAATAACCGATTCATGAGACTCCAAATCCGGGCGTTTAGAAAGCGCATCATCCAGAGTGTCAACTGCATAAACATGCTCTAAGAGCGGTTTAGCGTATTCGTTCGAGATAAAATCACTCAAAAATGTGTTCTTTGATTTTTGATGATCAAACATCTCCTCTTTTCGGTCTTCAATTAAAAGTAATTCCCCCTCGTTAAAATCACCCACCAGTTGAGATACGGAATTAATATCACTAATCAATACCGATTGCATATAAGGACCAAGGACAGTCTCAACTGCAATTTCCCATCCTTTCTCGGGATTAAGAGAATCCGCCAAACGCAAGCACTTACCCAAATCTTTGCTGTTAAGCCAAGATTGATCCTGATTTCTGCTCCTAGCGGCCTCATGAAGCACCTCCAGCGAAGCTTGCTTTCCCAACAGGTCTTGGTGCTGCTCTCGCAGATCGTTGGTAGCAGTTATTTGTTGCTTGAGTAATTTTTGAAGTTCAGAAACACGATCAGATGTGGTATCACGCGATTTTTCAGCCGATTTCCTTTTCTCGGCTAGCGTTCCGATCGACGACTGTAGAGCACTGATTTCATCATTTTCAGCATCTATACAGAATTCGGCAACGTCTTTAGACAGTTCTATTTTTCTATCGGTTTGAGTTTTTATAAGCTCTCTCAGGGATTGAATAACCGATTGTTGCACTTCCGCAGCCTGCTTAGGTTTCAACGATCGCTCATAAAACTCGTCCAGTTGAACCCGCAACTGTTCGCTGGCTGCCTGAGCATTACTAACCGCCGTGAACGCATTTTTTTCGAGTTCCTTCGCCCTTAACCAATCTGGTCGCTTAAGTTCGGATTGCCGGTCGCATAACTCAATCTTTTTTTTATCTGTTTTTAGATGATTTAAGGCCTCTCCGTAGCTCTCTTCAGTTTCCAGGACTTCCCTCTTCCTTTCAGCAATTCTATCATGATGAAAATCAATAGACTGCTCAATTCTACCAATCTCACTGGTAATTTTATAAAATTTTGCCTGTGCAACATCCAAATCAGCGTTAATGTTTAACAGCCCTAACCGGTGCTTCTCTATAGCAGAGTCGCAAGCTCGTCGCTTCGAGATGAGACCTTCCCTATCAGTATCGCTCCGCCGAACCACAATTTGTCTTTCCTCGATTGCTTCATCCAATTCACGCCATTTCATTGCCACTAGCTGCAGGGTTATCTGTCTTTCTTCCTCTTTATATTTCGAGTATTTTTCAGCTGATTTTGCCTGTCGTTGTAATCGCGAGAGCTGTCTTTGCAACTCATCACGAATATCCTTTAGACGCTCCAGATTTTCCTCCGCTCGGCTTATACGATTCTGTGTATCACGACGACGTTCCTTGTACTTTGAGATGCCGGCCGCCTCTTCAACGAATACCCGCAGTTCTTGGGGTCGCGCTTCTATCAGGCGTGAGATCATGTCCTGTTCAATGATGGCATAACTCCTCGGCCCGAGCCCGGTGCCCAAAAACATATCGGTGATGTCTTTTCGCCTGCAGTTGACCCCATTTAAGTAATATTGGGATTGACCATCGCGGGTAACTTTTCTTCGAACGGAAATCTCATTATATGCCGCAAACTCGCCAGCAATCCGACCGTCGGTGTTATCAAACGTAAGTTCTATACTAGCCTGTCCAACCGGTTTCCGTGCTCCAGATCCATTAAAAATGACGTCCATCATTGACTCGCCCCGCAAATTTTTTGCAGAGGACTCACCCAATACCCATCGAACCGCATCAATTATGTTTGATTTGCCACAACCATTTGGGCCTACCACTGCACATAAATTACTTGGAAAAGCTACATTGGTGAGATCAACAAAAGATTTGAAGCCAGATAATTTGATCGATTTGAGCCGCATTACTACCCTTCGTTTAAGATATCATATGGCGCTTTAATTGCTAAAAGAGCTCCTAATCAGGATTTTACACTTAATCTGGCTTACACAAAATAAATAATAGCTTCGACAACAATCTTATTTTCTAGACCAGCACTTACCAATGTAATTGGTTAAAACTATAGTTTAGATCAAAGACTGATCGCTTCGAAAACGATAAAAATTGGAACTAGAAAACTGATCTATTTCTAAGGATCAGGCAACCAATGGGGCCTGTTCGAAAAATAATCTTGTCCTTAAGTTTTGCAATGCTGGCTGGATCATAAGACACAAGTATTAAGTTTTAAATTATTCATCTAAGGGCAGATTCAAAATGCTTTTATCGGCCTCCATCAGAGCAGACTTAGAGCGCAAACTCTTTTCATCGAGGACGAGGCCAGCCTTTTCCAAAAATAGGATCGCCTCTTCCAATTGCCCTTGTGAAAGAGCTTCAATTCCTTTTAACCTCAGAACAATCTTATTATCCGGATCTTGCTTAAAAGCTTTGTTGGTAGCCTCACGCACACGATCGGTGAAGGTTCCTTTATCGGTTAAAAATAGGGTCTGAGCATGCTGCATCAAAAGATATGTATTTGTCGGATCCAACCTCGATGCTTTAGCAAAATATTGAGACGCAGCGGCAATCTCCGACCTGCCCACAGCAAATTCGCCAAGCAGGGTCCAATAAAATACATTTTCCGGTTTATCGAGGACCCTTTTCTGCAACAACGCATAAAGTTCTTTCATATCAGTTACTTTATCTGAACCAACCAATCCTCTGGCTGCATCTTGATGAAGTAATGATGCGATCTTTTCGTCCTCAAGCGCCCCAATGGTTCTGTATAAACTTAGGCTGAATGCGAGTAGCAATAGGAACAAAACGGGCAGCAACCAAACGCTTCCACTGGCTTTTGCGGTAGTGTTGCAACCAAATGTGTCATCGAGCAGTATTCGCTCGGCTTCTGATACTAAGCGATGATGCTCGTTACTAGTCAGCTCTCCGGCCTCAAATTGACATTTATAAATTCTTATCTGATCCTCAAAAATCTGTAAGTTTGTAGCTTCTCTAATGTCCGAGCCAAAATTACTTTTTTGACGGGGCTTAAATGCTATCCATGGATATGCCAAAAAAGGCACAGCTCCAATAAGGAGAAGGACGATACCGCCCCAAATGGTCAAAATGTTTGGTCCTTCCTAGACAAAAGTCGATTCAACCTATCTTTGTCCTGCTCGGATATTGGTAAATTTTCTACTTTAAAGTCATCGCTACCTGCTTCGTGTTTTCGCTGCACAATGAGCGCCGCTGCGGATGCAAATAATATTAAAATAAACGGTGCTAGCCATAAAAACCAAGTGGTTCGGTCTAATACAGGTCGATAAAGAATGAATTTGGAGTAACGCGCAACAAGATAATCTTTGATTTCCTCATCACCCTTTCCTTCCTCCAGAAGGCTATGTATTTGGCGTCGCAAATCGACAGAAATTGGAGAGTTGGAGTCAGCCAGATTTTGGTTTTGACATTTCGGACATCTAAGCTCCAAGATTAACTTCTCATATCTGTGCCGAAGAGACTCCTCTGAAAAATCAATCAATGGCGATTGTCCAAACGCCAATTCGCAACATATCCAAATCATCATACTACGGAATATTGCTCTGGCTGAAACTATTTTCATGGCATCACAATTCATTTGAAGAACTTATCAATGTCTCATAGCGTTTTGAAAATTCATTTTCCCAAATATCTTTATCAAGAACTCCAGCGCGTCTATGCCTTACAATGGAATCTGCATCAATCAAGTACGTTTCCGGCGCTCCATAGACTCCTAAGTCCATACCCAACGAACCCCTTTGGTCAAAAATATTAAAAGAATATGGGTTGCCCCTCTCAGTCAGCCATCTGTTGGCGCTTCGACGATCATCTTTATAGTTCAAGCCAACTATCGGCACCCCTCTGCTCGCCAACTCGTTGAGCATTTCGTGCTCTAAACTACATGCGAAACACCAAGTTGCCCAAACGTTAACAAGCATTACTTTCCCTTTAATATCGTCCAAACCGCGAGTTAGTTCAGCATCTTCGAGATCTGTCAAACTAAAATCAGGAAATGGCTGATCAATTAGAGCAGAGGGCAATTCTTGCGGGTCGCGGCCTAAGCCTGACCAAAGAAAAGGTAATATTAAAATAAACATTATCAGAGGGAAGGACAAAAGAGCTCTTTCTCTCATAGTGAACCACTCCATTTGCGTTCAGATTTGGAGATGAAGGTCCCTAGGGTTTGGCCTGCCTTTTTTCGATAACGTCTATCGGCCAAGGACATCAGACCCCCAACACCTATGAGGAACCCGCCTATCCAGATGCACCTTACGAAAGGTTTGAATTGAAAACGCATTGCCCAGTAGCCTGATTCTAAGGGCTCGCCCAACGCCACGTAGAGGTCACGAGAAAGCCCAGCGTTGATAGCAGCCTCAGTCATGACCTGTCCGCCAGAGAAGTAATTTCGTTTTTCAGGGCGCAGGATGGAAACCTCTTCGCCATCAATTGTTACAACGATATGAGCCCTGGTAGCCTCATAGTTAGCTTCCCGAACTACACTGAGACCCTTCAAGTGAAAATCATAACCGGCTAAAGTGACTCGCTCGCCTGCCATTAGGCGCATATTCTTTTGCGTCTCATAAGCCGTGCTCAAACCAATACCTAATGCACAAACTGCTAGGCCAAAGTGTGCAATACACATACCCCAATAGCTTGCAGACAGTGCGGCTAAGCCGCGAGACTGCACCTTACCAAACAGATCCTTACAAATCGTTAAGGTGACCCAGAGGACGCATATCAGAGTCAATGCAGCAGAGAAAGAGTATTCTGCGGCTGAATATATATTTCCTAGCAGGATGGGCAGGCCGAATCCCAAACACAGGCTCAAAATCGCCGGAAAATGAAAAAATCCAGCCAATTGGGAAAGATGAGTTCCGCCCCACCGAGATTTAATTGCGAACCCCAAAAAAATCATCAAAGCCAGAGTCAGTGGCACGAAGAAAAAATTGAAGTACGGCGGGCCCACTGAAACCTTACCCAAGTCGAGAGCATCAGAAATTAGCGGGTATAGGGTTCCAATCAAAATCATTGTCATAGAGGTCAAGAGAATCAAATTGTTGGTAAATAGAAATAACTCCCGGGCAGCCCCTCTAAACAAAATCCGACCCGCTTGAACGGGCCCTCGGGCAGCGAATAACGCGAGAGACCCCGAAATAACCGCACCAAGGAATAACAATATAAACAGTCCTCTTTCAGGATCGCTCGCGAAGGCATGCACTGAAGTCAAAACTCCTGAGCGAACCAAGAAGGTGCCCAAAAGGCTGAGAGAAAAAGTGAAGATTGCGAGAAGCAAGGTCCAGCTTTTGAAGACTCCTCGCTTTTCGGTTGCAGCGGCGCTATGAACCAAGGCCGTACCCACTAACCAGGGTAAAAAAGAAGCATTTTCAACTGGATCCCAGAACCACCATCCACCCCAACCAAGCTCGTAATATGCCCACCAGCTACCCAGGGTTATCCCAAAAGTCAAGAAGGCCCAGGCACTATTGATCCAAGGCCGGCACCATCGCGCCCAAGCACTATCAAACTGCCCACCTAGCAAGGCCGCAATGGCAAATGCAAAAGGAACTGCAAATCCAACGTAGCCCATGTAAAGAATGGGGGGATGAATAATGAGACCAATGTCTTGAAGCAAGGGATTCAAGTCGGACCCGTTTTCCGGTGAGAAGGGAAGTACTCTTTCAAACGGATTTGAGGTGATTAACAAAAAAAGGCAAAATCCTACTGCGACCATAGCCATTACAGACAAGACCCGTGCTAAAAAGATTGTTGGTAATCTTCTACAAAATAAAGCCACGGCAGCTGACCATCCCGCCAGAATCAAAGACCATAACAGGAGGGAGCCCTCATGCGCCCCCCAGACCGCGCTGAACTTAAAATGGTTAGGAAGAATTTTATTCGAATTTTCCATAACGTAGCGCACG
>CACEBC010000014.1 GCA_902557735.1 Porticoccaceae bacterium
TACAGACGATAGTTACTCAATCGACGGTTCCGTAACAATAAGAGAAATAAATAAAACTACCGGTTGGAATTTACCCACAACTGGTCCTAAAACACTGAATGGTCTCGTGCTTGAAGAACTTGAACGCATCCCTGATGGTAATGTTAGCTTTCAGCTGAGAGAATACAAGTTCGAAACTAAAGAGTTTAATAGCGTGATGATTAAGAAGGTGGTAGTAACCACTCTGAAAACTGGCAGAGATTCGGATTATCAAGAGGGTTGATTGTCGAGCGGTTTTGAGTGTAGCTTTTAGATCGGAAACATGCCTTCAGCAAGGAATCGATTTGAGTGGTTTTGCAACATCACCTTAAAATCTCTTTGCATTTTGTCCTCATTATGATCGCCTTGTCGACATAATGAACGGCAGACCGGAGCAGGAATTCTTTTGTTTTCTGGTCTAATTGTCGAATGATTTTGCCTGGCGATCCCAAAACAAGGGACCCATCTGGTATTTGGGCTCCAGAAGTTATTAACGAATTAGCGCCAATCAGGCAATCACAGCCAATTTCGGCACCATCAAGCACAACTGCATTTATTCCAATTAAAGTTCTGTCACCGATACGTCGTCCATGGAGCATGGCTTTATGTCCGACAGTAACATCTTGGCCAATTACCATGGGTTGCCCCGGGTCGGCATGTAATACAGATCCGTCTTGAATATTCGAGCGTTCTCCCACTTCTATAACATCACAGTCCCCCCTGATGACAACATTAAACCAAATACTGGCTCCGGCCTGAACAATTACCGAGCCCATAATATCTGCGCTTGAAGCTACAAAGGCACTCTCATGTATTTTGGGCGACTGACCATCTATCTCATAAAGCATCCTAACTCCTTTTAAGTTCAATTTATGTTTTGAGTTTTAAAGGGAAAACACAGATGAATTCCAGCGTCAAAACTGATATTGAGAAGGTCAACCAAAACCTTTAAAGTGAAACCCCAAATTCTTTGCCCATTATAGTCTATGTGCGGTAAAGACAGCAGTTCGCCATCAAAACTTTTTTCAAAGTAAAAATAATTTTCATTCTTCATCAAGTATTGTACAGGAACTCTAAATATTTGAGATATTTCAGACGGTTGCGCGGTTAACTTCTGCTCTCTGACCATATATGCAACAAATGGAAATACCATAATTTGATTCTGTAGTGGGGAAGAGGATGGAAGTGTAGCCAATAACTCCAAGGAGTTCTTTCGAATGCCAACTTCTTCCTCCGCCTCGCGAAGAGCCGTTTCCAATAAACTATCATCTCCGGGTTGCCACATTCCTCCCGGGAATGCAACTTCTCCTCGATGACGACTGACGTGCTCAGATCGCACCGTGAGTAATAATTCTAAATCATCCTCAACACCGCAAAGTACAACGAGAACAGCCGCATTGCGTGATTTCCCGTCATTAATGGGCTGGGGTCGGGCAAGATGTGATCTTGATTTCAAATTTTGCTTAAGTGTTTTTAGCATTTCTGCTTTATAATCTCCCATAATTTTTTTCAGGATACAACATGAACTTTTGCTCAAACTGCGGTAAAGCCGTTAGCAAAGAGGTTCCTCCAGGGGACAACCGACCTCGCTTTGTCTGCCGATTTTGCGCGATGATCCACTACCAGAACCCTCGTGTTATTGTTGGCGTACTCCCAACATACAAAGACAGCGTCCTATTATGCGAGAGAGATATCCAACCTCGAAAAGGTTTTTGGACCCTGCCTGCAGGGTTTCTAGAGAACGATGAATCTACTCTGGAGGGAGCCATTCGTGAGTGCCAAGAGGAATCTATGGCGACGGTTGTTGACGCTCAGCTTTACGCCATTTATGACATACCCCACATACGACAAGTGTATATATTTTATCGAGCAAGGATGGAAAACCCATACTTCTCCAAAACTTTGGAATCATCCGATGTCCAACTCTTTGTTGAAGAAGACATTCCTTGGGAACAACTTGCATTTCCCGTGGTCACGGAGACCCTGACCGCTTTTTTCAGCGACCGTAAACACGGGCACTATGACGTAAAATACATGCAGATCAAGAAGGGCTGGCAAAAAACTAGCGAAGCTCTGAACAGCATTGCATAGACTATAAGCCAGGTTTGATAATTTGTGGTTAAAAAGCTAGCTTGGTCACCTATAATCTACCTATTTTAGTTAGTCGTCCTCTTTGGCAACTTCGGTATCCTCGATGGCCCCATCTATAAGTTGTTTTAATTCACCACTCCTGTGCATTTCAGCAACGATGTCACTGCCACCAACCAACTCCCCAGCCACCCATAACTGAGGAAACGTAGGCCAATCTCCATATTTGGGCAAATTAGCTCTGATTGATGGATTTGAAAGCACGTCCACATAAGCAAATCTCTGCCCACACTCAATCAAAGCTTGAACCGCTGTGGCTGAAAACCCGCACTGAGGCTGGCTCGGAGAACCTTTCATATAAAGAATGACAGAGTTACCCTCTACCTGCTCGCGGATACTATCCATGACTTCCATATTTACCCCAAAATCTACCTGGATCAAAAGACGCGTAATGTTACCCTGTAAAATAAAACAAGTGCAATGATCAGGCGACAATTAACTTGCGACGCTCTTGAATATTAACATACAGTCAAACCATTAGGACCCTCTGTGAAAAAGAAATTAATGCCCACGGATGCGAATTCATACTCAACTTTAGCACCTTGATCTAAAATTAAGCGGGCTTTAATTGCCAGAATATCGAAAGCAAGATATTATTTAGTAATTTTCGAGGCAGCGTTGCTGCCTTTTTTCATTGTTTTCGATTCACTGATGAGTTTTCAAGAGTCTTTAAAGCATGATTGATAAAGCACTTATGAATACGTATGGAGATAGGTCCGCCACACTTGTAAAAGGCGAAGGCTGTTGGCTCTGGGATAGCGCTGGCAAGAGATATCTAGACGGTCTATCAGGAATAGCAGTCTGTGGATTGGGCCACAGCCATGACTCTATTTCAGCAGCAATAGCAGAACAGGCCTCCAAGTTGAGTCACTGCTCAAACTTCTTCGATATTCCCGGTCAGCGCGAGCTAGCTGAGGAGCTTTGCATGGTCTCGGGTATGGACAAGGTTTTCTTTGGTAATTCAGGCGCTGAGGCCAACGAAGCAGCAATTAAAATTGCTCGTTTGTACGGGCACAATCGCAACATAAAAACGCCCACAGTAATAGTGATGGATAATGCTTTTCATGGAAGAACCTTAGCCACGCTGAGTGCATCCGGTTCTAGAAAAGTACAAGCCGGTTTTGAGCCTTTAGTCTCCGGCTTCGTTCGCGCCCCCTTCAATGATACAGACGCTCTGAAAAAGATTGCGGAGAACAATCCCAACATATGTGCAGTGCTGGTCGAACCTATTCAAGGAGAGGGCGGAATCATCATGCCTGCAAAAGATTATTTATATAACTTGAGAAAAATATGCAATCAAAATGACTGGCTCCTGATGTTAGATGAGGTTCAAACCGGTAATGCAAGAACAGGTAAGTATTTTTGTTACCAACATGCCAAAATCCTACCCGACGTAGTCACCACCTCAAAAGGTCTGGGTAATGGTATACCAATCGGTGCCTGTTTAGCGGGCCAGCATGCCGCTGAAATTTTGCAGCCGGGTAATCATGGGTCAACTTTCGGCGGAAATCCGTTATGTTGCGCTGGAGCTCTTGCAGTCCTAAAGGTGATTCGGGAAGAGGACCTGATGTTACGCGCAGGAAGGGTAGGCAAACTTATCATTCAGAAATTAAAGCATGAATTGTCTGACGTAGAACATGTTCTCGATATCCGAGGTCTCGGATGCATGGTGGGTATTCAGTTAGATAGACCATGTAAATCACTTTTTTCACAAGCTTTGGAAAGTGGTCTAATTATCAACATAACTGCAGATTGTGTCGTTAGACTGTTGCCACCCCTGATTATGACTGATGAACAAACCGATATTCTCATATCAATCCTTAGTCCTCTAATAAAAAAATTTGACCGAGACTAGTAACGGAACTATGACTATAAGACACTTTTTAACTCTAAGGGACCTGAGCAAAAATGATGCTGCTTCAATCTTAAGCAAGGCCATAGAGTTAAAAAAAAGTCACCACAGTGGCCAATATTCGAAGGTGCTTGACGGCATAACGCTCGCTATGATTTTTGAAAAATCATCAACCCGAACACGAGTTTCGTTCGAAGCCGGCATGGCCCAGCTGGGCGGCTCAGCAATTTTTCTTTCTTCGAATGACAGTCAGCTAGGAAGGGGTGAACCTCTGGAAGACTCAGCTAGAGTTATCTCTAGGATGGTTGATATCATACTAATGCGGACCTTTTCCCATGCCAATATCGAGCGGTTCGCCAAATTTTCGTCCGTGCCCGTAATTAATGCGCTCAGTGATGAATTCCACCCCTGCCAAATCTTGGCAGATATTCTTACGTTCATAGAACATCGTGGCCCCATTAAAGACAAGGTTATTTCATGGATCGGCGACGGTAACAATATGTGTCAATCTTGGATAAATGCAGCAACTTTATTTGATTTCCGTCTTCACATTGCATGTCCGGAAGGATTTGAACCATCTGCTAAGTTGGTCCAAGAAGCTGGCTCAAGAGTCCGGCTATTTCGCGATCCTGTAGAGGCATCACGAGACGCAAGTCTCGTGACCACTGACGTATTTGCTTCAATGGGTCAAGAGGAAGAGAGAGAGATGCGTCTCAAAAAGTTCAAAGGTTTCCGCGTAGACCACGAACTAATGTCTACAGCCTCGGAAAACGCAATTTTTATGCATTGTCTGCCGGCTCATCGCAATGAAGAGGTTTCGGCTGAACTCATCGAAGACGAAAAGATATCGGTAGTTTGGGATCAAGCAGAAAACAGGTTACATTCTCAAAAATCGCTGTTGCTCTTCCTTTTAGGGCACCAGACGGATCAAGCGTAATCCACCTTATCGATCTCATACTCAACTTCGCCGCTTGGAGTCATAACCTGTACGCAGTCTCCAACGTGTTTCCCAATTAGTGCCTTAGCAATTGGGGAGAGATAAGAAATCTTGCCAGAATTAACATCCGCCTCATCATCGCCTACGATCCGATACGCAGAAATGTCATCTGTTTGCATATTTATAATAACCACCGTGCAACCGAAAATCACCCGAGTGCCAGGAGGCATGGTAGAAATGTCTATTACTTGTGAATGCGAAAGTTTGCCCTCTATATCCTGAATACGGCCCTCGACAAAACTTTGTTGCTCACGCGCCGCATGATATTCAGCATTTTCTTTCAAGTCACCATGTTCTCTCGCAGCAGCTATTGCCTGAATAATTTCCGGACGCCTAATAGTTTTTAAAGACTCCAACTCCTTCCTTAGAGATTTCTCTCCCTCAAGCGTCATCGGGTTCTTTTGCATCATCCAATCTCCGTATGCAATTCTTGTAGACTCTGCACGGCCAAATCGCCGGAAAACTTGAGAGTTTCACAAACAGCCCTGCCTCCAGCCATGGTAGTCGTGTAATATACACCGTGCTGCTCAGCATTTGAACGTATGGTTGATGAATCTGCAATGGCTTGTCGCCCTTCCGTTGTGTTAATTATCAAATCTATTCGATCACTCTTAATCATATCGACAATATGGGGTCTACCCTCTTGAACCTTGTTTACCAAGGAGACCGGCACTTCGTCCTTGATGATTTCAGCTGCTGTACCCCTTGTCGCAATAAGTTCAAAGCCCAAATCGTGCAAATCCCTAGCAACATCGGCCACCTGACTTTTATCCCTCTCTCGAACACTAATAAAAGCTACCCCTTTGGTAGGGATTACTCCACCAGAACCAAGTTCAGCCTTACCATATGCTTCTGCAAAAGTTTTTCCCACGCCCATCACTTCTCCGGTCGATTTCATCTCCGGGCCAAGAATTGGGTCTATACCGGGAAATTTATTGAAGGGAAAAACCGCTTCCTTCACACCAAAATAATGCGGAATAATTTCCTCAGTGAACCCTTGAGAATCCAATGTCTTTCCCGCCATGCAACGGGCTGCTATTTTAGCCAACGAAACACCGATGCACTTCGAAACGAAGGGCACCGTCCGTGACGCTCTCGGATTCACTTCAATAACATAGATTTGATCATCTTGTATGGCCAATTGCACATTCATTAATCCTATAACACCAAGTTCCCTAGCCATCTTTTTGCAGATCATACGCATCCGATTTTGAATATCCATATCGAGGCTATATGGGGGCAGCGAACACGCAGAATCACCCGAATGTATGCCTGCCTGTTCGATGTGTTGCATTATTGCGCCAATGACCACTTGATCGCCGTCGCTTACAGCATCGACATCGATTTCGATTGCATTTGGCAAAAAGAAATCGAGTAAAACTGGAGAGTCTTCCGATACTTTAACTGCAGTTAGCATGTAATGTTCAAGCTCTTGTTCCGTCGAAACAATTTCCATAGCGCGTCCGCCCAGCACATAAGATGGCCGGACAACCAGAGGATATCCAATCCGATCCGCCACACTTTTTGCTTCCTCCACACTTCTCGCGGTCGTATTAGCCGGTTGTAAGATATTAAGCTTTTTGAGCATATGCTGAAAACGTTCTCGATCCTCTGCACGATCAATTGCGTCGGGGGATGTCCCAATGATGTTTACGCCGTTGGCGCTCAGTGATCGCGCCAAATTGAGAGGAGTTTGACCCCCAAACTGCACGATGACTCCAAAGGGATTTTCAATCCGAACAATTTCTAAAACATCTTCAAGTGTAACTGGCTCGAAAAACAATCGATCTGAAATATCATAATCTGTAGACACTGTTTCCGGATTACAATTCACCATGATAGTCTCATAACCATCTTCGCGCATTGCAAGGGCCGCATGAACGCAACAGTAGTCAAACTCGATGCCTTGACCTATTCGGTTGGGGCCTCCTCCAAGCACCAATATTTTTTTTCCCCTGGTTGGATGCGCTTCGCACTCTTCTTCATATGTCGAATACATATATGCTGTTTCGGTGGAAAATTCTGCAGCGCAAGTGTCTACGCGTTTAAAGACAGGGTGCAGACGGTATTCGTGGCGCAGCCGCCGAAGGTCAGTCTCATCACAACCCAGAATAGTTGCCAAGCGTTTATCAGAAAATCCTTTTTGCTTAAGCCGAAAGAGCGTTTCCTTGTCCAAACTCTCCAGAGGAGTGATTTTTGATTCTTCATCTATAATATCTTCGATTTGAGCCAAGAACCAAGGATCAATTTTAGTCAGCTCGAAAATTTCTTTACGACCCATACCACTGCGGAAAGCATCCCCAATATACCAAATGCGTTCCGGCGTTGCCTGAGCCAGTCTGTTGTAGAGAACATTGGCATCGCTTTTTTGGGAGGCGAATGATTCAAAACCAGCTGAGTTGACCTCCAGCCCTCTCAAAGCTTTCTGAAGAGATTCCTGAAAGGTGCGACCTATGGCCATTACCTCACCGACGGATTTCATTTGTGTCGTCAAGACGGGATTAGCCTTATCGAATTTTTCAAATGCAAAACGTGGTATTTTTGTCACAACGTAATCTATACTAGGCTCGAATGAGGCAGGTGTTGCACCACCCGTTATTTCATTTTTTAGCTCATCCAGCGTGTAACCGATCGCAAGTTTTGCGGCGACTTTGGCAATCGGAAATCCTGTGGCTTTAGACGCTAAGGCGGAGGAACGAGAGACTCTAGGGTTCATTTCTATGACCGCCAACTCACCATTGAGAGGATTTACTGCGAACTGGACATTTGATCCTCCCGTTTCAACACCAATTTCTCGTAGAACAAGAATAGCGGCGTTGCGCATTAATTGGTATTCCTTGTCTGTCAGTGTCTGAGCAGGAGCTACCGTGATCGAGTCACCGGTATGAATTCCCATTGGGTCAAAATTCTCAATCGAACACACTATGATGCAATTGTCTCGGGCATCTCGAACCACCTCCATTTCAAATTCTTTCCAGCCTATCAATGATTCATCAATCAGCAATTCATTGGTGGGTGAGAGGTCCAGGCCTCGACTACATATTTCTCCAAATTCTTCTCGATTATATGCGATTCCGCCTCCTGAGCCTCCCATAGTAAAAGAAGGCCGGATAATGCATGGAAATCCAAATCTGTCGGCTATTTGACAGGCTTCTTCGAGGCTATGAGCAATTCCCGACTCCGGCGTCTTTAGCCCAACCGAGCGCATGGCTTTGTCAAACCGCTCTCGATCCTCAGCTTTATCTATTGCATCTGCATCAGCCCCAATCATTTCTACACCGTACTGTTGAAGAATATTGTGTTTGGATAAATCTAACGCACAATTAAGTGCTGTCTGACCGCCCATGGTAGGCAGAAGCGCATCTGGTCTCTCCTTTTCAATGATTTTGGCCACCGTTCTCCACTCAACTGGTTCAATATAGGTTGCATCAGCCATTGCGGGGTCGGTCATGATTGTGGCTGGATTAGAGTTAACCAAGATTACTCGCAGACCCTCTTCTCGGAGAGCTTTACAAGCTTGAGCTCCCGAATAATCAAATTCGCAGGCTTGTCCTATGACAATCGGGCCGGCACCAATTATTAAAATGCTCTCTATGTCCGTTCTTTTAGGCATGTCTTCTCCAAAAACATGTGAATCTTTCAGTTAAAAACTTCTAGGCCTTAAAAATTAAGGATTTACATTACTTATAAGCAGCCATCAGGTTGATAAACCGATCAAATAGTGAGGATGCCTCGTGAGGACCTGGGCTAGCTTCCGGATGACCTTGAAAACTGAAGGCCGGTTTGTCAGTTCGCTCTAGTCCCTGCAATGAGCCGTCGAATAAGGAGCGATGCGTCGGGTTGAGGTTAGCAGGCAAGCTAGATTCGTCTACTGCAAAACCATGATTTTGGCTGGTAATGAGCACACGATTTGAGGTGATATCTAGTACTGGATGATTCGCTCCATGATGACCAAACTTCATTTTTTTTGTCTTGGCACCGGATGCGAGCGCCAACAATTGATGACCAAGGCAGATACCGAATATAGGAATATCATTTTCGATTATAGTCTTTATAGCTTCGATGGCATAATCACATGGTGCTGGATCTCCAGGCCCGTTGGACAGAAACACTCCGTTTGGTTTTAGTTCTAAAACCTTTGCCGCAGGCATCTGAGCAGGAACTAAAATAATTTCGCAAAACCGATCGGCCAAAAGTCTCAGAATGTTGTGCTTTACGCCAAAGTCATAAGCAACTACTCTGAACTTTTTGGCGCCCGACATTAAGCTTCTGCCTTTGAGCCGCCAACTCGGTTCGTGCCATTCAGTAGGTTCCTCAATAGACACTGAACTCGCAAGATCCATACCCTGCAAACCAGGGAACTCTCGCGCTGATGATAAAGCTAACTCGGTATCTATGCGGCCAGCCATGAGGCAACCGTTCTGAGAACCTTTTTCACGCAGGATACGAGTCAATTTGCGCGTATCAATATTAGCTATGCCGACAACGTGATGGTCTTTAAGATAATCCGCCAGGCTCCCCTTACAACGGAAATTTGATTCAACGCTTGATAGATCGCGAATAACGAGACCGGCAGCCCATACGTTACTGGATTCTTCATCCTCGAAATTAATTCCTACATTACCGATGTGCGGATAGGTGAGGGTCACTATTTGGCGTGCGTAGGATGCGTCTGTCAATATTTCTTGATATCCGGTTATAGCTGTATTGAAAACTACCTCTCCGACAGACACCCCCAATGAACCTATCGCCACGCCCCTGAATATAGTGCCATCCTCTAAGGCAAGAATAGCATCTCTATAATTATTGGGACTCAAGAATCCTCCTAATGAATAATTTTTTTCGCATTGTTTTAATTTTTCAAATATTCAACAAAACATAAAAAAACGAGATGAAACTCTTCGTTTCATCTCGTTCATCTGCTCTCGACACTCAGTAGTCTACCCCACGCTCCAACGTAAGCAAAAGGCCTACTTTGGAACTACATTCTAGTGAAAATGATCATTCATGTCCAACCGCTTATAAGACTTATTTACAAAATATCTAAAAATTTTAAGCGCTGTTAGCTCAAACCTAAAACATCCTGCATATCATAAAGCCCTGCAGATTTCTGATTCAACCATATTGCGGCACGAACCGCACCCCTAGCAAAAGCCAGCCGGTTCGATGCCCGATGTGTAATTTCCACTAACTCACCATCACCCGCAAACAATATTGTATGATCGCCAACAATGTCACCGGCTCTAATTGAGGAAAATCCAATTGCCTTTTTTGGCCTTTCACCAATCAGACCTGCCCGCCTGTATATGGCCACGTCATCTAAATTGCGATTCAATGCATTTGTAACCGAAGCACCCAGCGCTAACGCCGTGCCTGAGGGTGAATCAACTTTGTCACGATGGTGCGCTTCGCTGATTTCAATATCAACTTCATCACCCAATACTTTTGCGGTAATAGAAGCCAGCTTGAAACACAGATTTACCCCGGTGGAAAAATTTGACGCCATGCAGATTGGGGTATAGTGCGCGGCGGATCTTACGGCCTCCAACTGCTCTTTAACCAGGCCCGTGGTCCCCACTACCATTGTTAAACCCCTGTGTGCACATATAGCCGCATTAGTAGCCGTTGCCTCGGGTGTTGAAAAGTCAATCAATGTATCGAAGGTCCCCAGTAATTCTTCAATCGAACCAGTCATAGGGATACCTATTTTGCCAAGACCTGCCATCTCACCGATGTCGTTACTAATCTTGTTGCTGGCCGGATGATCTATGGCGCCAACAAGCTTTACGTCTTTAGCTTGGTGTGCCACCTTTACGAGAGCAGTGCCCATGCGACCCGCTCCTCCAGCTATCGCAATCCTGATCATTTTTTTCCAAATCTATTTGTGTTTGAAGAACGACTGAGGCTCATTGACTTGTTAAGTTATCGAAAAAACTTTTTACCCCACCAAACCAACTTTCACTTCTCGGGGAGTGCTTACTGCTACCGGACAGGCTTTTATCGAAACCTTCCAGCAGCTTGATCTGCTTTGCAGACAAATTAACTGGTGTTTCAACAATCACTTTGCAAAGCAAATCTCCCGGCCCTCCACCTCTCACCTGAGATACTCCTTTTCCCCTCAATCGAAATAGCTTTCCGCTCTGCGTCTCCGCCGGAATTTTCAATTTTACTCGCCCTGACAGGGTCGGAACTTCCAAATCACCACCGAGAGCAGCTTGACGGAAACTAATCGGTACATCGCAGTGCAGATTCGCTCCATCACGAATAAAAATATTATGTTTGGCAACACCAATCTGAACATATAGGTCACCATTCGCTCCGCCCTGAGGCCCAGCCTCTCCCTTACCTGCCAATCTGATCCTGTCACCCGTATCCACGCCAGCCGGAATTTTAACCGATAAAGTATTTCTTTTTTCCGTCACGCCCTGACCGTGACAGTCGCCGCAAGGATCTGTAATCATTTGACCACGACCACGACATTTTGGACACGTCTGCTGAACAGAAAAAAAACCCTGTTGCATCCTAACTTGGCCGGCTCCTTGGCACGAATTACATGTAATGGGCGTAGAACCTTTTCTGGCACCAGACCCGTCGCAAGCCATGCAGGCCTCCATGGTCGGTATTTCAATCTCGACCGTCTTGCCTCGAACGGCATCTTCTAGTTCCAAGTGCAAATCATAGCGCAGGTCTGAGCCGCGCGCCGGGGCGCTGCGACCAGATGAGCCACCGCCAAAAATGTCACCAAAGACATCGCCGAATATATCGCTAAAAGCAGCACCGCCCGAGCTAGATTGATTTGTAGCTGCGTGCCCAAATCGATCGAAGTTACTGCGCTTCTCTTCGTCACTTAGGACTTCATAAGCTTCTTGAGCTTCTTTGAACTTTTCCTCTGCCTGTGCATTGTTTGGGTTGCGGTCGGGATGATGCTTCATTGCCACACGTCGAAATGCTTTCTTGATGTCGTCCGCCGAGGCGGCCCGATTCACTCCCAGCACATCATAGTAATCCCGCTTTGACATAACACGCCTTCTGCTAATGAATAAAATTACTTCGCGACGAGGCTAAAAGATGACGGTATTCTGGACTGCACCCGCGCCCAAAAGAAGCCATTTATCGTAAATACTAGCCCTATTTGGAATCTTCTTTCACTTCCTCAAACTCTGCGTCCATCACGTCATCAGCTGGTTCATCAGATGTCTCAGGTTGCGATTCCGTTTGAGATTCTTGAGATTGCTCAGAGTACAATTTCTGCGCTAAGGTCGCCGATACTTCAGAAAGTGCTTGAGCCGCTTTGTCAATCTTTTCTTTATCGTCCCCTTGAACGGCCTCCTCAACTGTTTTAATTGCATCTTCTATAGCTGTCCTCTCCTGGGGATCAGCCTTATCACCAGCCTCTTGCAGCGTTTTTTGCGCAGCATGCGCAAGGCCGTCCGCAGCATTTCTAGCCTGTACCAACTCCTCAAACTTTTTGTCATCTTCCGCATTCGCTTCGGCGTCACGCACCATGGATTGTATTTCTTCCTCCGAAAGCCCCGAAGACGCTTTGATGATGATGGATTGTTCCTTCCCGGTAGCCTTATCCTTTGCGCTTACGTTCAATATACCATTCGAATCGATATCAAAAGTCACCTCAATCTGAGGCATTCCCCTTGGCGCAGGGGGAATATCCGCTAGATCGAAACGACCCAGAGATTTGTTTTGCGCTGCCTGTTTTCGTTCGCCTTGAACAACATGGATGGTCACCGCTGTCTGATTGTCGTCAGCCGTTGAAAAGATCTGGGACTTTTTAGTAGGTATGGTTGTATTCTTTTCAATTACGGGTGTCGCCACACTGCCCATTGTTTCAATACCAAGACTTAAGGGTGTAACATCTAGCAACAAAACATCAGTAACATCTCCAGCCAATACGGCTCCCTGCAATGCTGCTCCAACCGCTACAGCTTCATCTGGGTTTACATCCTTTCGAGGTTCTTTTCCAAAAAATGCGGTCACTTTTTCTTGAACCAGCGGCATCCTGGTCTGACCTCCTACCAAGATTATCTCGTCTATGTCTGAAGCTGATTTCCCAGCATCTTTTAAAGCAATTTTTAGAGGGCCAAGAGAGCGCTCCACCAAGTCCTCAACTAACGACTCTAGTTTTTTGCGGGTTAACTTAACAACTAAGTGCTTCGGCCCAGTTGAGTCGGCAGTTATATAAGGGAGATTTACTTCTGTCTGCTGACTCGAAGAAAGTTCAATCTTGGCCTTTTCGGCTGCTTCCTTTAAACGCTGCATTGCCAATGGATCACCGTGTAAATCGATGCCACTGTCTTGTTTGAATTCGGAGGATAAGTAGTCTATCAGACTTAAATCAAAGTCTTCACCGCCAAGAAAGGTATCCCCATTCGTTGCCAAAACCTCAAACTGAGTCTCCCCGTCAACATCGGCAATTTCAATTATCGAAATATCGAAGGTACCTCCTCCAAGGTCATAAACTGCCACCACCCGATCCCCAGACACTTTATCGATACCGTAAGCGAGCGCAGCTGCCGTGGGTTCATTAATTATTCGTTTTACATCCAGTCCTGCAATTCGACCAGCGTCTTTTGTCGCCTGTCTTTGGGAGTCATTAAAGTAAGCAGGAACCGTTATGACTGCTTCGGTAACCGACTCCCCTAGGTAGTCTTCTGCAGTTTTTTTCATTTTTTTTAAGGTCTCTGCAGATATTTGCGGCGCAGCCTTACTATCACCCTGAATTTCTACCCACGCATCGCCGTTATCCGCTTTTACGATACTGTAAGGCACCATGTCTATATCTTTCTGCACGACATCATCTTCAAACCTTCGACCAATAAGCCTCTTAACCGCATAGACAGTATTGCTCGGATTGGTAACGGCCTGACGTTTAGCCGATTGCCCCACTAGAATTTCCCCATCATCGACATAGGCTACCACTGAGGGAGTCGTGCGAGCCCCTTCAGCGTTTTCAATAACCTTTGGCTTTTCTCCTTCTAGCACGGCAACGCAAGAATTAGTTGTGCCAAGGTCTATCCCTATAATTTTTCCCATGCCGTAAATCTCCTGTATTAATTTTCAGCAAATAAATAGCGGATTTTGCTATTGATTGTTGGTGTATTTGGGTGCAAATTGCACAATTTCAAGCCCTGTTATGTGTTTGAAACAGTTACCATTGCAGGTCGAACGAGTCTCCCGCTTAACGTATAACCCTTTTGAAACACATCGACTACAGTATTAGGCTCAACATCGTTATTTTGAATCATACTCACAGCTTGATGCAACTCGGCATCAAAAGGCTGACCCGCCGGATCAATCTGAATAACATGAAAGTCCTCTAAAACGGCTATAAAGCTTTTAAGGGTCAGTTCAAGCCCCTCTGATACCGCACCGTCTTCTCGCAATTCATCATCAACCGCACCCACGGCTCGCTCCATATTATCGACTACAGGCAACAATGCTGTAACAAATTTATCAAGCGAGAATTTATGGGCGTTTTCAACATCTCGCTGGGCTCTGCGACGAATATTTTGAACTTCCGCTTTCATCCTCAACAACTGATCATTGGCTTCGTCCAAATCATTCCGCAACTGCTCTTTTTCTGACGATAATTCTTCAGCGGCAGGCTCAAGATCCTCCGGGGCAGCGTCTTCCGACTGATCCTCATGACCTAACTCTTGCTCCTTCGACACGGCTAAATCCTCTTTCGTTGTGATTATGTTGAACACGTTGACTTACTGAACGATATGGGGTCAAACTATTCACTTTCAAGCGATTGCCTTAAACCATGAGTCCGTGTATAAACCATGAAGGCTATGGATCCAAAAATTGTTAATATCTCTTCATATCAAAAATTATACTCTTGTTGAAAATTTGGAAATCGAGTTCTCCAAAGGGTTAACAGCAATCAGCGGCGAAACTGGAGCTGGAAAGTCGTTGATTTTGGAAGCTCTAGCTGTGGCTCTTGGCAGTCGCGCTGACGCCGAAACCATTCGATTTGGGGAAGAGGTAAGTGAAGTTACCGCGCAATTTGAAATTTCCGAGATTCCTCCCGCGTTAAACTGGTTGAGAGAACGAGATTTTGAAGCAGAGAGCACCTGTATCCTTCGTCGATTACTTAAGACCGAAGGTCGCTCCCGCGGCTACATTAACGGCGACCCGTGCACAATGCAGCAGCTGCAAGACCTAGGTGGAATATTAGTAGACATACACAATCAGCATGAGCATCAGTCATTACTGCATCGCAGCACGCACATGCGATTACTGGATGAATACGCCAAAGCAAGCACCTTAGCCGCGCGAGTGAGAAAAGAATCTATAGCGTTAGACGAAGCTAATAAAAAACTCAGCTCCCTTGAAACCCAAATCAATGACGACTCATCGCGAATCGAGTTACTCCAATATCAAATTAGTGAACTGGAACTTCTAGAGTTAGAGAATGATGAAATTGCTAAACTCGAAGTCGAGCAAAGGAAGCTAGCAAATGCGGAGCAAATTATACAAGACTGTCGTCGACTCTTGTTGCTCTGCTCGCACAGGGAAGGAGACAATATCCGAGATAATCTAAACGAAGCACTATCAATATCGATGAACCTCCCAGAAAAGCCGACTGAACTTCTCAATGTTGAGGAAATGCTCAGGAGCAGTTTGATCCAAGTAGAAGAAGCCGCAAGAGAAATTGAAATCTCTATCGATAAGTTTTCTGTCGATCCGAAAAGATTATCAGAGGTGGACCACCGGCTCTCTGCAATCTTTCAACTATCCCGAAAACATAAGGTAAAGCCCGGTGAGCTACTAGGCGTTTATGAAAGTCTGAAGCAGGAGCTTGCGGGTCTGAACATTAACCAAGAAAAAATAATACACCTAAAAGATTCTATTACTAAACAGAGAGAAAAATTCCAAAAATTCGCTTCTCAACTCAGCGAAATGAGATCAGAAGCGTTAGGCAAAATGGCAAACGAAATAAATGAAAAACTCAAAAATCTCTCGATGAAAGAAGCCAGCTTTTCCATAGCACTTATCCCTTTCGAAGATCGAGAGGCCAGATCAATTGGGCTTGAAGAAGTCGAGTTCGTCATCTCCACGTCAAAAGGCCAACCTTACCGATCGCTAAATAAGATCGCCTCAGGGGGCGAGCTCTCTCGAATTAGTCTCGCGATACAGGCTGTAGCCGCACAAAATTCGCATATCCCCACGCTGATTTTTGACGAAGTCGATGTAGGAATTGGCGGAGCAACAGCAGACACAGTAGGTATGTTATTGAAGACATTGGGAGAAGAGGGTCAGATCATAAGCGTAACCCATCAAGCCCAAGTTGCCGCGCATGCGGGAGCCCATTATAAAGCTAAGAAGATTGTAGTTGGGAACGATACTATATCAACAATTGAAGCGCTTGATCCAACAAATCGTATTGAAGAACTTGCGCGCATGCTCGGCGGAGCAATAATAACCGACAACACCCTAAGACACGCTTCAGAGATGATTCAACTAGCGAGGTCCAAATGACTGGCCAGCTATCTGGAAAATGATTTGCTAAAATGGCCCAGAGAAGATAATTAGGGGTGTCACTTGGCATCCGTGGCCGCTTTAGCGTCCTCTACGGCTGCTTCTTTAATTGATAATTTAACACGACCACGATTATCAATGTCTATAACTTTTACGCGAACATTTTGACCTTCAGACAAGTGGTCCGCTACTTTATTAACTCGCTCTTGAGCAATCTGAGATATATGCACAAGCCCATCGATACCCGGCATGAAGTTAACAAATGCACCAAAATCAACTATCCGGACCACTCTACCGTCATAAATAGCACCTGTTTCAGGATCTGCAACGATAGCACTAATTGCATCAATAGCAGCCTGCAAGCCATCATTATCATCAGCATAAATTTTTACCGCTCCGTCATCCGTTATATCGATCGTTGAATTAGTCTCCTCGCATAAAGCTCGAATAGTGGCACCACCTTTACCAATGACATCGCGTATCTTATCCGAGTGGATCTGCATCACGCCCATGCGAGGTGCAGACTCAGCAATTTCTTCCCGGCCAGCAGAGAGTACTTTATTCATTCTCTCAAGTATGTGTAGACGAGCATCTTTAGCTTGACCAAGAGCAATCTCCATAATCTCCTCGGTGATACCCTCTATCTTAATGTCCATCTGCAACGCTGTAATTCCCTGGCTAGTCCCTGCTACTTTAAAGTCCATATCCCCCAAATGATCTTCATCTCCCAAAATATCAGTCAATACAGCAAACTTCTTATCCTCTTTTACTAAACCCATGGCAATGCCAGCAACGGGCGCTTTAAGGGGCACGCCGGCGTCCATAAGAGCTAGACTGGAGCCGCAGACTGACGCCATAGAACTGGATCCATTGGATTCAGTTATTTCTGAAACGACGCGCATAGAGTATGGAAATTCGTCTTGCGTAGGCATCACAGCCGCAATACCCCGACGCGCCAGTCGGCCGTGCCCCACCTCACGCCTACTGGTAAAACCGAGTCGACCACATTCTCCGACCGAATAGGGGGGGAAATTATAATGCAGCATAAACGGATCATCTCTTCTCCCCTCTAAAGCGTCAATCATTTGCGCATCCCGAGCAGAGCCCAATGTTGCCGCTACAATAGCCTGCGTTTCTCCTCGAGTGAACAGTGCGGATCCGTGGACCCGTGGCAAGATGCCCACTTCCACCTCAATTTGACGAACCGTCGTTGTATCTCGACCATCTATGCGTTTTTCCCCACGAATGATCCGTCCTCGAACGATTTCTTTTTCTATATTTTTAAAAGCCTCTTTGACAAAATCCTCAGAAATTTCATTCTCGAACGATAGTTCATTTATGGCAAGCTGTTTTAGTTCATTGACACGTGCTAATCGGGCTTGCTTATCCATAATCTGATAAGCACTCTCAAGATCATCACTGACGAGCTCAGTTAAAGCCTTTAAAAAATCTTCATTTTTGACCTCAGCTTGCCATTCCCATCTAGATTTCCCAACTTCATCTGCGAGCTGCTCAATAACTGTTATAACTGCCTGCATTTCCTGATGCGCAAATAGAACAGCTCCCAGCATGGTGTCTTCCGACAATTCATCTGCCTCTGATTCAACCATCAATACTGCGTCTCGCGTGCCCGCCACAACCATGTCCAAACTTGAGGTTGCCAATTCGCTGTAAGAAGGGTTCAATATGTACTCGTCATTCTCACTGTATGCCACGCGTGCACCACCAATCGGGCCGTTAAAAGGTATGCCTGAAATGGCAAGTGCAGCAGATGTCCCTAACATAGCGGCTATGTCAGGATCGACATCCTTTTCAGCTGACACAACTGTACAGACCACTTGAACTTCATTTTTAAACCCATCCGGAAAAAGCGGTCTAATAGGACGATCGATTAATCTAGATGTCAAAGTTTCCTTCTCGCTGGGACGTCCCTCACGTTTGAAAAAACCTCCCGGAATCTTCCCAGCAGCATATGCTTTCTCTTGATAGTGCACTCCGAGCGGAAAAAAGTCGGCGCCTGATTTGGCTTCCTTTGCTCCAACTACAGTACAAAGCACCGATGTATTATCCATAGACACCAGCACTGCACCGGTAGCTTGTCTAGCAATTCGACCAGTTTCTATGGTGACCTCATTTTTTCCGTATTTAAACTTTTTTACAAAAACATCCATTTCACGACCTTTTATTTATTAACAAAAATATATGTGGCTACACTTCTTTCCAGTATTTAAGAAGCCATCTCGCCCTGAGCTATAATCGCCGGTCTTTTAGTTCATTTTAAATTCAGACAGCATCTTTAGTGCGCGCTGGCTGAAAATTGAACTAACCATCAATCTCAAAACGCAAAGTTATTAGCGGCGCAGCCCAAGCTGTTTGATCAATTTCCGATATCTTTCTACATTACTTTCTTTAAGGTAGTCTAATATTTTTCGCCTCTGGTTCACCATTCTAATTAAACCCCGCCGCGAGTGGTGATCCTTCTTATGAGTTCCGAAATGAGTCTGGAGTTTGTTTATATTTTGTGTCAGGAGAGCCACTTGTACTTCAGGGGATCCTGTATCATTCTTACCTAAACCGAACTCATTAATGATTGCTGCCTTTTCTTGCGTATTTAACGCCATGACGTTTTCTCCAGTGCACTAGTAACAGAATGATCCCAGCTCTCCCGCGCGCACTTACAGGAAACTTAAGGGAACCGCAAATGCTTATCTCAAAACCTTTGTTGACCTAAAACTCCCTTCTCAATTAGCAATAAGTCTTTTTGGCTTAATTGAATTATCGCTGGTTATTTGTGCAACTCCTATAAAATTCTGATTATGGTCAAAGACGCGCACTATATCCGCTTCTTGCCCAGTGATAAAGCAATTCGGTAATAATACCGACTGTCCATACGTAAAAGCTCTGATTTGCAATGCATCCAAGTTTATTTTGGGGAAATCCAAAATGCCGGCATCGACTGAATGCAAAAGTGCATTCAGCGATCCCCTATTCTCACTTTCACTTTTTTTTTCCAAGTCACTTAAGGATATCGCGTCTCTTTCATGGAAAGGCCCTGCCGAGTATCGGTCTAGACTGCTTACATGAGCTCCACATCCGAGCATGGAGCCCAACTCATCAGCAAGGGCTCGAATATAAGTGCCTTTGCTGCAACTAATATCTACATCTAATGTTGGTATAGAACTTTTCGTAAAGTTTAAGATCTGATACTTGTAAATTTGGATAATCCTCGCTTCTCTTTCAATGTTTATTCCTTGTCTTGCCAATTTATATAGCGGTTTACCTTGTCTTTTAATCGCCGAATACATCGGTGGGATTTGTCTAACTTGTCCCAAAAACCCGTCCACCGCTTGTTGTATATCCTTCAAATCCAGATCTCTGGCGTTCCCAACAGATATAACGTTTCCGTCACTATCTCCGGTGTCCGTTTTGATCCCTAAAGAAAATGTGCTCCTATATCTCTTGTCGGCATTTAGGAGATATTGACTATATTTCGTAGCTTCACCCAAACATATTGGTAAAACACCTGTCGCCATCGGATCTAGACTACCGGTATGCCCAGCTTTTTCGGCATCGAAGGCTCTTTTGACACGTTGGAGAGCTTGATTGGACGACATCCCGGCTGGCTTTGAGAGAATAAAAATACCGTTAACCTTTCTTCGGCGTCGGTGCGCGTTAACCAGACTCAGATCCTCTTTTTTCATTTGAAAGTCGATCCCTAGTCAACGCATCCTCAATAAGAGCCTCGAGCCTCATACCTTCGTTCGCCGAATCATCGTAGAAAAAACTTAGTCGAGGTGTTGAACGCAATTTAATCCTTGCTGCAAGTAGACGTCGAAGGTATCCTGATGCTCTGCCTAAAGCTGTCATGGCCTCAGCTATGTCGCCGTCTGTCCTAGAATCAACGAATCCAATGTAGACTTTGCACGTGTTAAAATCTCTGCTCAACTCAACGTCATTTATGTTCACCATACCTATCCTAGGATCGCGAACAGACTCTCTGATCAACAATGCTAGTTCTTTCCTGATAGCATCCGAAATTCGATCTACCCTTGCATACTCGTTCGACGTCGACATTAGAACCCTAATATCATAATGATCTTTTCACTTCGGTAATGTCATACACTTCTATCTGATCTCCAACTCGCACATCATTGTAATCCCTCACTCCGATTCCGCATTCCATTCCATTGCGGACTTCCTGAGTGTCATCTTTGAAACGCCTCAATGATTCCAATTCTCCCTGAAAGATCACAACATTATCACGCAAGACTCGAATCGGTTTGCTACGATGCACGGATCCCTCCAGAACCATACAACCAGCAATTAGTCCATATTTAGGAGATTTAAAGGTGTCCCTTACTTCAGCAATGCCAACAATCGTCTCGCGAGACTCAGGCGACAGCAGCCCCGACAGCGCCTGCTTAACTTCATCCAACAAATTGTATATAACGCTGTAATATCGAACCTCGACTTGTTCCTTCTCTGAGAGAGCACGCGCTCCAGCACTAGTTCGCACATTAAACCCTAAAACAATGGCACCGGTGGTTATGGCCAAGTTAATATCAGACTCGGTTATACCCCCTATGCCCGATGCCACGATATCTACAGCAACCTCATCTGTTGCGAAGTCATTGAGTGCTCCAGTGAGCGCTTCAAGTGATCCTCGCACATCTGTTTTAACTACTACTCTCAAATTGTCAGTGGCGTTTTCCAAGACATCAGAAAACATATTCTCCAATTTTATTGCCTGATATCTGTTAGTCCGCTCGGCTCTAGCTCGATCATGCCTTACTGTAGCAATTTCCTTTGCCTTTCGCTCATCTGAAACGACGAAGAATTCGTCCCCCGCATTTGGGACATCGTCCAATCCCAAAATTTCTAGCGGAACAGATGGACCAGCCTCAAAAAGAGATTTTTGAGCCTCATTCGTCATAGCGCGAATCTTGCCAACAGTCTCACCAGCTAGCATAAAATCACCTTTACATAACTTGCCCTGTTGAACAAGCGCAGTAGCAATCACCCCGCGGCTTTTGTCAATCCGAGATTCAACTATAACTCCACTTGCAGGTCCCTCATATACCGCCGTCAATTCCAGCAGCTCAGCTTGCAAAAGAATCGCCTCCAGTAAGTCATCAATGCCCTCCCCAGTTTGGGCTGATACTTTAATGAACTGAGTGTCTCCGCCCCATTCCTCGGGAATTACATCCCTAGCGCCCAATTCAGTCATGACTCTTTCGGGATCAGAGTCCTCCTTGTCAATTTTATTCAAAGCCACAATTATTGGCACATCCGCTGCTTTCGCATGCTGAATCGCCTCCTCCGTCTGCGGCATAACCCCATCATCAGCGGCTACTACGAGAATCACTACATCTGTGCTCTTGGCCCCTCTAGCGCGCATAGCGGTGAACGCAGCATGTCCCGGAGTATCAAGAAATGTGACCATTCCTTTTAGGGTATGAACATGATATGCGCCAATATGCTGAGTTATACCACCTGCCTCATCTGAGGCTACATGAGACTCACGGATATAATCTAACAGAGAGGTTTTTCCATGATCTACATGGCCCATAACAGTAACAATTGGGGCTCTTGGCGCTGAATTGCCAGATTGTCTATAGCGCTCAAATTGCTGAATCAATTCAGCTTCAACATTGTCATCAACCGCTGCCAATGGCTTGTGACCAAGCTCCTCAACTAACAAAAAAGCGGTTTCTTGATCTATGCTTTCATTAACGGAAACAGAAAGTCCAAGCTTCATGAGCTCCTTCACAACAAGGCCTGCTTTAATATTTAGACTAGATGCCAATTGTGCAACGGTAATCTCGCTCGGAATGATCACTTCTAAGATAATTTTTTGAGTTGGCTTTTGGAACGTATGTTTATTATCAATCTTAAGTGGCGCAGAAATGCCCGATTTCAGACGCATTTTTTTTCTTCCTTCATCAGCCACTTCATCTATCATCAACCGGGGTTTTTTCTTGGTTCCTTTTCCAAGTGGACGCTTGGCGCGACGCATTATGTCGTCATCGTCACTCTTCCTGTTGGAGCGACGCCCTTTCTCTGGCGCCGAATCAACGACGTGGGGCTGCGGGTCGGGCGATGGTTTAGCTGATCTAACTGGCTTACTGGTCCCGGAGATCTCTGGAGTATCGGTTGAGACAGTCTTTGCGGTTTCCTCTACTTTTTGTTTAATTACTGCCTCAGTCTTCTTCTTTTCTTCTTCCTCTGCTCTGATACGACTTTCAATCGCCGCGACTCGTTTAGCTTCGATTTCGTCAGTTGCCGAACTAACAATTGAGGACTTGACCGGCATTGCAGTTGCATCCGCAGATTCTTGCGAGGCTGCTTTTGCAATAGACTCTGAATCTTCATCGGTGCGTTTGACGTAAGTCCGCTTTTTTCGCACCTCAATGTTGACGGTTTTCCGATTAGCAGATCTAAGCGTGGTTAATGTCTTACGCCTAAGCGTAATTTTTCTCGGTTCGCTGGCAGTGGTTCCGTGAAGTCCTTTTAAATAACCGAGTAGTATCTGCTTTTCTTCATCAGAAACCGAGGCGTCAGCACTAGTGTGGGACAACCCTGCTTCTTTCATCTGTTTCAGAAGACGCTCCACGGAAGCACCAACCGTTTGGGCCAATTTATCGACCGTCACTTGAGCCATTTATGTTCCCCAAAAAAGCTTTTCTTATTAATTGCTAGCGTCCTCAAACCATGGCGCGCGGGCCGTCATAATTAATGCCGCTGCCCTCTTTTCATCAACACCCTCTAACTCCAATATGTCATCAACGGCTTGCTCTGCGAGATCTTCCATTGTAACAATCTTTTTTGCCGCCAACTGATAGGCCAGATTATGATCCATGCCCTCCATATTCAACAAATCCTCAGCAGGAGGAGAATTAGTCAATTTCTCCTCGCTGACCAATGCCATCGTAAGCAAGGCGTCCTTAGCTCTCGAACGAAGTTCTTCAGCTATTCCTTCATCAAAGCCCTCTATCGCGCTCATTTCCTCTAGCGGGACATACGCGACCTCCTCAATACTTGTGAATCCCTCTTCAACAAGCACTATCGCAACATCCTCATCAATGTCCAACGCTCGCATGAGACGTTCGACGATGTCAGACGCTTCTTGGAGCTGCTTTTCCTCCGCGTCCTCAAGAGTCATCACGTTAATGTTCCAACCAGTCAGTTCCGACGCCAGACGAACATTTTGCCCGCCCTTGCCAATGGCTTGAGCGAGGTTGTCAGCATCAACCGCGACATCCATAGAGTGGGAATCTTCGTCCACTACAATGGATCCCACTTCAGCTGGGGACATTGCATTAATCACTAATTGTGCAGGGTTATCATCCCAAAGTACTATGTCTACCCTCTCATCATCTAGGTCCCCTGAAACCGCCTGCACTCGGGCTCCTCGCATTCCTACGCACGCACCAACGGGATCTATTCGCGCATCTTTACTCTTGACCGCAATTTTTGCACGCTGCCCCGGATCTCTAGCAGCACCTTTAATCTCTATTATACCTTCAGCAATCTCAGGAACCTCGATCCTGAACAGCTGAATGAGCATTTCGGGTGAGACTCGTGAAACCATCAATTGAGGCCCCCGAGTATCATCTCTTATGCCCGTCAAGATAGTTCGGGTTCGATCATTTACCCTAAATATTTCGCGACCAACCAACTCTTCGCGAGGAAGCAGCCCTTCTGCATTATCCCCGAAATCGACTATAATGTGATCACGGGTGACTTTTTTTACCGTGCCGTTGATGAGATCGCCGACACGATGTCTATATCGATTTATAACCAGTTCTCGTTCTGCATCTCTCACTCTTTGAACGATCACCTGCTTTGCAAGCTGTGCCGCAATTCTCCCAAATGTTTCATTGTCAACTTGTTCCTCATAAACATCCCCAACAGATAAATTGGGGTCCCTGTCGTTCGCTTCCTCTGTAGTGAACTGCGTACCCAACTCGGCCAAGACATCATCTGCCACCACCTCCCACCACCGAAAAGATTCATATTCACCAGTCGATCTATCTATTGATACCCGAACATTGGCCATTTCATCAAAACGTTTTTTGGTCGCTGTGGCAAGCGCATCCTCCATCGCCTCAAAGATGACCTCTCTATCTACTCCTTTCTCATTAGAGACGGCCTCAGCAACCATTAAAATTTCTCTACTCATTTATGCTACCCCAAAACCACCTAAAATATCGGTACTAAATTTGCCTTGTCTATATTTTCATGGATAAAACAATAGTCTTCATCTGAACACGAAAGAATAATATCGTTGCCATCTACGTGTTTGAGAAGCCCTTTAAAGTTTCTTCTGCCGCGAAGCGGAGAACGCAATCTGACCTCTATCTTATAGCCGAGATACTGCTGAAAATGTGTCAGTTCCATAAGTGGCCTGTCAAGGCCTGGCGACGAGACCTCCAAAACATAGTTGTCAGCAATGATATTTTCCACATCTAGAATACCTGCACATTGCCTGCTAACCCGCTCGCAGTCATCTATATTTATGTTGTCTTTCTCTTTGTCAATGTAGATTCTCAAGGTCTTTTGGTTGCGATGAGTAAAAAATTCAATTCCCCATAGTTTGCAATCCAAAGAGACAACCACTGGTTTGATCAAATCTGTCAATACGCCAGTTCCTAAACTCAATCACTTACTCCGAAAAAACTAAAAAAAAATGGGCTCACAGCCCATTTTCTAGATGCAAAAGAAAAAACCTAAAAAAGTTTCTTCACTTGGTGACGAAATCGACGCTAACAATACATTGCTTCATTGATCACAAGTAGCACAAGTACCAGTCAACATCTTGATAACGCACTAGGCTCTTCCCTTCCACTCTTGGTAGCGGGAGCTGGATTTGAACCAACGACCTTCGGGTTATGAGCCCGACGAGCTACCAGACTGCTCCATCCCGCATCAACAAGAACAAAATGATTTACATAGCTTACCCAGAATGGAGGCGCATTATAAAAAGAGGATGCCTTGAGGTCAACAATACTGGCTGCTTTAAATAACGTAGCAAATACCACAATAACTACTCCAGAGGTTTTTGGTGTCGGGACTCAACAATAATTTCGTAAGCAGCTTGAATCTCTTGCGTTCTCTCCGTCGCCAATTGGACCATGTCATCTGGCATCCCTTGCCCGATCAGCTTATCTGGATGGTTCTCACTAATAAGAGTTCGGTAAGCTTTTTTCACTTGCATATCAGAGCTAGTGTTCGGAATGCCCAGCGCCGAGTAGGCCATGTCGATTCGACCGCTATTGGAAACAGATTGCTTGTTTTTCCTAAAGGTTTCCTGTGCGCCGATCATACTGAAAATTTGGTCGATGGTGCTAGCCGGAAAATTTAGTTCAGTCGCTATTCGACGCAGAATTCTCTCTTCGGACTCATCCAAAATTTCATCAGCTATAGCCAATGAAATGAGATATTTGATCAATTGAAGCTTTAAGTTATTGTAGCTACTGCATATGCGTGCAAACGCACTTAAAGTTTCGTCGATAGAGAAATCTGTCGCGGCTCCAGCCTTAAAAAGGGATATCGCATCATCACGGCGATGCGCATCCAAACCCATTCGTCGCATTATTTCTTCAGCTTGATTGATCTCTGGGGCAGAAATATGACCATCAGCTTTAGCTAAGTGACCGGCCAGTTGAAAAAGCGTTTCAAAAAAACTTTGGTTGATGAGAATTCGTTGTTCCCGAGAAATGGGTTTTAAATAAAAACCAAGGCCTCGATCGAATTGGTGCCCAACAATGATCCCGATGAATGCCCCAATAGGACCACCCAAAATCCAGCCAAATAAACCGGCTAATAATTTACCCATTCACCCTACCTTTCAAAAAAATTTTCTCTAGACCCTAGTGATCATGAAAGCTACATCTGACGGCAATCGCGGTTCTCGAACAACTCGAGTAATTCCGAAGTTTGCCTTGCAATAGGCTCGGATTCGGTGCACGTTAGCATAGTAAAGTCCTCCATCACTAATGTGCGATTGTTCTGCACACAAAAGATTAAACACCATCCCCTTGCGAGAGTATCTCCAGCAGCTTCGTAGGCAACCAAGAAAATACTCTTCCCAGTGCTTAACATCAGAAGTTACGGCCATATTATAAGTGCCAGACATCACCGAGAAATCAATGGCAGTCAATGGGCGATCCCCAACATGAAAGCGCTTCGATGGCAGCCGAGCGTCGTTTTTGCATGCTTTAATGAGAGTTGGATTTATATCATACCCACTGTATACCAGTCTGTCGTATGCGCGGTTTTCACGAATGAAATAGAGCATGGCTCCATATCCGCAACCCACATCAGCAACGCTTACAGTGCCCTTTGGCTGAACAAATAATATTTGGTCAAGGAGTATTTTAAACCGGCTGAGTTGTCGATGTTCATTAGACCAAAAAATCCCTGCAGGGTGGCTGCCATACTTCGCAAACCTTCTGGTATAAACTCGTCTTATGAGCCTACCATATCGCAGTCCTCTTAGTATTGACTTCATGGATTAGACTTGATGATTGTCCAGACAATTTTCTATTAAAAAATGTGTTATTGAAGCTTTATTGCGCACCGAGACCACCTCAATTCCACCCACAAAATCTGGACAATTCTTAACTCGCTTACTTAAAGCTGTATTTTACGACCACATTTTTACAAATGATAACATATTTGGATCAACCGGCTGGACACTCGGCCCAGTATAAAAAGAGAAAACGTCTCAACTGAAAGTATAGTTCTTAAAACGCCGAGAGTGCGACAACCAACGCGCGACCATAGCAAAAAATTAATGCGGATACACGGACTCAAACTTTTCAATGTTGACCGGCATATCTTCGCAACATGCCAATCCATAGTCTTCGAGAATCCCATTCCAATATGCAGTATGCAATTCAATCCAAACATCGAGATCTCTCACCGGGGGCCCATCTGAACAGGTGATTGAGGGATCTATAGCACCAAACGTGGTCTTGAAAACTTCAGTTATCTGCACCACCAACATTGGATCGCCATTCGTCGACAAGAGTATTATGGGCATTCCAGAGTGCCCATCTGACCAATTGTTCCGCTCGTTCAACCATGGAAACGTGAAAGTTGCTTTTTTTTCCCCTAATTTAATAAATTGAATTATCTGGACAGTGGTTTTTTCGTCAAGACCAATCCACCTAACTTGATAATCTCTCGCCAATTCAGGTTTTTTTAAAATTGCCCTCGCCATGAACGCGTCAATAGCGGCTTCGTCAAACGAAATCTCAACTTTTGGTCCAACTATCGCGAATGTTTTTTTCAAAGGTATTGCCCGTCCATTAAGCTTTCGAACCGCAGTTACAACTGACTTCTGTATCAATCCTAACTAGTTAGGACTCAAAACCCATCTCTGCGTTACAGTAGCTCGTCAAATATAAATTAGGGCCAGCAAGTCTCCCTTATAGGCCTCTATTTCCGGCTCCAACATTATATGAAGACGCCCAGAAGCGGGTGCCTGCAGTTCATGCGTAATTTTTTGAACCATGAACTCTGCCACTATGTCTCCTTCATTGATTTTTGCGCCGTCGGAAAAAATCCATAGCACTATGCTACCCGAATCCTCCTCATTTGGGCAAAAGTGGTCAGACACACGCCATTCAAAGACTTCACCGCTTACATTCACGATTTGTTCTCGATGGTTTTAAGCGCTGCCGAAGTGATTCTTTCCTGTAGAGGTAAAATGGAATACTCGAGAGGACGCGAGAAGGGAATTGAAACATCCGGTATACATACTCGTTGAGGAGGGGCTTTGAAGATTGACGCATCACGCTCAATGACAGTTGCAATGACCTCTCCCGAGACACCATAGCTGTGATAATCTTCATCAGCAACAACCAGACGGCCTGTCTTAGCAACCGAATCAACAATACCCTCTCTATCCAGTGGAACCAAGCTTCGGATATCGACTACCTCGGCAGATATACCCATTTTAGCCAAAGACTCCGCAGATTCTAATGCCTGATGCACAGCGAGGCCCACGCCCGCAAGCGTCACGTCAGTGCCTTCCTTGTAAACTTTTATCTTTCCAAAAGGCACAGTATAGTCGCCCTGAGGCACGTCACTGAGAGACGTTTTCACTAGTGGGCCCATGAATCCAACTCCCGATGCTCCCTTATGCACCAAAAAAACCACAAAGTTATCGTCACGAATCGCTGTATGCATCATTCCTTTCGCATCGTAAGCATTGGTTGGCGACACTACTTTTAAACCGGGCATATGCGCCAAAGTGGCATGAAGACACTGCGAGTGCTGAGCGGCATTACTATAGCCAGCGCCAGTGCCGCTAATTAGAACCATGGGTACTTTAAATTGCCCACCGGACATGAAGTGTGTTTTTGCCGCGTGATTCACTATCGCGTTATAGCAAACACCAATAAAATCGACGTATGCCAGTTCAATGATGGGACGCATTCCCTCCATCGCCGCACCAGCCGCCATACCTATCCAACCCGTCTCTGAGATTGGCATATCTATAACTCGGTCTGAACCAAACTTATCTCCAAGTCCATCTGCAGTTCCAAATACCCCACCAAACCCGGCAACGTCCTCTCCCATCATAAATACCCGGTTATCGTTAGCCATTTCCCAATCGACTGCTTCTCGCTGTGCTCGACAGATTGTAAGACTTCTACTTCTTGATTCACCTGAGGTCGGTGATTCCCACGGGGCTGCTTCTTTAGTGCTCATGTTTACCTCTTTAATTTTTGTGGACGCGTTAGGTAGTGCAACGCTTTCATGCAAACGTACAATTTAGAGCATCCTCAGCATCCGGATAATCTGCCTCCAAGGCAAATGCAATAGCCTCATCTACTTCGGCATCGACAGCTTTTTCGATATGAGATGCCTCTTTCTCGGTCAATATCCCCTCATCAATTAGACGCGCCCGATATACTGGAAGCGGATCAATCTGATAATCGCTTTTTTTACCAGTGATGTAACCGGCGGGGTCTCCCATGAAATGACCGGAGAGACGCACTGTTTCAATTTCCAAAATGGTTCCACCCTCGCCGGATCTTGCGCGCTCCAAAGCACGCTGAGTCGCCAAATAGATTAGTTCTGGATCGTTTCCTTCTACAAACTCTCCAGCCATACCATAACTTGCAGCCCTGTCACTATTTCGCTCGCAGGCTGTGGACATTGATTTGTGCGTCGTCACAGCCCATTTGTTATCTTCGATCACGCAGATAAACGGTAGTTTACGCAGACCCACTATATTCATCACCTCGTGAAAAGCTCCTTGATTAACAGCTCCCTCACCAAGGAAACTTAGTGCCACTCCAGGCTTTTTCTGCATTTTTCTCGCAAAAGCCATCCCTGCTGCAGGCCCCAATCCTTCCGCGATAATACCACTAGAACTGAAGTTAACTCGCTTATCATAAAGGTGCATGTGCCCGCCTCGCCCCCCGGAAAGCCCCGCTTTTTTTCCGAATAGTTCAGCCGACATCTCTTTTAGATTGACGCCTCTAGCAACCGCTATGTGATGAGGCCGATGCCCAGTAGTGATCATATCTTCATCCCTTAAGGCTGCGCAAACGCCCGAGCCCACAGGCTCTTGTCCATGAGAGGTATGCAACTCGCCAGGTAAAGGTCCCGCGCCAAACGCAAACACCGGCGTTTTATCAATCCAGTATTGTTCGGTAAGCCGGTCATCCCAAAAACGACTTCTCACCATGGTTTCAAACATTGAACGACGAATGCTAATAGGCAAAGACATATAGACCCTCTCTATAAAACAAAAGTAAGTTGCTTGTATTCACTAAAAATGGTTGCAGCATTATTTTATTTAAACTGGTGACCAAACCGGTCCAGCCAGCATGGGGCAGAACGTTTCTTATTTTCAGCTTACAATCGGAAGATGCTATTGAGACTCTATCTCTTTGTCAATAGGCGATTCATAGTTGTCTATGCGCAATAAAACTATATTTTTATTTAATAATGATATTGGGATGTTATCCCGTAATATAAAATGGTTATTATAGTTTCAAGAATCGAAACGAAATATCACGATCCTGCAATAGTTTCCAAAATCCATTGCACTGTCCAAAGCTGCAACCATGCCGCAGCGCTAATTAAAAACCCGTAACCCCCTCGTCCAATTGAACGCCAAACGAATTCAAAGCCATAGAGACCATATGATACTGCCCCACAGCAAATACTACATCCATCATTTGCTGATCAGAATACTCTCGAGAGAGAGCCTCCCACGTTATATCACTTATAAAACTGCTGTCATGGAGTTCATCGGCTGCATCTATAAGCGCTCTCTCAATAGCACTCCATCCCTCTGCTTGCGATCCAACCTTAATTCGTTCAATCTCGTCATCTCTGAGCCCTTCGTTTCTCGCGAAAATTTTATGCTGACCCCACTCATATGCCGAATCACACAACCAACCTACACGAAGTATCAATATCTCCCTATGACGTCCAGTAAGTGTTGAGCTTTCGCCCATAACATGATATGCCCAGACATTAAATTTTTCAGCAGCCTTGACGTGTCGAGCAAGTGTCGCCGAAATGTTATAAAAGGGCGCTTTCCCTTTTATTGGTTCGAGATAACGTTTCTGAGCAATTGTCCAGTCGCTCTCTGGCACTGGTTTTATCCGCGCTTGGGTTAATTTCATCACACCACTCCTATTCTTGTTTTCAACATGATTATTTATTAGTTGTTTCCAAAGCGATAAACGGCTGCCCTTTAGGCGGAGTTCATCATTTCCATATTCAGTACCTTTTGCTACCCCCTCAGAATCTGAAACGTGGAGGTGGAGATTTATCCACTTAAATTCTTTAGGCAGTACCCCTTGCAGTTTTTCATTTAGTGACTCTATTTTTTCGATATATTCTGGACCCGTGGCAACGCGCTTTGAATAAATAGATCTGTTTCGGATGGAACAGTTGTTATTTGATGGCCCATTTCGAATATATTTTTCACGACCTTGCGCTACGAAAATTCTAAAGACAAGTCATTAATACCCATCATCAAACAAACTTTTGATAGCCGCACTAGCATGCTATAATAACCCTGCGCTGTGTCTCTATTTATGCCAAAATTGTATGTCTGGTGTTCAGGATAAAGCTCCGACCAGGGACCTGCATAGTTTACGGAATCGCCTAAAATAGCTATGCCCCCTGTTTGATTGGACAATGCATCAGATATAGTCAAACTTTGCACATACTCGATTCCTTTATGCCACCCGCTAGAAGAAAAACTATTGACTCCGCGAGCGAGATGCGTCACCTATAAAATCGATAAAAGTACGGCAAACCAACAGAACCCCCATACTGTTATTTTCTTGATCATCTAAAATCGTCCATTTCCATAAAATCAGTTCTTAAGTCTAACAAGACGAATCCATAAAAGAGCAGAAGGTGAGTTTTTTAAACTATAAGAGCCCTGATGCCCCGAGTCATAATCCGGACTGAATCTATGATTTGCAGCAATGAAAGATTGATAGACGTGGATAACCTTTTGAGCCTCTTAAGTAAGAAGTATCGATTAAACTCTATTTTTTATGTATGAGCCCTGGTCATTATAAAAAGGCTTTTTATATCTTATAAAAAACGTCATCATTGGACGGTTCATCCTGATTTTTGTAATGTTCGTATGCCTCTTCTGGCGACAATTGCTCCGCTCTTAGGTAACACCGCTCGCGATTATCTCGGTAACCAGACTTAAGATTTCCGAGTTTTATCTTGGCAGAAGCCAATCGCTCCAATTCTCCCTCGAGTTTATTCTCTTCATAATCGGCATCGATAGTCACAGGGGTCTCTTCGCAAACTTCCTCTCCTACCCAATCATTGGGATCTCTTTCTTCCTTGCACTCTATTCTCCCGCCGGTTAGCTCCTGACAAACCGTCCGAGTTGCATATTGCCTCCAACATTCCCTGTGAATTCGGTAACCCCGATCAAGAACACCTCGACGCAGCGCAATATCTGAGGATAGAGTATATATTTTATCGGCCATAGAGTTAATTTTTCTCTTTTGCGCCCGTGCCTCTAATGAATTATCACAGACCATTAATGCTCTATCATAAGGGCCCATCTCTGAAAACTGCTCCAATGTAGCCACGCAACCAGTTATCAGTGTTCCGGCCAAACAATTGACCATCAACTTTTCGATTCTCATACCAGCAAGCCACCTTAATGAGGTCCTAATATAATATGATGCAAAGTTGTCTGTTTTGTATTAAGAGGCATATAGCAGATAAAAACCTGCCAGAAAAATTGATCTCTAGCCACTTGATGTGCCATCTACGATCAAGTCAAACTAAGAGGTTACTTCAAGCAGTTCTATAGCGCCTCAAGTTGTCCCGAGCATCATCCCAGAATCTCCAGACATAAAGTCGTGCTATGTTAGCAGGAAGTATGTGTCTATAGTTTTTATCTTTCAACGGGCCAACTGCCATATACATCACGCTATCAAACATATCCCATCCGAATTCGTTATCTTCCTCAATCAATTCATCACGGTCACTTCCTGCTGCTATCCGAAAAGATTTTATAACTTGTCCATAGTCAGTGAAATTAAAGATAACGTGTTTCTCTTGCTCTTCAGACACCATGTTAAAAAAGATCTGGAACTCGGATGGAGAAATCGTTGTGACATAAATCTTGTACTTACTATGACCCTTATTAATTATCATTTCACTTTGTTTACGCATACTTATCCTGTTAAGGCACAAGAGGGATTTTTCGTCAGACCTCAACGATCCCAACAACTGATCTGTTTTCTTGTAATTGGCGGTTTAGCAACCGTGGCCCGGCTCCATCTATCCACTGGAATTGGTCGACAAAAACTGAAAAATCTTTAAAGTGGCACACTGGCATAAAATTTTGATGTTTTAAACCAAAACTGCTGGAACATTCTGTAATAGGATTAGAATTTACCTATTCACTCAAAATCAACTTCCTGAATAAAATTCTTTAATGAGCGATGAGCATCGGCTAGCATCTCCTCACGATATGAGGATGCACTCCATCGGCCATATTTGGTCGTTTCTGAAACGGTTGATAGGCAGAATTTTCGACCCGACGGTTCTGATTTTCCCCTAATCTTTTAGATGTATCTTTTGGATAAAACACGCATGTTTATATGTTGGCAGACACCAATAAAAGGTGGATCAATTAATCTTGAAAATTTTTGTATTGGCAGGGTAAAACAGGCATTGGCGGCTACCTTCCGTAATATGCAATTAACGAGGCCTTGGCCAAAGTATTTTGATTTAGATAAAAACCCACCATTGCAGGCGTCGAATTTTCATCAATCCCTAATGCTTTAACATTTAAAGCATGAACTGTAAAAACATACCTATGGGCCGAATCGCCCTGCGGCGGACATGCTCCGCCATAACCTTTGAAACCAAAACTAGTAACGCTTTGAATGCTTCCTTTCGGCGCTATATCAAGAGCAGGACTTCCAGCATTGCGCTTGACCATGGTTGTTTTTTTATCTAAATCAAAAATCAACCAGTGCCACCAACCACTGCCTGTTGGAGCATCGGGATCGAACATCGTAATCGCGAAACTTTCTGTGCCCTCAGGGGCTTTATCCCAAATTAAAGAAGGGGAGATGTTCTCCCCATTGCATCCGAAACCATCATAGACTTGCCTGTTTGAAAGCTGACCATTGATATCCTCGCTAGTCACATAAAAACCCTCCGCCAAAAGCTCCAAGCTTAAGAAACCAAGACTTAAAATGCATACTGTAACAATCTTGTTCATCATCTACCTCGAATTGAACTCGGATAGCGGTAAGTTAAGCCAATATCAGTAAAAAGTATAGCTTAAATCGCGCAATATTTAGGCCTCTGGATGAAAAAAATCGTCGGCCGACACACTCCCGAAGGTGGTGAGTTCTCCAATTGGCAATTCGGTTTGTTGGCTACTCAAATGCTCAGTATTCTCCCTAAAGAACGAGACTTCAAGAGTATGCGTCTGCGGTGCATTTGATAAGCTTTGACCGCCCTGCACCCCGGCATGCTTGAAACATCGCTGTGGCTGAAGCATATTGGAAACAATTTAGGGCGGTTTCAAGACCGAATCGCGCAGCCAATCTTTCTTTCTATCAGAGCAAGCCATGAGCAGAACCAAAACTAGCGAGAACATTAAATATTTGACAGGATGCCTTATAGTTAAGGCTATATGCCCAAGGCTCGTAATGTCGAACATTCAAGTTAAAAATTCTTGTCAATTCATCACGCTAAAAGTCAAGTTTCATCCTTATCCCCCAGGTGCGCGGATCGTTTAACTGAACAACAGCTCGTTCTTTGCTAAATGTGTCGCTACCCGTGAAGTATTCTTCATCAGTCGCATTTGTCACGTAAGCCTGAAAACTCAGACCGCTGCGAGCCATGTCATAGGCAAGGCCTAGGTCTAAAGTCCAGAAACTGTTTTGATTTGACCAAAAATATGGAACCGTTTCCGTATTGTAAGAGTCAGACCAATAAATTGCCGCCGAAGGAGTGATCGTCCCAAACTCGTGTAGTTGCATTTCATGGGACGCGTTGAGCGCGATCGTGAGGTCAGGAGCAAAAGGAGTTTCTAACCCAGACACATCCATCGTTCTAGAGCCATCGTCTAAGGTTGTTATCCTGGGGTTTCCATCTGTCTCTGTGTAAACATACCTTTTGTAAAATTCTTCAAACTTTGAATCATCTAAAGTGATGGACGCGCTGAGGAGCGTTTGCTCTCTGGGCCGCCATGTGGACTCGATCTCTAGGCCGCGGGATTTTACACCTCCTCCAGGCACTGACCTCGATCCGTAAACGTCGGACTCTGGAATCAGAAACAGAAGGCTTGTCGTCAGATTTTCGTAACGACTTTCATATGCGGTTGCACTTATATAAAGCGAATCGTTTAAGAGCGAGGTTTTGACACCTATTTCTATTGTGTCATTCTCGCTTGCATCCAGCAGACTTCCAGTGCCCGACTGGACCTCTCCGGACATGTAACCGGTGGCAAGTGACGCGAAAATGTTTGTCTTGTTCCCGATAGCATACATTAAGGCGACCCTGTAATCGAAGTGAGAATCATCACCCAGTTGAACCGCGTCGTCACTGGGAACATGGAAAGGCCTTGGGGTTCCCTCAACGGTGGTTGGGTCCACAACCAATCGGTGTGATGATCGATTATCCTCGCTGTATCGACCCCCTAAAGTGAGTTCCAAGCGGTCACCGACAGCAATAACAGACTGTAGATACAAGGCTTTAGATTCCGCCGTAAACTCGAAACTGTCGTTTGGCCAGGTTGCCCAAGTCACCGATTGTGGCGCAGAATCTGAAGTGGTGCCGAAAATCCAATTGTAGGCCTGTTCTTGATCAAAATAAAAAAGCCCTGCTGTCACCTGAGCTGAAGCCAACTCAGTGGAAAAATTTGCATCGATTTGCTTTGACTGAGAATCTCTGGTTTGGCCAGAAATCCACCCCAGGCCCGTTTCGCGCCCGCTTATGATGTACGTTCCAGCTATAGAGAAGTCTGCGTCTAAAATATTGTAACTAGAGTAGTTGAAGTGTCCGGCGTTGAGTTTAAACTCTCCTATGTCAGAAACAAACGAATAGGACAGCGACAACGTCTCCTCTTTAATTCGCCGATTTGGCAAATAATCGGTACTTATTTGTCTCATATCATTAATAACGGCAGCCGATGGATCATTAGGGAAAGTTCCCATCACGTCTCTCCCGCCTTGCCACCCGTCTCTCAATCCTCCCCTGGGGTCCAGCACTCCGCTGAAACCGTTGGTGGCTCTCGTGGCTGGATTGACAGGTACACCTATCACAATGTAGGGACTTATTGCCATCTACTCAAACGCTCCGGCGGGTTACGAAGACTTAGACGAAGTATCGGACCTAAATATACTGAAGAGAAGCTTACCGAAATTCACAAACGAAAAGAGACAATTTTTTGTAAAATGCTGTCACCGGGCCTGCGACCACGACCAGGGGTCAAGGAACTTGTCGACTGGTGCAAAACCAACGGCAGGAAGGTCGGTTGGATCACGGCCACATCGCAGGCCAATCTTTTTGCAATTGGTAACGCAATCACACCTCATGTTGATATAAATGATTTTGACCTGATTACATCAGGCGCTGACGCCATCAGACCCAAGCCCTTCGCAGATGTTTACGAGTTCGCTCTGGACCAAATGGGCTTAGCAGCTGCTGATGTGCTGGCGATCGAAGACACCAAAGTCTGTTTAAAATCAGCCGAATCAGCAAACATTGAAACGCTATTTTTCCCAAATGAATTTTCGCACTACAACTCGAAACCCACAGAGCCTGTTTTACAAGATCTTAGAAAAGGTATCACTGAGCTCAGGTAATACGATGTGCTGGTTGTGCTGGCACTTTGAAATAGTCCGCTTAGACCGAGCAGGAACACAATGCACTCCCTCGACTTCGAACATTTTGGCAAAGGATTACCGCAGAATTCTCTTTATTACGACGTAAAATAAAATATTAAGACAGCCTTTCTAAGAATGAGACAGTGCCATGGCGCGAAATACCTGTGTCTATGTTTTTCCACTCTGACAAGCACGAAAAAGAGGGGTTGTGTAAGCTTGTTTAAAAGCTTAATAAGACCCGAAAGAAGCACCAGGCGGCGGCTTTTTTATTAATCACCTTTCATGCTTAATAAGCATATGTATAATTTAAATTATACATATGAGTGATGTAGGTTTAGACCCGAGAATCCGGCGGAGGGCATAGTATTCTAGATAGACTACAAAGATAGAGATAGCGATAACATGCGGTTCCACTATGTCAGGTTTAAAGCGGCGGCATATGAGGGCCTTAATAAGTTTAACGCTAGCCTCCGCAACTACCCGATCAACAGAGGCGGTTGATTCGGTGAAAGAGTGCTCGGTTGCTTAAGAGATCAGGGTTTAATCAATATGGAGATAACAACTGACACAATGATCTTTCCCTGTGCACTGCAAACTGCAATTTTTTTTCGGAGTTTTGGTTAACAAACGAGAGGGAAATAATCAATTTTAAATTCGAGTGCTGCGTGTTCTGGACATGCACGTATACCTCAAGTCAGATGTCTCAAACCCGCTGAACCCACCTATGGAAAATTGTAAAGTGGCCCATAGGTTTATTTCTTGCCTGATTTTACCCCCGCTCGGCCTCATTCGTTTCTGAGCAGACGCCGGCTGAGCAGCATATCTACGATGCTGTCACGATTGATCAAATTCATTTCAGGAGAGCGCCACGGGATCCAATCTCTATGCCTAATCGAACAACGAAGGAGTTTTATTTTGAAAACCTTTAATTGCTTTGATGTGACTTGGTGGCAAGTTGCCAAAATGCCCCATGCATGTGAAATCATTTTTAGTTTTTTGGCGCTTGGACTTGTTTTATGGTTGGTCTATTCCCTCAGTGATAGAAGTTAGACTAATGGACTCCGGGAACAGCTGAACTAAAACAGGTGGCGGTGTCCGCATTTCGTATATAGAAGATTAGAGCTCAAAACAATCGGAACACTTACAGCTTGTCACATGTGCTTCCACTGTAAGTTAATCAACATGGTCAGTGTGATGTCCCTCCGCTAGTCCACTTTCGGTGACGCCTTTGCCTCACCATAAAGGAGCCGTGTTAGGCCCAAGGAATATGGTCTAGTGGATCGCTTCACAACCCATCCCTCATGCCCAACTCGAGCGATGATCTTCGACACGGAGACTGAGCACGGTCATTTTGTGGAATTCGAGGCTAGTTTGCCGCCCTGTTGTTCCACAAAGGAGGTGCACCTCAGCGCTGCCCTTGTGCTTTATTTGGCCGCTTGCGTTGCACCTGCCTTTCGTGCTCCCTGATTTTCTTGCGAGCCCAGAGGATCGAACTGGCTAGGTACTCTTCTTCTGTGAGCTCATGCCACCCTACACATGCACTAATTGGGCTTCTACCGCACGGACAAGACATACTTTTCTCCCTTGACGGGACAATTACGCAAACTTCTTTCATTTCGATCAGTCGCTGCCGATTGACGTTTCGGAGAGACCAAAAAGTGCAGCTTTGCTTGAAGTTTTAACCTACCTCAGTCTGCATCTCTGTACCTCTTCATACTCATGTGTTTTTGTCATATCACAAATAAACTTTGTCTATTTTTACTTTGATTAGAGTTCTGCTAATCTCGGGTTTAAAAATTTGGGCGTTTCAACATGAGATTATTATTTGCCAAATCAATGACACGGTTTTTTAGACTTGTAGCTGATACCTTTTTTGCAAAAAGGTACGGCCACAGGGCTGTGGTACTTGAGACCGTTGCGGGTGTCCCAGGAATGGTCGCAGGAATGCTTTTACATTTCCAAAGCCTCAGAAAAATGAAGACCGGTTATGGTGAGGACATTAGAGAAATGCTGGCCGAGGCTGAAAATGAGCGGATGCATCTGATGTTTTTTATTGAAATTGCTAAACCAAACCTGTTCGAGAGAGGCTTAGTGGTAGCAGCTCAATGGATTTTTGGACTGTTTTATCTACTGTTGTATATCATAGACTCAAGGTGTGCGCATCTAATGATATCACTCTTTGAAGAGGAAGCGGTGAACAGCTATACGGAGTATTTGGGTCTGGTTGAATCCGGTGCTATTGCTGATATAGATGCGCCAGACCTCGCCAAACGATATTACAAAATGGGAACAAAATCTAAATTATCAGATTTAATTAGGCATGTCAGAGCAGATGAGCAAAGACATAGTGAAGTAAATTACCAGTTTGCTATGCGGTCTAGTGACGGGCCCACTGCAACTGAATCATCTGACTCGGTCAAGGACTAGGGACACTTTTCCCGAGGATTTGGCCACGCTGGTTAAGTGAGGATAACCTAAGGAAACTGTAAGCCTCTTGCTCTACCATTGGATATGCCACCCGCCATTGAACAAAATCGTGCTCACAGGATACCTGATTTGTCTGCTGCAGCGCAGCGGCAGCGCCCATCGGGCCGGACACTTGTGTTCACGTGTATGCACCTTAGCACATAGAAAAAATAGTTCCGTAAAATTGAGCAGGCCAGCGTTCACAAAAAGCTTGAGGTCTTTATCCACTCAATCTAACCCTAGCACACCTGGATTAATCCGATGCGCTGGATCTAGTTCAGTTTTCAATTTCAGAATAAGCTCAGAGACATTTCCCATTCTAGTAGTGAGATTCGGTGGCTGATTTGAACCTAAGTTTCGGCAAAACTTTTTTGTTTGCGTCGTTTTGACACTATCTCAAAGTATCTGTCCTCTCCGGGTGACAAATCAGCCGTGTTCACCAAAATGTACTCTGGAAGATACAAAAAAGAAGGGTTGCATTCATTTATTTTGTTCATCAACAGCGGTTAATTTTAGGAGACGCCCGCCGCCTTGTTCCCATCCCTTACCAAATTGTGGTGGTCTGCCATCTTCAAGCACCCAGATCACTCCGCTAGGGCTTTGGCCAATTGCTCTGATTCTCTCGCCCATGTCAAATCGCTCAACCTCTCTCGCTCTGTCACCTTTTAGCTCGACTCTGACGATGGCATTTGATGATAACCCTCCAATCAGAGCATTCTGCTGCCACTCCGGAAACTCCCTGCCTTGATAGACAATCATAGATGAAGGCGAAATAACAGGAGTCCACGTTATCTCCGGCGGATAAAACTCATGCCTGGTATCATGATCTGGTATTGGTAGAAAACTATAGTGAGAGCCATTTGACACGATTGGGTAACCATAATTCGCACCTCGACGAACTAAATTCAATTCATCACCACCCCGAGGTCCCATTTCCGCTACCCAAAGCCTGCCGGATTTATCAATTGATAAGCCAAGCGGATTTCTGTGACCAAGCGACCAAACCTGAGAGGTAACCGCGTTTGAGGATGGGAATGGATTATCGGCGGGCAGTGAGCCGTCGTCATTTAATCTAACAATTTTGCCTAGGTTTGATGTCATATCTTGAGCTGGATCAGCTCTTTGTCTATCACCAGAACTTATCCACAGATACCCCTCAGGCCCAAATACTATACGTTGCCCATAGTGACCATATCCTTCGACTTTAGTCTGTCTCCAGATTACCTCTAGTCGCTCTAAATGACCGATGTTATCTTCAACTACCAAACGTGCGCGCGCTACTGCAGTGCCAAGCAAATCATTCTCACCCTTTTCTGCATAACTAAAATATACCAGCCGGTTTCGCTCAAAACGAGGATGTATTTTGATATCACCCATACCTCCTTGCCCTTTAAAAACCACGTCTGGAACTCCGGTTATCTCATGCAGAAATACTCCATTCTGGTCTACCAGTTTCAGTGTCCCACCCATCTCACTGATAAGCATTTTGCCGTCTGGTAAAAACTCCAACGCCCACGGCGCATCGAATTGTGCAGTGGGGGTAACTAGAAACGGCTGATCATTGTCTTCTGAATATAGAGTCAATGAAAAAAACATTAGCGCAAGAAGGACGAGAGTTCGAGATAGATTAATCATTAAATGTGTGTCGACCCTTAAAATCCTTTTACAATTGAAGTTATGTACGAGACGAACATATTTATTACTGATGACTGGAGCTTATCATGACCCGGTTTAAGCCCCCAAATTTTAAAGCATCTATCCCTTATGGGACAAGGCACACGTGTTTATGTTTATCTGCCTTGGCAAGCACAAAACATTTATATTAGGGCGCTCATTCTTAATCTAGAACAAAGAGGACCTCACGATAAGGCATAAGAGGACGCACCCCACATAAGGAGCAATAGGTTAAACTTGCAGGTATTCTGATGTGAAGGAGGTACTAGATGAATACTATGGGCAGATTCTTTCGGCTATGGATGGCTGTATTTGGGGGCATCGGTTTTTCAACTCTTGTGTCCGCTGAATCCTTGGGTAATCTGGCGCAGTATCCTCCCACGGGAATAAATCTTACCATCACTACCGCCTCTGACGGCATGCCCATACTAAAGCCGATGGAGCTTCGTTTGTTTTCAGGGAAGTATTACCGGCTAACGATAGAATGCCCTGATGTGATAGATGACCTGTCAGGATGGCGAGTCGAGATGCCAGAATTCCTCCGCAACGTCCACTTAAGACTGGTTACTATTGGCGATATAGAGGTGCATCTTCAGGGGCTGAGCTTTCATGCGATCGAATGTGATGAGGTTGGCTCGGCAAAAGTGAGCTTTGTATCGATCAAGCCTGGTTCTTATCCAGTTTATGTTGGCAATGTCCCTCTTGCTTTAGACAGACCAATTGGCGAAGGAGGGATTCAAAAGGGTGGGAAGTTTTCGATAGGTCAAATTACTGTTCAGTAGAGATTGCATAACAAAAAGATTTATGTTGGTTCGTCAATAGCTTCGTATAAACATTGAGGTGGATGTTAGCAATAAACCGCAATTGGAAAAACACAACTGCGTTTATGTTTAAATGCCAGGGCAGCTTTAAAAAAGAGAGTTTCAGTGGCTCGCTGGAAACTCGCATAAGCCCCGGTCAAAGCCTCAAGCGAGGGCCTTTTTATTTTTGTAAAAATACCAAAAAGTAATATATAAAATAAAAAATATACATATATTGCATAGAAAATCAGCCCGTATATCCACTCGTTAATTATTCTTTACCCTTAATCACAGGAGTTGACAGAAAATGGAATTGATTTATGGAGCAATGATTTTGACATGCGTGCTAATCACTGCCATTGCAACGCAAGACTTTCTGCTGAATTGCAAACGGTAGTAAATCACGAAGTTTTTTCCCGTCCCACCTATGGGGCTTTTGAAAAGGGGCTCATCGGGCCCCTTCTTTTTAATCTGGTTTCAAACTTTATCGGTTGGCTCTGATTTACCCACTGGACTAGCCTGGCAGTCATGACAACCAGCTCTCAAAAATATTACACAGGCAGCCATTGCCACTCACCACAAGACCTAGTCAGCCTTAGCTAAAGAGACTAGATCACCTCGTTCTATCATCCATTTAAAATATTAATACATAGTGAGGGACAGTTGAGTTCGCGTGAGATGGCTCTCCTAAAATCAGACTACGTTAGTTGCAAGACCTTTGTTCTGGCGATAACACTTATCATCTCAAGTATCGTCCTGAACTTCTCCGTTACCAATTGCTTCGATGGGAATATGCCGTGGCGTGGAGACAAAATGCAAATGGATCACAGAAGTCCGCATAGAAAAAGTTGTATTACGAAAATATGGTGCGAGCTATGACTTCTTCTCTTTGAAAAAAAGTTTTTTATTTATGCCTTTTGCCCGGTCATATAGCTCGCCTTCAGCAGTTTTAGTGAACCAGCTGTATATCTTGTTTTTCAACTGATCGCTTGTTAACTTGAATTCAGCCTCACCCTGGGCCCATTTCAAAATAGTCCCGTCCCTCGTTGCGCGTTGGCCCGAAATCCTCAGGTCAGGACGCTCGTTTGCACCCACCCGTATTAATAATTCACGCGCTGGTTTAACTGTTGGCCGCGGTTTACCGTGAGCCTTACAGCCCTTAATTTCAACTTGCTCCTCGGCTAAAAGAGTCATTTCACGTTTAATGGTAGAGAAGATGAACTGATCAAATTCATCAGTCGAAGTAAATTTTTTTACAGTGAATAATGGCGTGATAGCCTGTTCTGCGGAGCTAGCAATAGAATCGCATAATTCATCTGTAGGTATCCTCTTCCATGACAGGCTTCCGCGCTTTAGGAGTTCCTTGCTACTCAACTGATCAGGATCAATATATGCGGGTAGTCGGTGAGACTTTACCGCTTGTTTTGCCCACCAGACATCAATATTTTCATCTGCGCTAAAATAATTTTTCGCTATATCGATCAACCAGGTAAAGTGGAATTCCTCTCTAACACCAATACTGTTCAATCCACGTGAGCTTTTCACCCTTGAGATCAGCTGCCTTTTAATTCGTTTTTGTTCTTTGGCCGCTTCCCTGAATTCGATGCATCCAAAGGGAATTTCCTGCTTATCTGCCAACCTTATAATGTTGCCCGTTTTCTCTTTCTCAAGGGGAGAGTATCCGGCAAAAATCCAGGCCGCCAAACCCAGCCCCCAGTGCTCTTTTTGAAAGAGGCTTTGAATAATTTCATTCATTTATTGGTCGCCCATAGTGTTTCATTTATGTGATCTATGCATTGTGCTCATTGCCTATCCAGCTAGCATAGGCATTCAGTATTTTCTTTATCTCATCAAACAACTGCGATCTTGCATAAGCTGCTCTTGTGGCATCGGTATCTACATGCTTTAAGCATAATTCTAAAGCCTCTTCACTGAATCGCTGCTGCTCCTGCCCCCAAGGTCCTGAAGGTTGCCCTAAAGCCATGTGCCTCACCTTTGAACCCAAGTGCTGAATTGATATTCATGCCAAAGCAAGAATAGAGGATTCTCTCACCTTTAAGTTTGGTAGACACTACTCCTTCTTGTGACGCTGCTCCCTTAGAATCCTGAATTCAGCTTTTGATATGTGGCTATGTTGGTGGCCTGGGAATATCTTTGGACCTCAACGCTCAGCAAATAGACATAACAGATAATCGCCACTAACGAAATTATTTCAAATCCCTTACTCGATCAATTCATATTGCTAGCCTCATCATGACCAATTGCTCAGAGCATGATAGTCCGAACTCACCCAAAACTGTATCCTCGAGCTGTTTCTCGAATTTAAAGTTAAAAAGTAAAAACGGGAGCGCACGATCAGACAAATCCTCGTGTTGCAAGGCAATCTTTTTTGGAGATTCAAAAACCGCAAAATTGGAGACTTTGCCCAAATCCTTTTCACAATCACCAGGCGTTGACCGAGCCTTGTTATCTGAATATCGAATGCATGAAGGTAATACTAACAATAATTAATATACATTTGTGTAATGTCATTCAAGTACGGACAATGGTGTTATTAGCGATCAATGCACTCGACAAAAGGAGCTGCAAGTAGTATGGAAATAGTATATGGCGCAATGACCTTTTCGTGTTTGTTGCTAGTCGCCATTGCGACCCAAGACTTTCTGTCAACGCAGCGCTAGTGCATTAACACAGATTTCTCAGACCCTCTAATCCCACCTATGGGATATTTTACAGGGACCCTATGGGTCCCTTCTTTTTAAGAAAATAACCATGTCCACGCATTTCACAGCAAACACGCTTTACCGAAGCACCAACGTCTTGTGCTTATATCTACTGAAGAGGCCTGTACACTTGCTGCTGGCCACCATGGCCATGCGGGTGCTTTTTTGTGCGCCCATAGCCTAAAGATCTTAATCCATCAAAATAGCATTTGCTAAGAGTCAAGCGGCCTAGCATGCACATTTACAAGAAAACCTTCCTCGTGACAACAATCCACCCCCTTAAGCTTAAGTTCTGTATATTTGGCAATCCTAACCCAAGCATCAATAGATGCGTTTTTAATTATCAATAGTATCTTTCCTAGAGGTTTTCTCGTGAAGTCTAACTCCATTCTCAGTCATCTTCATAATCCGATGGAAGTCGTCCACATACATATCCTGTAATCTGTTTAATAGTAATTCCTGTGCTTATTGGGTGAACCTAAACGACCGGGCATAATCGACACTTTAATTTTAAAGCTTTGATTATAAGACTTTAAACATTATTCGTTTTTACCTTAGGTCATTATTTTTATGTAAACTGATTAGGGCATTTTATCGATGCGATAGATTCATCGCTTTCGTGTGCACTAAAACTTGCACCCTCTTGTAATCTTTAAATATAAGTGACAGGCAGGTCTGCGATACAAAGGATATTGCCAATGAAGAAGAACCGGATTTGCAAATGCTTGGTGCTTACCATCATATTGATTTACTGCGCAGCGTCGATTGCCGATCGAAAACCCAATATCGTGCTTATCGTGGCGGATGATCTCGGTTATGCTGATGTTGGTTTTTATGGTGTCAAGGACATTCCCACACCCGGTCTTGATGCACTGGCTGCCGGTGGTACCCGCTTGACCAATGGTTATGTGACAGGTACCTGATGCAGCCCGTCCCGCGCTGCCCTCATGACGGGTCGGTATCAGCAACGGTTCGGGGATAACGGTCACGAAGCGACGCCAGGACACGGCCTCGATCTGGAAGAGACCACTCTCGCCGATCGGTTGCGGACCGCCGGTTATACGACGGGGCTTGTCGGCAAGTGGCACCTGGGCGAGGATCCGAAGTTTCATCCCATGCAACGGGGCTTTGATGAGTTCTTCGGATTTCTTAGAGGCGGACACAACTTTTTCCCGGATTTACCCATCATCATTTTTCCGGATCGAAATGGCGTCGGTGAAGACCTCGGACAAACCCCTGAGGGACGTGCGACGCTTGATCACCAAATCCTGCGCGGCAAGGAGCACGTCGCAGAAGAAGCGCACCTCACAGATGCTTTTGCTCGCGAGGCTGTTTCGTTCATTCGGCGCCACGAGACCAAGCCATTCTTCCTGTATCTGTCTTTCAATGCCGTTCATACACCGATGCAGGCGACTGATGACCGGCTCGAGAAATTCGCATCCGTCGATCATCCCGTACGCAAAGTCTATAACGCCATGACCCTTGCCATGGATGAGGCGGTTGGCGATGTCCTGACATAGCTCTCTCGTTCAGGCCTCGACAAGGATACGTTGATCTTTTTCATCAGCGATAACGGCGGACCCACTGTTCACAAATACGCTTTCAACGCCTCGGACAATTCACCGCTACGCGGATCCAAAGGCACAACGCTCGAGGCCGGCATCCGCGTGCCCTTCATTGTGTCCTGGCCCGGGCAGATAGCTTCCGGTGGAAAGTATGATGAGCCGGTCATTCAAATAGACATTTTCCCGACGGTGCTGGCGGCAGCAGGCATCGATGCAAAACCGGAAAAGCGACTCGATGGCGTCAATCTTTTGCCCTTCCTGCACGGAGAAACCTCCGGATCACCTCACGAAGCATTGTACTGGCGCTTCCTGGGACAAATAGCGATCCGCCGCGGCAACTGGAAGCTGGTCAGTTATTTCGCCAAGATGGACGAAGGCGAACTGCTTCGCTCGGACCCGCGCGACGAGATGACACCGCTCAGGCTCTACAACCTAAAACGGGACATCGGGGAGAGTCAAGATCTGTCGCAACAGGAGCCCCAAGTGGCCGCGTAGTTTATCTCGTTATGGAATGATTGGAACGATCCGATGAATCCCGCATTCACTCTCCCAGCCAGGTGAATTAATTACTCAACACAGCTATCAAGTCATCGACGATAGCGTTAGCTTTCCCAGACATTTGTGCGGGGGCCGCATTCTGGATCGGGTGATGCACCAGAACGCCTCTCGCGCCTGGCATACCGAGCGCATCGGCTTGGGTTTTCGCGGCATCAGCAAACTACCTGGAAGCAATGGCCACCGCCGGCATTCCCTGAATTTCGAGCCAAACGATGTCATGCAAACTGCACGATGCACAGAATCCTCAGTCGGTCCGCCCCACCACCGCGAAATCGTTGGCCTCCTGAATTTCCTTGTGCAAATCATCAGGCGCCGGCACGGAAATCATAGAGCGCAAAAAACTAAGATATGGTGCCCAAGGCCGGACTTGAACCGGCACGGCTCGCGCCACTACCCCCTCAAGATAGCGTGTCTACCAATTCCACCACTTGGGCCACAAATTGCTTATTCTCCGGGAAGATCCAACAGGTCGTTTTCTGATTCCTGAGCACCGTCTGAGACAGGTATATCGCCATCAATAAGAACCTCTGCGGATTCTATTTCTGACTCTAACAGAAACTCCTGATCAACAACGGAACTATTTTTAGCTATCAAAGCGAGGCTAATGCTTGTCGCAAAGAAGATTGCCGCCAACAAAGCCGTAGATTTGCTGAAGAAGTTCCAGCTACCCCCACTACCAAAAACCGTCTGAGACGCTCCAGCACCGAATGAAGCTCCTGCTTCAGCTCCCTTGCCTTGTTGCAATAAAACCAGTGCAATTAAAACAACTGCAACAATAAAGTGAAAGATTAAAATATAGTTTGCCATTATAGTTGTTCTGCTAGTTTAATGATCCGCAAAAATTCCTCTGACTGCAACGAGGCACCACCTACCAATCCACCATCTATGTCTTTTTCCACGAACATGGCTAAAGAATTTTCGCTATTCAAGCTCCCGCCATATAAGACTCTTGTCTTAGCGCCCGGGCTGCCCAAACAAGAACGAATAGTTTGATGGACACTTTGCGCTTGCGAGGGCAAAGCTGCTAGTCCAGTACCTATCGACCAAAGAGGTTCATAGGCTATGATACCCGAACATAGCCCCCCAAGTCCCACTGTTTCTTTTACAGCTGACAACTGCCTGAGGACGACCTCTTGAGTTTTGCCCAGATCATGTTGCTCAAGGGACTCCCCGACGCATAATATGGGTGTCAAACCAACATCTAGTGCTGCTGCATACTTATTGGCCACCGAAGTTTCAGTTTCACCATGCAATGATCGTCTCTCAGAGTGCCCGACCAGTACGTGGCTGCAACCAACATCAAGCAACATCTCACAACTAATCTCACCTGTGTTTGCGCCACTCTTTAAAGCAGAGCAATTTTGACCTCCAACCTGTATATTGGCCTTTTGCACTATCCTCGAGACAGCCGATATATGCAGGAAGGGCGGAAAAATTACTACCTCTGTCTTGCTGTTTTGGATATTTCGTGAAGCTAGTTTGTCTGCCAGATATTCGGCGTCCCTCAACAAACCGTTCATCTTCCAATTTCCAGCTACTAACATTCAACCCACCCATCCAGAGCTCGGTAATGAACCAACATCATCAAGTTACAAATATAAAAAGTATGACCAAACGGGTGGGCGATGCTACCGCACGTTAGTTAAATATTCAACTATTAAAGAGCGCCATTAAGCGATGGAGCGACGAACAGCATCTGCTATGTCGTCGGCAAGACTTCGTACCAAAATTTTATCATCCCCTTCTACCATTACTCTTACAAAGGGTTCAGTACCCGAGGGTCGCAAGAGAATACGACCTTTTCCATTCAATTGTTTTTCTGCGCGGGCAATTGCCGTTTGAATAGGCTTATTTTTGGCGAGGTCCTTATTTCTTTTCCGAGGCACGTTGACAATCCGTTGGGGAAACTTTGACATACCCTGTTTTGCGCGGTGCAATTTAACCTCTTGCTGAGCGAGAGCATGAATGACTTGAAGTGCTCCAATAATACCATCACCGGTTGTATTTACATCGCTGCATAGGAGATGCCCAGATGCTTCTCCTCCCAAACTCCAACCATTCTTAAGCAATGCCTCGATCACATAACGATCTCCAACTTTTGTGCGCTCAAATGGGATTTTCAAATTTGATAATGCATGCTCCAAACCAAGGTTTGTCATTAGTGTGCCCGCCACCCCATTACATGCACCCAATACTTTTTTTCGAAAATACGCGAGGATAAAAATCAATTCGTCTCCATCAACAATTTCACCTTTATGATCGACCATCATAACCCGATCGCCGTCACCGTCTAGAGCTATCCCAAGATCAGCTTTATTTTCTAACACTGCATTCTGCAATTTCGACAAATGCATAGAACCGCATTCAGCGTTAATATTAAACCCATCTGGATCCGAGCCGATTGACACAACATCCGCTCCCAGTTCACCAAAAACTTTTGGTGCAACACCATAAGTGGCGCCGTTGGCGCAGTCTACAACTAGTCTAAATTCACTTAAACTGAATCCGTTAGGAAGGCTAGCTTTACAAAATTCAACATAGCGACCTGCAGCATCCGTAATTCGGCTTGCTTTTCCAAGCTGCTCGGAACTGTTAGTATGCAAGGGGTTAGATAGTAAATTTTCGATCTCTCGCTCAACTTCGTCAGGTAATTTGAACCCGTTGGGCCCAAAGAACTTGATGCCATTGTCATGATAGGGGTTATGGGAAGCGCTGATGACAATACCGGCGGACGCGCGGAAAGCGCGAGTCAAGTAAGCCACCGCTGGAGTTGGCATAGGGCCAAGCATACCGACGTCAACACCGGCCGCTATCAAACCAGCCTCTAGAGCAGATTCGAACATATACCCGGACACTCTGGTATCTTTGCCAATTAAAACACGTTTCTTGCCACCAAAATTCTCAGTCAAGACCTTTCCAGCTGCCCAACCCAATTTAAGCACAAAATCAGCCGTTATCGGGTATTCGCCCACACGGCCTCGGATCCCATCCGTTCCAAATACTGCTGTCGACATTAACGTATCGCTTTACCTTTCAAAAAAATTCCTAGTGCATCTTAACAGACTTAATGCCTCTCGAGTCTCTTTGACATCATGCACACGCAGCAAAGATGCGCCAGCCTGCGCAGCGAGAACCGCCATAGTAACACTTCCAATGAGCCTTTGGTCAGGCTTGTTGCCCAAGAGGTCACCAATAAAGCGTTTTCGAGAGACACCAATCAACACAGGAACGTCAGTGGCAACAAATTGGTCAATAGCTCTGAAGAGAGTTAGGTTGTGTTGAGTGGTTTTACCAAAGCCAAATCCAG
>CACEBC010000015.1 GCA_902557735.1 Porticoccaceae bacterium
CATTCTCAACCCGAGGAGTTTACAGCATTACAGAATAACAATGGATGAGGTGTTGAGCCTTGTCGCAAGAAATAATTTGTTAGTTCCAGCCGGCGATTTGGAATCCAGTGCTGGTCGTTTTAACATTGTCGTACCGGCACTCATTGAAACAGTAGAAGATATAAAACTATTGCCCATAAGAAGCAATGCAGAAGGCGTTGTGATTCTCGGAGATATTGCGACAATTCGTCGTACTTTCAAGGACGCAAATAGTTTCAGTTCACTAAACGGGCAACAAACAATGTCTATATATGTGTCAAGGCGCACTGGCACTAATTCAATTGAAATGGTCGAGGCCGTCAGAGAGCTAGTTGAGCTGGAAAGAAATGACTTCTCAAAAGAAATAACGATTGATTTTATCTTTGATAATTCCTTTCATGCGAAATCTATGGTTGATGAATTATCAGGCAACATTTTAACTGCGATGAGCTTGGTCTTGATTTTGGTGGTAGCCACATTGGGAGTTAAGGCCGGTTTTTTGGTAAGTTTAGGGATTCCATTCTGTGTGCTTGGATCGATAATTATAATTTCGATTCTCGGTTATACCTATAATTTTATGATCATGTTTGGACTTCTTTTATCACTTGGGATGCTCATTGATGGTGCTATTGTAATAGTAGAATTTGCAAATACTCAGGCTGCCGAGGGCGTCTCGCCAAAAGAGGCCTTTCGCAGCGCTGTAGGTAGGATGGCGCTTCCAGTGACGGCATCCATAGGTACGACTTTGGCCGCTTTTTTGCCGTTATTATTCTGGCCTGGGGTCGCAGGGCAGTTTATGTCTTATCTTCCGGCCACTGTTTTCGCCGTTCTTACTTGGTCACTCTTGTATGCGTTGGTTTTCGCTCCAACATTAGGGGCCGTATTGGCAAAACAGCGCACTCAGAAAAGCTTCATGGGTGTTCACGGATCTGAACAGTCGGCCGAGGCACTGTTTCGTCCAATGTTGAATGTATACCTTATTGTTCTCAGGCGAGTCTTGCAGAAACCGCTGCATGCAATATTAATTGCGATCGTCTTAATATGTTCAATAATAGTGGCTTATATAAAGTTTGGAGCTGGCGTGGTATTTTTTTCTAATATTGAAAACCAATTTGGTGTAATGACAGTTAGGGCGCAAGGGAATTTTTCGGTGGAACAAAAACGTGCCATGACTGCCTCAGTGGAGGAGCGCGTAAGGGAAGGCGGGATTAAAGAAATCCGACAATTATATTCATCGAGCCAAGACATGGGATTGCAGAGAGATTCAAGTCGCGACCAGATAAGTAATTTTTTTGTGGAGCTCGTGCCTACCTCCCAACGCGAGCTTACTAGCACAGAGGTTTTTGCCAAGGTCAGGCAAGTCACATCGGGTATGCCAGGTTTAATAGTTTCAGCACAGAACCTTGATACCGGCCCCCCTACAGGGAAGGATGTCCAGATACAGGTCTCGTCAACGAATCGACAGGCCCTCCATGACACAGCGATCATGATTAAGAACTGGATTAGTAAAAATGTCGAGGGTATTCGGGGGCTAGAGGATACTTTACCAATTCCCGGCGTGCAATGGGAAATGGATATTGACCGCGCCAGAGCATCAATGCATGGTGTTAATGTTACAAACGTTGGGCATGCTGTTCAACTAGTGACTGACGGATTGATGATAGGAAAATTTCGCCCAGATGATGTCGAAGAAGAGATTGAAATTCGTCTTCGCTTCCCAGAAGAGGAGCGTAAACTGTCGTCGCTAGAAGGTTTAGTAATTAATTCAAAGTTTGGGCCAGTCCCAATTAGTGAGTTTACCTATCGTGTTCCAAAACCTAAACTGGATATAGTCCAGCGCATCGATATGGAGGAGGCGGTTCTCGTCATGGGTTACACCGAAGATGGGTATCTTGCAGACGATCAGACTGGGCAAATAGAAGCCTGGCTGGAGACCGAAGAACTTCATCCTGACGTCCAAGTTAAAATTCGCGGCGCTAATGAGGAACAAGCCAAGTCTGCAGCTTTCCTCTCTACAGCATTTACAATGGCATTAGGTCTGATGATGATAATGATGGTAGCCCAATTCAACAGTTTTTATCAGGCATTCTTGATACTATTTGCTGTAGTAATTTCCACAGCTGGCGTGCTCCTGGGCCTCGTTGTTAGTCAGGCAGTATTCAGCACTGTCTTAACAGGCGTTGGGATAGTAGCTTTAGCTGGAATTGTGGTGAACAATAATATCGTCCTGATTGATACTTTTAATTTTATTTGCAAGAGAGAAACTAACGTAAATCCTCGAGAGGCAGTTTTCAGAGCAGCTAGATCGCGTTTTCGCCCAGTTCTGCTGACTACCATTACCACTATTGTTGGTCTGCTTCCATTGGCAAATGGGTGGAGTGTTGATATTGTCAATCGGTCTTGGGAGTATGGAGGTTCTGTGGCCTCTTGGTGGCAGCCTTTAGCGAGTGCGATAGTAGATGGTCTGACTCTGTCTTTCGTAATGACTCTTTTGTTAACTCCGGCTATGTTGTTACTTCCAAGCATTATCAGAGAAAGATTACCTTTTTTATTTCGATTTTCTTCTTCGCGGTAGCTTAGATGGTTATTCCTTCAATCACATTTCCATACAAAATCAATTTTGTTAGACTCCTCGTAGATTTTGGTTGGCAGAGGTGCTTTTGGTAGGCAATAAGAAAATCCTTCGACAGGATATTCTTCGAAAGACGGAGGAGTATATTGCTCGGGGTGGTCAAATAAAAAAGTTGCGATCGGGAGAGAGTGCCGAGAGAGCGGATGGACCCCGACGAAAAGCAGAATTTGTGGGTACTGATTCTTCCCAGCAGAGTGATCTGACAGAAGTTATTTTGGAAATAGATAAACGAAAGACAAACTTCAAAAAACCGCCGCCAGTGTTCGGTAAATCTGCTCCTCGCAAAAAGATCATCTATGATGATTTTGGCGAGCCGCTTAGAGAAATTTGGGTTGAGAAATAGCCGTGTTATAGCCTTTCACCTTGAGGACCGCGATATTTCTGCACTACCCGAGAATAGGAGAGATTCAAGTCGCCTGCGCTCCCCTTGCTTGCTCATCTGCATGATAACTGGAGCGAACCAACGGGCCGCAGGCAGCCTGCGAGAAACCAATGTTAAATGCGTATTCTGAATATTCACAGAATTCCTCTGGGTGAACAAATCTATCTACCGGTAGGTGATTCATCGAAGGCTGAAGATATTGCCCGATAGTGAGCATGGCTACATTGTGTTCGCGCAAATCATCCAATGTCTTAATGACCTCATCTCTAGTTTCACCGAGGCCCACCATCAGTCCAGATTTAGTAGGCACGTGAGGATTCCGCAATGCGAAGTCATTTATCAGATTCAGTGACCAATCGTAATTTGCTCCGGGCCGAACTTTTCGGTAGAGGCGTGGCACAGTTTCGATATTGTGATTAAACACATCTGGTGGGGTTTCGCTAAGAAATTTAAGCGCCGATTCTTTTCTGCCCCGAAAATCTGGCACCAGTATTTCTACTTTTAGATACGGATCAAGATTTTTCACTTCTTCGATGCACTTGGCGAAATGTTGGGCACCTCCATCACGGAGGTCGTCGCGATCAACAGAGGTTATCACAACATACTTTAGCCCCATATCAGAGATTGCTCTAGCTAGATTAATCGGTTCACACTCATCTAAAGGATTAGGTCGCCCATGGGCAACATCGCAAAACGGGCATCTCCTCGTGCAGATCTCACCCATGATCATGAAGGTGGCGGTGCCATTACTAAAACACTCGTTTAAATTAGGGCAATTTGCTTCTTCACACACAGTTGACATTTTGTTTTTGCGTAATACTTCCTTAACTCTTTTGCGCTCTGGTGAAATTGATAGGCTTGTTCTCAACCAAACAGGTTTTCGATCAAGGTTAGTTGTAGGGATTACTCTTACCGGGATATGTTCCACCTTATCAGCGCTGCGCAGTTTAATGCCTTGCTTGGGCCTTTTGGATTTTTTTGGTGGATTTACAAGTTCTTCATGCATGATATCAATGCGCCGCCTAGAGGTGAGTCAGTCTGCCACAGAAAACGGACTGGTGACAGCATTTTTATTCTCATAGCCAAATGTGTTGCATAATTGGGCCGTCAAAATTTTGCAAACATCATTGTTACTTATGTTTGAATCGACAAGGTCACTGAGTTGAGTCATTGTAATATCAAGCCCGCAAGGCTTCACGAGATTCCATGGAGATAAATCCATGTTTACATTTAAGCTGATCCCATGATAACTGCAGCCCTTCAAAACTCTCAGTCCCAGAGAGGCTATTTTGGCGTCTCCGACAAATACACCTGGCCTATTTTTGTGTCTGTTTGCAGCGACATTCCAATATGACAAAGAATTAATCACAACATCCTCCAAACCATTCACTAGCTGGCGCACCCCCTGTTTTCTTCTTCTAAGATCGATTAATACATAAGCAATAATTTGTCCCGGCCCATGGTAAGTGATGTCACCAGCCCGGTCGCTCTGAATAATGGGGATGTCGGTTTTGGCAAGTATGTGCTGTTTGTTGCCAGAGCGACCTAGCGTAAAAACTGACGGGTGCTGAAGAACCCATATTTCGTCGCAGGTATGTGAGTGTCGGTATTTTGTAAATGCTTGCATCGCCTTGAGGGTGTCTGAGTAATTTATTTCCGTTAGTTGACGGATGATTACCTTGCTTAATATGGACACACTTATAGAACCATGCGAACTAGAGGATTAGCTCTTAGATCATCATAAATGGCTTTAATATGAGATGCATTCGTTGCTTGAAAAGTTACTGTGATGGATTGCCAACGTCCTTTACTGCTTTGGCGCACAGTGGTGAGTTGATCATCAAAATTTGGGGAATGTTTTGCCATAACTAAACCTATTTGTTTCCGAAGGTCGGGATTACTTTCACCCAATATTTTAATGGGATAGGAACATGGGAATTCAAGTTGGGGAGCACTTTCACGCATTTTTTTCCAAGAAGTAATTAAGTTAACTTGCTTTGCAATCTAGTTTTAAAATTATGGGCGCTATGACATCAAGTCGGTAAAAAACAGGACAATCCAATCATAAAATTGAGAGAAAAGACCAGATTCTAGTATCTCTTTTTCAGCAACTAACGGAACATCTATGAGAATGTTTTCTGCAAGTGATACCTGCAGCCGCCCCAACTCCTCGCCAGCATTGATCGGCGCTTCCAGTTTTTGGTCAACGATAATATTGGCGACTAAATTTTTTTCAGATCGGCGTGGAAGAGTTAGGACAATATCTTCAGCGATGGTTAAATTAAGGAAATCATCAACACCAAACCAGACTTTTGCATTGTCTTTGAGAATATCTCCTTGGGAATAAATCTTTTTCGTATCAAAATGTCTGAAGCCAAAAGACAAGAGTTTTTGAGTCTGCCTAGCTCTGGATTCGGCACTGGATGAACCCAAAAGTACGGAAATTAATCGCATGTCTTTTCGTCGCGCTGATGCGACCAAGCAATAACCGGCCGCTTTGGTGTAACCTGTTTTGAGCCCATCTACACTGCTATCTCTCCACAGGAGGCGGTTACGGTTTGGCTGGTTAATATCATTATGCTGGAAATATTTTTCCGAGTATAACGCATAATAATCTGGGTCGATTTCGATGATTGCTTTCGCTAGCTTGGCTTGATCACGAGCTGACGACACCATGCCCTCAGCGGGCAAACCAGTGGAATTATAATAAAAAGTTTTGTTCATCCCGAGCTCAACTGCATAGTCATTCATTAAATTACTGAATTCGTCCTCACTTCCACTGATATGCTCGGCTAGAGCAATAGCAGCATCGTTGCCCGACTGAATGATAATGCCACGCATCAAGTCGATGACTGGTACAGTTGTTCTTGGGCTGAGAAACATGGTTGACCCGTCGGTTTTCGCGCCGCCTTTTTCCCAAGCGTTATCACTCACAAACACCTCCTCATAATCGCTCAGGGTGCCTTGTTTAATTTGTTTAACTGCAATGTAAGTGGTCATCATTTTTGCCAAACTGGCCGGCGGTAAGGGTTCGTCTGCATTATTTTCGGCGATCACAAAACCAGTGGTCGCATCAATTAGTATCCAAGCCGTTCCGTCCAAATCAGGAGCTATTGGCACTGGATTTTGTGCTGCTGTGTTTGTGCTCAAGATGACTAAAAGGAGCAAGAAAGTTTGGCGGACAAGACTTTTTCTATGCATCTGGTTCTCTTTGCTTAAATCGATTTTTCATTTACATCTTATCACAACTAGCACTCTGATAAGTGAGTGTATCGAATGTCAGGGCCAAAGGATAAAAGACGCTATGCCGAACTTTTCATCAATCCTTTTTTGCAGCATTTGGAGACGATTACTATTTCTGATAGGACCAATCTTAACTTTGAATAAAGTTTTGTGTTGGAGGACTTCAATGGATAGTGAGGTGAGAGGTTGGATTTTCTCCCGCAGAAGTTCGGCGCCCGTTCGTTCCAAAAAAGCACCTACCTGAAGAAACACGCCTCCCAGGGGTAGTATGGGACGATCGGGAACTTTCCTTTGATTCTCTGAAAAGTTTTGATCACGTAAATCAAACTCCACTAACTCAGGGTTGGGTTCGGCGGTTAAACTCTGAACTTCGACTTGGGTGGTACCCTGGTCGGCAAAGCCCAGTTTTAAAGCAGCCACATAAGATACATCGATGATTCTGTCGCTATGGAAAGGGCCGCGATCGTTAATCCTGATTACAATAGACCGGTTATTCTCAAGATTGGTTACTCGCACATATGAGGGGATTGGGAGTGTCTTGTGTGCGCCCGTCATGGCATACATGTCATAGATCTCTCCATTTGAAGTAAAATTACCGTGGAATTTTGTCCCATACCACGACGCGATTCCAATCTGTTGATATTTCTCAGCGGAGGGGAGTAAGTGATATGTCTTGCCAAAGACAGTATATGGACTTTTATTTCCAGCTTTGGTTATGGGTTCCGTCTTTGGAATTGCATCCGGTATCGAGCTCGCATCCAGTTTCCGTCCAGGGCCATCCTGCTCCTCATTTACTTGATTGACTTGGCTGCAGCCCTGAATTAAGACAGCTAAAAATAACAATACAATAAATTCAGCAGTTACTTTTGATTGCACAGTATTCATTCTGGATGAGTTCACTCAATTGATAGACAGCCATTGCATATTTAATGCGGGGATTATAGCGACTGATAACATAGAAGTTATTAAACCCCATCCAATATTCATCCCGATTGCCGGCATCCAATCTTATTGGGAGTGCTTTTATATTATTGGAGATCTGTTCTCGGGGACTGAATCCGGCCTCCTTCAATTCAGCGAGTGTTTTTGTTGGACGAATCAGTTTATTAATTTTAACATCGGTGGAGATTCTCAGGTCTTGCCCGATAAATAGCTCATTAGGATTTTTCAGGTCGTTAACTTCTTGCAAATATGCGTATTCAGTATTAAAACTTCGGGCGATTGAATAAAGTGTGTCCCCTTTTTTGACTCTGTAAAGCTCTTGCTTGACGCTGCTAATTGTGTCTCCTTGTAGCCTTTCCCGTGAGGCTCGCATTGCAATTGGCTGTTGTGAAGCCCACCCATGTTTAGCAAGGTAGTTTGCCACACTGCCAATGATGTCATCAGGATTGTTCCATATATCTGTAAATCCGTCTTGATCGAAATCGACGGCATAATTGCGGTAACTGCTGGGCATGAATTGACCCCACCCCATGGCACCAGCATATGAGCCCATCAAGGACAAGGGATCCATATTTTGAGCGCGCGCAATAAGCATCAGATTCTCTAATTCCTTTGTGAAAAATAGCCGTCGTTTTTCCCTTGGTTCGATTTTGGTATAAAAATCAAAAGCCAACGTGCTTAAAGCATCTATGACCCTGTAGCTCCCCACATTTCGACCGTAATTCGTTTCAACACCGATAATGCTGACCAGAATGGCGGGGTCTACACCCAAAGTTTGCTGCGCCCTGTTCAATACCATATTGTGTTCGTTCCAAAAATCTACCCCCCATGCTATTCGCTGATCCGATATAAAGTGCCTTCTGTACTCGTGCCATGGTTTTACTTTTTCTGCCGGCCGCGACATAGCGGCGACAATCGAATCTATTTTTCTTGTCTCGGAGAGCCATTCGGTTAACTGGATTGAAGAAAATTGATGAGCCTTGACCATAAATTCGATAAATTTTACGGCGTCAGAGTGCTCAGAGTAATCTCCTCGGGCCACTGAGCTTGAAACCCAGAACGAAATTAATAACCAACGTATAAACTTCTTCAATTTTTTCTCCTAGTTACTTCAGAATCCTTAGAGATCGACATAAGAATACCAAAACCAGCAAATAAGGTCACAATGGCGGTACCCCCATAACTAACAAAAGGCAAAGGGGCTCCAACAACTGGCAGAACACCTGATACCATCGCGAGATTGACTAATACAAAAACAAAGACAGTGAATCCTATACTTGCAGCCAAAAGTCTTCCAAACATTGATTCGGAGTTCATGCTTATAGAGATACAACGGCCAACAAGAATCAAGAAGAGACACAGCAGAGTTATAACACCTACCAAACCAAACTCCTCCGCTAAGACTGCAATTATAAAGTCTGTATGACTTTCAGGCAGGAAGTTTAATTGGGACTGTGTTCCATGCGTCCATCCCTTACCATGCCATCCGCCTGATCCGATTGCTGTGGTAGATTGAATGATATTCCAGCCTGACCCTAATTTGTCCGCCTCGGGATTAAACATGGTCAGAACGCGTTGCTTTTGATAGTCTCGCATCACAAATAGCCAAAAACTTGGTATAGCGGCCGTTGCAAGTATCAATCCACTGATGATATAAAACCGCCCGATTCCCGATAGAAAAAGTACAATCAAGCCGGATACCGATATTAGGAGCGCTGTGCCGAGGTCAGGTTGATTGATAACTAAAAATACGGGAAGCAGTATCAATGTTAGTGACACAAAAATAGTTTTAAAATTTGGAGGAATGGCACTCCTTGAGATATAAGATGAAATCATTAAAGGCAATATCACTTTCATTAGTTCTGAGGGTTGTAGTCGAATAAAACCTAGATCGAGCCACCTCTTTGCGCCGTTTGCTTCAACACCAAAGCTTAGAACCAAACCGAGTAATAGTATTCCAATAGCATATAAAACAGGCGCCCATCTTTCCCACACTCGAGGGGGTACCTGCGCCATTGCGCACATCAAGCAGAAACCAATGACCATGAACGATGCCTGACGTTTTACAAAAAATGAGTCTTGCCCAGTCGCGCTGAAGATAATCAGAACGCCCACAGAGCACAGTGAAATCAAAATCGATATCAACCCATAATCAAGGGCTAATATTTTTCTGGTATCAGAGCTCACACCCAGAGATTGTATGCGGCGGACAAAGTCACCTTCTTGCATGAATAATCACCTTAGAGCCACGCTTTCATTTGCAGCAGTTCCCATAAACTCGTCTATTATTTTTCGCACGATCGGGGCAGCGGTCACGCTCCCATGACCACCATTTTCAACCACTAGTGCGACTGCAATTTGGGGATTCTCCGCTGGCGCAAAGGCTATAAAAAGCGCATGATCCCACTGCCTTTCATTAATTTTGGTTTTATCATACTCAACATCTGCATCGATACTAACAACCTGAGCAGTACCTGTTTTTCCAGCCATTTTGTAGCTCAACCCTCTTGAAATCTTATTGGCAGTGCCCGTGGGACTATGAATTACATCTTGCATTGCTTGGTGCACGTAGTCCCAGTGAAGAGTGTCAATTTCAAGAATATTTGAAGCATCATTCTTAGGCTCCGTGGGCACGCCATCAATGTCTCTTAAGAGGCGTGGAGAAATCATTTTACCATTGGATGCCAAACGCGCGGTCATAACAGCCAGCTGAATTGGTGTTGCTAACATGAAACCTTGTCCGATACTTGCATTGACCGTATCTCCATCGAACCAAGCCTCGCCCAATTGATTTTTTTTCCAATTTCTGTCAGGCATAATGCCCGCTCGCTCCCCTGGAATATCAATATTGGTTTTTTCCCCGAGACTAAATAGTTTGCTTTTCGAGGCAAGCAAATCTATATCCATTTGGGTGCTCATGTTGTAAAAGTAGACATCGCATGATTCAACGATTGCTCGCGCGAGGTTGACGTTGGCGCCATGGCCGCCTTTTTTTGCGTTATGGTCTCTCCATGGTCTCAAAACTCCATCCAAGTAGAAGTAGCCGCTATCATCGATGGTTTGCTCGGCGGTCACAATCTCTTCACTTAACGCAATAAGACCAAGCATAGGTTTGATTGTTGATCCCGGAGGGTACTGACCTCGCAAAGCACGATTAAAAAGAGGTCTATCGGCCGAATTCACCAAATCGGCATAGTGACTTATGCCTACACCCGATACGAAGGCATTTGGATTATAACTGGGCGTGCTAACCATAGCTAAAATTCCACCCGAGTTTATGTCGATTGCGACGAGAGCACTGCGATAGCTTTTTAGTGCATCATAGGCAATCTTTTGCAGATTGCTGTCAAGATGCAGAGTCAAATTTTGACCTGGTTGCGGGTCTGTTTTGCTCACCAAACGCATGACTCGGCCACGCGCGTTAGTCTCTACATGTTCACTGCCGACTTGACCAAGGAGATAGTTTTCATACTGCTTTTCGACACCAATTCTGCCAATAGAGTCTGTCCCACTGTATTTCAAGGGGTCGATTACCTGCATCTCTTCTTCGTTGATGCGGCCCACATAACCCAACGCGTGCGCGAACATGTGCTCCATGGGATAGTACCGTGTCAAACGCGCTGACACCTCAGCCCCGGGTAGCCGAAAGCTATTTACTGCCAGAATGCTCCGATCCTGTTCTGTCAAATCGTATTTAAGGGTCGTATTTTCATAAGGTCTCCGTCGGTCCACTCGCTTCTTGAATTCATTGACATCGTTTTCAGAGATGTGGATTAGTTCGCTTAGATCGGCGAGCAATTTGTCTAAATCTTTAGAGCGCTCTGTAACAACGGTTAGATTATATGTCGATCGATTATCTGCCAAAAGTTTACCATTTTTATCATAAATTAAACCTCTGGTAGGACTCACTGGTCGCACATGGAGCCTATTATTATCCGATTGAGTTACGAAATCTTGATGGCGAGTCACCTGTAAGTCGAAAAAACGCGCCATAATCAATGTGGCAAGGACCAATGTAATGATACTTGAGATCAAAATTCGTTTAATGAAAAGCTTACGAATAGCTTCAAAATCAATGAAAGTATAAGTACTCATCTACTTAATACCGATGATAGGGATGTCTGATATTAATACTCCATGCTCTATATATTTGCTCCATGATCAACAGGCGCACAAGAGTATGAGGTAGTGTCAGATCTGACAGAGACCAAAGTAGATCAGCCCGGCTTAAGCATGAGTCGCTTATGCCATTTGGGCCGCCAATTAGTATCGATATGTTTAGAGCTGCCTCCTGCCATTTGAGGAGCTTATCGGCTAATTCCGTTGTGTTAATCGATTGACCTAAAATGTCCAGTGCAACGACGTAATCTTGCTGATCAAGCTTTTTTAATATGGCCGCACCTTCTTTTTCTTTGATGGAGATTGTAGTCTGATTCTTGTGTCGGCGAGCAAGAGGGATTTCGACCAATTGAGGGTAAAAAGCTTTAGGCAATCTGCGTCGATACTCCTCGAAGCCAGAAGCTACCCAATCAGGCATACGAGAGCCTACGCCTATTATTTTCAATTTCATATGTCACCCTTTTGATAATCAAAAAACTCTCCCTCCGAGATTTCTTTTTTGTTTTCGGGGCGAACCAACCAAAGACGATCTAAATCATAGAACTTGCGAGAGCTGGGCAACATTATGTTTGTGACAATATCGCCAAAATCTATCAGAATCCATTCACCGCTATTTTCACCCTCTATCCCAATGGGAGAAAAACCAGCGTTTTTGGCTTCGCTCAATACATTATTTGCGAGCGCTTTAACCTGTCGATGGCTATTGCCACTAGCGATTATCATTGTATCCATGACATCTGTAAGTGAACTTACAGCAATTGTGACTAAGTCAACCGCCTTGATATCCTCTAGGGCACCTATGATTATCTTTTTGAGATTTTCTGACATTTAGCTGAGTTATTTATATAAGTTATTAGTTTGAATATAGTTAACCACTTTTTTGGGTAAAAGTTGCTGGAGAGTTTCATTTTGTTTTATTTTTTGCCTTATTTTTGTTGAAGAAATGTTCAGCATGCTAAGCTCACATTGGTAAACGCAACCCGCCGGGCTTTCTTTGAGTTTCCTCAGATCTATGCTCCTATGGCTCGAGATCCATTCTGTCAGTTGTGGGGAGTATTTTTTCGGTGAACCCGGTCTGGAAATCGCAACGATATGACAGTAGTTGGTGAGCTCGGTCCATTTGTACCAAGAATCAATGTGATTCAATGTGTCTGAACCTATACATAAAAATATCGCAGCTTCACTTCCAATTCGGGACCGAATCCTATCAAGACTGTTTATGGTAAAGTTGGGTGTCGTGGAGCCAATTTCAGTGTCATCAATGGTTAAATTCGGGTTTCCCGATATCGACAACTGTAACATATCTAGGCGTTGCAAAGGCGTAGCCACGGGTGGCAATCTATGCGTAGGCTTGCCGCAAGGCATCAGCGCAATTGGAGTTACACCCAAATGTTCAGCTAGGTCAACAGCAATCTTGATATGCCCAAGATGAACTGGATCAAAGGTTCCTCCAAAAATTGCACAAGCCATACTAATGTCTAATTTGCCCATCACCATGGACAACCCATTTTTGGCTGGTTAAACCCTCAAGGCCTACTGGCCCTCGCGCATGGATTTTATCCGTCGAAATCCCAACCTCGGCACCTAGGCCATACTCAAAGCCGTCCGCGAAACGAGTCGAAGCATTTACCATTACCGAGCTTGAGTCGACATTTTCGATAAACAGCTGGGCATTTTCAGCGTTTTGCGTGACGATAGAGTCAGTATGTTTTGAACCATAACGATTAATATGTGCTATTGCTTCCTCAATATTTTGAACTACTTTTATGGACAAAATTGGCGCCAAATACTCCTCCGACCAATCTGATTCACAAGCAGATTTTATCGAGCCAACCAAAATACGTGTTTTTTTACAACCTCTTAGCTCAACATGTTTTTTTGTGAATTCCATGCATAAATCGGGAAGAATTCTATTCGAGATCTTATCTGCAACGAGGAGTGATTCCATTGCGTTACAGACGCCATATCTGTGCGTTTTTGAGTTAATAGCGAGCTTGATAGCCATCGTCGGATCAGCATGAGAGTCGATATATACATGGCAATTTCCGTCAAGGTGTTTAATGATAGGTACGCGCGCTTCTTCACTGATTCTCGCAATAAGACTCTTGCCGCCGCGCGGCACAATGACGTCAATGAATTCTGTCAACGTGATTAACTCACCGACAGCCTGCCTATCAGTGACATCGACAATCTGCACGGAGCTTCTCGGGAGACCGGCATCTGTAAGACCATTGTAGATGCATCTCGCGATCGCTTTGTTTGAGTTTATAGACTCGCTACCGCCTCTCAAGATGCTAGCATTCCCTGCTTTTAGACACAGACTTGCAGCATCAATGGTGACATTTGGGCGAGATTCATAAATAATCCCCACAACTCCTAAAGGAACACGCATTTTACTTAAACGGATGCCACTCGGGCGTTCGCCTATTTCAGTAATAGCCCCCACTGGATCGTCTAGAGCGATGACTTGCCGGAGTCCCTCAAGCATCCCATCTATTCCTGCATCGCTCATTTCGAGGCGGTCAAGCAGCGCGCTATCAAGATCACGGTTTACGGCATCTGCAAGATCTAACTCATTTGCATCAAGCAAATGTTGCCGAGATTTGTCCAAATGGGTAGCGATACATTTTAACGCGGCATTCTTGTCGCCCAATGAGGCTTTTGCGAGATCTCGTGCCGCTGCTTTAGCGCGTATTCCTAGTTTTTGCACGTGTGCTTTTATGTCCATGAATTCTAAAAACCAAAGTTAATTGACTCGTACACTTGTATTATACTCGGGGATACGACACAGATGTTGTTCAAAAAGCCTTGTCTTAACGGGTTGATTATTGAGCCCAAGGTTTTGGATGTCAAATAAGGAAATGGTATCACTCAAGCGCTTAACTGCAAATTAATGATTGGAAAGTCTTTGGAAGAAGTTACTGATCTTTTGACAAGGTCAACTGGATGGTTGGCTCTAACCGGGGCGGGTGTGAGTTCTGATTCAGGAGTTCCAACATATCGCAATAGATTTGGACGTTGGAAAAGGAAACAACCGGTCACGCATCAGGAATTTATTAGAAGTCTCGCTTATCGGCAACGCTTTTGGGCTAGAAATGTTGTGGGTTGGCGATTCATTAGTCAGGCTCAGCCAAATTCAGCACATTATGCTATTCGAGACCTTCAGAAAACTGGTGCAGTGATGGGTCTGGTGACACAAAATGTCGATGGATTGCATCAGCTAGCAGGCAGCAGAAGTGTCATTGACTTGCACGGAAGAATAGACAGAGTCATATGTTTGGGTTGCGGCCATAGTCAGTCTCGCGGCTCGCTCCAATCTTGGTTTGAGTCACATAATCCGGAATTTGCTAATCGGGCGGGACAAATTGCTCCGGATGGAGATGCCGATGTGGACAGCCTCGATTTTTCACAATTGAACGTACCGTGTTGCCTAAAATGTGGGGGAATTTTGAAGCCAGATGTTGTTTTTTTCGGTGATTCTGTTCCACGAAAACGCTTAAAGACCGTTCGTGAGATGATGGAGTCGGCGTCTGGCCTAGTGGTCATAGGCTCTTCCCTAATGACCTATTCGGGCTATCGATTTTGCCTGTGGGCTAGCAAACAAAATAAACCCATTGTTTTGGTTAATCATGGAGATACACGCGCTGATGACCTAGCGACGACAAAAATTTGTGCGCCTTGTCTGCCTGTTTTACAAAGCTGGTTGGAACGGTCTCAAGTAAGTGGATAATTCTTAATCGAGATGGCGGCTGACTATTTCCGTCAATGCGTCTAAATGTCGTGGTGTTGCATTTAGTGCTGCAATATAGTGAAAGTCGCGACCCCCGGAGCTAGTAAATATTTCTCTCGCTTCAACTTCAATCTCCTCTAGTGTTTCTAGGCAATCACTTGAAAAGCCGGGACATATGACGGCAACATGCTTTGCACCCTCCGCAGGCAGTTTTTCTAGCGTCTTATCGGTATAGGGTTGCAACCAAGGCTCACGTCCGAATCTAGATTGAAATGTGGTCATCACACGTTCTTCCGATAGATCTATTTGCTCTCGGACTAATCGAGTCGTCTGGTGACACAGACAGTGATAAGGGTCTCCGCTCTCAAGGTACTTTTGAGGCGTACCATGATAAGAGAATATCAGTTTATCTGGCAAACCATGCTCGTCTAGGTGCGTCCTGATGCTGCTGGCAATAGCATCAATGTATGGAGGTGACTGCTGATATCCGCCTATAAAATGCAATTCGGGGACCCAACGGATGCTTCTCATTTCAGCTGCAATTGCGTCAAAGGTAGAACCCGTGGTCGCACCACTGTATTGGGGGTAAAGAGGCAGCACAACAATGTTTCTGACATTCTGGTCAGTAAGATGCCTGATTGCCGACGAGATAGAGGGATTACCATAACGCATGCCTAGTGCTACTGGTACAGACCTGCCGAAATGTTTTTGCAAGCGTCGCGAGACGCCTTCAACTTGTTGTTTGCTGTGAACCAAAAGTGGTGATCCCTCGGGACCCCAGACACTGCGGTAGAGCTTGGCCGAACGCGCAGGTCGGATGGGAAGTATGATGAAGTTAAGAATGAGCCACCATAGTGCCCGAGGAAGTTCGACCACTCTGGGGTCACTTAAGAATTCCCTGAGATAGCGTCTTAGTTCGCGGCTTTGAGGGGCATCAGGTGTGCCAAGATTGCATAATAAAACCCCTGAGCAAGGCGGTTTGCCGTCATGGTCATAAGTGGTTTGGCCTCTGAATCGCATTATTTTTGTCCAACTCTAAGTCGTTTGATTATGAGAAATAGACTTTTAACCTACATTTACTATCGTTACTGTATACGAAACCTGGATGTCTTGCTGAACAATTTCTATACGCTATAAACGGGTGCGAAGACGCCCTGTCGAAGCTATAATCACCAGCTTTTATGCTTCTTGTATTTTAAAATGCCTCTGATTCCCTCCGATCGCCGAACCTTTGCTATTATTTCACACCCCGATGCGGGTAAAACTACCATCACCGAGAAATTGCTGCTACTCGGAAATGTTATTCAGCTGGCAGGGACAGTGAAAGGCCGCAAGAGTGACCGGCATGCCACGTCAGACTGGATGGAAATGGAGAAGGAACGTGGTATTTCGGTTACGTCATCGGTAATGCAGTTTTCCTATGGTAACCGAGTGATAAATCTTTTGGATACGCCCGGCCATGAGGATTTTTCTGAGGACACTTATCGGACGCTGACAGCCGTAGACTCTTCTCTTATGGTGATCGATGGATCTAAGGGTGTGGAGGCACGGACCATTAAGCTTATGGAAGTTTGTCGACTGCGAGATACACCCATTTTTTCTTTCGTTAATAAAATGGATCGCGATATTCGAGATCCGATCGAGTTATTAGATGAAATTGAATCAGTTCTGGGTATTAAAGCCGCGCCAATCAATTGGCCCATAGGTATGGGCAGAGATTTCAGAGGGGTATATAGCATTTATACGGATACGATACACGTATTCCAGAGGGGCCGGGGGCATACTTTGCACGAGAATGCGCGAATAGAAGGACTGGAATCGGAGCGTGCTAAAGAGGTTCTTGGCCCATTCGCCCGAGATGTGTCAGAGGAACTAGAACTTGTTAAGGGGGCCACAAATGAATTTTCAGTTGACCAATTTCTGACGGGGACTTTAACACCGGTATTTTTTGGTTCGGCACTGGGAAACTTCGGTGTGAGAGAGATGCTTGATGGGTTTATTGAGTGGGCGCCTGAACCTCAACCTCGTCTGGCTGGCGCGCGATTGGTGGCGCCTTCCGAGCAATCTTTCAGTGGCTTTGTGTTCAAGATTCAGGCAAACATGGACCCAAAGCACCGAGATAGGATAGCATTTCTGCGTATCTGCTCTGGGCGATATTCTCGCGGGATGAAGGTCAGGCATGTTCGCACGGGAAAAAACATCAAGATTACTGAGGCTTTCAGTTTCAAAGCAGGCGAGCGTGTGTCCTTAGATGAGGCCCAGGCGGGCGACATTATTGGTCTCCACAATCACGGCTTGATCCATATCGGGGACACTTTCAGTGAAGGTGAAGCGATAAAGTTTAGTGGGATTCCGTATTTTGCTCCTGAGTTGTTTAAGCTCATTCGGCTGCGAGACCCCTTGAAGAGTAAACAACTGCAGAATGGTATACGCCAACTGTCTGAGGAGGGCAGTACACAGGTATTCTTCCCCATACGCAACAACGATATCATTGTAGGAGCGGTCGGTCAGTTGCAGTTTGATGTCGTGGCATACCGACTGAAAGCCGAATATGGAGTGGATGCAAGTTATGAGTCGGTTAATGTGCATTCGGCCCGATGGGCCCATACCGAAGACGGAAAGTCATTGGAGAGCTTTCGAAACAAGGCAAAAGACAACCTCGCGATTGACGGAGGAGGGCACTTGACTTACCTTGCTCCGACGAGAGCCAATCTGTCGCTTGCTGAGGAGCGGTTCCCGGACATCGACTTTTCGGCAACTCGAGAAAATTAGCGAGGTTTTCGGCACTCAATATGTCAGACACAATTTTTATGACCTCACCGGATCAAACTCCTAGCCAACTGCGTGCAAATCGAGGTTTCATTTCTAGTTGGATAGGTTTGACGGTGCTTCGGGTTTTGGGTTGGCGAATAGAGGGTGAAATACCCGACATTAAGAGGTTTGTACTAATTGGTGCCCCTCATACCTCTAATTGGGATTTCATTTTGGCTATGGCATCTATACTTACAATTGACTTGAAGATGCGCTGGTTGATGAAACACACGGCTTTCAAGCCATACATTGCATGGCTATTTTATTGGTTGGGTGGAATACCGACAAATCGCGCACAGCCTCAAGTCATTGTCAGGAACGTAGAACGCATTGCAAATGAAGAGACGGGTATTGTAATCGGTATCACTCCGGAGGGAACGAGAAAGAAGGTTGAAAAATGGAAGACCGGATTCTTGCGCCTTGCTATGAATCTTGAGTGCCCCATACTTATGGTTGGTCTGGTGTACCCAACCAAACGGGTTTTCCTTGGTGAACTCTTTTACCCAACAGGAGACATTGAGGCCGATTTATCTGCGATTAGAAGTTACTATAATCAGTTTCAGGGAAAATATCCTGATCAATTCTAGTCAGAATCATACCCAGCGACACTTGCAGGTGTTAAAGTTTTGCCTCTGGTCCTATTGCCATTGATATATCAGAAGTTACGACTCTTTAGGCTAGTATTGTTTGCTTTTTAGGGTTGGCTTGCACATCAATTGCCAAAGATTCAGAATGGCATGAAAGCACTAACAAAGTCACATCATATTGGAGCAACTTGATGACTCAAAGCGTTTCCCCCATTTCTAGATTCCTTATAAATTTTGCTGCCTTCACTGTCATTGTGGCGGGCCTGAAGATGGCAAACGCATTGATCGTGCCTTTCATACTTGCGGTGTTTATTGCCATGGTCGTGTCTCCTCTGATTTCTTGGCTCAAATCACGTGGCGTGCCCACTGGCTTATCGATCTTGACTGTGGTGTTACTCATGTTGTCCGTAGGCCTAGTGCTCGGTGCAGTTATAGGGTCAGCGATGGTTAATTTTCAGCAGGATTTGCCAGAGTATTCGAATAAGCTGGCGGCGATGAGTGCTGGTGTACAGCAGATGCTCAGCGATAGAGGTATTGCTATAAGTGCTGAACAATGGAAGAACAGCTTCGACCCAAGCGCATTGATGGCGCTGGTCGCTAATATTTTGGCGTCTTTCGGTAATGTGATGACCAACAGCATGATGATCTTATTGACCGTGATTTTCATTTTAGCGGAGAATATGGGTTTCGGCGAAAAGCTTGCCCTGGCTCGAGGGCCGGGCTCATCGAGTGAGTGGCTAAAGACCTTTACAAAAAGCGTCAACGACTACATGGCAATTAAAACAGCTATAAGCTTTATCACTGGACTGATTATCTTCATTTGGCTTTCGGTTATTGGGGTAGATTATGCTGTGTTATGGGGGTTGTTGGCTTTCCTCCTCAATTTTATTCCAGCTGTCGGATCAGTTATTGCCTGCGTACCCGCTGTTTTGTTGGCCCTCATTCAGCTTGGATTAGGTCCCGCGGCGTTGACCTTGGGAGGATTTTTAGCAGTCAATGTTGTCATGGGCAATGGCGTGGAACCCCGCTGGATGGGGCGTGGTTTAAATCTTTCGCCATTAGTCGTCTTCATATCTCTGCTGCTCTGGGGGTGGGTACTTGGCCCCGTGGGAATGTTGTTATCGATACCGCTTACGATTATGGTTAAAATAGCTCTGGAGAGCCAAACAGAAACTCAGTGGCTAGGGTTAATGTTGGGAGATGGGGAAACCGTTCCTTACTAGCATGCGAGCGGATAGGCACTGGAAAATATACAAAAATTTTAGTGGGTCATACAAATTCTTCACAGGATTCCATGTAGCGAATGCCATCGTCCTCGATGACCAGCTTTAGCTGTCACTTTATTGACGGCAAGTCTCCAAAACGCTATTTCCACGGTGGCTTTAGCTCGAAGCGTCCATTAGAGTTTTAAACCATTAAATTTACTAATATTTTAGGTTAATTAATTTTGGTCTGAATTTTGCTTCATCTATTCATGATAGCGGATGAATTAAGCGAGGACCGATTAATAGCCTAAGACAGTGAAAATCAACACAAACATCAATGCCACTATTGCGGTGAACGCCCTTCATAAAAATGATCGGGTTATGAATCAGGCAATGGAGCGACTTTCATCGGGGTTGAGAATCAATTCGGCCGCCGACGATGCCGCTGGTCTTGCAATTTCCTCCAGAATGTCCGCTCAAATCAATGGACTGAATCAAGCTGTTCGAAACGCTCAAGATGCAATGTCAATGCTCCAGACTGCCGAAGGTACCATGGTGGCCATCACAGACATGTTGCAGCGGATGCGAGAACTCTCTATTCAAGCCATCAGTGATACCAATACCATTTCAGATAGAGCAGCGCTCGATCTAGAGTACCAAGCTCTCAAGTCGGAGATCGATCGTATTGCAGTAAATACCGAGTGGAATGGACGATCTCTGTTTGACGGCTCTGGTTACAACGGAAATTTGAATTTTCAGATTGGCGTGGAAGCTGGTCAGAAAATTTCGGTAGAATTGGGTACGCTATCCACGATGGAGTTGGGCGACCTTAATGCTGGAAAATCTGGTGACGGCTATGGGGCTCACGCAATGTCGCCCCCGATAAGGGGCATAACGGGAAGAACCTATTCATCGCATGCATCTGGCGTCCCGGGCGATACTGGCGGCTCAAGCTACATAAGCCATAACTCCGTTCCACCTGTAGCTGAGCCATTGAGTTCTACGATTGACGTGACGCGAACAGCTGTTATTAATGACCCATTTCGGGCTTGGACTCAAATTGGTGGCGATATAGATGGGAAGGAGCCTGGTGAGCGAGCCGGCTTGGGAGTACTGAGTGGTGATGGAGATACTCTTGTGGTCGCGGCGCCCGCAGGTGCCGATTCGATGGGTAAGGTTCGTGCGTTTGACTGGGATGGAATGAATTGGGTACAGCGGGGGCAAGATATTTCAGCATATGCAAATTCGGAAGATAACTTTACCAGTGTTTTGGTGGCTGTGAGTGACAATGGAAATATCCTCGCGGTAGGCGAAAGCCTTGATGACAATGCGGGAAAAAATGCTGGTCAAACTCGGATCTTTGAGTGGAATGGCTCAGCTTGGGTGCAGAAAGGGGCGACTATTTCTGGTGACGAAGCGGGTGATGGGTTAGGAGCAAGTGTCGTACTCAGCGCAGATGGTAACACACTGGCGATTGGCGAATTTGAGACAGAGAATGATGATGGAACCGAAACAGCGAGTGCTCGTGTGTTCCATTGGGATGGTGCCCAGTGGTTGCAAAGAGGAGCAAAAATTGACGCTGAGACGGCCGGAGAGGAGTCTACGACGGTCCGACTCAGTGCCGACGGCAAAACGCTCGCGGTTGGAGGATTGCGTAATGATGCAAATGCGCAGAATTCAGGTAATGTAAGGGTATTCGACTGGAATGGCTCTGCCTGGGTTAAGAGGGGTCTCGACATAGACGGCGATGGGGTCGAGGAACGGGCTGGTTTGACCGCTCTCAGTGATGACGGGAACACGCTTGCCATTGGTTCTTACTTGTTCGACCTCAATAGCACCGCAAACCCTGGGCGCGTCAGAGTTTTCGACTGGAACGGTTCAGCTTGGGTGCAGCGTGGGAATGATCTTATCGGTGAAAGGCCTGGGGATATATTTGGAATTACTATGAACCTGAGCGGCGATGGCAATAGCATTTCGGTTGCCGCACCCGGAAATGATGGTAACGGGCCGGTTTCGGGAGCGGCATTTGTATATGACTGGAACGGATCTGCATGGGTTCAGAGGGGTCAGGACCTTGACGGCGAAAACATGGTTGATCTCGCGGTTGCTGCTAGTTTGAGCAAAGACGGTAAAAGGCTGGCTATTGGTGCACAGCTAAATGACGGCAATGGGACAGATTCTGGGCATTTTCGGGTCTTTGAATGGCCGACACAGGCGACTGGAAATCAGGAGACTATTAATTTTTCGGGTCGAAATATCGGCATCGGAGACACAGTAGCGATCAACATTCCGGGAGGGGAAAAAGTTCAGGGGGTCGTGGGCAGCGACGGCCTCGATGTTTTATTGACCTCGATGGCATCAAAAATTGCTGCTCAAACTTCACTATTCAGCGCGGCTAGCGCGGGTAGCGGGACATTGACACTCACCGGTAAATCCGATGGATCGGCGTTACCCGCAATTACACTTTCACTTGTAACCAACAGACCTGAGACCTTTGAAGGGACGTTTGGGACTCACCAGTCTGCTGCACCTGCGCCTTCGGTTACAGGGTCTGAAACAGCCGTAGCGCCAGCCGGCAGTGAGTTTCGGGTTAATTCATATACGAGTGGCAATCAGGGTGATCCGGCAATCACTAATCTATCAAATGGCGGGTTTGTCGTAACCTGGACAAACGAATCAAGCCAAGATGGCAGCGGCTATGGCGTCTTTGGTCAAATGTACAATGCATCAGGCAATACCGTTGGGGCAGAGTTTCAAGTCAACACCCATACCAGCAGCAACCAGAGACACCCAGATATAGCGGGACTTTCCGATGGTGGATTTGTTGTTACCTGGCATTCCAGACATCAGGACGGGGATGATCAGGGGATCTTTGGGCAAAGGTTTGATGCGTCAGGCAATAAATCAGGGGCTGAGTTTCAAGTCAATACACACACCACAAGCTTTCAGCAATACTCTGCCGTGACTTCATTGACCGATGGTGGCTTTGTAGTGACTTGGCACGACGACTCTGGTCATGATGGAAGCGACTACGGTGTCTTTGGTCAGAGGTATAGCAGTTCTGGCAGCGCGACTGGGTCACAATTTCAGATAAATTCTACAACAGCGAGTGACCAAGCCTATCCATCAATTTCATCGCTATCAGGTGGTGGGTTTGTCGCAACTTGGACAGATTATAGTGGAGAAGATGGCAGCGGAAAGGGGATTTTTGGTCAACGTTATGATGCATCAGGTAACAAGGTCGCATCTGAATTTCAGATCAATACCCACACTTCTGGCGATCAATCTTGGTCTGATATTGCATCACTACCTAATGGTGGCTTTGTCGTGACCTGGAACTCAAGTGGTCAGGATGCCAATGGCGAGGGTGTTTATGCTCAACGTTATAATGCATCTGGCGAGAAAGACGGAGCAGAGTTTCGGGTCAATACATACCAGACGGGCAATGAAATGCACTCAGAGGTCACTGCGCTTACTGACGGTGGTTATGTTGTCACATGGTATTCGGACACGCACACAGGCGACACCAATTATGGGATTCACGGGCAGCGGTTTGATGCTTCCGGTGCGGCAGTTGGATCACAATTCTTGGTCAACACAGATACATCAAACGCTCAACAATATCCTGAAATTGCACCACTGGCTGATGGTGGCTTCGTGGTCGCCTGGCAATCTTATACCCAAGACGGCAGCGGCTATGGCATCTATGCACAACGGTTCTCTTCTGCGATTACGCCGGCGACCACCACCATCGATTTCTCGGGTCGAAGTCTCGTTGTGGGTGATAAAGTAGTGCTTGAAATCGCTGGTGGAACTTCGGTCAAGGGTGTTATTGGCGCTAACGGGCTTGATGGCCTATTGACATCGCTTAGCGCGTCGCTGGCGGCTCAGGACTCGATATTCAGCGCGGTATCCTCCTCATCAGGAGTCCTCACTCTTAAAGGACTAGCATCCGGTGCTGCGCTTCCAGCTGTGACAGTGAGCCTCGAAAAAAATTCGACTACCAATCAGAATCTCATTAATTTCAATGGGAAAAATCTTGTCCTTGGAGATCGGATTACTCTCGGTATTGATGGTGGCACACAGGTGCAGGGTGTCTTGGGAAGTCAGGGTCTGGATGCGTTGCTCGCGAACATGGCCACTGAATTGTCTTCTCAGAGTTCACTATTTGGGTCTGTGAGTTCTCAGAACGGCATTCTTTACATGAATGGTCCTGACGCGAATACAGACCCGCCTCGGGTCACCGTAAATCTTGAGGATGCGTTCCACTTCTCTTCATTAGACTTTAATGGTAAGAATCTTGTTGAGGGTGACCGGATTACGCTCAACATATCTGGAGGTCAAAAAGTGGAGGGTGTTATCGGAGCGGGTGGGCTCGATGCGACACTTGCCTCTATGGCAGCTGATGCAGGAGCTCTTTCAAATACTTATAGCTCGGTATCCGCTAACTCCGGTGTTCTCACATTAGTTGGACTACTCGATGCCATCAGTATGCCGGGGGTTACCGTCACGATTGAGGATGGAACAGACAGAGAAGCCCAGATCGACTTCAGTGATCGGAACTTAATTGAGGGTGACAGGATCAATTTAACCATTTCAGGTGGCGATCCCATTCAAGCTGTGGTGAGCCCCAACGGATTAGATGCGACACTGTCTGCTATAGCCTCTGAGCTTGCCGCCCAGAAAGGACTATTCGTGTCAGCTTCAGCAAGCGGTGGAGTAATAACTTACAAAGGATCAGATACCGGGCCTCCGGTTGCTGATATCACGGTTACGCTCGAGAGTTTAAATAATTCGCAAGCGCTTTTCCCGACCGCTATAAACTCATTTGATAATGCAGTGACCGCAATGGAGCGAATAGATACTAGCATCACGCAGATCAACGAACGAAGGGCCAGCTTTGGGGCGGTCATTAATCGTTTGGATTTTGCGGCGGATAATCTTTCGAACATTGTGCTAAATACTGAAGCATCGAGAAGCCGCATAGAGGATGCTGATTATGCGGCAGAAACGACGGCTCTCGCGAGAACTCAGATCATTCAGCAGGCAGCCACGGCCATACTTGCTCAGGCCAACATGCAGACTCGACAGGTCTTGGAACTCCTAGAGTTAGATGGCTAGATCCCCTGAGCATCTTTGCGAATTTCAAAAGAAGCCGAGAGGATTGATGTCGTGACTCACGAGCACGTTCTTGATTTGTTGGTAGTGTTCAAGTGCCATCTTATGGGTCTCACGACCGATCCCTGACTTTTTATAACCGCCGAAGGCAGTGTGAGCAGGGTAGGCATGGTAACAGTTGACCCATACTCGGCCAGCCTGAATACCACGAGCCATTCTGAAAGCACGGTTTGTATCTCGGGTCCAAACACCTGCGCCAAGCCCAAACTCTGTATCGTTGGCAATCGACAACGCATGTGCCTCGTCTTTAAAGGTAGTAATCCCCAATGTAGGCCCGAAGATCTCTTCCTGAAAAATGCGCATACTATTGTCCCCCTTTAGAAGGGTAGGTTCGACATAGAAACCCCCAGAGAGATCGCTACCGACGGTAGCCTGTTTGCCGCCCATCAGGAATTCGGCATTCTCATTCCGAGCCACTTCCATATATCCTATTATTTTATCGAATTGCTCTCTGGATGCCTGAGCACCCACCATAGTGGCAGTGTCGAGAGGATTACCTTGGACAATTCCTTTGGCGCGCTCAAGAACCTTGCCGATGAAAGCATCGTAAATGCTCTCTTGCACGAGGGCCCTCGATGGGCATGTACATACCTCACCTTGATTGAAGAAACCTAAGAGCAGACCTTCGGCGCATTTGTCGATGTAGTCGCTCTCTTGATCCATGATGTCCTCAAAATAGATGTTGGGGGATTTTCCTCCCAGCTCTACTGTGGAAGGGATAAGATTTTTTGCGGCGTGACCAAGTATTAGGTGTCCCACCGGTGTTGAGCCAGTGAAAGCAATTTTGGCGATGCGCTCACTTTGGGCGAGCGCCGCACCAATTTCTTCACCGAATCCGTTAAGAATATTCACTACGCCGGTCGGGAGAAGGTCTGCTATAAGTTCGGTCATGATCATGACGGAACAGGGGGTTTGCTCTGCCGGTTTTAATACGACGCAATTTCCTGCAGCCAGCGCGGGCGCTAACTTCCATCCCGCCATGAGAAGTGGGAAGTTCCAGGGTATGATTTGTCCTACTACGCCAAGAGGTTCGTGGAAGTGGTAAGATGTTGTGGAGGCATCAAGGTCAGCAGTGCTGCCTTCTTGTGCTCTAATGCATCCCGCAAAATATCTGAAGTGGTCTACCAGCAATGGTATGTCTGCATTAAGGGTTTCCCGAATCCCTTTGCCGTTGTCGCATGTCTCGACGTAGGCTAACAATTCAAGGTTATCTTCAATCCGATCGGCAATCTTGAGTAAGAGGTTAGATCTCTCGGTAACCGATGTTGAACCCCACTCTCCAGCGGCGGCGTGAGCGGCATCAAGGGCAAGATCCAAATCTTGCTCACTTGATCGAGCTACCTCGCATAGGCGTGAGCCATTAATCGGCGAAATGTTTTCAAAATATTCTCCATTGACGGGAGCTACCCATGCCCCTCCGATGAAGTTATCGTAACGGCTTTTAAAGGCATAAAGTGCGCCTTGTGTATGAGGCATTTGATAAAGCATTATTGATCTCCAGTAAATTAATTATAATTGTTCAATTACCGACAAATTAAAAACATTTTCTTTGCCTATGACAAGAGGTTCAGCTGCTGAATTCCCATGGATGACTTTTTATGTTGGGAACCGTTGTTTTGTTTTAGAACGGCGTGAATTTGCAGCCCGGGGGCTGATTGGATTGGCGATTTTTGGAGAGCAGTTTCAGTGACTTTGGAAACATCAGTTGTCAATCCTGACTATTTGAAGGAACTCGATGTCTCGGGGAGAGGGATCGCAGAATTGGATCTATCGCGATTCCCAGCATTAGAGACGCTCCACTGTGGTAATAACAAACTGACGAAGCTTGATCTATCTCACAATAGAAACCTCAAGGTACTCTCATGTTTTAACAATCAACTTAATGAACTTGACTTGTCGACAAACAACTGCCTCGTCGAATTATATTGCAGTAATAATGCGCTCATCCAGCTTGATATTAGTAAAATGGAATGGTTGCGCAAGCTTTGGTGTTTCAATAACCGCATACCGCGATTGGATTTGCAGGGGACGCCGGCCCTCGAGGTTTTGTTCTGCTACAACAATGTTTTAGATGATATCGACCTTTCCAAGCTCACCGATCTTCAAATGCTCAACTGCAGGGACAACCGACTAAGTCAACTCGATTTGTCGTTTAACGAGGACCTTGAAATTCTCTACTGCAGCGGAAATCAACTAACATCACTAGACGTATCTTTCTCGCCAAAACTCGAAGCGCTTTATTGCTATAGTAATAAGATCCAACAGCTTGATCTCTCCTGCAACTATGCGCTTGAGGTCCTATATTGCTATGGCAATGATTTAGCAGATCTCGACACCTCCCTTACACCAAGACTTAGACATCTCCGCTGGCAAGGAATAGGCTAGATCGCGTTGGAGAGCCGATTTGATGTAGTATACTCAGATTTTCGTTCCTCTGTATTTTAGTGCCAAAATGGATCTTCTTGACATACTTTTTACTGTTGGACTATTCGCAGTTTTTCTGTCGTTCTTGCCATTCACCTTGGTGTTTCTCTTCTTACATTTGGGCTCTTCAAGGCAAGTTCTCGAAAATTCCGACGAATCATTCAATAGTCCCTCTGAAGACTCTGATACTATCATTCACTTTGTAACCGGTGGTTTTAGCGGTGCAACAAAGGTTGCGCTTGAGATCGTGAGAGGGTCAAACCAGAATCAGAATTTTAAATCGATCTTGGTGCTCAGAAGGAAAAAATCGACAGATCCCATGCGTGTTCAACAAGTAATAGACGGCGGTATTGAGGTTTGTTTGGTGCCGGGTTGGGCGCATCTTGCAACAATTTTGGAGTTTACACGCCTTTTAAAAAAATGGAATCCTAGGGTGCTGGTTTGTCATGGTTTTAGTGAACACCTATGGGGGCGCTATGCGGGTATATTAGCCAAGGTACCTCACATCATTCATGTTGAACACAACTCGCGTGAGCGTTATAGTCCTTGGCGTCTCCGACAAGCACGCTGGTTATCTCGATATACCGGCCAGATTGTGGGAGTCTCGGAGGGGGTGCGGCAAAATCTGCTTCGTCTAGATTTTCCTCATGATAAAACTATTGCAATCAACAATGGTATTAATCTGGAACCATATCAGTCTCTCAAGCATACCAACTTTAGGGATCGATCTCCGAATATTGTGATGGCGGCTCGATTTGCCAAGCAAAAAGACCATCTTACCCTCATTCGAGCAGTCGGAGTGTTGGTTAAACGAGGTTTTTCGCCAGATGTATATCTCGCTGGTACCGGGAATAACCGACACTCGGCCAGAGCTCAATCGCTCGTCAAGGATTTGGAGGTCCAAGATTACGTGCACTTTTTGGGATTTTGCGACTACATTCCGGACCTACTTTTGAGCAATCGGATATGTGTGCTCAGCACCCATTATGAAGGTATGCCTCTATCGCTTAGCGAGGGCATGGCGGCGGGATGTGCAGTAATAGGATCATCAGTTGTTGGCGTTAAAGAAATGATCAACCACAAACACGATGGTTTACTCGTGGAGCCACTTTCAACCGAAGCATTGGCAGATGGCCTAGAAACGTTGCTTACGGACCTTGATCTTGCGGAACGACTCGCGTCGACAGCTCGTCAAAGAGCCATGAATGAGCTCAGTACCGAAGTAATGGTAGATAGGTATGAGCAGATGATCGTTTCGTTACTGCAAAGAAAAATCTGATTCATTCAGATGCCAGAAGTACGCACTCATTATTATACTCTCGAGAGAGGTATACTTGGGACTCCAGCCCAGTTGGGCTACTGCCTTTCGGCTATCGGCTATTAAAACAGGCGGATCACCCTCCCGTCGATCAGAAAACTGGTATTCGACCCTTTTGCCCAAGACGTGCTCACAAGCTGTGATAACTTCTAAAACTGAAAAGCCATTACCATTCCCCAAATTAAATGCGGAGAATCCCTGGTTGACTTGCATAAATTCAAGCGCCTTTAAATGCGCTTGAGCGAGATCTTCAACATGGACATAGTCCCTAATACAGGTACCATCAGGTGTGTCGTAGTCGTGTCCATAAACTTTCAGTTTTTCACTGGTGTAGTTGCCCGAGTTCAATATTTTAGGAATCAAGTGTGTCTCGGGCTCATGAGATTCGCCCAATTTTCCCGAATGGTGAGCCCCTGCTGCATTGAAGTATCTCAAACAGGTTGCATTCATTCCATGCGTATCACAAATATGCTGAAGGAAATTTTCTACCGTGAGCTTGGTTCGCCCATATGGGTTAATAGGGTCTCTTGGGTGATCTTCATTTATTTTGGCAGCGATCGGGTTGCCAAAAATGGCGGCAGAGGATGAAAATACCACATTATGGTTGTCATTTAGCATAAGCTCATTGATTAAGTTAAGGCTACCAACGACATTACTGCGGTAATAAGCGTTAGATCTTTTTATCGATTCATCAACAAGCGATTTCCCAGCGAAGTGAATCACGCAATCGAATTTTCGACCTTTGAGAGCCCGTGACAATGCTGCCTGATCGAGAAGGCTGAGCCGCAAGATCTCGCAATCTTTCACAGCCCATTCATGCCCCGTCGAAAAATCGTCCAACACCACGGCTTCATGACCGGTCTCCTGCAAATACCTGACCATATGCGAACCAATGTAACCAGCGCCACCGGGAACAAGAAAAATCATCAAACAACCCTACTGTTGATATTTAATAAAAAGGAGACTAAGCCTGCCATTTAATAGAACATCCCAAAGATGCAATCTGATCAACAGGCCCTTCACCAGTTTCGGCTACAGTGCACATTGCATTGAGTAGTTCAGGGTCTCGGTCGCCTGATCTATTGATTCCTAAATTATCAAGTCTGCCCCGGTATTGCAGTTCACATGAGGCGTTAAAACCAAAAAAATCCGGAGTGCAGACCGCCCCATAAGTTCTTGCTGTCTCTTGCGACTCGTCTATGAGGTAGGGGAAATCGAAGGAATATTTGTCCGAAAACTCTTGCATCTTTGTCGGGTGGTCATCTGGGTAAGCTTTGTAATCGTTGGGCATAATTGCGGCAATACCTATCCCCATTTCCTTCAGTTTCACTGCATCCTTAGAAAAGTGTTCAGCAATGGCTTTGACGTAGGGACAGTGATTGCAAATAAAGGCAACTAGAAGCCCGTTTCTGCCGCGCAGTGATTGCAGGGAATATTTTACCCCACCGGGATCTGGTAAATTAAAGTGTCTAGCCTGCCAGCCAAAGTTACAGATGGGGGTATCGGTTAGTGCCATGATGGCAATTATATCGATTTAAGAGATTGATTTTAAGTTGTCTCGATATACTCTTTTTAAAAACTTCGATTATTCTACTACTAAAACTTATCGGTACCCTAAAATTGGACGCAATCCAGGAGCGGCGTAGTCCACCATTTGTCTCTGCTTGTCTGGCAGCGTTTCGGGCACAGGCTCCCTCAATCCGGCCAGATTCTCTCTTGCGGTGCCGCTTTGCTTCCTATCGGCACCAATTCGAACCCGCTCCACCCAGTCTTTCGGCAGCGGGCCGAGACCTGCGTTGTTGAAAAGGGATTCAAAAAATTTTCGGCTACGATCAGACTCAACGTCTTTTACGTTGGCCAGTAAGTCCTCATACTTCACAAATATTGCCTTCGTACCCATCCATGCCACAGCATTGTGGGTATAAATTTCCTGTAGCGTAGGCGACTTGCCGTGTATTCCCAAAATCATCATATTGAGCACTTCATTTATTGAGACATTGCCTCCTTTTAGGTGTTCAAGTGAGCCCTGAAATGTATCGGATAAGAAAAATCTAGCTCGAGCAAGAACCCAGTCATAGGGATCGCGAACTAACAAGATATGCTTTACAGCTCGTAGAGCGATTGCTGACTCATCAGAGAACAATAAGTGACCCCAGCTGACTTTCGGTTTAGTGGGGTCGAATGCGTGAATATGCTGTCGCAAAATTGGTATTTGGATAAACGCATCTTGGTATTGCTGATCCACGGGGACAAACATTCTGATGATGTTTCGCATCAGGTGTGTTCCAGATTTTGGTACCGAGTTCAAGAATAGCGGGAGTTTTAATGACTCTTGCGCGAAGTTTGCATTTAGTTCATTAAGGTTGTCAGGCTTGGCCGATATCTTTGGCATAGGTCTCTGTCTAAATTAGTGTGCTCCGACGCTGGATAGTATGATGCAATAGAAAGGGTTTTGCATCTTTGCATTAAACAAAGCCCTGCCAAGCGGGAGCTTGGCAGGGCTTTGAGCATGATTCAAGGGCGATGACTACATGCGCTTGCTAACGTTCAAGAAGAACGCTCGCCCTGGCCAGTTATATTGCGAGTAAAAAGCAGAGTTGCCTTGAGTGCTTAACTCTCCAAGACCCAGAGTGGTCACACGCGGGGGGGCTTCATCAGTCGCATTAGTTACACCAAAACGAACAGTGGTTTCATAATCTTGGAAATCATAAGATGCAGAGAGCGTATGATATAAAACTCTGCCACTGCCCAACACAACTTTCACTGTTTCGCCTCTGTAAGTTGCGGTGTCTCCGCGATAAGAGTCGTAATTATCTGCATCTCCGATGATATTGATGCTCCAGTTATACTCCCAATCGCCGCGTAATAGGCGGGTCGAGACCTGCCCGGTCCACTTTGGATCCCCCATTTCACCATTGGTGTTAATCTCTATAGAGTCTGTATAGAGTCTGTAAGAGTCTTCAATCTGAAACGTGTGCTGAGTATCAAAAATGAGCTCTCCCAAAGGAATCTCACTTCGGTATTGGACTCTCAGGTCCCAACCTCTATTTGCTTGCCCTGCGATATTGATATATGTAGCATAAATATCGGCAATGCTTCCGGTGGTCGGGTCCCTATTGAACTGATCGCAAAGTGGTTCAGTTGCGAATGCATCGGAGAGATAGCAGCCTGCTACGACCTGTGATGCGCTTAAAGTGCCAACCTGATCATCTACACTAATCTCAAAATAATCTGCTGATACTCTCAAGTCCGCCCACTCTGGAGACCAAACAAGCCCAATGGTATCAGTGGAGGAGGTTTCTGCTTTTAAAAATCCTAGCCCTCCACCTGTATGAACGGTGGCTGAGATGGTTCCAGCCAGATCCGGCGCCACCCCGTCAGCCGCGCAATTGTCGGCAAGCTCTTGCGAGATGAGTCCTGCCTCTAAATTATCTGCCCATGTGAGGCAAGGATCTACCCCTCTTTGACCAATAAAAGAAGTTTGATCAGCGAGGTATAATTCAAACAATGCGGGTGTTCGAAAGGATGTCCCCTTGCCAGCCCTCAACCTGAGAGTGTCTGTGATTTCCCAATTTAGGCCAATTTTATGAGTGTTGTCAGATCCGTACGAGTCAACGTCAGTATATCGCGCAGACATGTTAAGACCTAAGCTTTTGACCAATGGTTTGTCTTCCATCACAGGAATATCTATCTCAGCAAAAAACGCTTTCGTAGTATCTTTTCCTTGAGTTATCCCGCTACCGGAAGTTCCCCATGCATCTCCAGAGAGAGTGATCTCACCGGGAGTGTCAAGAATTTCATCTGTGCGATAATGCATTCCGAAGGCTACTGATACCTCCCCGGCCGAGAGCTCCATGATCGGCCCCGATACGAATGCCTCAAAGGATTTTTGTGTGTATTCGGTCTCTCCAGTCTCCCACCCAAATAGGTACGCTTTTTCCTCATCAGTGAAATCGCCGTTTAGGAATCTTGGATCATACCAAGGAAGGTCCAGGCAAGGTACACCCCTGATGGTGGTGGTGCCCGCGCAGGTTCCATCACCATTGGCAGAACCCCAGTCATTTCCTCGCGAACTGCTCTGGAAAATTCTTTGGCTCGAGTACTCGCCTTCCGATTTAGAGTATTGAATGGATGCATCATACATCCAATTTTCAGACATATCACCGGTCAACCCAGCAACGAACCGAGTATAGTCGATCGTGACTGAGGAGTCATTTTGATCAGTTATCGGGGTGGAACTTAGCCACTGAGCTCCTGTCCAACCCTCAGCCATTACGTTATCTGGTCCTCCAAAGGGATTTGTAGAGTTATAGGTATAGGACCAAAATTGCCTATAGCTGTTGACATAGTTCTCTCTCTGGTTGATCAGCACCTCGGAATAGAGTTGATGATCATCGGAAATGTTATAGGAGCCTTCAGCTAAAAAAGTCTTAATCTCTGTTTTGGGGATAAGTGATTCTTGATCTTGAAACGGATGGTCAAAATTAGTGACCCCGTCGGAGTCTCGGTCGAATGCAACCGCATACCAACCTGGAGGGGCACCAATTCCATCAAGCGAATCTATTGATGGTACGTAATTTCCCAAGTCACCATCATAGTCGTACTGTGCTTTTGCCCCACTGGGGACTCCACCAGAGTAATCATAAATCCAAACGTGCCCCCAGATGAGGTCTCTACATGCCGGATTTCCTGTCCTCGGGTCTATGACGTCGCGCCTCTCTCCAGTATCAGGACTGAAAATGTATTGTTCACCGCAATTGAAATAATCTCTATCTCCTTTTGCAAGCTCTTCTCTCTTGTAATAATCGCCTGTCAACCGGAAACGCCACTTATCACTGGATCGAGCAAAAGTAAAGTCAGCGTTGACGGTCTCTCCACCTGATTCGCTGGGTGCTGATGTGAATGCGTTAAAAGAGGACGCATCGCTTTTATCAGTAATTATGTTGACCACACCGGCTACCGCGTCAGAGCCATAAACTGATGACGCGCCGTCTTTCAGGATCTCAACGTCCTCAACTGCGGATAGCGGAATAGTGTTCAGGTCGAAAGATGAAACCTGACCTCTAATTCCAGCGGGTCCCGCTCGACGGCCATTAAGTAATACTAATGTTCGGTTTGCCCCGAGACCTCTCAATGATATCGTTTGTGCACCAGTGCCACCAGCTTGCACAAATGCGGTGGAGGACGCTGCGGTTACCTGAGATGATCCAGATGCAACTGTAGCTGTATGTAAAAGCCCAGCAAGATCTTCAACCCCTTGAAGTTCTGCAATGTCAACCGAAAGAACGTCTATAGGAGACGTGCTTGAGAAAGTATCTCGTCTTATGCGTGAGCCTGTTACCACGACCTCTTCCAAGCTATATGTCTTCGTCGAGGCATCGGAATCGTCACTTTCAAGACTCTCAATTCTAACCACCTCGGTCGAATTTAGCTGAATGTCATCTGAATCAACACTGTCGGGTGAGTCATCAGCTCCAGCGAGTCCAGGCAGACTCATGCCAAATAAAACTGAACCTATGGCAAATGCAAGTGGTTTCTTCTTCATCATCAAAGCGCCTCTATGTTTAACATATCTTACAAAACGTTATCACGGAACGGATCCGTTTGTGTATTGCGGGGTAGGACGTGGATAGAAATATATGAAATCTCACCAACCGCAGAGCAACTCGATTCTACCATGGCGAGGATCCCAAATGTTTCAACCTGTCATTGTAGTGTAATATTTTGCATTTTCAATAAAAATTTTACTTACACGAATCAAATTTTGTTTCAACTTAAACCGAGATCTAGTAAGGAGTATTGTCGGTGACGTGAGGACAAATCCGCTAAAAAATTCGGCAGTTATCATACCCTCAGCAATCAATCTGCATTAGGTATTCCCAGAAAGTTCAGTGACTAACTATATTCCTGATCTTGCTCCGATATTTTTCTCGAAAAAGCTAAGCAGTCGCTCAAGAGACTCTTCGCGGTTGTCCACACTAGCAAACCCATGTCCTTCCTTTTGCTTAATTAATGTTTCGTAGGGTTTTTCCAACCGATCCAACTCATTAATAAGGAGTTCTGCATGTGCCAAAGGCACGCGCTGGTCCTCAGTACCATGAAGAATCATAACGTCTGCCTTGAGTCTATCGATGTAGGTAATCGGAGAGTCTTTTTTGCACTCTGAATCATCGGCACAAATCGCTCTCCTAACGTATTTTATCCCTTCCTCTCTCCGCTGAATGTCACCCTTCTTGGTCATCAGTCTTAAATCCGTTACTCCCACGTAAACAGCCGTACATGCATACAAATCAGGTTCTTTAACTGCACCCATAAGAGCTGCGTATCCTCCATAAGATGCCCCGTAGATGCACACCTGTCCCGGGGCAGTGATGCCAGAGTTAATTGCCCAAATGGTGGCATCTGTAAGGTCGTCCTGCATTTCGTCTCCCCACTGACGAAACGCCGATACTATAAAATCCTTGCCATACCCACCAGATCCTCTAAAGTTGACTTGAAGTACAGCATAACCTCGACTGGCGAGTGCTTGTACTTCTGCGTTAAAACCCCACCTATCTCTGGGGCCATAGGGGCCACCATGAGGATGAACTATGAGAGGAAACGGTCCATCAGAATCGTCCGGTTTGGTAAGATAAGCATAAACCGCCTTGCCATCCCTCATAGACAATTTGTAGGGCTCCATCGGGCGCATTTGAGATGGATCTATGTAGGCGTGAGCTTGCTCGATTTTGCTGAGGGACGAGTTGGTAATATCATAAAGCAAATACATTCCGGGATGCGTATCACTACTAACCTTTACGACTGCTAAATCAGCTTCGAGATCATCGGCAGTAGTTTCAGAAATATTTCTGACAATATGCTCTGGGAATTGTTGCTGCAGTGCCATAAACCATTTGTTCGAGGGACTCTTTGAACTGAGAGGAACATATTGCGGGTAGTCTGGCATTATCCAAACTCCAGCTACTATGCCGGTCTCCGTTTTTGGATCTACATCCATCTCAGTGGAGTCAATGTCCACTACAGGATGCCGATAGATAAGTTTCTTCTCCCTCGAAGAAATATCATAGAGATAAAGAGCTTTGGTATCAGTATCGTTGTTATCCAAAACCCAAAGCTTCTCGTTATCGTTTGTAAATGCCTCTGGAACGAAAGTGCCGGCATACTCTTCAGACCGACTTATCAGTTCCCAATCACTCCCGACACGTTCGAATACCTTCCACGCCTCGTCATCGTCAATGTCATACCCGTATGAGAAGCGAAGCTCCCCGTTTCCGTCGACCATTAAGCTGGCATTCCTTATTGGAGAAGAACCAACATGCCTCTCCCTTCCAGAATAGATATTGACTTTCACCAGCCTTGTAAATTGACCATCCTTTCCACCACCGGTTCTAACTTCCATCAGGACATGTTTGTCGTCTTTGGGCAGTCGATGAATGACTTGCGCACTGGTGCGTGAGGAAAAGCGCGAGAAGTGGCTTCCAGAATTTTTGCCTGATCCATAAATCCACTCTTTTTGCGTACCATCAGCGTTGACTGCTACTATGTTGCCTGTCCCAAAAGGAGCCTCAAAAAAGCCATACTTGACTGCCTCCCAGGCAATTAGCCGATCGTTGTTCGCCCACATAAATTGGCCCACAAACGCTCGGCCGGTCATATTGATTTCATGGATGTACTCGCGAGTTTCAGTGTCTATGATTACCAGCTTTGTATCTCCCCACCCCTCTCCGTCGAGAGCCAATCCAGCTAGATATTGCCCAGAAGGGCTTATTTTAATATCAGTCCACAGCGAGTTCTCGGCAAAATGTCTCAGCGGAACCTCTGAGGCCGCATTAACTGCGGCTATGGAAAAAAACGAAAAAAGAATATATCTAAAAACTTGCTTGTAAATCAAAAACTGACTCCCTTTAACCAGCGTTTGCGAATTTATAAATTGCCCAATGTATTTTATCAATTTTGAGTGTTTGTACAACATCCGACTAATTATGCTAACCACCCAGCAGGCTTTTTCCCTACTGGGAACCTCTTCATCCCCAATTTCTGCTGAAGCCAGAGTGCGTGTGGCGGCAACTTTTGGTTACCTTGTTTGACTTGATCCAACACGGCCTCATATACGCGCGGCGCCGATCGTCTGCTCTCAGATTGAGCATGATATTCCTGAGCTATGGAATTCATGCCAAGCAATATGCATAGATAACTTTCATGGTTCCAGAGTGCCGCTGTATCGACGGGCGCATGTGGGAAAGTTAAATTGCTTGATGCTTCAGTCGGCAGGCCAAAGAAGCACTGATCCTCGAAATCCATGGGTGTGGGCGGCTTGCACTGCCAATGCTCTAGTTTTGCCTTCAATCTATCATTTATGTGTTCGGGTCTTTGAACGGTCCTCCAAAATTCAGTGTCATCCCTCTTGGTCAGGCAATAATGCATGTTTATAAAGTCCAAAATTTCGTAAAACCGATTTGAGAGTATTCGATTATACCGGTAAGACAGTTTGTCGATATCTCTATCATCAAAGGGAAAATGCTCAGCTAGAGCAACAGCGCCAAGATCGCTTAGATATAAGCCTGTTGACTCTAGTGGTTCGATGAATCCCCCAGACAACCCAATAGCGATACAGTTCCCCTCCCATAGCTTATGCCGGCGTTCTACAGAAAATTGAATGCGTCTACTAGGAAGCTTAAGTGTATCATTTCCTTGGTATGCTCTCATTTCTAGCTCAGCTTTTTCATCTGAAATAAAATGACTCGAGTGAACGTAACCTATCGAGCGCTGAGACTGCATAGGTATATCCCAAATCCAACCGCTTGAGAGAGCTGTGGCGGTAGTGTAAGGCCTCACAATGCCCGGATAATGATCGACATATGGGATATGCATGGTAATGGCTTGATCACACAGCAACCACTTTGAGCAATCTTCAACTTTTACTCCCATGGTTTCGCCGATTAACTTTGCCTTAAAGCCAGTGCAGTCAACAAATAGATCGCCAGTTAGAGTTTCTTTATTATCAAGTTCGATGCGTGAGATGAATCCGTTATCTTGTCGCTTGACTCCAACTAGATTTGCTCGGACATGCACCACGCCGCGAGCAATTGAAAAGTCTCTCAGGTAGTCTGCAAATTTTTGTGCGTTCATGTGATATGCGTAGCTAAGCGGGGTACCCATAGACCAATCGTCCAGCATCAAAGGGGCGCGCCCCATCTCACACAACAAAGGCTGAGCGGATACGGTTTCCATGTAAGGGATACTTCTATCGCTCTCGAGCCAATCGGCCCCAGAGGTATCCAGTGGGGAATTAGTATAACGGCTAAATGGATGGTGATAGAACGTGTTGTCATTCTTCACCCAATTGACATACTTAATCGACTGTTTAAAGGTGGCATCAGTGATGCGCATAAAATCCCTTTCATCTACCCCGATTACTGCTAAAAGGTGGCGCATTGAGGGAATAGTGGCTTCACCGACCGAAATTCTTGGAATGTCGGGCGACTCTAATAGCGTGATTGCTACGCGAGAATCTCGGCCCCTTTTATTTAAGGCACCATTTAAATAGGCCGCTGCCATCCAACCGGCGGAACCGCCGCCCACTATTACGATTGTTCTCATAAAGTACCTCTCAGCTAATTGTACGTGAACATATATTCCGGTCGGTGCCCAGTCAACCTTTAAAAAAAGCCCGATCACCGAACTAATTAAATTGATGCGGCTTTTGAGCTTTATTCTGAAAGTTACCTAGAAGTACTCAATGCAGTCTTAGTGCGGATCACCCACTAGAGTTTTCAGAGCATTGTGAGGGTGGTTGCGCCTGGGATAGTCATTGTTGAAGCGTTGCTTGGATGATGTTAAAAAATATACCTCTTGAGAGCCTGCGCATGACGAAGCGGCTTCAATAATTCCTGTGCGTTGCTATCCAGTTTTGGAATATGGTGTTACACTGCGTTTGGGAAAAGGGGCTTTTAATGAGTGCCCTCACATTGCTTGGCTTGCGCAGTCTCAGCTGAGTCAGAAGGAGGTTGCTGCCGCCGCTCATCTATCAAATCCTTGAAATTTTGCTTGGGAACGAAGCCATTGAAGGAAACTAGCGAAAAAACTCCAACCGTCGAACTAAAGCTACCCATCTTAGAGAATATGGAACTTGTTGCCACCCAGACAGCTGATGTAGTCTCAAAACACATGAAATTGAGCAGCGAAAAAAGCGATGAAATCAAGATGGCTTTAATCGAGGCTTGTATAAATGCATTCGAGCACTCAAAAAGTGAGGAGCAAATATTTATTCATTTTATCATTCGTGAGAACAACTTGACCATAAAGGTTATTGATAAAGGAGCGGGCTTTGATTCTGCTGGTGTGGCAATTCCAAACATTGAATCCAAATTAAACTCTGAAGAGAGTAAACGCGGCTGGGGTGTGATGCTTATCAAGGAGCTAATGGACTCAGTAAGCTTTGAATCTGACCATACCGGTACGACAGTGACCATGGTTAAAAACTTGGAAAACGATGAATAGCATTATAGGTACAGATGAAATTGGCGATGTAATTGTTATCTCCACCCAAGGGTATCTCAATAAGGATCTCGGAGAGGAAATATTTGCGCTAGTCGAGAAAAACATCTCTGATGGCAAGAAAAAATTTATCATTAACTTGGCCCAATCGGATATAGTTAACAGTATTGGAGCTTCTATAATGATTGAAATAATTGAAGAGTTACAAGAAGCGGATGGGACATTGGCTTTCTGCACCTTGGCACCAATTGTCGAGAAAACATTCACAATAATGGGCCTCACCAAATATTGCTCGACCTTTGAATCGCAAGAGGCAGCGCTAGAGCATATGGCTTGACTTTTTGATGAGCCCAGACACTGCCTTGATTCAAAAATTGGAGGTTTTGCAGGACTTCCAATCGAAACGCAACCTTATCAGCCAAGTGGCAGGTCTGAGCCACATCGACCTGGTCTTTTTCCGTTTCAAAACGGCCCTCAGAAAATTAGGATTACAACAATTTTTCTTTCAGGGAGATCTGCCACAAGGATTGCTGAACGTGTCGCAAGTTATTGAAGTCGATGCGGGGCATCACATTTTTTCGATCATCGAGCCTGCAACCCACATTTCGAAATATCATGTATGTCCGATTTTTTTTGAGGCCAATTTAGCTGGATTCATCGTAACCGAGAAAAACTCGTCTTCCCTTTATGCAATTTTGACACTTGCGCACCATTTATCATGCCTGTTGATGCGACAGAAATTTGAAAATCAGATGTCGAGAAAATCGACGGAGCTTAAATATCGTTTGTTGGAGGTTGAATCGCTCATAGATGTGGTCGGAATACTTAATAACTCGGATGACCTGAACGAGGAAGTTTACGGTCAACTTCTGTTGACTATTCTGCTTGTATTGAATGCCTCAAAAGGCCTCATTCTGTTGAGAGAAAAAGGCACAGGGCTGTTTTCAGTGATCACAAGTTTTAACATCAAAACGTCAGATTTACCCAACAAGGTGATTACGGAGAACAGAGGGCTTCTAAAGATCCTGAAAACTGCAAAAGAAGGTCTGATAATTAATGACGTGGAGAAATATCCATTGACCTCTTTTGCGAATAAAAACGCGATAGCGTGCCCGCTTGTGGATCAGAGTTGTTTGGTTGGATGCATTATTGTTGTAGACAAGGAGACTAGGGTTGGCCATGTCAATTTTACACCCCGAGATCTGAGGCTTTGCAATAGTCTTGGGGCCAAAATCAGCCTTGCCCACAGTAACTTCAGTTTGTTTGACTCTCTTAAGAGCAGTAACAAACTGGTTGAGAGTATAATGTCCTCTGTAAATACGGCTATTCTTAAGGTTAATGTGATGGGTGAAGTAGAGTATGTAAACCAATCTGCCCTCAGAATCTTCGGAGTAGGTCAAGGCGATATGCTGGATCAACATTACCGGGTGGTTTTAAATAATAATCCCGAGTTGATTAAAATTTACGAGGAAGTGGAGTCGCAGCCGCAACGGACATATGCAGAGGATGTGACCGTGTTTTCCATGGATGGTACACCGCACCAAGTTAATTTAACTCTATCTCCAGTTATTAGCGATCAATCTGATGATATGGAAGGATTTGTGTTTTCGATTGAAGATCTCTCTGAAATCCACAGGGTAAAGTCGACTTTTAAAAAGTATGTCTCCGAAAATATCGTCGATGAGGTGCTTAGCAACGCAAATTCACTTGAATTGGGCGGCGCCCAGCAAGACGTATGCATTTTGTTTTGTGACATACGAGGATTCACAGCAATGTCAGAAAAATTGCGACCGTCGGAGGTGGTCTATATCCTTAACCACTATTTTGAGGCGATGATTGATGTTGTTTTCAGGCACGGTGGGACCCTCGACAAAATTATCGGCGATGAGTTGATGGTGCTTTATGGTGTCCCCGTGCAGACCAAAAACGATATTGACAATGCTGTGGCGACAGCCTTTGATATGTTCAAAGCTTTATCTCAGTTCAACAAAAAGTTATCGAAAGAGGGATTTCCGGAATTAAAGATAGGTATTGGTATTAATTTTGGTCCAGTTGTATGTGGCAACATCGGCTCCAAGAAACAGATGAATTATACCGTCATAGGCGACGCAGTGAATGTCGCTGCTAGGTTATGCTCTAATGCGAAGCCCGGAGAGATTCTTATTTCTCAGGCAATTCACGCGGGAGCTCAAAACAAAAGCCCTTTTACCAGGCAAAGTCCTTTAAGAGTAAAGGGCAAATCGGAAGCCCTCGAGGTTTTGGGAGCTACAGCAGCAATTTAAACTGATATCCTATGTCCGTTTCAGCACAACAATCGTAATATCGTCGGGATTTAAGGCACCTTTTGCCCAGTTCAATGATAGCTCGACGAGTGCGTCTTTAATCTGCTCAGCATTCGCCTCCGCGTTTTTCGCGATGCATTGTAATAATTTATCATAATTTAACAATTCCGAGTGCTCATTGGGTAGCTCCGGCAGACCATCCGATAGCATGACTAACACGTCACCACTTTGGAATTGAAGACGAACGCTCTCAAAGTTCTCATGCTCTAGTCCGCCAAGCGGCAGATTGGGGACCAGAATTTCCCTGGTGTATTTTTTTTCTGATTCATAAACATATGCCGGTGGCATTGCGGCTGAACTGATGATCAATGCATCCGCCGTAATTTTTGCCACACTCAAACTCATACGTAGTCGTCCGAAGTTTACTCGTTTAACGATTGAATTGAGCTTGCCAAGGATCTCACCTGGGTCCTGAAGCTTGATGCCATTCAGACCTGCTTTGGTTACTGAGACCATTATTCCAGAGGTCACTCCATGTCCTGTGGCATCACCACATATGGCGAAAAGAGCATTCTCTGTCTCATAAAAATCATAATAGTCTCCGCCTACCTCTGTCGAGGTCTTCAGGTAAGCGCTAATTTGAACGCCGTCAACCTCTGGTATTCTCTTGGGTAACAAACTCTGTTGTAAATTTTTTGCCTCCGCTAGTTCCTTTTCTCGGCGATCATTTTCTAACTTCTTCCGTTGTTGGGTCTCTCGATATCGAATAAGGCCCACTAAAACAGAAAATATAAAAAGGAGATATACGAATAGAGCTTCATAGGTCAACCAAAGAGGCGGATTACGCCTGATAAGTAGCTCAACTGAATTTTTTGTCTTGTGTCCTGCATAGTCAAGGCCAAAAATATTTAACTTGGTATCATAGTAAGGTAACGAGGAGATCTGAATTACATTATCGGTGCCGTTAGGTATAGTTTGCGCAGAATCGTCTAGGCTATAAAAAAAGCGAGTGAGGCCAGATTTATAGGCTTGGTCAACATAGACTTCGAAAAGAAGCGCAGAGACAGTGTAGTCGATATTGATTACGCCGGAGTCGGAAACTTCAACTCCGATCTTTTGATTGAATTGATCGAGGGCTTGCACTCTTGCAATATAAATTGAGTTTGAAGTCGCGCGGGCTAATACATCGTCTGGATCGAAAGTTTGAATTTTTTCAAAACCACTCAGACTTATTGTCTTTCCCGAAGCGTGAAGAGATGATTCATGAAATGAGGTTAAATCGAGGCCATCTTCAACATTCACATTTAACATATCTTTGTCTTGCAAGTAATTCAGGCCCTCACTAGATCTAATCCACAGCCGTTGCTGTGGGTCGAGCTTGAGTTCTTGGATATTATTAGATAGCAGTCCATTCTCTGTGGTGAATTGAGTAAATGTATCATCTGCCAGGGAATACTCAAATAATCCCTGCCCCTTAGTGCCTAAGAAGAGTTTCTCCTCCAGTGGAACATACTCGAGACTCAAAACTGTTTTCGAGGCCAATGTGCTGGCATCATTCTTTTTATATTTGAATTCTCTCACACGTTTACTCAAGTCCTCCTCATGCACTGATAATCCTATGTCGGGGCTAGTAATCCAATAGTGAGTTTCGATTTTAGTTATATCCGAAAAACTGCGAGGTATTTGGTTATTCAAAAGCGCATTGTATTCGAAGAACACCCTGCTGTTAGAGAACTCAGCTTGGAAATCATTGACGTCACTTTCGGGATATTCATACCTAATGATGCCGTCCCCCGTGGATAAAAACAGATAACGTCCAATCATCTTCAGGTTATCGATAGAGATGGATTGGTTGGAGGAAATCGGTAGGCCATAAAAGGCAAATATTTTTTCCGGTACCAGAAATGCGGCCAAATTACCATTACTAAACATAGTAACGATGCCGTCATCTGCATCAAAAATTGCGTCTTGAGATAACCTCAATGCATAAGGGATGTCCAACTCTTGCAACTCTTGGCTTTCGGTGTCCATTACCGAAATTGTCTGCGGAAAAATCCTAATCTCCTTGTTCGAATCGGAAGCATAGTAAAGAAGATCAGGCGTTAATTCTGTGTTGATCTTTGATCTTCTTTTGTTTAGCTCGTATAAACCCTCTGTGGTGCCTACCAAAGTGTATGAAAAGAAAGACTTTATGTCGTTAATTCGACCGGGCAAGCTGTATTTTTCAATAGGTTCACCAATTTCTCGCACAACATATAAATCTTTATGTCGCCAAATATACTTCTCTTGCCCTACTGATACAAAACTCACATCTCCCAAACTATTTGGGAGTTGAGAAAGATTTTTTACCTGAAAATTGCCTGCTTGTGCATCATGCTCCAGCAATTTGAGCCCTCCATCGAGATTCAGTAGCCCTCCATCAATATTAATAATGAATCGATCCTCATCAACTTTGTTGATGGACACCAAATTTTTACCCTGCAAAAACACTTCCGTGGTGAACTTTAGAGCAGTAGTATCGAAAATGTTCAGTCCTCTGTTGGTGGCAACAAGCAAAGCAGTGTCATCGATTCTGAACACCCCGAGACACTTACTTGCAAGCATTGGGCTTCCTTCTCGTTTGAAAAATCTTAAAAAGGTTTTCTTTTCTCGGTCAAAAACGTTAAATCCATTGTTGGTCGCTACAAAAACATACTTCTCGTCATCAAAATCAAAGTTGTGGGCCCTTATGCCCTTCATGCGAGATGTTGAGATGGAAAGCGGATTAAGGGGATCAGTTTTGAATAAGCCTATACTATTTCCGTTTGAGTCTAGAATAGAAATCCCATTATTTTCAGTTGGCACCCAATAGTTTCCGCTCACGGCATCCACCAATAATTGTTGCGGCGTCGAACTCAAGGGCACTTGACCAAAATTGAATGCTCTCCTGTTAAAAAAACTTAATCCAGATTTTGTCAAAGCAACCGGTGAGCCATCCGTGGAAAAAGCTAATGACTTTATATCTGAGTCAAGAAGCGATTGCGGGTCGGTCATTTTTGAAAAGAATTGGTATGTTGCGCCATTCGCTAGAAGGTTTAGACCCTCATCGGTGCCGATCCAAAGCATACCCGTATGGTCCACTTCCATGCTGCTCACATTACGGGCGCTCAATCCCAAATCCTGTCGTTCGGGCGTCCATGTTTTGCAGGTTAATGTTGTTGCGTATGTAAGCAGGCCGAAAAGTAAAAGCAAAAATTTGCGACTTATTTTCACCACGACTCCAACTGATCTTTTGCTAAATTTTTCACGAGCGCTGATTGCCAAGTAGCAAAATTGTAACTGGCGACAGACTCAAAAAGTTTTTTACTCTCATCTAAGTCGCCCTGCGCCTTTTTGGCGAGAGCGACAAAATATTTGTGATATGAATCGTCCGCCAAGAACACCTCAGAAACGTTTGAATAAGCGTCGATTGAATCAGCCGGGTTCCCCTCCATCAGATTAAGTTGCCCCAGCAACTTAAAATATGGCACCATCCCATTAGGGTTAAAAGCCATGGTCTGCTCTGCCGCTGCTTTGAATTTCTTAAGACGTTTTTTGGCGCTTGTGAACTCGGAGAAAAGGATGTCGAACCAGATCTGATACTCTTGAAAGTCTAGCCCGACGAGCCGACTAATTCTCTGGCGTTCATTTTCCTCTTGCACTCTTTTTAATACTATAGCTAAGTTCTTCTCTGACAACTCCCTGATGGCGCTCAGAGATTCAAGGCTTCCCGCGCGATTTAAGGTATGGCTTAAAGCTCGAAATTTCTCTTTTTCAACAAATAAGGTTGATCGAGCTTTCCATTCTTCGTCTTCATCGAAATTCTTTATCGCACGCTGCAGTTCGACCAGTGCCAACAAAGATTCGTTGTAGTTTCTTTCATACAAATATGTATGAGTTGACATCCAGGCGCTGTCAAATTTTGCATCTCCTGTCGTGGCTGCTTCAACTGCCTGTTTATAGGCAATTCTTGCGTCTGAATAGTTGCCACTGAAAGCTTTTACATGTCCCAAAAGGTGCATCGCACCGGCATAGGAATCACTGTTTTTATTTTTAATAAGTTCCAGTGTTTTCTCATAAGCGGCGCCCGCTTTTTTTAAATCGCCCTTTGCTCGATATACGTTTCCCAAAAATCGCGTGGGAACAGAGCTGTCAGGGAGAATATTTTGTGCTTTTTCGAGCAATTTCTCGGCCTTACTTAAGTCAATTTGATCCGGTGGCAGGAGGTAATTTCCCTCAGACGTAGGAAAGTGCAGCCACGACAGTCTTACATGGCCGTAAAACGATTGTGGATGCAGTTCAAGTAACTCTGAGAGTCTTTGCCGAACGCCTTCAGGATTCGCCAAATCATTCTTGACTTGCGCAGACATCATGCGCAACTCATAATATTGCGGGTGTTTAGAAATCAATGCATCTAAAATTTTATTCTGGCTTACAATGTCGCCTTGAATTATGCGTGAGTAGACGGCCTCAATAATTCCTCTCTCAATATCTGAAACGGACGACCGATTCTCATAGGCTGACATCAATTGCGATCTTGTTTTGTCTCTCGAACCGTAGTTGAGAGTTGCCGGATAGATCTTGGCGAAAACAAACTCAGGATCCTCTTTTAAAACCTGCCCGAGTAGCTCTTCATTTGACTCCCATTTGAGCTCCTCTAAATTTAGTAGAAATTGACGCATTAACACTCTTGCTTGGTCCGACTTCGTTGTCAAAGGGATCATGTTGATATCATTTATTTTCTCTGCACACCCAACTAAAAACGCCAAAATCAAAAAGGTGTGGATTGATAATTTTTTCATTATTTCGACCTCGTCAAAAATTGTGTTGCGATTTTCACATTCGTTCGGTGAGAAACGTCACCATATCTTTGAGTGTTTTTTGCAAGCCATTATTCATAATTGATTATGGGCGCAATACTAGTAAAAAGCTATCGGGACTTGTTTCTATAGCCCCCACGCAAGAAGAGAAGTTGCTCAGAAAAAAGATCTTAATTTAAATTACCTTATAATTTTCATGGATGAAAAAACAATGATATGGTTTAAACCTAACCTTTTATTATTAGCTAACACAGTTTTTCAACTGAGCTCGAGATTTACGCCATCAGAACCGGTGTACTCATGCCAAGATAGGTTAGGGATATAAAGCTTAAATCACCGGCGCAACCATCTAAAGTCGTTCATTTCGTCTCAGCTGAAGATGAACGGGTGGCAAATGGTCGCGAGGTAATTGTTGATCAAGCGAGTTAAGGTGAGGAACAAATACTAATCTCCCAGACACAAACAGCGCTATTTCTGCCTAGGTCGAGCCTGCAACACATTGGCCGCTATGCCGAATGGTAATGCCGTCACAATAGCCCATTTTACCATTCCAATATACAACCCAACCATTACTAACTGTTTACTTAAATTTCAAAGTTTTTATCTGCATTTGTATGCCTTACATAACCTTTTAAAGCGCGCAAAAAACTGAATTTCAGCGAATTTTAATCATGGTTATCTAGCGATTGTTGAGCAAGGGGGAGTTGTCTGGATAATTGAGTTGGCGTGAATTGTAAATTTAGAGAAACATGCGCAGATTTATAAGGAAAATAAGATACTAAATCTCCGAGGCTATTCGTTGGTGCATTCAATGATGGTGCATGAATTGTTTCTTAACGGTGCGTTTTTTTGAGCTTTATCTGCGCAGCTGTTTTTTTAGGTGAACTGATTTCTGCAATACTGGGGCAGCCTTTTCAGATGATTCTTCGTCATACAAGGTTGGACAAAGCCACACGCTTGAGCTCCGATAAGGTATCTAGAAGCAAATTGAATAAACATGTTCTGCGACCGAAAAGCTGGCAGAAAAATTGCTTGGATAAGAAAGATGGCCATTTCGAACCTGACAAGAGTGGGACATCTTGTGCGTTGTCAGCTGGCTGGAGAATTGCTCCTTTTCGCACTGAGTGTGTGCGTGCTTCTTCCAGATAAATTGTTTTGTTGATATGGGATATTTAGATTAATCTTTTGTAAGGCGACTGCCTCTCACTATTCGCAGCGCTTATGTAGGTCGTGTTTCTTATGCAACGATTATCGATTCCTTTGATAGCCGGAGATGGTATAGGACCAGAGATCTCTGAAGCTGTTCAGATGATTGTAAACGCAGTGGTGTTGAGACAGGGAATCTTGATAGACTGGATTCCTGTTCTAGCTGGG
>CACEBC010000016.1 GCA_902557735.1 Porticoccaceae bacterium
GATCCAATACTGATAGATCACCGAGACTTCATTATGCATGAGTACTTCAAACTCCCTCTTGAACTATAGGTCTCGACGTAAAACCATGGATTTAGAACCTTGACATTATTGGAATTGACAACTCTATCTGCAGTGGAGTGAAATTCATGATTCTTGCAGCCGAATTCGGTCCAAAGGAGTTTGAATAATACCGGTGGGTTCATCACTTCGGTTGCCAGTTCGCTTTGGCTTTTAATTTTATATATCCTTTGAGGAAAGTCTTTGGAAGGGCCTATATGCGTTATTTCTTTTTTTTAGCTTCAATTCTATGGTTTTTTTTAATTGGCTGTGAGCCAGCAGAAAAAAAACAGGAGAGCCTCGCGCTTCAGTCTGATCTTAACCTCGCCGCGGGGAAAGCTTTTTTGACAGAAAATAAGACCAGACCAGATATAATATCCACTGACAGCGGTCTCCAATATCGTATAATTAAGCCTGGAAACGGGCCCGTGCCCTCGGACGACAGCCTTGTTGAGGTTCACTACGTTGGCCGGTTTATTGACGGACGTGAATTTGATAGTTCAATCAAACGGGGTATGCCAGCCAAGTTCGGCGTCAAGCAAGTTATATTGGGCTGGACAGAGGCGCTAGAAATGATGCCAGAGGGCTCGATTTGGGAACTTTTCATACCGCCAAATTTAGCTTATGGCTCTGCTGGGCAGGGCCCCATAGGCCCCAGTGAAACACTTGTTTTTGAGGTAGAACTTTTAAAGGCTAGCGTTCAGTAATTACTCGATGGGAGATTTCTCCAATCTGGTGATGCTGCGACTTGATCGGGCGTTAGGAGGCCCCTCAAATGGATATTTGTCGATGAGCGCCTCAAGACTGCGTTTTTATGAGCGCTCGCCTGGTCATCAACATCTATCGGACTCTGACCGCTATCTTTTGAAAAGACCAATGCCATCGAAAAGGGTGGTGATCATTGGCACAGGCACGGTTGGCCAAGAGCACATGTATGTCGCCCATTTGCTCGGCAAGATGGTGGTGCATGGGATTTATGACACCGAGCCGGACAGTATGGATGCTGCTGAGAGACGCTATAGAAGTTTCAGCGAACAGACGCTGGTGCGCTATAAGAGTTTGGAGGAGGCTTGCAATGATCCTGAAGCTGATGCACTGATTATTTGCACCCCCAATCATACGCATTTCGAGGTCCTGAATATTGCCATGGAGTCAGGCAAGCCTATCCTTCTAGAAAAGCCCTTAGCGACAACATTAAGTGATGCAGCAGCAATTGTTGAAGCAAGTGAAACATATAGTTCCTTTATCCAAGTTGGCCTTCAGTATCGTTACAAAGCGCAGTATGTAGAGGCCCTCCATGAGGTGAAAATGCGTTTATCACTCGGAGATATCAAAACGATCAGCATGAGTGAGTATCGACCGCCTTTCTTAGATAAGGTTAAACAGTGGAACAAATTTAATGAGCAAAGTGGGGGGACTCTTGTCGAAAAGTGTTGCCACTATTTCGACTTGATCAATATCATATCGGAATCTACTCCTGTCAGGGTTTATGCCTCAGGAGGTCAGTCGGTCAATTTTCTAGATTTCAAACACAAAGGCCTGGCAGCGGATATAGATGATCACGCATTTGTAATAGTTGATTACAAGAATGGGCTAAGAGCGAACTTCTCTCTGAATATGTTCTGCCATGATTTTACGGAGGAAATGGTGATCGTTGGAGATAAGGGGTCGCTTCGGTCAATCGAGAGAGTCAGTGCTGATAATGATGATTCCCCTGAAGCGATCGTCGCTATTGAACTTGGTGACCCTATTGGCTCCAGGCGAATCGAGGCCTCCTATCCTTGTGAAATTCGCAACAGTGGGCATCAAGGGGCCACTTTCTTTGAACATGTCGCTTTTTTTGATCAGTTGACTGGTAAACAAGTGCAATCAGCGACACCGCTGCAGGGGCTTTGGGCGATGATTGTTGCTGCTGCAGCACAAAATTCCATCCTGACTCGACAAGTTGTGGATATTTCAAGTTTCATGTCTGACAATAATTTATCGAAATATTTGGAATAAAACGGATTCGTTATGATGCAATTTATGGATGTAGCAGGAGACAAGATGCCATCTGTCGGTCTCGGCCTGTGGAAGCTTGAGTGCAATGAGACGGCCGAGAGCGTTTACAATGCTATTAAAATAGGTTATCGGCACATTGACAGTGCAGCCGATTATGGCAACGAGCACAAAGTTGGTGAAGGAATAGCTAATGCACTTGCTGATGGCCTTTGCGACAGAGAGGATTTATGGATTACATCTAAATTATGGAACACATATCATCGAAAAGAACATGTAACCGCAGCCTGTTTAAGATCTTTGTCAGATCTGAAGCTGGATTATTTGAATTTATATCTGGTTCATTTTCCAATTGCTTTAAAGTACGTTGATTTCAGTGAGAGTTACCCGCCCGAATGGCTTTATTTGAGCGGCGAATCGGCGCCGCCGGTTATGGAAACTGATGCGGTGCCTCTTAGTGAGACATGGGGTGCAATGGAATCTTTGGTCGGACTCGAACTGGTTCGTCACATCGGCGTTTGCAATTACAGTAGCGGGCTTCTGCACGACCTCATGAGCTACGCAAAAATTAGACCAGCCATGTTGCAGATAGAATCCCATCCTTATTTGACGCAGGAACCCCTGATTCGAACTGCGCGATCTTACGGTATTTCTGTAACGGCGTTTTCTCCGCTTGGCTCTCTCTCTTATGAGTCCTTAAATATGGCGACGGCAGAGGATTCTGTGCTGAGGGAATCAGTGGTTATAAATGCCGCTCAGAGATTAGGTGTAACGCCTGCTCAGGTAGTTCTGCGATGGGGAATCCAACGAGGCTTGTCTATAATACCCAAGACGTCAAAAATATCACGACTTCGTGAAAATTTTTCGCTCGCTGGATTCAGCTTAAAGGAGGACGAAATGAGTGTCATTTCAGCGCTCAATAAAAACCGTCGATTTAACGACCCGGGCATATTCTGTGAGGAAGCTTTTGGGAGGTTTCATTCAATTTATGACTGATTAAACAGAAAGCCAACGGATTAACATCCTTATGCGAGAGATCAAAATTGATTATCAACAAAACCACCTCGATAGCCCATTCCCGCTTGTTTATGAGATGGATGACCAAGATAAGATACTTGCCTTGGAAGGCTTGGTTGGGCAAAACAAGCATCAGATAGCACGTGATTTGAACGCCATCGGAGCTATCGTATTTAGGGGATTGGATATCGCGAATCATGATGACTTTGACAGATTCGTTAGGGCATTTTCATGGCCGAGTTTTACATATAATGAATCACTGTCCAACGCGGTGAGGCGCAATCGCACCGATCTGGTTTTTACGGCCAATGAGGCTCCGTCATCGGTATCAATTTTTTTGCATCATGAAATGGCTCAAACGCCTATCTATCCTTCCAAGCTATTTTTTTTCTGTGAGCGCTCATCCGAAGTTGGTGGCGCTACCCCTCTTTGTCGTTCCGATATACTCTTAACTCATCTTCAGCGACAGATACCCAAATTCATAGAGGCTTGTGAAGAAAAAGGCGTTAGATATTCTCAGATTATGCCCTCAGAAGACAATTTGCGATCAGGACAAGGCCGCAGTTGGCGCAATACATTGAATGTCAATAATGTCGGGGACGCCGAAGCGAAACTGAGACGATTGGATTATAGGTGGCAGTGGCAGTCTGATGGGGCCCTCGCCGTTACTACGCCTGTTTTGCCAGCTGTAAAGTTTTCAACGGACGGCCGGAGAGTATTTTTTAATCAGCTGATTGCAGCTTTTAGAGGGTGGCAGACTAATCGGGCTTTGGACAGGAAATCCATTTGCTTCGGCGATGATTCGATTATCAGCGATGATGATATGACCGTCGTTTCGGAGATCGCAGATGAGTTAACTTTCGATATTCCATGGCGGGCGGGTGACGTTGCATTACTGGATAATCTTCTTGTGATGCATGGCCGGCATCCATTTAGGGGCGATCGCAGCATCCTTGCCTCACTGGTTGCTTAAATAGCGATGTCAATGGATACTGTTTCACGCGCAAACGACGCCGCGACAGCCCAACATAAACTAATCAGTTGACAAATCGCAGTAAATAGCCAGCTAATGCCCTTGGACTCGGATTTATTTGTCTACCGAAATTTAAATGAGGCTGATGCATTATTACAAGCGCTAGTAACTTTGAAAATAAAAAATTCAATTGGGAACACAAATGACGCGTAAAGCCTCTGACAGCAGACATTACCGATCCCTGGCGCTAATGCTCCTTACCTTAGTTTATGGTTTCAATTTTATTGACCGGCAAATCGTTGGAATTTTAGCTCCCTTTATTCAAGCGGACTTGGAACTGACAAACACTCAGCTTGGATTGCTTATAGGGCTTGCTTTCGCCACATTCTACACATTTGTTGCTATTCCGATAGCGTGGTTAGCTGATCGATATAATCGGGTCAATATACTCTCAATGGCACTTGCTACTTGGAGCGCGTTTACTGCCCTAACAGGCTTGGCAAGCAACTTTATGCAGATCGGTCTAGCGAGGATGGGAGTCGGCATTGGTGAAGCGGGGGGAAGCCCACCATCGCATTCAATAATATCTGATCTTTATCCAAAGGAGGAGCGCGCCGGAGCGTTGGGTATCTATGCTTTGGGAATTCCTTTTGGAATTATGGCCGCTTATTTTGCGACGGCATGGTTAATGGGTGCCACAGGAGAGACAGTTAATTGGCGGCGTATATTTATCGTACTTGGGGTGGTTGGTGTTGGTCTTGCGGTGATTGTTCGCCTTGTGTTAAAAGAGCCGGCAAGGGGGGCAATGGAGCTTGAAAATTACGATCAGCTTATCAAACCTTCTTTCAACGAATCACTAAAAACACTTCTACAAATTCCCACTTGGTGGTGCATGTGTCTTGGTATTGCCTTTGGTTCTTTCGTATCTTACTCGTTTGCTGCATTTCAAACTAAGTATTTAGTGCTGCTCGATGCTAATTTTAATTTCCAAACCTTGGTTATACTGCTAGGCATCATCAATGGCACCACCTACGCTGGGGGTGCTTATTTTGGGGCAAAATTTGCTGATTATTGGAGCGGGAATGATATTCGCGCATATGGCTGGTTGCCTGCCATTGCGATTACGTTAAATCTGCCAATTGGTATTTTTAGCTTTTGGGTTCCAACAATATGGTCTCATCTCCTACTTACGACAGCTTTTTTGATGTTTCTTGGGATCTATTTGGGTCCCAGTTTTGCAATTGCTCAAACGTTAGCACCAATTAATATGCGAGCGATGTCTACTGCTTTATTCTTTTTTATTCTGAATATGATTGCATTAGGTGGCGGCCCCACTTTCTCTGGTTGGCTTATGGATGTATTCAAATGGAGAGGCTATGCTGAACTTGAATCCATTCGCTATGCCATGACTCTTACATGTTGCTGGTTTGTGCCATCAATTATTTGTTTTCTCCAAGTATCTCGAACTGTGAGAAATGATTGGGACCTTGCCGAGAGGCGGAACCTAGAATTGGATGGTGCACAAAATCGTCTTGGCTGAGGTAATCTTCTGGCATCCCCACCTTGGTTAGTGACACAAAATTTTTTTACCGTTCTGTTCCGGAAATTTCGGGAGCGAAGGTCAGTAATCGCTTTGATCTTTCCTCGACCAAGTGCATGTGATCGGTCACTTGAGGAGCCTGACATGAACCTAGTCCGAAAGCCGGCGAATTTGAAAAAGGCGACCCACAGCGAGCAAGAGAAACTCTGGAATGCAAGGTCTGACGCGGACTATATCAGCGTTGTTAATAATTTCAAGAGAGTGGCAGAACCATTTCCCGACACAGCACGAAGAGCCCTGAATGCCATGTCTGGTGACCGCATAACAGACGTAGTTTGTGGTTATGGACCGACCAGTTTGTTCGTCGTTCGGGCCGGCGCAAAGATTGCAGGGATCGATATCTCTGAAAAATTATCGCCCCGTCAAAAAAATTGACTAGTTTTACAAATCGTTCATTTCTGTGGTTAAAGACATTTCAATTGACTTCAAGAGGCTCAAAGAATCTGCCAATATGCTAAAAGCGAGTCTATAATAGAAAAGGTGCGGTCGTTTAGAGGAAGGTTTTTATTAATTTATATGCTGTATAATGAAGGGGTTATAGACAACTCCTTCGGGATATTACGAACTTAAATTGGGGTTTATCAATTGGATCTCATCGCATCGAAACAAATACATGTGCAAACGTTGATAGATCATTATAAGCACTTGCCGGGGGGCTTATTGCCGTTGCTGCATGCGGTTCAAAATTGTTTTGGATATATACCTGCCAGTGCCATTGCTGACATTGCGGTCGGCCTAAACCTCTCCAAAGCAGAAGTGCATGGAGTGATTAGCTTTTATCACGATTTTAAAACAAAGCCAGTTGGTCATCACATGGTGCAAATTTGTCGGGCAGAGGCTTGTCAGTCAATGGGTTCGCGCGAGTTAGAAGAGCATGTAAAGACTTCTTTGGGTATCGGTTATGGTGAGACTACTCCTGACGGGTTTATCACTTTAGAGCCGGTTTATTGTCTTGGTAATTGTGCCAGTTCTCCCTCAGTTCGCATTGATGATGACGTGTATGCTCGAGTTGATAAGAAGCGGTTTGATTCGCTTATTGCAGGTCTAGGGGGCTCGTTATGACGCGAAGAGATTATTCTGAAGCTATCTTTTACCTCCCCAGAGACACCACAGCTAAGGCTCTGGGTGCCGAGGCAGTGGAAAAAAAGTTAATCGCTAACGGCATTAAGCCAATTCGCAATGGCTCGCGAGGTATGTTTTGGCTGGAGCCTCTGCTGGAAGTGGCTGTCGCTAATCAACGCATTGCGTTTGGGCCACTTTTGCCAGAGGACGTCGCTGGTCTTTTAGAGTCTCTGAGACAGGATATTGCCGAAGCGCACCCGCTGTATCAGGGGCCGGTGGACAAAATTGAGTACCTCGCCAATCAGCAGCGTCTTACCTTTGCCAGAGCCGGCCAAGGTGATCCACTTTGCCTCGAAAACTATCAGTCTCTTGGCGGATTCAATGGCCTCCGCAATGCTATCGAGATGAGTGGCCAAGATATAGTTGATCAAATTAAAAAGTCAGGTTTGAGAGGACGTGGCGGTGCAGCTTTTCCAACGGGGATAAAATGGCAGACAGTTCTCGATCAGCCGGAACAACAAAAATACATCGTTTGCAATGCCGATGAAGGCGATTCTGGAACCTTTGCAGACCGCTTGCTGATGGAAGCTGATCCATACCAATTGATCGAGGGTATGACTATCGCGGGAAGAGCAGTCGGCGCTACTCAGGGTTACATTTACCTCAGATCAGAATACCCATCGGCATTAGAAGTGCTGAATATCGCGATTGAACGATCAAATGTCGCTGGTTTTCTTGGTGACGACATTTGCGGGTCGGGACAGACTTTTCATTTAGAGGTGCGACTTGGCGCGGGAGCTTACATATGTGGAGAAGAAACTTCTTTGCTTGAAAGCCTGGAGGGCAAGCGTGGGATGGTGCGTTACAAACCACCGTTACCAGCTATCGAGGGATTGTTCGGTATGCCCACGGCTGTAAATAATGTGCTTACTTTGGGCGCGGTGTCAACTGTCCTAGATCGCGGTCCTGATTATTACAAAGATTTTGGTATGGGTCGGTCGAGAGGCACCCTCGTCCTGCAATTAGCAGGAAATGTTAAAAGAGGAGGTCTTATAGAGATCCCTTTTGGTATCACCTTGCGACAGTTGTTGCAGGATTTCGGTCAGGGTACGCACAGCGGAAGGCCGGCCAAAGCAATTCAAGTCGGGGGGCCGTTGGGTGCTTTCCTGCCTGACTCCCAGTGGGACACCGCGCTTGATTACGAGGCTTTTGCGAGCATTGGCGCAATGGTGGGTCACGGTGGCGTTGTAGTATTCGATGACACCGCGGATATGGCAGCCCAGGCGAGATTTGCCATGGAATTTTGTGTGGTAGAGTCTTGTGGCAAGTGCACACCATGTCGAATCGGCTCTGTTCGCGGCATGGAGGTTATTGATCGCATAATTGCAAAGGACGACAGAGAGGAAAATATGATTCTTCTGAATGACCTATGCGATACCATGGAGCATGGATCACTTTGCGCCATGGGTGGAATGACGCCATTTCCGGTGCGTAGCGCAATCAATTATTTCAGTGGAGAATTTTAATATGTTGGAAATATTTGACCCACAAGTGGATGATGACGTTCTGACAAGTTCCGATGTCTCATCGGTATTGGCCGGAAAGGAAAAAGATTTTGGTACCCCGATGAGTAGAGAGTCACGTCAAGTTACTCTCTCAATTGATGGAGAAGAAGTAACTGTTCCGATGGGCACCTCAGTGATGCGCGCTGCTGCAGAGCTCGAAATAGACATTCCAAGGCTGTGTGCGACGGATAAATTAGAATCATTCGGGTCTTGCCGAATCTGCTTGGTGGAAATTAAGGGTCGACGGGGATTTCCAGCGGCTTGTACCACTCCGGTTGAGGCGGGAATGGAAGTTAGCACTCAAAGAGAGGCCACCAAAAAATTGCGGCGAAATGTCATGGAGTTGTACATGACAGATCATCCGTCTGAACGCGATTCAGTCACCATCAATGGTGGCAGTGAGATGTACTTGACGGCACAGAAGCTTGGGTTAGATCATGTGCGCTATGGTAGCAATGGGCGGAACCATTTAACCTCTCAAAAGGACGATTCGAATCCCTACTTCACTTTTGACCCATCGGCATGCATTGTTTGCTCGAGATGCGTGCGTGCATGTGATGAAGTGCAGGGAACGTTTGCTTTGACTATCGAAGGTCGAGGCTTCGAATCCAAAGTAAGCGCCAGTGGGTCCAGTAATTTTATGGACTCTGAGTGTGTATCATGTGGGGCATGCGTGGATGTATGCCCAACTACTGCACTGACTGAGAAAACTATCCTTGAGTCAGGCATGCCGGATCGTTCTGTAACCACGACATGCGCCTATTGCGGGGTAGGGTGTTCGTTTAAAGCTGAAATGAATGGCGATCAGGTCGTTCGAATGGCGCCTTTCAAGGAGGGTAAAGCGAATGAGGGTCACGCTTGCGTCAAAGGACGATTTGCGTTCGGTTATGCCTCTCACGCCGATAGAATTACCACGCCAATGATTCGAGACACAATCGACGAGCCTTGGCGTGAAGTATCATGGTCTGAGGCGATTGATCATGCGGCTAGCAGATTCAAGGCTATTCAAAGCAAATTTGGCCGGTTAAGTATTGGAGCCATCTCATCGTCGCGTTGCACGAATGAGGAGGTTTACCTTGTGCAGAAGATGGTGCGCGCCGGTTTTGGCAATAACAACATTGACACCTGTGCACGGGTATGCCACTCGCCCACAGGTTTTGGGCTGAAAACAACTTTAGGAGAGTCAGCTGGAACTCAGACCTTTGCTTCTGTGGCTGATGCCGATGTTGTGATTATTATGGGTGCCAACCCTACTGAAGCCCACCCCGTTTTTGGTTCTCGTTTAAAACGCAGACTTCGCGAGGGGGCGAAGCTAATCGTGATCGACCCGCGTGAAATAGAGCTTGTAAGCTCCCCTCACGTCAAATCTGATTATCATCTTCCAGTTCGTCCTGGCACTAATGTGGTTTTGCTTAATGCCCTGGCCCATACAATCGTTACTGAAGGTCTCGAGGACAAAAGTTATATTAGAGAACGTTGCGAGCTATCGGAGTATGAGAAATGGTCCACGTTTATTTCCGATGATAGACACTCGCCTGAAAACACTGAGCTGCATAGCGGAGTGCCTGCAGAGGACGTCAGGGGTGCAGCTCGTCTATTTAGTAGTTGCGCCAACGGCGCAATCTTTTATGGCCTAGGAGTTACGGAGCATAGCCAAGGCTCCACAGCGGTAATGGCCATCGCCAACCTCGCGATGTTAACAGGAAATTTGGGGCGTGATGGAGTTGGTGTTAATCCACTTCGCGGGCAGAATAATGTCCAGGGTTCTTGTGATATGGGTTCTTTTCCTCATGAATTGCCGGGCTACCGGCATATTTCTGATAATAATACTCGAAGCATATTTGAGGAGGACTGGGGGGTCACGCTGGATTCGGAGCCAGGATTCCGGATTCCTAATATGTTTAATGCGGCTGTGGAGGGCGACTTTAAGGGACTATATTGTCAGGGGGAGGATATTGCCCAATCGGATCCGAACACACAGCATGTGGAAGCAGCGCTTTGCGCAATGGAATGCGTTGTCGTGCAAGATATTTTTCTCAATGAAACAGCTAAATATGCGCACGTGTTTTTGCCAGGCGCATCGTTTTTAGAGAAGGATGGAACATTTACAAATGCTGAGCGACGCATATCACCAGTTCGCAAAGCTATTGAGCCCCTCAGTGGTAAGGCGGATTGGGAGGCCACTATGCAGCTTGCCAATGCTCTGGGTTGCCAAATGAGCTATGAGCATCCCTCAGAAATAATGGACGAGATAGCGAGACTTACTCCAACATTCCGAGGAGTATCCTATGGCAAGCTAGATGCGCTAGGCAGCATTCAGTGGCCTTGCAATGAGGATGCGCCAATGGGAACACCCATTATGCATGTGGATAAATTCGTCCGCGGCAAAGGTTTTTTTGCAATGACTGAGTACGTACCATCCGATGAGCGATCAAATAAGCGATTTCCATTGCTATTGACGACAGGACGAATCCTATCCCAATACAACGTTGGTGCTCAAACTAGGCGGACAGCGAATAGTTCTTGGCATGAGGAAGATATACTGGAGATCCATCCACATGATGCGGAAGAGCGGGGGGTTTCTGAGGGAGATTGGGTAGGTATTGCCAGTCGCGTCGGAGATACTGTGCTCCGTGCCCAGTTGACTGAAAGAGTGAAACCAGGTGTGGTTTATACAACCTTTCACCATCCTGTTTCTGGCGCTAACGTTATTACTACCGATAACAGCGATTGGGCAACTAACTGTCCAGAATATAAAGTCACTGCTGTTCAAGTATCTAAAGTGACTCAGCCATCACGCTGGCAGGCCAGGCAGAAACGGTTCGATAAACGTCAGCAGCGGTTTCTTCGGGAAGCGCGAGTGTAATGGCGAAAATTTTAGATCAGGGGACAAGCCATGTATCTAGACAAGTATGGCAGGTTGGTGGCTTGTCAGAGGGGCTTGACTCGGTTGCTACTGAAGCGGCATTAGCTCTTGTTTACAATGGCGTATCCCATGCAGTCATGATGGGAACGCCCACTGATCTGGAAGATTTTGCGCTTGGTTTTAGCCTGAACGAAGGCATTCTGCAGGATCCAAAACAATTATTGGATTATCAGGCAGTTGAAACTGAAAAAGGAATTGAACTATCAATGACTATTGCCTCTGAATCCTTTGCTCGTTTGAAACAAAGGCGCCGTAGTTTGGTGGGTAGAACGGGTTGCGGCATATGTGGCGCGGAATCGCTAGCTTCAGCGGTAAGGGAACCTCCTGCGTTGGATGTGTCGACAGCGGAAGGCAAATTATCACATGCGGCCATTCAAAAAGCTGCTGGCGAAATTTGGTCGATGCAGAAGTTTCAGCAAGAAACAGGTGCCGTTCATGGAACAGCTTTGTGCAGACCGAATGGTGAGATAATTATGGTTCGCGAAGATGTTGGGCGTCATAATGCATTGGACAAACTATTAGGGGCTTTGGCAAAACTTGAGAAAAAACAAAAACGGCAGATAGGTACAGGTTTTGTGGTCACTACTAGCAGGGCTAGTTACGAGATGGTGCTTAAAACTGTTACCGCAGGAATCGGTACACTAGCAGCAGTCTCGGCGCCTACCTCCCTAGCCATAGAATTGGCGAACAAGGCAGGTCTAACACTCATTGGCTTCTTGAGGATGGACCGGCATGTCGTTTACACGAATAACTGGAGAATTGAGACGGAGGTATTTTAAAAGGAGTGCCAGTAGCAACGCCGGAAAATTTGATCAAGATGGCCAACCAAATAGCGCTGAATCTCCGAGCTAATGGATCCGATGATTTGGTTGCGGCGCATGTTGCAGCGCATCTTCAAAAGTTTTGGTCACCGCCGATGAAGCAAATGATCATAAGTCAGCTCAGTGCATCTGAAACGGATTTTTTGCCGGTCACTATTTTGGCCATCGAAAATTTGTCAAAAATGGAGAACCCCAAAAGCGTTTGAGCCTCCGCTCGATCTGGTTAAAAGATCGAGAGTCAGATAACAGAAAATATCCTTTGACCATTGAATAGAATGTGCGGTCAGTTTTTATGAGATAGTATTATTCTTGCACTGAATTAAAATGCGCCAACTCAGGAATCGGCAGTGGATTTGTCAGTTTTTGGATTACATTAGTTCCGAGTTATTTCATTTTTTACAGCAATCACGGTCACAGTTTTTAAGAACTAGCGGTGGAAGACAGAATTGAAAATGTAAAGCAAGCTTGGAGGCAATGATGGAAAGCACTAACGTTATTCTGCAGCAAGAAAAAACTCAATCAGGCATACTTCGCCTGACCTTGAATGATGAGTCTCGAAGAAATGCGTTGTCATATGCAATGTTGACAGAGATTTCTGCTGTACTTAACGAAATCGAGTTCGATGAGCGCGTCCGAGTAATTGTTATAGCTGCTAATGGGCCCGCCTTTTGCGCCGGTCATGATCTTAAAGAGATTTCCTTAGCTCGGTCGACTCGGGATGGCGGGCGATCTAAGTTCGAGGGTCTTTTTTCGGCATGTGCGTCGGTGATGCAATCGATAGTAGAGTATCCGAAGCCGGTTATAGCAGAGGTAGCGACAGTCGCTACTGCTGCGGGCTGTCAGTTAGTTGCAAGCTGTGATCTCGCCCTCGCAGCCGATACGGCTAGGTTTGCAACCCCGGGAGTGAATATCGGGCTTTTTTGCTCCACTCCGATGGTTGCGTTATCGCGGAATGTCTCTCACAAGCACGCTATGGAAATGCTGTTGACAGGAGATATGATCAGCGCTGATCGTGCCGAGCAAATGGGTCTTGTGAACAGAGTTCTTCCTGCAGAAGATTTAACATCTAGTACCATGGAATTGGCAGAGGGGATTGCGCAAAAGTCGCTATTGACTTTGGCAATGGGAAAGAGAGCATTCTACGCTCAGTCTTCTATGCCGCTCGCCGACGCATACAAATATACCTCTCAAGTGATGGTCGATAATTTAATGAAATATGACGCTAAGGAGGGTGTCAGAGCGTTTTTTGAAAAGCGCCGTCCGGAATGGCAAGACAATTAAAGTTAGTGTTTGACTAAATCATCAACTTAGTGAAATCAATGGGTTTTTCTGGTAAGAAAAAAATAGACACTCGGGTCTTTAATCCTATCAGTGCTTTAGATAGAATGCCGCGTCAAGAAGTTTTAGGCCTGATGGCACCGCCATAGGTCATCAATCGTAACTAGAGTGAGGAAAATGGTTAGTGGGCATGCAAAATGCATCCCTGCCCATTTTTCACTGTTCGGCCCTTGATTTTAGCGAGTTACAGCCTCAAAACTTGTCGAGCTTCTCTTAATAGTCTGCAGATGAAAAATATGATGGCTGTTTAGGTGGTCATTTTTCGGGGCAACGACAGAAGCAACCAGGAATTTAAGTAGTTACATCGACGAGCAGTTAGGAACCCAAACAACGAAACATAGGGGATTATCTATGGAATTTGATCCGAGACGGCAATTGAGCCCACTCCGCAATACGACAGCAGCTAGTCAATCTAGCGACCTTGCCGAAGAGCAAGCTCGTCACTTCGGAATAGATCCAGACAGCGATTTTGGTCGCGCTCTCATTATGCTGGCTCACAGCCTCTATGATGTAAATGTTGCGACCCATGACTTGGGGAAGATCACATTCGAGGGGCTTTCTCACGTCGATAGAACGGATCGAATAGCGTGGTTTAACGCAAAGCGTTTTATAAGTTTCCAATTGGCAAAAATATTGGATTCGTTGCAGAACCCCTTGCGGGCATCTTATCAGTCAATTACGACAGATCACCCCGGGTTCGCATCGAAGGGTGCTTACCCGCTCTTTGATAACGTGGCAGCAATCTTTTCTTCGACGCCTGTCATAACGCGGACAGCCACCTATTTATTTGCATGCACCGAATGGGTGGAGGATGCTTTCTGTGGCAGAGAACCGTTGCACGATATTTACTCCCGACTCTTAAACCCCACATCTATAAGCTTGGCCAATCACATAATCGATCTTGAATGCGGGGCAGAGTCAAATCAGTATATGGCATGGAATTTCAATTCTGGAATGGCCGCGATTGATGGTGTAATGAGTCATCTGCTCAGTAGAGACGATATAGTACTCGCTTCTCGGAATATCTATGGTGGAACATATCAATTACTGCATGATTGGTTCGCTAAAGAATCGAAACTGGGAGTAGCGCTAGAGTGGTTCGATGGTTATGACTCCAAAGCCTTTGCGATCGCCTTAGAGAAAGTTGCAGCGCAGTATTCCGACAGAGTGAATAATGGGTCTAAGATTTTTATTTATTTAGAAAGCCCGTGTAATCCCCACGGTTACGTTCTCGATGTGCCCGGTATTTGCAAGCGTGCCCATGAACTTGGGCACAGAGTAATTGTTGACCCGACGGTTGGAACACCCTTCCTTCAGCCTCTGCTCAAGATCGCCGATCGGATGGAACGGCCTGATTTTGTGTTGCATTCATACACCAAAGACTTGGCTGGAACGGGCACTACCACTGCTGGAGTAGTCATTGGTCGCAATGAGGACATGTTTGTACCTAAAAATAGCAGTGTCGACGCGACTTGGCCAGATGGCAGTGATCGCACGGTGAGTTGGGATCAAAGTATGTTCTGGAATGTCTATTACATCAAGGGAGGTTTTCTGGATGCGGACAAGGCGTTTGAAGTTCTGAACGGGATGAAAACATATGAGATGCGCGTTTTGCAGAAAGCCATCAACACAGTTGTCCTGGCCAAAGTTCTTTCATCGCACCCTTGTATTAACGTGTCCTGTCCTGTTTTGGAGGAAAACCCGAACCATGCTCTGCTGGAAAAACACATGTATCTGGGGCTTCCAGCTCCGCTCTTCACGATCGATATGGAGTCTTCTGAGGCAGAATCTTCGATTAATCCATCGGTCTTCAAGCGCTTTTCAGACTCCCTAGAACCTGCGGTGGGCCTTCAAGTAAGCATAGGTCAAACAAATTCGTTGGCACTTTGCCCTGCCATGACCACCCATTCTGAACTCTCTGACTCGGCATTATTGGAAGCTGGCATCCGCAAAACGACTATGCGCATTTCGGTTGGTCTGGAAGACCCTCGGCTCTTCCTCGCGCATTTTATTACTGCTGCTAAAATAACAATAGAGCCGGAACATCCCGGATTTTGCGCTGCTTTTCCAAAATCCGCAGAGATTGATGCTCTCTATATCGAGGCCTCGAGTTGGTACACCGCCCGGCATAATGAGGCTCTACCTGGAATATCCGAGCTTATGAGATAAAAATCGAGAGTCTCCTTGGGCATTACTGATATGGGCAGCGATAACAGAGCGAGCGCTGGCAATGCGTCGCTTGTTGATGGATGTTATCCGAGTTGAACAAAGAATGAAGCAACGGCGATTTGTCTTTGCGGGGCAGCGGAAATTCGTGTTGTAACCGATAAACCCCTGTTCTCAGGATTTTGTCATTGTCAGGCCTGCCGCAGAGCGCACTCCGCCCCGCTCTGCCAGATGATTTTGTGGGGAACGTCTAACTTCTGCCCAAAGACTGATCGCCTTAGGGAGGGAAAATTTGAACTAACTGTTACGAAGGGATATCAAAAGCTCAGACCCGCGAAGTTGGGAAAGGGAATCCTAATTTCCAGATGTTGGGTGTTAGTCCACATATAGGAGGGCTGGGGCGAATATTTTGCGAAGACTTCGGTGTTATTATGATGACGGCAGTGCTTGCCAGACCATGCAGCGTGTTCAATAACGGTGACCAAGACAAAGAGATGGTATGCGTTTTCCCATCGACTTTTACAGAAAAATTGTCTGAGTTTATTCAAGTCTGGCAACCTAATATGCATGTGAATTGCGGCATTGCTGTTTTACCATTGTCCGCGCTTAATGATGGGTTGGCTAAGTGGACCGAGTGGGCTGATGATGTTCTTTGGGTTGATGACCAGAGAGTGAAAACTGAAACATTTCAGTTATTAGCCAACTCTGAGGCCTCTGTGCTGCTAGAAATTCTGCTCGGAGACAATCAAATGGATAAAATGTGAATGAATGGAGCCGATGTGTGCGAAACGGTTAGAGACTCATTTGATGAATAGCGTGTCTGGTCGACGAAACCTTGGGTTGTCTTTGGCATTTGTCGCTATGATCATGTGGGCGGTATTGCCGATTGCCTTAGTTCAGCTTATGCAGGGACTAGATCCGGTAACGATTACCTTTTTCCGTTTCTTTTTGGCTGCCGCGATCTTAACCGCATACTTATCTTTTCGAGGTCGATTACCAAGTTTGTCGAAATTGCTGTTCCCGCGAAGAATGTTTCAATTTTTTTGTGCAGGAACTTTACTCGCCGCAAACTATGCGCTTTTTATCTTAGGTCTTGAAAAAACCACATCTGAGGCGGCCGAGATCATTATCCAACTCGCCCCAATGCTTTTCCTTTTAGCTGGGATCTGGATCTTCCAAGAACAGTTTTCTCGGCCTCAATGTTATGGCGCTGTGATCTTCATAATAGGTTTGAGTTTATATTTTACTCATCGGGCTGCAGACCTTTGCATTAATTTTAGCGACTACGGTGAGGGTATGGTGATGATAGCGGCAGGCGCACTGTTCTGGGCGGGATATGCGATCATTCAGAAGTTTCTAATGGCGGAATTTACCTCCGGGGAGATATTACTCATCATTTATTGGATTGGCGCAGGGGTATTCTTAATTAAAACGGAATTTTCTTCTTTGCTTCATTTAGACATCTATCATTGGGGGTTATTGGTGTTTTGCGGTTTAAACACGCTCATTGCTTATGGCAGTTTTTCGGAAGCGCTTGCCCATATAGAAGCTTCACGAGTTAGTGCAATTATGGCTTTAACTCCAGTTATTACATCGACGATTGTGCAAATATTTCCCATGGAGGGCGTTAGCATTGAACCTATGTATCTTTTAACGTTAGTTGGCGCGACTATGGTCGTAGTCGGATCTATGATTGTGGCAGTAGCAAAAAAAGAAGTGGGGTGTGTTAGATCCATCAAACAGGATTAAAAATCTCAGGTGCATCAAAAGGCTCCGTGCGGTCGATTTTTATAAAACTGTGCTCCTTCTCCACCCTTTAAATAAATTTAGAATATATATTCTTTTTGAAAATTAAAAAGAATATATATATCTCTTAATTGTATAATTAGACGCTTAATAAATTACCCAATAGAGAAGATCATCGTCATTAGACTCTGCTCGATGGGCTGTAGATGTAGAGAATGCAAAAATATGGAATTGTTTCTGGAATGGTTTCCATTATTGATCCTGTTGGTTACTGCTGGAGCTCTGGGCGGTGGTCTGGCAGGTATGTTGGGAGTTGGAGGCGGTATAATATATGTGCCTGCCCTAGATCTTGTGTTTTCACTCGTTGGTATGGAACCCGAGATAAGCATGCATAGCGCTGTTGCAACCTCTCTCGCCATTATCGTTCCGACATCAATATCCTCTTCCCTAGCGCATCATAAAAGAGATTGTGTGGAACTGGATATGGTCAGATTATGGGGCCCAACAATCCTCCTAGGCTCTATTATAGGGGTGGCAGTAGCAAGCCAGCTCAAAGGTACGATTTTGTCTTTGGGGTTTGGAGTAATGACATTGCTCGTTGCAATGAACATGTTATTGCCGAACAGACAGATTAACTTCTTTAGGCGGTATCGCGTTCCATCCTTGGGGTTCGCCGTGCCTTTTGGGCTTGGTGGTTTGTCAAGCATGCTTGGCGTTGGCGGAGGAACGTTCAGCGTGCCAATCCTGACCATGTTGAATCGGCCGATGCATCGCGCGGTCGGCACAGCGGCGGCGTTTGGTTTGCTAATTAGTCTGCCCGGAGCAATATCTTTTATTGTATCCGGTTGGAGCGATAGTCGATTGCCTATTGCGAGTTGGGGTTATGTAAATCTTATAGCTATGACCATCATAGCGCCGGTGACCGTGCTCGCCGCTCCAATGGGAGCAGGGGTGGCTCATAGGCTCGGGCAACGCCAACTTCGGTTTGTATTTGGTTTCTTTCTGCTCGTGATTTCAATTCGAATGTTTTTAAAAATATTCCTTAGCTAAGTCGATTTATGAAATTTTTTAAAGCCTTTTCTAAAAATGTATTGTTTTGAACGAAATATTTGAATAGTGATTGTAACTGATCGCATAATAGAGGTTCGTTCGGAGTCATGACCTTAACATTGTGACGGGCAATTGCACTAGTAATTATAGATCCTAGAAATAGCGGCATGTGCAATGAACAGTGGTAATTATAGACGCAAAGTCAGGCAAAAGCCGGCATAAAACTGGCTAGCGTAGCGTGATCGTGCATGGTTGTAGCCGTCGGAGTATGGGTCTGATATTTGAAAAGTGTCTTTGACAATCGGAAACGCAAAAGCACAAGTATTAACCGCTAATTGTGTTTGAACTGGTTGGGAGAATTTTAAAATTAATTTCACGCTATTTCGAGTCAGTGTTCAGACCACTCCGGTAAAGTATGATTAATAGGGATACCCAAGGAATCAAAATGATAAGAATATCACTTTTTTTGGTCATTTTTGTAGCTGCAGTGGATTCTCATGCCGATGCGGATTTAAGACAGGAGGCAGAGAAGTTGCTCTCAAAGATGGACGTTAACATCAGAGTAGCATTGCAGCAGTCTAGCAATCAAATGCTGGAGATGCAGATGAATCAGAGCCCATCTCTTGCGCCCTATAAAGACGTCATGACTAAGTTCTTCGAAAGATACATGAGCTATGAAAGTTTGAAGCCAGAAATGGTTCGCATGTACACAGAAGCGTACACGTTGGGGGAATTAAAAGAAATAAATGCCTTTTACTCGTCAAAAGTAGGGAAGAAAACCCTCGAATTGATGCCGAGACTGGTTGCTCGAAGCGGACAAATCGCGGCGGCAAAAGTTGAGGATAACTTGGACGAGCTGAGAACTATGATAAAGGCTGAAACACTGCGGTTGCAAAAATTGTCACAGTGAGATTTCTTGAAACTAGCGTTGGATTGGTCAATATTTTTGGCCTACTCGTAATTGTTGTGATCGCGTTTATGTGTTGCACGCTCTCAAATTATTTGCCAAGTGAATACTGAGGGAAGAAAAATACCTGCTTTGTGCTATGGAACGAGCAGAGGGGAAATAGAATGTTATTAATAACATCACTAGAGCCAAAAAATCATCGGCACACTAGGATCTTGAAGGTTTATTGATAAGAAATTCATACTAAACTGTTCTGACTATCGGAGATAGCTATGCGAAAATTTGATAAGTTTTACATTGATGGACAATGGGTAGATCCAGTTGCTCCAAATGATTTTAATGTCTATAACCCCGCCACAGCGGATGTGTGCGCAACGATATCGCTTGGTTCATCAAAGGACGTGGATATTGCAGTTTCGGCTGCGAGACATGCATTCCGGAGTTTTAGCCGAACGGATCGGAGCGAGCGGATAGAGTTGCTAGAGTCCTGCGTGGCTGCCTATAAGAAAAATTATGCCACTATGGCTGAGTGCATTCGCGAGGAGATGGGCGCTCCGCAGTCTCTTGCCAGCGGCACGCAAGCTTATTTGGGTCAAGTCCATTTAGAAGAGGCAATCAAGATCCTCAGAGATTTCAAATTTGAAGAGGAGTGCGGCACAACACGAATTTTTAAAGAGCCAATAGGCGTCTGTGGCATGATCACTCCTTGGAATTGGCCAGCTAATCAGATTGCCTGTAAGGTGGCGCCAGCTTTGGCGGTTGGTTGTACTATGATTTTGAAGCCAAGTGAAGTAGCTCCTCTGTCAGGGTATATCTTCGCCGAGATTATGCATGAGGCCGGCGTGCCAGCGGGTGTATTTAACTTGATCAACGGAGATGGAATGGGTGTCGGTACCGCGTTATCCAAACATCCAGATGTTGAACTGGTTTCATTTACTGGGTCGACGCGAGCAGGATCGCTCGTGTCTCAGAATGCGGCTCCGACGGTAAAGCGCGTCACGCTAGAACTGGGGGGAAAATCACCAAACATTATTTTAGATGATGCTGATCTCGAAGACGCCGTAACTCGCGGCATCGGACAAATGTATCTCAACACCGGCCAGTCATGCAATGCGCCCTCGAGGATGTTGGTGCCCGAGAATAAATTGTCTGAAGCGGAAGAAATTGCCAAAAGGGTAACCGAGGCCGTGCAAGTTGGGGATCCTCAGGATGAAAACACCACAATGGGGCCTGCCGTATCTGACGTTCAATTTAATAAGATTCAAGGGCTTATCGAAAAAGGAATACAAGAAGGAGCTAAACTGGTTATAGGAGGGCTCGGTCGTCCAGAAGGTCTCAAAACTGGCTATTATGTTCGTCCCACTGTTTTTTCCGAGGCTAACAATAAGATGACTATAGCTCGGGAGGAAATATTTGGTCCAGTGCTCACCATGATTCCATACAAAACGGAGGAAGAGGCGATTGATATCGCAAACGACACCGCATATGGTTTAGCGGGCTATGTTCAAAGCGGAGATATAAACCATGCTCGTGACGTTGCTTCGAAGATCCGCGCGGGTAATGTCGATATTAATGGGGCGTTTTGCGGATTTAATGCTCCATTTGGGGGATACAAACAGTCTGGGAACGGCAGAGAGTGGGGCGGTCATGGCTTCGAGGAATATCTGGAAGTCAAAGCAGTTGGAGGTTATGACGCATAACTAAACTAACAAGGGGCTGCATTGACACCAACTCTGATACATTCAGAGTTTAGCTTATCGAGTGTTTTCGCTGGCGGTCTCGGCATCAACTGAATTTGCAACACCGCTTAAATGATGTATAAGTGCGCTTAACTGATCGTCTGAAATGTCAGGGAAAGCGGGCAATCCCAGGTCGGTTCGACCACCATCCCTGACGACGGCGGCTAGACCGGACTTCATTTTAAACAACGTCAGTTGCGATGCCGGCAGATAGGGTGCACACCGCCGGGAGCGTCGTATCCATGACATTGCCAACATCCCTTTTGTTGATATATGCTCGCGCCCGCTTCTCGTATCAACTGCTGGAATGATATTCATTGTTCCAACGAAGTATAGTACGCCGTCTGAAACAAGAGGTTTGGCCGACAGCCCGACATCATTTGGGAGATTTAAATACCATTCGACCCCAATTTGAGACACAGTTTTAAGATTGACCTGGTCTAGAGGGCTAAAACGCTGCTCACTGTGTTTTCGGCCATAAGCTAGCCAATCGTAGGTGTTTGTATTATCAAAAAACTCTTTATCGGTAACTAGCGGAAGCGCTTTTAATTAAGGTGCAAATACTCTGAGCACAAAGACGAAAGATCAGGCCAAGTGTGAGTGTGGAATAAATTGCTGATTCATCTATGTAGATCCTCAAATGCCTGATATCAGCATGAATGTAAGTGGTAAGGAAAATTCGACATCCTCTCGTCATCGCCCGATGAATTTGGGGTCAAGATGTTTCTCTGGCCACAGGAAGTGAATACTAGAGCGTTTGATCTTCCACGTATGCCCTCTTTTAATATAATCTTCATCGTAAACTGCAAACCATATAAAGGGATTTTCATCAGGCTTTTTGTCAGTAACGATGTCTAAAAGATAAATTTGCCCCTGGGCGCTGTTTGGACCAGTAATCTTAACCTGATGACCCGTGTTAGCATGCATTGACCAGAAAGCATCGTTCAGAGTATCTTTAAAAACGGCATTAAAATTTTCAATAATTTGATTTTTTCCAGTCCAAACGCCATAGGGACCAAATTCGCACAATGCCTCCTCATCAAAGAGGTCATAAAAAGCCGGGAGCTGACGACTGTCCATTAGGTATGAATACTGCATCCGTAGTGTCTTAATTTTCTCTATTTCTAATAGATTTCTTACTTCCGCTAACTCTTGTTGATTTAATTGATTAAGATCAGTCATATCTGAGTTCCCCTACTGTCGTTTTTAAACCTATAGCAGCTAAAGCAATTGATATTTAGAATTTGCGCCCTCTGAACGATGCAGTTCTTAACCGTAACGCGTTAAGCTTGATGAATCCCTCGGCATCTGATTGATTATAAGCGCCTTCATCTTCCTCAAAGGTTGCAATGTTCGCATCGAATAGGCTATCGCTGTCAGATCTCCTGCCGACAACACTTACGCTACCTTTATATAACTTAAGTCTGACTTCACCGTTAACCACCGATTGCGTCGCATCTATTGCCGTTTGCAAGACCTGCCGTTCTGGTGCCCACCAGTAACCGTTGTAGATAAGCTCTGCGTAGCGTGGCATCAATTGGTCTTTTAAATGCGCGACTTCTCTGTCAAGTGTGAGCGACTCAATAGCTCTATGTGCTTTTAGCATGAGGGTACCAGCAGGCGTCTCATAACAGCCTCTCGATTTCATGCCAACATACCTGTTCTCGACGATATCTGTCCGACCAATACCATTCCTGCCAGCGATGATGTTTAGTTTCTCGATCACGCCCGCCGGTGACAAGGGCGCAGTATCTACTGCTGTTATGTCGCCTGACGTATAAGTTAAAGTGAGGTAAGTGGGTGTATCTGGAGCACTTTCCGGTGACGTTGTCCAGCGCCACATTGCTTCGTCAGGTTCCTCCCATGGATCTTCGAGGTTTCCTCCCTCGTAGGATATGTGCAGCAAGTTTGCATCCATAGAGTAGGGAGATTTGCTGCCTCTCTTCATTCCCACTGGAATGTCGTGGGCTTTGCAATAGTTCATGAGTTTAACGCGCGAATCAAGTTCCCATTCACGCCAAGGAGCGATAATCCTGATATCAGGTTTAAGTGCATATGCGCCGAGCTCGAAGCGCACTTGATCATTTCCTTTGCCGGTAGCACCATGTGAGATGGCGTCTGCGCCAGTTTGCTTGGCAATCTCGATTAATCGCTTCGCGATCAATGGTCGGGCAATAGAGGTGCCCAGGAGATACTCACCTTCATAAACTGTATTTGCCCGAAACATAGGAAATACAAAATCTTGCGCATATTCCTCTCGGAGATCTTCGATGAAAATCTCTCGAACTCCCAATGATTCAGCCTTTGCACGGGCAGGTTCCACCTCTTCGCCCTGACCGATATCAGCGGTGAATGTTACCACCTCACAACCATAATTTTCTTGGAGCCACCTAACAATGACAGATGTATCCAAGCCTCCAGAGTAAGCTAAGACAATTTTTTTAAGTCGGGCCACTTGAAGATGTTCCTTATTAGTTAATTAAACGCTTGATCTTACCCTAAACCCAGTGGGGATTCACGGAACTTGATTTTTCTTAGTCGGTAGGCATATTATCCAGACCAGTCACTCCGGTTTGGCAGATAACTATTGGAGGTTCGAATCGGCTTGGTCCAAAGTATAGTGAGCAATCACCCATCTGGCTTGAGTTTTGAATGGAAGCATCTTGCGCAGCAGCTGACCGACTCGCCGAGATGAACTCAGAGTATTACTTGGCAGTTCTTCTTCTTTTTTGGCATCATGCTTAACTTGTTTTGATGTAAAGCCGCAATGCGGGCAGACGGCATTCGGCGGTAACGGTGGAGTTCTGAAACCGGCAACCAGTCGTTTTAGCCAAGACAGTCCAAAATAAATTTTGACCGTGCCGCACAATTTGGTGTCTTGGAGAAGCGGTTTAACTTTTGAATCGTCAAACAACCGTTGCATAGTGTCACGATCAAAACTTCGGAGGTGATAACTCCGATTAAAAGCACAAAAGCATTGGGGACAAGATATTAGTTCTGAGCGTATATCTTCTTTGTATGGTACGCTGATCAGAACATGTTTTTTTGCGACCCTTGTAATCTCGCGAATGGCTTGCCTATAAATTGCTGTTGGCAGGTGCTCCAAAACCTCAAATGCGCATACCAAATCAAACTCATTATCCTCGAATGGTAGATCACCAGCTGAGGCTTCATATTTTTCTGATTTTACATAGCTTAAAGCTGACTTGCTTCGGTCTACACCGCAAACTCGACCGATAGCTGTTGTTCGAAGCATACTATTTACGAAGTGACCGTTTCCACAACCGACATCGAGCAAGGACGTTACTTCTTTTGCTATCAAACTCTTAACTGCACTCAATCGCTCAACTTCGTCTGAGGAGTGCTCGAATCCCGATGACCAAATGCGATCATTTTCATAGTATTGTTCATCAGACATTGGGTTGATCCTATCTCGTTGGTACCAAGCAAGTTGAGGCTCGTATCTCTGCATTATAACCGCCTTAACCAAGAATAAGTTTGAATTTTTCCGTCCATCATCATGAAGAATTATCGAAAAATGGATTGGCTTTATGTAACGAGGGGATGACTTTTTGTGATATCGTTGAAGAGTTTCTAAATTTGCGTATTTAAGCAGTTTAATACCAACAGGACTTTAGAAAAAATACAACAAAGTTCCCTGAAGGGAGCAAACTGGGGTTACTATGCAGGAAAATGCATAATCTATAACTATCTTCGGAAATACTCGGGTCCTTAACCGTTCTCAAAATGATGAATCATGAAAAGACGACGAAAGTTTTATCTTTTAATCTCAGTTATTTTCAGTGTTGTTTCTTGTTCGATTGCGGGGTCTTGGGCATATGAAAGAATAGATAATTATCTGGTAAGTTACTTCAATGAATATGCTAATTTTTCGGAAGAACAGCAATCTGTAATTGAGAAGGTTTCTAAGGACTATCAAAATTGGTTTGCCAAAAACGAACTGCCCAAAATTAAAATAATGCTTCTTCAAATGAAATACATCAACCGCGAAAATTCTAAAGAATTTACCATGCAATTTTATGATTATGTGAGCGATTTATTGACGAAGACGGGTGTGTTTTTCGAGACTCCGTTCGTTGAATTTTCGGACACCCTAAGTCAAAAGCAACTAATTGAGATTGAAAAGTACTTGGCAGCCAAACATAGTGATTGGGCAAGTCAAATAGCCGAGGATTCGGGGAGTTACTCGGATCTAGTATTGAAGAGATATATTGCCGGCTTTAAACGGATCAAAATGAAGCTGACAGATAGCCAGATAAAAACAGTTGTTGCGCGTGCCAGCGCAATGGATGACTTGAGATTGCAATGGTCGCTTCATCGGAAAGAATGGACAGCGCAGCTTCTGGTGTTGCTTTCCGAAAGAAGTGATCCGCTGTATGAGATGGCATTGATTTCTCACTTGAAACAAATCAGCAGCATTGGGGATAGCGAGTTTAAGTCTAAATTAAAAAAAAATCGTGAGATAACTATCGAAACAATTTCAAATATTTTTGAAGAGGCCTCTGAATCGCAACTCGACAGTTTTAGAGAACGATTAGATGTTTTTATTGCCTCAATCGACAGGATATTGGCTGCAAGATGAGGCCGAAGTTAGGTCATATGAATGGAATCAGCGAACTCAAAGTCCCTCTTTCGAAAAAAAGCTTGACTCTTATTTAAACAGCGTGCTGATATCATTCAGTATGCGGTATTGGGCCTAACGCCCTCTGAAAGTGGAGACGTCACCAATAGTTTAGACCTCTAAATTTACATTATATTGGACATCTGGTTGTTTGTTAGGCTAGTCTTCGACGTTTTGTTTTATAAATAAATGGGAGATCCCCTTATGAATAGCTATAAAAAACTGTTTTTACCTCTTATGCTAGTTTTCGGGTTTGTTAGTTGTGCGGACAACAAAAACGACGAGATGGTTCAGCCAGAGAAGGAAAATGTCGTTGAGGACATTATAGAGATTACTCAAACAGACCGTTTTTTTAACGAATTTTTGTCATGCACAACGGGCTCTGATTATTCAGAGGAAAATCTCAAAACTATGATAACCGAATTTAATGCGCTAGCGCTCTCGGATGAGATCGCTTGGATAGGTGGATACACGCCAGTTGAAGGAAAAAATCAAAATGCAAATTGGTGGTGGGAAATCCAGTGGACATCTCAGCAGGCGGCTGAGGCAGGATGGGCTGAATGGCGGCAAGACGAGGCGGGTCAAGCTTGGAGTGAAAAATTCGCGGGTGTGCTAGACTGTGACGACAGCGAGATCTTTGCTTATACCACTCAATTCCCAGCGCCAGACGCCATCGCTTTAGAAGATTGGGATAGCTTTGCAGCAGGCGAAATTGCGTGCACCTTTAATGAGGGCAAATCGAAAGCGGATCTTGATGGTAATGTTGCCGAATTCGCTCAATGGCTGGAGATCAATGGCACTGGCACAAGGTTCGCTTATGGCATCTATCTGCCGGTTGGAGATGACCCTGCAGATTTCTACTGGTTCAACTGGCACCCCGATTTCGAAGCTATGGCAGCTGGAAACGCGAACTGGGAATCCACTGGCAGTGAGTTGGCAGCAAAGCTTGCTGACACGGCAACTTGTGCGGAACCGAATATCTACTCTGGTGCGGAATACTATGCCGTTGAAGGAAGCTAGAGATTGTTCGGGGATCGGTTCTTGGCATGCTGGCAGGTTGATCGCAGATACCTCGGGCCGTCAAACATCCGTTATATGGCCTTTGGCATCGAACTTTGAGGAAGCGAGCCCGGAGAAAATTGGTTCACAAACTTCTCATAAGCTGCTATTTGCTTGATTGAGTTTTAACAGAAGGCATTACACTATACAGTAGCCATTATCAATTGATGGTGCCCAGGAGAGGACTTGAACCTCCACGCCCTTGCGAGCACTAGCACCTGAAGCTAGCGTGTCTACCAATTTCACCACCTGGGCCAAAAACTTTATAGGCGAGCTAGATTGCTCGGACTATAGATACCACATAGATTTTTGTCAATTTGACTCTGAACAATCGTGATCGAAAAGGCGTCTTGGAATGATATTTACTACTAGTGAAAGATTGAACAAATGAAAGAATTAACATGTTTTAAAGCTTATGATATCCGAGGCCGTCTGGGTTCGGAACTAAATGAAAATATCGCCTATCGCATCGGGTGTGCTTACGCGACCTTTTTGAATGCCAACGAGGTAGTAGTTGGTGGTGATATACGGACATCAACTTCATCCCTAAAACTTGCGTTAAGCGAGGGCCTAAGAGACTCGGGAGTTGATGTAATAGATATTGGCACGGTCGGTACAGAGGAAATCTACTTTGCTACATCTTTTCTGGGATGTGATGGCGGGGTTGAAGTAACAGCCAGCCATAATCCCATCGACTTCAATGGCATGAAATTGGTGAGACACAATTCGCGTCCGATAAGCTCCGACACAGGGCTTCTCGAAATTCAAAAGCTTGCGCAAAAAAATGACTTTATCCTGTCTAAAACTCGAGGCGGTTTCAGAGAATTGGATTTGACAACTGAGTATGTAGATCATCTATTGAGCTATATTGACCAGTCGTCTTTGACACCAAAAAAGTTGGTCTGCAATGCGGGTAATGGTTGTGCAGGAAAAATAATTGATGCCATTGAAAATCGATTTATCGAACTTGGGGTGCCGATACAATTTATTAAAATTTTTAATGAACCCGATGGATTATTTCCAAACGGCATTCCTAATCCTATTTTGCATCAGAATCGCGCTCCGACTATTGAAGCGGTACTGGATAATACTGCTGATATTGGTTTGGCTTGGGATGGGGATTTTGACAGGTGTTTTTTCGTTGATGAGAATGGTCGTTTCATCGAGGGTTACTACGTCGTTGGATTATTGGCTAAATTTTTTTTGGAGAAAGATCCTGCTTCTACCATAGTTTATGATCCTCGTTTAATTTGGAATACCATTGATCTCACAGGACGATTCGGAGGTCGGGCGGTTATGTCGAAGACTGGACATGCTTTTATTAAGGAACGAATGCGACAAGAAAACGCCGTCTACGGCGGTGAAATGAGTGCACATCATTATTTCAGAGACTTTTTCTTTTGCGACAGTGGCATGATTCCTTGGTTATTGATTTTGCAATTAATGTGTTCAGGTAAACGATCATTGTCAAAAATGGTGGATCAAATGATTGATGCCTATCCGTCCCCTGGTGAGATCAACAGGTCTATCAGAGATCCCAGCGAGGCAATTAACCGAGTTTGCGCAAACTATCGGAAAAAGGCGGTGAGCATCGACCATACTGATGGTCTCTCAATGGATTTTGGTCAGTGGCGTTTTAATTTGAGAAAGAGTAATACCGAACCATTGGTGCGACTCAATGTTGAGACTAGGGGTGACAAGGAGTTGATGGATAAGCGAACAGATGAGCTCCTGCAGATTTTGGACGAAATATGAACCTTAAAATGCGCTGACAATGAATGTTATGTTACTTGGCTACCACGTGCTCATCGGATGGAGATTTCAATCTGCGACAATAACGCTCGTGTAGCGAAATACATAGAGCTTTCAAGAAATCGGTAAACCGTTTAATGTTATCCTTTACCTGACTAAATTTTGGCCAAGATGCTTTGTAAGCCCGCTAGGCGAAAATTTTGCTTGCATATATGACGCAACGGAATATTATACCGGTAGCCAGTCTTGCACACTGTAGTTGCTGTAAACTATAATAGCGAGAAAAGAAGGTATGGGGATGGTATAGGCACAACAACAGTGCTCTGAGTTCGCGTTGGCGCATTATCTGCAGGCAACACCTACTGCGAGACATGAGATGTTTTGGCTTGAGGTCCCATATGACCCGTTAAGAAAGGATTATGTTATGTTCACAAAGAAAGTTCTTGCCCTAGCAATTGCCTCGTTTTTGGTTGTACCATCGGGTTTTGCTCAAAGTGAAGGCGAAGAGGCTGCTGAGTCATCTGCGCCCGAGGCTGGTGGAGAATCTGCAACACAGGGCCAAGCAGCTGGAAGCGTCGGCGGGCTATCAGTTCCAACGGCAGTTGCCCTTGGGGTTGTTGGTGCGGCGGTGCTTGCTAACGCGCTCGATGATGACGACGATGATCCTGCGCCAGAGCCAGAGCCAGAGCCAGAGCCAGAGCCAGAGCCAGAGCCTGAGCCAGAGCCTGAGCCTGAGCCTGAGCCAGAGCCAGAGCCAGAGCCAGAGCCAGAGCCAGAGCCAACGCCAACTACGCCGGAAACTAATATTACGCCGTCTCCGACGACTCCCAGCACACCCAGTACGCCAAGCACGCCAAGTACGCCCACTACTGGAACCTAGGAGAGTTTACGTAAAAAAAAGGGCATCTTTGATGCCCTTTTTTAATGCTAGGGGGAATGTGGCCTAAGTGAAAATTCTTCTAGTAGTTGCGATCTCATTAGTAACCTCTTTTCACACAATATGTGTACCCGCGTCTGATTATGGCACAATGGGGTTAGTGGATATCCCCACCGCAAGAATGGCATCGGATGGTGTAATAACGGCCACAGCAGCCATTCAGTCTCGAACAAATTCCTATGCGATCAGTTATCAGCCTACCCCATGGTTGGAAACCACGTTTCGGTATACAGGTTTTAACAGATTTTTTTATTATGATAGGAATTACGAAGCAAAATTGAGGCTCTGGTCTGAGAGGGAATACCTCCCGCAGGTGGCCGTGGGTATCCGCGACATGGTCGGTACCGGTGTTTTTGGCTCTGAATATATTGTAGCTAACAAGTATTGGAACAATTTAGATTTTACCTTGGGGATGGGTTGGGGTAGGTTGGCAGGTGCTGGTGACTTTGACAATCCCCTCACGACTATTTTTGGCGATTTTAAATCAAGAGAAAATGATTTTGGTGAGGGAGGAGAATTGTCCGCTAATACCTTTTTCAAAGGCGAGAAAACGGGCTTATTTGGCGGTGTTCAGTACCAATTTGACTTTTTGCCGCTCTCTTTTATGGTCGAATATAATCCTGATCAATATGACTGGGAAGTGAGGCGTGGAGGGCGAAAACCAAAAAGCCATTGGAGTGGAGGTGTCAAGTGGGAGCCGAGACCCGGACTGTCAATCCTACTCTCGCGACAAACAGGGCAAGAGTGGGGCATCACCGTTTCCGCGGCACTAGACACCAAAGGGTTACCTGAAAGACGGCAAGCTTCAAATTTTATCTCTAGTCTCGACATGTCAGAAGATGAGCTCCCCGCGATGCTAGACGCCTCAAGCTGGTATGACACTTTGCTTTTTGACGTTGAGCGCTCCGGATTGCTTCTTCTTGAGGCCAACATCGATGAAGCAAGTGGCGCTGCGATTTTAGTAATCGCTAACTCGGAGTTTCCTATTTGGGCTGATGCCATTGCAAGAATAAGCATCCTCGCAGATCTTCACATGCCGAAGTCGATAAATACGATCAGAGTAGTTTTGGAAGAAGCCGGTCACAGAGTTCACTCGGTACAAATTCGGAGGCCCTCTTTACTATCTAATCAATCTAGAGGTTTGATGGAGCGCCAAATCAAGGTTCTGCCGGGGAGGCACCTCGACCAGATTCAATATAAAACAGGGTTCGTGCAAAATAAAGTCATTTTTGACGTAAACTTGGGGACCCGGTTCCAGTTGTTTGATCCAGATGATCCAATGCGTTATCAGCTTTTCGGGAAGGTAGGCATAAACCTAGTTTTGCCAGATAACTGGAGCGTAAACGGTTATTACGCTCTGAATATTAAAAATAACTTTGATAGCATCAAGAGAAGCTCAGATTCCATCCTACCGCGTGTCAGATCGGACATCGTAAGATATCTTAAGGAAGGTGACAGTGGGCTAGATTCGCTCTTTATTGAGAAGAGAGGCACAACTTTTAAAGAATTCCATTACAGAGTTTATGCTGGTGTTCTGGAGGAAATGTATAGCGGTTTTGGGGGCGAAATCCTATTTCAGCCTTTTCAATCTCGAATAGCATCGGGATTCAGTGCAAATTGGGTTCGTCAGCGCGATTATGATAGGTCTCTAAAACATTTGAATTATGAAACGGCCACGGCTTTTGCGAGCCTATATTGGGCCTCCCCCTTTTACAACATGGATATTGCCTTGCATGCCGGGAAATATCTCGCAAGAGATATTGGTGCTACGATGGAAATAAGACGGACTTTCAATAACGGCTGGATGGTTGGTCTGTGGGCCACCATGACGGATGTGTCATTCGAGGAGTTTGGCGAGGGAAGCTTTGACAAGGGGATATTTCTTAGAATGCCCTTAGATGGACTATTTGGCCGACGAAATAAAGCCTCTTATAGTAATCGATTAAGACCAATCCAACGTGATGGGGGCCAACGCCTCGAAAACTTTAGTGGTAACATTTGGTGGGATATCAGAGGAGCCCGCTATGATGCTCTTTATAATCTAACCGATCGGATGCTTCCGTGAAGATAAGGCATAGAATTTCAGCAGTGATATTATTCCTTTTCTTGAGCGGCTGTGCTATTGAATCTAGCCAACTGCAGGCCCTTCGAGAGCTACTTTCTGAGTCGGAGATTGATTTGTCCGCTCATGTATGGGAACTCGAATTTGCTGGGCACAATGCGTTGGTCAGCGCAGTTGTATCAGAGGGAAAAACTTTTTTCGTAAATGATAGATCAGATTTTCTGGAGTTCGACGGGTGGATAATAACTCAAGCGAGAGGTTTAGGCAGGTTTCAGCGACCCTGGACAATTTTTGACGAAGGTAACGAAAGGTACCTTAGATCTGCAGGTCAAGTTAAAGCGGTGCATGTATGTGAGCCTTGGATTAATAAACAAGATGGTAAGTTCACACGCTTTTTGCAGTCGTGCACTGATGGGCAGGGCTATACAAATACAATTTTGGTTGATAGTCTTGGCCGGATCACCAGTATTAAGCAAGTTATAGACGATAGTCGCAATATTTTGAGTCTTCGACTTCGCTAGGAACGAGGGTAGAACAAATAATGCAGGATTTAAAGAAAACGGTTTTTTGTCAAAGGTCGTCTAAGGATTTTGGTATCCTCTTTTGCTATTTCCACGGTGCTGTCGGAAAGTTAACGAAGGCCTTAGTTTTCATCTTGGTAATGAGTCCGACAAATGCGGCCTCCCAATCAATAAGCCCGCAACTTCTCGAAGAACTTAAATCACTTCCGCGTTCAGAGCAGATTGTGCTAGCGCAGAAGTATGGTTTTGACCTCGATGAAATGCTCGGCCGACAGCAAGAAGAAGAATCAGGTCAAGAGATTGGTGTCCCTGGGCAGGTTTTGCCTACAATTTCCAAAGAGGCTGAAGAGCGAGAGCAATTTCAGCGAGAGCAAGAATTATTCGAAGAGGCTTTTGCGGAGTTCCAGGAAAGTCAAGAGGAAGAAGAGGCAACACCAAAGCGCTATGGTCTAACGCTTTTTGACAGGGAAGTGAGCACGTTTGCTCCAACCGATGATGCGACAGTGCCGAGTGATTATCGTCTGGGCGTGGGAGATCATATTACCATCGATCTATTTGGAACTGAAAATAATCATTATGATCTGCAAGTGACTCGGGATGGTGAGATAAACATCCCTAAACTCGGGCCTATTAGTTTGGCGGGTTTGACCTTTGAAGATGCTCGCGAATTTATTCGTTCTCGTGTGGCAGAAGAATTGTTGGGAGCGCAGGCTTCAGTGTCTATGGGAAGGTTGAGAGCTATCAACGTCTTTTTGGCTGGAGAAGTCGCCGTACCTGGAGCATACTCGGTTTCTGCTTTGACGACGATTTCTCAAGCATTGTTCCAAGTGGGTGGAATTAGCGACATTGGCTCGCTGAGGAATATTCAAGTCAAACGTAATGGCAACGTTGTGCAAACTTTTGATACATACTCGTTATTGTTGCATGGTGATTCTAGCAACGACATTAGGTTGCGATCTGGTGATGTGGTGTTCGTTCCACCTTACACAGGGATGGTGACCATAAGCGGTGCAGTAAAGCGGCCAATGATCTATGAATATGTGGACGGAGAATCAATTCGAGATGTGGTAACTATGGCGGGAAACTTGACCCCAGAGGCGTATGCCTCGGGAATATCGGTGGTAAGCAAGGCCCTAGGGAAGTCGTTGCCAGAAGTAAAAAATATTGACCTCGATGACTCGAGTGATGCCTCATACCTTCTTAAAGATGGTGATGTGGTCACGGTTCCCATCAGCACAGATAATCTTAAAAATGCTGTAACGATTGAGGGGGCGGTGGTGCGGCCGGGAATATATGGTTGGGTAGAAGGTCAGCGCGTCTCAGATCTTATGGGTTCCGTGGAGGGGGATCTGAAGAACTATGCCGATTTGGGTTATGGCTTAATAGTAAGACAAAAAAACCAGCGGTTAGATATCGAAGTTTTACAAATCGATTTGGCGTCCGCCATCCTTAACAAAGGATCTCCAGATGATTTGCTTACTCGGCCTAGAGACAAAATAATCGTCTTTGGGTTGTCGAAGGTTACTGACCTGTCATCGGTGGACAGCGAAAGTACACAAACACGTATTGATAAAAAGTTTGAAGCAGAGTTGTTTGGTGGAGAAGAAGACGAACTAACGGACAGTGAGAAAGAGGTGGCAGCGGTTCAGCGCGAAGTGCTTTTAGCTCCGGTTATTTCCAAACTCCAGTCGCAGGCTCGAGCCGGTGAACCAGTTAAGACGGCTTCTATTTCTGGAGCAGTCAAGTCGCCCGGAACTTTTCCGGTTACTACCGAATTCTCGGTGAAAAAATTAATTGCGGCTGCCGGCGGTTTGGAGGATAGGGTCTATATGGATTCAGCTGAGTTAAGAAGTCTGTTTACCAGCCCCAGCAAAGAAGTTTTGAGCCGTTACACCGAGGTCAATCTTGAAGCAGAAACGCAAGGGCGAAGTATAACAAAGGTAAGCTCGAGAGATCATTTACATGTGCGGGCGGTGTCTCGATGGAATCCTGAGGACTCGGTTATATTAGATGGAGAAGTAAGGTTTCCTGGAACTTATCGAATTCAAAAGGGGGAAGCCTTGTCCGATGTCCTGCGCCGTGCTGGAGGACTGACTGAAGACGCTTTTCCAATTGGCACTATCTTTACTCGGGAGTCAATCGCCGAGTTGGAGACTCAGAGAGCCAGAGAGTTCGCACAATCTATCATTAGAGATTTTGCTGCATCACAGCTCACAAAAGAGGACAAGGATATAGCGATTGAAGAGGTAAACTCAGTCGCTGAGAAACTGGATGAATTTACCGGGTCGGGTCGATTATTGGTCGACATTGAGGCTGCTCTGGCGGGTGACGGTCTTGCCGATATCCGTCTGGAGGATGGGGATAGCATAATTATCCCCCCGCGCGTCTCAACTGTTACTGTCGTTGGAGAGATACGTCGCCCGGGCACTCACAGCTTTCGCGAGGATCTTGATCTCAATGATTACATAGGCCTCTCAGCGGGGATGACCGCGCGAGCTGACGACAAAGAACTTTACGTTGTTCGTGCAGATGGATCCGTACTTAGACCCGAATCAAGCTGGGTCAGATACACTGCGGAAGCAGAACTCAGACCTGGCGATACAATCGTAGTGCCAATTGATTCTGATTATACAAATAACATCAAACTTTGGCGTGAAATAACTCAGATTGTCTTTAATAGTACGTCTGGCTTGGCAGCGATAGCGGCGGCAACAAAATAATGTCTGGCGCTACCGGTGAGAATATGGGTAAATCGGCATCGTTCGGAATTCGAACTGACACAGAACTAACTCTATCTGAATTGGGTCAGGTGATCTGGGCTCGTAAAGTAGCTATTTCAATAGTCACCATTCTTTTTTCTGTCTCGGTGGTCTGGTATGCATTAATGATCCCCAATGAATATAAGGCGCGGGCTGTTCTAGCTCCAGCTCAAGAACAGTCGTCCGGTCTGGCGGGTAGTTTGGGACAACTTGGGGGTTTGGCTTCTCTAGCAGGAATAAATGTGGCTGGGAGAGAAGCCAATGAATCTCAAATTGCGCAGGAAGTCATGCAATCTTGGAATTTCATTGATAATTTTATAAAAGAGAATGATCTTGCAGTTGAAATAATGGCTACAAACTCTTGGGAAAAGCAATCTAATCGGCTCATGTTTGACAATGGTATATATGATTTCCAAGAAGGCAAGTGGTTGATCGAAGACGAGGATGGTGCAGGGTATAGAGGTCCCAGCAGTTGGGAGTTGTTCCTACGATTTTCGGAAATGTTGATCGTCACCGAAGATAAAAAAACCGACTTGGTGTCTATATCTATTACATTTTATTCACCATATCTCGCAAAAAAGTGGGTAGATATGTTTGTGGATGCCATAAATCGGCACATGCAAAGTCGACAGGTGACCAAGGTAACGAATAATATCGAATACTTGCAAGCCCAAATAGAGAAAACACAAATTGCCGAAATGAAGGATGTCTTTTATAACATTATCCAAGAGCAAATTAAAAATAAGATGATAGCAGAAGCTAGCCCAGATTATGTTTTTGTTGCAGTTAATCCAAGCATGGTTCCAGAGGAGAAATCTGGCCCTAGGCGTGTGATAATTTGTGTGCTGGGATCTGTGCTCGGCGGTATTTTTGCACTTTTATGGGCCGTGCTGTCGCATGTTATTCGCCGATAGTTTAGAAGAGTTGGAGGTCTCAGTCCTGTTCTTTTCGGCTGGCCATTTACTTATTCCAACTCTTTTTTTGAGACGACCATAAAGGTACCAGATAGAGGTTGAGGGGGTGGACATTAACACGGTTTGCAAGAGGTGAAAAACGTTTTTATCTTTTCGGATAAAGATCTCGTCAAGTTATCAGCATGTCTCGTTTTGTCCGCGATTTTTTTCGGTATCTCTGGCTTATTAGTCATGTTATTGCTTCAGTGGCTCACTCGCCAAAGCTATGCAGAAGATGCTCAAGATAAACATGGTATATCTCATATTTCCGCGTCGCGATTGGGCGGTGCGGCAGTTTTAGTTTGTACATTGGCGTTGATTTTTTCGGCGGTTTTCACCGAAGTCACTTTGGTAAACATAGGTGCATATGGTGTTTTCTGGGTCGGATGGGTCGGGCCACTCGCTTGTGCCGCATTGGGTTTAGTGGAGGATATAAGAAATAATTATTTAACGCCTTTATTCCGCTTAATCACCATGACGCTAATTTTTGGAGTGATAATTGCGGTTTCGCCATTTCTTATTCCGACAGAACTGGATGTTATTGGACTGAAATATCTTCTAGACATTCCAGCTACAGGATGGTTTTTAACAGTTATTTTCTGCGTTGGTTTTATAAATGCAGTTAACATGGCGGATGGGGCTAATGGGCTGCTACCAGGCATACTTACTATATCTTTTAGTATTTTTTATTTGGAAACGAACGGTTTTATTTATGCCGCCCTGATGACCAGCTGCGGACTGTTCACAATATTTAATCTAATCTCTGGGCGTTTGATTCTCGGTGATGCGGGCGCTTATGGATTGGGCGCAGCGCTCGTATTATCGGGACTATTTCTTTTTTCAGAAGGGATCTTTTCTGCATCTTTTCTTGCGGTTCTACTAGCTTATCCATGTATTGATATCCTCGTCAGCTTGATTAGACGCGCAACCAAGGGTAAGTCAATATTTCTTCCCGATGACAACCATTTGCATAATCGATTAAATTATCACTTTCAACGCTGGTTTCGTTCAAAAACCCTTGCAAATTCCAGTACCGGTGTATTTATAGTTTCTTCGACCTCAGGTATTGCTCTTATCGGTTACCTGGGTGATTGGTGGCCAGTTACTGGTAACCACTGGATTTTGGTCTTTACAGGGCAGATTGTCGCTTATTGGATTGCATTTTTTCTTTCTGGGCAAAACCGTTTTGCGGTTACTCCGCATCAAGGTTAAATCTGGCCCAATTTACCATAAAGCTGGATGAAAATTGGCTTGTGACTGCGATATTTGAAAATTCCCGCAGAGCTTGTTCATGGCGTGAACAAATGCTTTAATATTGCCAATTTCTAATATTTTTTATGACCAGATTTTAATTCAAGCAACCCATAGAATCTTTGGCAAACCCAATTAAATTTGATAATTGATGATAAAACAGGAACTTGAATATCGCGTCATGCAGCTCCTCGAGCGGCAGCCAGATCTGACTCAACGGCAGCTTTCTCAGAAACTGGGTGTAAGTTTGGGAAAGACTCATTACATTGTTAAGTCGTTGGTTGACATCGGATGGATAAAGCTCGGAAATTTCAGAAGATCAAACAATAAGCTGGGTTACATGTACTTGTTGACTCCACAGGGAATCGTTGAAAAGACAGCCATTACAACCCGCTTCCTTGCCAGAAAACAGCAGGAGTACGAAGCGTTGCGGGAAGAGATCAAATTGCTTCGCAAGGAATTGAAACGACAATCCTGGGAGCAAAACCCTGATATGGTTAATCTGGGGTCAATCAAAGCGGGCAAATCTTCGGTTATGGAGGAGGATTTCTAGATGGTGAGAAAATATCATCTTTATGGAATCGGAGCGGCTCTATTAGATACAGAATTCCGTGTGTCAGATCAATTCCTTAAAATTGCGGGTATTGAAAAAGGCGTTATGACTCTGGTCGATGAAAAACGCCAGAGAGATATTCTTAGTTCATTTGCTAAAGGGCCCAATGACTTTTTGCGAAAGTGTGGGGGATCGGTATGCAATTCAATTGTTGCTGCTGCAGGTCTGGGGTCTGAAACTTTTTTCAGTGGAAAGGTCGCAGATGATGCTGATGGTCACACTTTTATCAGAGAACTTGCCGCGGCGGGAGTGGATTTTCACAACGCGCAATTGGAGACGGGCGTGACAGGGAAATGTCTAGTCATGGTTACGGTTGATGCTGAGCGAACCATGAATACATTTTTGGGTGCCAGTGCTCATTTGTCCAAAAGGGAGATTGATGAGACGGCACTTTTCAACTCTCAATGGTTGTATATTGAGGGATATCTTGCTACTAGTGCCGAGCACACGGAAATGGCTGCGGGTATTATAAGATTTGCTAAAACTTCCGGCGTTAAGGTGGCCATAAGCCTGTCAGACCCATTTGTTGTCGAAGCTAATTCAGAAAATTTGCGGCAGATGGTCGAAGTCGGTGTTGATCTGATCTTTTGTAACAAGGCAGAGGCGCTTGCATTTACGGGTACTTCGAATTTGGACGAGGCGGCGCGCCAATTGTCTTATTGCTCAATTTCTCACGTGATCACCAGTGGCGCGGATGGTGCTAGGTGTTTTGACGGCGAGAGTGTATTTTTTTCGGAAGGCGTTACGGTGGACGCTATTGATACAAATGGCGCCGGAGACATGTTTGCCGGAGCATTTCTTTTTTCTATAACGTCTGGACGAAATTTCCAGTGGGCCGCAGACTTTGCAAATGATTGTGCTTCACGCGTCGTGCAAAGGTTTGGACCAAGACTTGATCGTGAAGATTTTGAAACGCTAAAGGACCAATACGGTTTGCCTTAGTTTTTTCAGAGCCTTCTGCAGATTAGTGAGTTAACTATGGAGACGGTGAAATGGCATCTCTTGATGAAGATTATGACAAACTGGCCGTTATCGGGTTGGGCTATGTGGGGCTTCCGCTTGCAGTAGAGTTTGGCAAAAAAATGACTACCACCGGCTATGATATAAATAGAAATCGTATCGCTGAACTTAATGCGGGGGTCGATAGCACACTTGAGGTTACGCGGGAAGATTTGTTAAGCGCCCATTTTGTAAAGTTCACTGCGAACACGGAAGATCTTCTAAGTTGTAACGTTTTTATTATTACGGTACCTACACCAATCGATGGTGCAAACCGCCCCAACTTATTTGCTCTGAAGCAGGCCACTACACTGGTTGGTAGTAAAATCAAACGAGGAAGTATCGTTGTATATGAGTCGACCGTCTATCCAGGTTGTACCGAGGAGATTTGCGTCCCGATTCTCGAGGAAATTTCAGGGTTACGCTACAACATTGACTTTTTTTGCGGCTACAGCCCCGAGAGGATAAATCCGGGAGACAAGGTCAATACATTAACGAAAATTACCAAAGTGACGAGCGGTTCAAATGAAAAAGTGGCACGGTTAATAGATGAGTTATACCAGACGATCATTGAGGCAGGAACTTTCTGTGCAACTTCAATTAAAGTAGCTGAGGCTGCAAAAGTCATAGAAAACACTCAGCGAGATCTAAATATTGCTCTAGTAAATGAATTGTCTGTAATCCTCGATCGTTTGGGGATTGATACTCTTGATGTTCTCTCGGCAGCCGAAAGCAAATGGAACTTTCTGCCTTTCAAGCCAGGCATGGTTGGGGGACACTGCATAGGTGTTGATCCATATTATCTCACGCACAAAGCTGAAATGATTGGATACAGCCCTCAGGTAATACTTGCGGGCCGAAGAATCAATGACAATATGGCGCGCTATGCAGGGAAGAGCGTCATTAAGAAAATGGTCCAGAATAAAATTGATCTTGCTGTGGCGAAAATTGGCGTTCTCGGTGTGACGTTTAAGGAGAACTGCCCCGATATTCGGAATAGCAAAATTTTTGACCTAATAGAGGAACTTAAATCTTGGGGTTTGAGAATAAAAATCCATGATCCTTGGGCGGATAAAGATGAGGTTAAAGATCAGCATGGGTTAGACTTGTCCTCTTTCAACTCACTTCAAGATTTGGATGCCATTGTCGTCGCTGTCGGGCATAAGCAATTTAGGTCGCTGGATGGCTCTGTTTTGCGGGGAACTTGCAATATCAAAAGACCGGTGTTGGGAGATCTTAAAGGCATTTACGACAGATTGGTTATGCAGAGACTAGGCTTTACAGTTTTTAGACTTTGAGGTTTTGATTTGAAAAACTTTGCCTTAATTGGCGCAGCAGGGTATATAGCGCCGAGACATTTTCAGGCAATCAAGATGACTGAAAATAACCTTTTAGTTGCCATGGATATTAGCGACTCTGTTGGGTTAATTGATAGCTATTTCCCCAAAGCTGAGTTTTTCGCTAAATTTGAACAGTTTTCTGACTTTATAGATCAACAAACCATATCTAACGGGCTACCTGACTATATAGTAGTATGTAGTCCAAATTATTGTCATTTGGAACATATTAAATTTGGACTCGAGAGAGGAATCGATGTCATATGTGAGAAACCATTAGTTCTTTCCTCTAGCGATCTCGACACTCTCATAACACTTGAAAACACTTTTGGTGCCAAGGTTTATTCGATATTGCAACTTCGGCTTCATCCCTCCATCGTTGCTTTGCGACAGAAAGTTCAAACCACGCCTACAAACGAAATTTTTGATTTGGACCTGACATACATCACCTCTAGGGGTAATTGGTATCTAAAGTCTTGGAAGGGGTCTGTAAAAAAGTCTGGAGGCTTGTCTACCAATATTGGAGTGCATTTTTATGATATGTTGCAATATATTTTCGGCGAGGTACTGCATAATGAGGTTCATTTTAAGGACAATAGGAGCGCTAGCGGATACCTGGAATATGATCGGGCCAGAGTCAAGTGGTTCTTATCCATTGATTCTAAGAACCTTCCAATATCGGCGCGTGCCGAAAGTAAAATGACCTATCGCAGTATAAAAATAGGAGATCAAGAGCTAGAGTTCTCGACAGGATTTACTGATCTCCATTTGCAAAGCTACCAAAATATTCTCGAAGGGAATGGTTTTGGCATAGATGAAAATAGGGCTGCCATTAAGACAGTTGAGGAAATCCGAAATCAAGCAGCAGTAAATGCGGGAGAAAACGCGCATTCGTTGTTGGAAAATATTATCTGAGGATAGCGCAATGAGTTACTTTCGGCATGATACCGCGGTGGTAGATGATGGGGCGCAAATAGGAGATGGTTCAAATATCTGGCATTTTGTCCATGTTTGCAGTAACGCAAAAATAGGTAAGAATGTTTCGCTCGGTCAGAACGTATATGTAGGTAATCGTGTTCTGATTGGAGACCGTTGTAAGATACAAAACAATGTCTCCGTATATGATAATGTGTTCCTTGCGGATGATGTTTTCTGCGGTCCCTCAATGGTTTTTACTAATGTACATAACCCACGGTCATTTATTGAACGCAAAGACGAGTATAGGGACACCCGAGTCAACAAAGGAGCGACTTTAGGCGCCAACTGTACCATTATCTGCGGGGTTGTCATCGGAAAATACTCCTTTGTGGGAGCTGGCGCGGTGGTTAATTCTAATGTGCCCCCCTACGCATTGGTGGTTGGAGTGCCTTCGAGACAAATAGGCTGGATTAGTGAGTTTGGTGAACAACTGGATTTGCCGCTCACCGGATCTGCTACGACAAGATGCAAGCACACAGGCCAAGTTTATCAATTGGATAAAGGGCGCCTTTATAAATTGGACGGTTAGCTAATGCAATTTATTAACCTTGCCGCACAGTACAGGCATTTAAAGAGTCGCATAGATTCACGAATTGAAAAGGTGTTAAGTCACGGACAATATATCATGGGTCCGGAGGTTCATGAGCTTGAAGCTCTTCTTGCAGATTATGTCGGTGTCAAGCATTGTATCTCATGTGCTAACGGTACTGATGCTTTGTCTTTGGCTTTAATGGTGCTTGGTTGCAAGCAAGGTGACGCGGTGTTTTGCCCGTCCTTCACTTTTTTTGCCACTGCTGAGGCAATAGCCGGGCAGGGTGCTACGCCAATTTTTGTGGATTCTGATAGCAGGTTATTTAATATTTGTCCCAGAGATTTAGAGGTTCAAATTCAGAAGGTTATCAAGTTTGGTAAGCTTACTCCAAAGGCTATCATAGCAGTAGATTTATTTGGCTTGCCCGCTAATTACCCTGAGATTGAGGCTCTTGCGTCCAAATACGAGCTTGGACTAATCGAGGATGCCGCGCAAGGTCTTGGTGGGGAAATTAATGGAAAAAAAGCAGGCTCATTCGGCGATATTGCTGCAACCAGTTTTTTCCCGGCTAAACCATTAGGATGTTATGGCGATGGAGGCGCTTTATTCACTAATAATGATCACTTTGCAGAGCTCTTAAAGTCTCTTAGGGCACATGGAAAAGGGATAGATAAATATGACAACATTAGAATAGGTATGAATAGTCGTTTGGATACTATTCAAGCCGCAATCCTGATCGAAAAATTGGCAGAGTTCCCTCAAGAGATTATTATGAGGAATCACAATGCGCAGAAATATAATGAACTATATTATGGTTTGTTCGACACTCCTCACGTTCCGGAGGGTTATCGAAGTTCTTGGGCTCAATACACATTAAAAACTGACAAGAGGGATCTTGCAATCTCACAATTTAAGGCTAATGGAATTCCAACGGCCATTTATTACCGAAACTGTCTGCATCAGCAAACCGCCTTTAAAGATCTCAAATACACAGACACAGACATCCCTGTCGCCTCTCTCCTTGCTAAACAGGTTTTCAGCTTGCCGATGCACGCCTACTTATAAAAAATGTTGCGTAAAGTTATCAGCGTTTTTTCGGCCTCGCTCATTATTCAGTGCGCAAATTTGATACTTTACATGGTTCTAGCACGTGCGCTGAGCGTCGAAGATTTTGCTTCTTTCCGACAACTCTTTTTAATTCATGCCATACTCAACGCACTAAGTTTTTCTGCGTTGCCAACATGCTTGCTATATTTTTCAGGTCGCGCTGAGAATTTCATCGAAAGAATGGAGTACATCAACTCTATTTGTATTGTTACTTTTGGGGTTTCTATAAGCTTAACTTTGTTCCTCTATCTGGGTACGGACACACTTGCCATATTATTCAATAACATAGTGTTAGTCTCCATTATTCCTTATTTTTCGATTGCTTCACTTGGCGTGGTATTTATAATTTTGATGCCATCAGTCTTGATAGTTCTCGATCGAGCTAAAATGCAAATAATAGCGGCCCTTGGTTCTGCGTTGGCCATAACGGTACCCACGATAATAGTTGCATTAAATGAGCAGCCATTGGTTGAGATTGTGAAGGTGATGTCGATCATGTATTTTCTCGTTGGGATTATTTTCGTAACGCTCATACTCTATTTGTGCGGCGCTCTTGGCCGCAAAATAATTCCACAAAAAGAGAAAATTTTCTCTATTTTGCTCTACTCATGTCCTCTACTGGTGGCCAGTGGTCTGTCGATCCTAGGATTAAAAATCGATCATCTACTTATTTCAGGTATTTTGGGTGTCACAGCTTACGGTATTTATAGCGTCGGTGCATTTGAAATTCCAATCTTTAGTCTCGCCCAGAATAGTGTGACATCGGTTTTAATTCCTCTTGTTACAGAGAAGCTCAAAAAGGCCGATTACGATGGGGCGAGGAGAATATGGAGCCAGGCAGTAACCAGAACCGCGTGGTTCACGTTCCCAGCCGCAACGATTCTGATTTTGCATGCTGATGACTTCGTTATCCTTCTTTTTGGAGCTAACTATGAGGATTCTGCAGTGATTTTTGCTATCTTCTCTGCATTAGTATATGTCCGAGTCGTCACTTTTGGCATGGCTTTGCGTGCTTTGGGGAAAACTCACCTTGAGTTATTTGCAGCGCTAATTTATTTAGTTTTCGGAGCGATTGGGGCTTATTTCGTTATATCATCGCATGGATTAATCGGGGCAGCTGCATGGGTTTTAATTAATACGGTTTTGATGGCCATTATTCTGTCTTTACTTACTTACAAGATTACCAATGGAGAGCTGAATTTATTCAGGCTTTATCCTAAACTTGAACTTACTATTTCTGTAATTGCACTTTTGATGTGTGGGTCTCTGCAAAAACACATACATTTAACAGTCGACAACATACTCGCGGAGGTAATTTCAACAGTAATTCTAGTTCTTAGCATATGGGCACTCTATTTTAGGGTTACAAATAGCAAAATTATTTTGGAAGTGGAGGCAGATTAATTGGCAGATTTTACTGAGGGCACTATCTTAGGCACGTCAACGCGAAAAATTCAAAGCCCAATGATTCAGGCCATGATTAATTTGGCATATAAAAGCTAAATCTGCCTGCCGTAATTGATCTCGATACTGAGCGTTCGACAGTGCCGCATAATAGAGATTTCCGCAGTGCAAGCTATGGATTGCGAGGGCAGTATTATGCAGTCTCCAAAAGGGGATGCAGTAGCCAAGGAGACTTGCGTTTAAAGCTAATCTCTCATGATCGAAAGAGCGATGCCTGGCGCAAATTAAATCTGAGGAAAGTAAGTTTGAAAATTTTAACGGTTGTGGGAGCAAGGCCTCAATTTATCAAAGCCGCGTGCGTGAGCAGGGCGATAGCGAACAAAGCTGATATCGAGGAAGTTTTGGTGCACACAGGACAACATTTCGATAAGAACATGAGTGATGTTTTTTTTAAGGAAATGGGTATTCCTAAGCCAAATTATAACCTTGGTATATCAGCTTTATCGCATGGTGCCATGACTGGCAGAATGTTGGCTTGCGTTGAAAAAATCATCCTTGCAGAGTCTCCGGACTGGGTTTTAGTTTATGGTGACACCAATTCGACCTTGGCCGGAGCACTGGCAGCTGCGAAGCTCAACATTCCGGTTGCCCATGTCGAAGCTGGTTTGCGCAGTTTTAATATGGGGATGCCAGAGGAGCAAAATAGAATACTTACGGATGTGATAAGCAAGGTACTTTTTTGCCCCACCTATCAAGCCCTTGAAAATTTATCTAACGAGGGATTTAAAACTAAAAATGTTAAGGTGGTTAATGTTGGTGACGTTATGTTAGATGCAGCGGTATTTTATGGGGAAAAGGCAGTAAAACCAGATTGGTTTGACACGCAAAACATTTCATCAGATTATGCACTAGCGACGCTGCATCGCGCAGAGAATACGGATGATCCCAAGAGGTTAAGAGAAATCGTCAAGGCTCTCAACCAGATTCACAAAAAAACAACTGTGATCCTTCCATTACACCCCAGAACAAAGCATAAGCTGGATGACCTTAACATAAATCTCCACTTGGTTTCGGTTGCTCCAGTTAGCTATTTAGAAATGTGTTATTTGCTCAAA
>CACEBC010000017.1 GCA_902557735.1 Porticoccaceae bacterium
GGCGTCATTATCAACGATACCTTGCTTGTTGAGTTTGTTATGTTTATGCAATGCCCACTCTGCAGATAGTGTTTTTAATATTGATTGAATCATCTCCCTATACTATCAAGCATTTTCAGTATTGGGGACAGAATAAGTGTTCTTTCATGCGTTATGTTTTTTGTGCCTGTGAACCATGTTTTAAGGTGACCTTATTGGGTGGAAGCATTGCCGAATAGATTTGAATTACAACGACCGTGATTTTAGACTCATAACCTATTACTTGGGAGACAACGATGGGCTCTACGGAGAGACAACTTATTAGTGCTGAAATCACTCAACGGAGAGAGGAGGGATGTGACGTTTCAGCAATATCGGTTCGGGTAACCGCTGCGCTTGATTCAAACGCCACTGACTTGGAAATGAACAAACTCTACGATGAGCTTATGTCGCTTCCAATTGATGATTCTTTTAATTACACCGAGCCCTCCACTCTAGAGGAGATTAGATCGCGACGTCCACAGGCTTCACGGAGACTGGACTTGCCTCACAATGAAGATGAGCTTTTCGATCGTATATATGGCGCTTGGCTGGGGCGTGTCGCCGGTTGTGCGCTGGGAAAGCCGGTTGAGGGTTGGAATAAAGGTCAGATTGATAAGTTGCTTGAGGAATTGGACGTACTCCCACTCAATGACTTCATTCCCTTCAAAGAAGGAGTAGTTGCTGATATATGGCGGACCTCGACCCGTGGAAATATACACTTTATGGATCGAGATGATGACTTGGATTACACAATATTGGGGTTACTTGCGCTGGAGCGTTACGGTGCCGCCCTATCTCCTAGAGGCATGGCTACCATTTGGTTGGAAAATTTTCCGTTCGAGATGGCTTGCACTGCGGAAAACGTGGCATACCGTAATTTTGTGATGGGAAAGCTGCCTCCGGTTTCAGCAACTTATAGAAATCCATTTCGGGAGTGGATTGGTGCTCAAATACGGGCTGATATTTTCGGGTATGCTGCGCCAGGTTGGCCTGAAAAGGCCGCTGAGCTAGCATTCTATGATGCCTCAATCTCTCATGACAAAAATGGTATCTATGGAGAGATGTTTGTCGCCGCAATGATATCTGCCGCATTTGTTTATGTCAGTGCAGAAAGCATCATTGTTGCTGGGCTGGCCGAGATCCCCTCCGAGTGTCGATTAGCAGAGGCTATTCGCAATACATTAGCTTGGTGCAAAGAAGAGGATGATTGGCTTGGAGTTTGGGAAAAGATAAATCAACATTTCGGGCACTATGATGGTGTTCATACCATCAACAATGCAGCGATAGTCGTCATGGGCCTGTGGTACGGCGAAAAAGATTTCCAGACGGGAATTGTTAATACAGTGAGATGCGGTTGGGACACTGATTGCACGGGAGCTACGGTTGGTTCCATCCTCGGGGCGAGGTCAGGCGCCTCAGCATTACCAAGCAAATGGGTTGGAGTTTTTAATGACCGTCTAAAATCAGCGGTCTCTGGTCACAGCGAAAATAAAATATCAGAACTGGCTGGCAGAACTCTGAGTGTCTCAAAGGAGATCGCGCAGCCCCCTAGGAAAAAGGAAAAGATCAATCTTGGTGTCAATGTCGGTGGCGTTTGGGAACTGACTAACAAATGGGGCAAGCAAATTCTTGATTTCGAGCAGGGAACGATTGATTTCGTTAATGACGCTCGCGGTGTTAAAACCGAACCCATGGAGCTTTGGTCATGTGAGTATAAGCATCCTCATATAAGTTTCTCCTATGGTGTGGATAAAGGTGGTTGGGATTATCGTATAGATTTTTCAGGTACCGTTAATGGAAATAGTTTGACTGGTTTCTATAACCCAGGATTTGTGCCAGTTTCTGGAGAACGAGCAGTTTCGAGATAAAAGAGAGCTTGATGAAGCCAAGAGCACTGCAGGGCATGTCAAATAGAAGTGGTAGTATTTTAGTATTGGCTCTAATTGTTTCCCTCAGTTTGCTGCTTTTTAGAGAGGGCACTTTAGAAACAGAGACTGACCCTAATCATGGTTCGTTTGTCTTCTATGAAAGGTTTCCGTCTAAGATGATTCCTCCACGACCCGTTGATGTATGGTTGCCACCAGACTATGAAGATGATCTCACTGAACGTTATCCCGTTATTTATATGCACGACGGACAGCTAGTGTTCAAAAAGAAAACTTCGCCATTCGCCAGTTTTTTCTGGAAACCTTTCGATTGGTATGCAGGTGGAATGTTTTTTGAAACAGATAAAATAATGACTAAACTGATTAGCGAAAACACGATTCGCCCAGCGATCATCGTTTCGGTTTGGTATTTTTTAAGAGCCAGCGAAAACATGCCTCAGAAACCTATTACGGAGGTTGAAACTTCACTCACGCAGATAGGGGATTCAGATGTTAGCCCTGATGAAGTGACCTCAGATAATTACCTGAAGTTTTTGGTAGATGAACTCAAGCCCTTTATAGATGATAATTTTCGCACTCTTTCCGGAAGGAGCAATACCTATACCATGGGCGCTAGTATGGGTGGCTCGATATCCGCCTATGCAATATCAGAGTATCCTGATATTTTCGGCGGTGCTGCCTGTCTTTCGACCGAGTGGGCTCACGGTGATGGGGCGGAAATCGATTGGTATGAGCATCATTGGCCCAAGGCCGGATCGCATAGACTGTATTTTGATTATGGCACTGAAACCTATGATAAGGCTTATGAACCCTATCAGAAAAGAATGGATAAAGTCATGCATTCCCACGGATTTGTCGAAGGACAGGACTGGGTTACAAAAAAGTTTCATGGAGCAGACCACAGTCCCAAGGCATGGCGTGAAAGGTTGCATATTCCCCTTACTTTTTTACTCGGCAAGTAGCTTCTGTGGCTAAAATCAAAGAGTGGAATCTTTGATCCTGTATGCAAAATTGATGCGAAACGGCCTTTGACATCCACTAAGTATTTGTTGGCTATGGAAATGGTCCTGTAAAATGAAATTTACGTTTAAACTTGTTCTGAAGGGAATGAAGTAGCCCCTTCATTATAGATTTTGTTCCAAAATGCAAAGGAATCAGACATGATTGATATCGAACAGATTGAGACCAGCAACTCTCCATCCGAGACCGTAATAAATTTCTTCAATCTGTTCAACCAAGCGGATGAGTACTCCCTAGACCTCATGTTTGATGCACCCTGTGTGTTCACAATTGATCATAAAACCAGGTTGTTCGAAAAATACAGTGACGCTATAGATTTTGAGGCCCTTCGCAGGACAGGATGGGACAAGTCAAACATCAATTCATTAGAAACGCTTTATGAGGACGCAACGACGTCAATGGTTCGGTTCAATTTTTCAAGATTAGATGGGTGTCATTGTGAGATTTCTAACACGGATGCGACCCATTTATTAGTGAAAAAAGGTAACGAATGGAAAATTAAGGGAGTTTTTATTCATGGCAATATAGAACTCCAATAGCTTTTAGTGAGAGCATTTATAAAATAATATTTTGCTATCGATTAGGGAAAATAGTCGTCTTAGGCTTTCATATGAGCCAATCGTCATGACTGCTGACTTTAAAACAGCGCTCAAAGTTGGAGGAGAAGAATGGGAGTAACAAAGAAAATCCTCGTGACAGGAGCAAACAAAGGCATAGGCTTGGCTGTTTGCGAGGCCTTGCTAGAGTCATATTCAGAGACATTCGTTTTTCTCGGTTGTAGAGATAGAAATTTGGGAAACAGAGCCATTGAGGCAATCATTCAGAGAAACCCTAGAGCCGAACATCACATCGCCCTAGTTGAAATTGATGTTACAAATGAATCTTCGGTGCAGATGGCGGCAGATGAAATCAACAAACATGATGCATCTGGTGAGCCCAATCTTTACGGGATAGTAAATAATGCAGGCATAGCGCGATCGGATAAGGGACCACAAGACATTATTGAAGTGAACACAAAGGGACCAAAGCGAGTCATTGACTGCCTTTTCTCTATTTTACAACCAAAGAATGGTCGCGTTGTAAATGTCACCTCCGCATCCGGACCCAACTTCTTGTCTCGATGTGACAAGTTCATTTGTAAGATCCTGACCAACGAGAACGTAAGTTGGGATGAAATTAACAAGCTATGTAGCGATTTTTTAGAAAAATACGATAATGCGACGACCTCAGTTAAAGCTCAATTGGTTGATGAAGTTTATGGCTTCTCCAAAGCTTGCACTAACGCCCTCACTATGAATCAAGCGAAACTCTATCCAAATTTGATAATAAATGCTTGCACACCTGGGTTTATTGAGACTGATATGACTAGACCAATGGCATTGCGAAATGGGCGAACCCCTGCCGAGATGGGCATGAAACAGACGCATGACGGAGTACACTCAATCCTCTTTCTTCTCATGGAACACAGGGTTGGATCAGGTTTTTACTTTGGTAGTGATTGTCTTCGAAGCCCCTTAGATTGCTACAGAGCGCCGGGAGAGCCGGAATATACGGGACCATAATTTTGTTAATCTTAGGATGTTTCGATAGCGACCGATGGCGATTTTTTTGCATGGCGGATGTTACTGTTAAGTCAATCGATGATTTCGCTGAAAGATTTTAAATGGGTTTGTTCAAATATATTACCCAATTCGTAGTGCGACTCCTCAGCCCGCTTGCGCGATATCAATGTCGTCCACATCAATTTATTGCGTACCTTCAGTTTTTAACATAATTCTTGCCGTTGAGTATGTGCACACCGTGTAGGGTAAAAAGTAGATTGGGTGAATAGCGTTATTGTATGACAGGTTAGCGAATCGCTAAAAATTAACCCACCGTTAGGAAAGCGTAAATATCACTTCGAGAATCAAGAGCAAAAGGTGGATCGAAAGGTCCGAAAGATTATCACCGGTCATATGCGGACTGCAATTGAGGATTTGAATTAAGAAACTGTTATGCATCGCCCCTCTCTCTCGGTTGTGACACCGTATTATCAGCTTCAAACAAGTAATAGCATTGAACAGTGTTGGCCGCGCACAAAGTTCCTCGGACTTATCACCGATTCCATACTCTAGATGGTGCGGGCACGATTGAGCTTCGGTTATTGCTTCTGGGCATCTTAAATAAAAACATATCAGAGGGAGGGTTGGTCGGTAGGGATGAAAAAAAACTGACACGGAGGTAAGATATCCATGTTGATGTGTTGGTATCCTAGCTGAATAATTTTTCTCTAAGCTAGGTGAATAATCTATGGCAGACGACCGGCTTCGAAAGTATATTTTGGCATTGGTTTAGAGAAAGTATTCTGTCTATATTTGGGAATACTCTAAAGACCCTCTTCGGTTTTTGGCCGTATGAATATTGACTTGTTGCGAATGTTAATTCACAGAATTGGGTGCGGTATTGGCAGAATCTTTATCGTCTGCATGCTGCATTGTTTTTGCGCCCGACAGATGTCGTGTTCTGCTCGACCGTTTATTTGTGAGATAGGATGAAGTACAAAGCAATATTATTCACGTGCGCAACTTGCATAGCCTTGGCCATGATACTCTCCGCAATGAAGTATTTGCAAATCAAACATGCGATTGAATCGGCGAACGCCCGTCCTGAGATTTCTCAAAGCATAGAGATTCACCTCGTCACAAGCCAAAATTGGCAAGAGCAAACCACCATTACTGGAAAAGTAGTAGTGCAAAATCGGATTGATCTGGTTAGCGAGACTGCGGGACGTATCGAGTATATCGGTTTCGAATCAGGAGATAATGTTGAAAAAGGGCAGGTTTTGCTACGCATCGATGCGACCCAAGATATGGCGAGGAGGGATGCAATAGTGTCTGAGGCACGGTTAGCAGAAATAGCGCTAGAGAGAATTGAGAAGCTTTTTAAAACTGGAGGGGCCTCACTAGAGGACTTGGACGAACACAGAGCTGAGTTCCAATCAAAATCTGCCAGCGTGCGAGCAATTGAGGCCATGATTTTGAAAAAGACCATAACAGCACCGTTCGAGGCTTCGGCTGGCCTTCATCAATTAAATATAGGGCAAATGATAACTCCAGACCATGTTATTACGGAGCTTGTTGGAACCGGGGACAGATTATGGATTGACTTCAATGTGCCTCAGGGTTTATCCAGCACGGAAATCGGCACGGTCGTTCAAGTGCTCAGCGAATTTGCCGGACCTCTTCAGGAGCAAAGACAGCATGCAACCCCTGCAGAAATAGTTGCCAAAAATTTCTCAGTGAATGCTACCTCTAGCAACATACGGATGCGTGCTGAGGCTCGCAGAGAACTTGTTGGACTGCCCCATGGTAGCTTTGTCAAAGTACTACTTCCAAGGGGCAAGATGAGAACCATCACAAAAGTTCCACTGGCTTCAATCATTTATGACGAACTCGGCCCGTACGTTTTTACTATTCAGCCTGGAAATGACATGTCAACACTAAACCAGCGAGCTTACAAGAGACGCGTAAAGCTCGGACCTCAAACCGAGAAGGAGGTTATCATTCTAGAGGGATTGCAAGGGGGAGAAACAATAGCTGGAATTGGTGCCTTTAAACTAACTGAAGGTTCACTCGTTGGGACAAATGATGGTTGAGAACCGTGGCTCAGAGGCATTTTCGCGACAAATCTCTGCTATTGAGGTGTTTGTAACGCGTCCTGTAGTTGCAATATCTTTTTGTCTTTTGATAACGCTTGCTGGCATAAAGTCCAGTTTGGAAATGACCGTTTCCGAATTCCCTCAGATTGAGAGCGCAGCTCTGAGAATCCACACAACTTTTGTTGGCGCTTCTGCGGATGAAGTCAAGAGTTTCATAACGATCCCAATTGAGGAGGCTGTTAGCAATGTTTCCGGCATTGACTATGTGGATTCTGCAACAAAGGCAGGCAGCAGCATCGTTACAGTGTGGTTGAACCTCAATGAACATGTGCCCGATGCGCTTGCGGAAATTTCAACAAGCATCAACCGCATCAAATATAAGATACCTTTGGGCGCGTACGATCCTCAAATAGAAATTATAAGGGCCGATCGCCCTTGGGCTTCATTTTATCTGCCTGTTATATTAAGTGACGGAATGTCCCGAACTCTTGTCACTGACTATCTTGAGCGAAATGTGATACCAGTTTTTAGCGCTATACCAAATGTAAGAAAATCAGAAGTTATTGGAGGACGCGCTCCAGCCATAAGAGTTTGGCTTAAACCAGAACTGATGGAGTCAAACAATGTAAGTGCATCCGATATAAGGCGAGCTCTTCTTGAAAATAACATAGTAGCTACTTTCGGTAAGACCGAAAATTCTGATAAGAGAGTTGATCTTTTCGTAAATTCTCTTTTAACCGGCCTGCATGAGTTTGAGTCCCTCGTTGTTCGGCAGGATGATGGCGATCTAGTTAGGTTGAGGGACGTTGCAGAAGTGGAGCTTGATGAGGAAGAGGGATATGAAAATACGAGGTTCTCTCAAGACGATTCAGTATTTTTATCAGTTTGGCCCGCCCCGGGTGCAAATGAAATTGACATAGCAGATCGTTTGTATGACGAAGTCGATAAGCTGAATGCCTCATTGCCTCCTGAAATGCAAATACGCATTGGTTACGACTCGACAAAATATACCAGAAAAGCAATTAAAGAGATTTTCATTACACTTTTAGAGACAATCCTGCTGGTGGGAGCAGTGGTGGTGGTATTCATGGGGTCATTCAGGACCGCAGTGGTGCCATTAATTGCGATACCAATTTCTATACTAGGGGCTGTGGCGTCCATTTATGCTTTAGGATTTTCTTTCAATCTATTAACGATACTGGCCATAGTGCTCAGTGTGGGATTAGTTGTCGACGATGCGATTGTAGTGGTTGAAAATGTGTCTAGGTTAGTTGGTCAAGGAATGACTGGTACCGAGGCTGCTATCAAAAGCACAAGACAACTCTTTTCGCCAATCGTAACCATGACGCTAACTCTAGCAATGGTTTTTATACCCATAAGTTTTCTGTCCGGACTCACTGGCGCCTTATTTCGCGAGTTCGCCCTGACTTTGGCGATAGCCGTAATAATATCGGGAGTAGTGGCCATTACCCTCTCCCCGGCAATGAGCGCATTTGTTTGCCAAAGGGTATCTCGAGACTCCGCGGGAGTGCGATTTGCAACCGAAAAATTTGACCATGTAAGAAGATTCTATGCCAAGATGCTCTCTTCAATTTTAGAACAACCAGGCTGTGTTTTAGTCGTTTATATTTTTTGCTTGTTTCTCCTACTCCCTTTATACAATTTCTCCAAAAAGGAGTTAGCCCCAATTGAGGATACCGGGGCTTTAATGATGGTTATCTCTGCACCGCCTGACGCGTCTTTGGAGTACACTACAAAACATATGCAAGCAATTGTTGAGTCGCTTGAGACTCTTTCTGGGGGACAGTTTATGTGGCAACGTCTTGATCAATCAGGGGGATTTGCCGGAAAAACGTTTGTAGACGAGGACGAACGGACGTTTTCAGTAATGGAGATGCTGCCCGATGCTTTTCGGCGGTTATCATCAGTGCCTGCCTTAAAAAGTTTCCCTACCCTAGAAACTTCTTTACCAACAGCGGGCAATTTCGCCGTGGAGTTGGTGGTGCAATCAACCGACTCCCAGCAGAAAATGTTATCTTATGCTAGGCAAGTACTCGAAGAGGCCAGAGCACGAGGCAAATTTATTTATCTCGACACTGATCTGATCGTGGATTTGCCGGAGGCAAATATCATCATAGATCGAAACAAAGCTTTTGACCTCGGTCTGAGTGCCGAGGACATAAATCTTCAACTCAGCACCCTTCTATCCGGAGACTTTATAAGTCAGGTCAATCTTTCAGGGAGAGCTTACGACGTCATTCCGATGGTGACGGAGGAAAATCGAACATCTCCGACATCACTGATGAAGGTAAAAATCAAAACAAGCAGCGGTGTTTTCGTGCCTGTCTCGGATTTTGCGAGTGAAGAACGTAAGGCAAGCCCGCGCTCATTGGGCCGTTTTGATCAAAAAAATGCGTTTAGAATTTTTGGAGCAGTTGTTCCGGGTGTGACAAAGGAAGAAGGATTAGCTGCTCTCGAAGAGGTTGTCGGCGCAATAGTGCCAAATGAGTATTCGATAAACTATGCGGGAGAATCACGTCAACTGCGATCTGAGGGCAATTCGCTTGCAGCATCACTTGGCTTGGCAATTATCATTGTATTTTTTATATTGTCAGTGCAATTCAACAATTTTCGGGAGCCAATAATTATTCTGCTTGGCTCAGTGCCACTAGCAATAATGAGTGCACTGATTTTTACTTTTATGGATATGACCACTATCAATGTCTATTCCCAAATAGGACTAATTACTCTAGCAGGTTTGGGCGCCAAAAACGCAATTCTTATTATTCAGTTCGCGAACCGACTCAAGATACAGGGGATACCCAGTATTGAAGCTATTAAACAGAGCGCTGATGAGCGATTACGGCCAGTGCTGATGACCACTGGAGCAACAGTTTTTGGGCATCTTCCACTTGTTTTTGTCACTGGGGCAGGTGCGGAGGCAAGAAATAGCATCGGAATTGTTTTAGTTGCCGGAATGGCTGTTGGCACGATTTTCACTCTTATGGTTCTGCCAAGCATATATTTGTGGATAACGAAGGGAACAAGTACTCCGACCCAGCGCCGCCTGACGTCCAAATAAACTAAAATCAATAGTCTATCGATATTATTGGCAATACCTATAAAAAATGAATGCCAGATTGATTTCGGGCGGTTAAAACACCATTAGGCACCGGTATACCAGCCTCATGGAACAAGACTCCCCATAAGTGCTTGTGCAGATAAAAAAAGCTTAACACTAATTTTATTTCGGTTATAGAAGCTAAATCATGCTGAGCTGAAGAGTTATATTAAAGACATGAAAAAAATTTTGAATGCTTGACCCTGCAGAACTAGGTTTCGATAAGATTTGAAATGGCATTTTCTTTTGGAAAAATTCACAATGTTTGTCATTCCGATTAAGGAATTTGATTATGGAAAGCGAAAAACAGTCAGAGCTTGTATATGAACTTGACGAAAAACCTCCTTTCTTTGAATCTTTTCTGGCGGCTATTCAGCATTTACTAGCGTCCTTTATAGCGATCATCGCACCGACACTTGTCATAGGCGGGGCGCTGGCTTTGGAAACAGAGATTCCTTATCTCATTAGCATGGCACTTATTGCCTCTGGTTTGGGGACTTTTATTCAAGCGTACAGGCCGTTTGGTATTGGCGCTGGCATGATTTGCGTTCAAGGGACTAGTTTTACCTTTTTGAGTGTGATTCTTAGTGCGGGCTTCCTTGTGAAAAATGCAGGGGGAAGTCCGAGTGAAATTATGGCTCTCATTGTGACTATTTGTTTTTTTGGGTCCTTTATACAAATAGGTCTGAGTCAAATCCTACCGAAAATAAAACGTGCTATTACACCTTTGGTCACAGGAATAGTAATAACTAGCCTCGGAATAAGTCTCATCAAGGTTGGAATGACCGATCTAGCCGGAGGCAACGGTGCTGAAAACTTTGGCGCAACGGACAACCTGATTTTGGGCGTCTTCGTCATTGCAGTAATTATTGTGATGAATAACTTCAATAACGATTGGATCAGACTTTCTTCAATTGTGATCGGTTTGGTTGCAGGGGTATTGGCTGCCGTGTTAATGGACAAATTTAGCATGTCGGAACTCACTGTAAGCTCTACCGTCGCAATACCAGTCCCATTTAAATACGGATTTGACTTTGACTTAATGTTATTTATTCCACTAGCATTTCTCTTTTTAATCAGCTCAGTGGAAACAACCGGCGACATAACAGCCAACTGTATGATCTCTCGGCAACCTATAGAGGGTCCGTCTTACCTCAGCCGGATAAAAGGTGGAGTGCTGGGGGATGGAATAAGTTCATTGATAGCTTCTCTGCTGAATTCTTTCCCTAACACGACTTTTAGTCAGAATACTGGCGTCATCCAGATTACCGGTATTGCTAGCCGTCACGTCGGAATCTACGTAGGAGTAATTCTTGTCGTCCTTGGTCTTTTTCAGGGCCTAGGAGAAATCTTACAGCAAATACCAAAACCTGTGCTCGGGGGCGCGGTGCTGGTAATGTTCGGAACAGTAGCCGCCACCGGTATTAAAATTCTTGCGAGGCTTGAGCTCGATCGACGCCAAATTATGGTGATAGCTGTATCCCTTGGTATGGGTCTTGGCGTAAGCATGGTGCCTGATACGCTTGGGCAAACTCCTGATTTACTACGTAATATTTTTAGCTCTGCACCGGCAACTTCTGGCCTTTCAGCAATTTTTTTAAGCTTTGCTCTGCCGCGCACAGATCTTTAGTATCATTGCAAGCGATCTTAATGCCTGCGATATTACAGTTTTTCATGTACTCAGAATAATCTGTAATGGCCTACTTCTCCCCCGGTTAACAGGGCGTGATGCTGCGAGCCCATGCATAGCTGAGTGCAAACAGAGCGCCTTAATGAGATCCATGTTCGACACGTTTTCCGGAGGACCAGCTTTGTTAAAATAGAGAGAGGGATCAGTTAAAAAGGTCATATGAATTTGCGGGAGAGAGTAATAGCACCCCCATATTACAGGACACTTGAGTTTATGCCTGTGTTGGAAATTTGGTAGCTACGGCTGGACTTGAACCAGCGACCCCAGCATTATGAATGCTGTGCTCTAACCAGCTGAGCTACGTAGCCACTTACCTAGACACACATCAAATAACGGGGCGAGATTCTCGCCATATGGGCCCAATTTGTCAAGAGTCTATCAAGAGCTCATGCTGCTTTTGTTGCTATTCTTTCATGACCCTAAATGTATGTTTTTGCAAATGCAAACAAGTGGAAAATCTGACTAATATTTTTATTGGTCGTTATTATAAGGACTGTGACGGAGGACAATATATTTCTTTATTCTCAGCAATTTCTGAAAGGAACCATGTCACAGTCTAACAATTTGATTTGGCGGGCAGATTTCCGCGGATGAAAGTTGGATTACAGAGTGCCAGCCTCGAATTTTAAACATTGAAGCGAAAATGGATAATGTCACCGTCTTTGACAACGTAATCTCTACCTTCTAGGCGCCATTTGCCTGCATCTCGGGCCCCTTGCTCACCGTTTCCGGCAATAAAATCCTCATAGCTAATTGTTTCAGCACGGATAAATCCTTTTTCAAAATCGGTATGAATTTTACCAGCTGCGTTGGGCGCTAAATAGCCAATAGGAATGGTCCATGCGCGGACCTCTTTGGGACCAGCAGTAAAATAAGTGTGCAGACCTAATAACATATAGCCAGAACGGATTACTCTGTTAAGCCCTGGTTCAGTCATACCCATTTCTTTAAGAAACTCGCCCCTCTCATCTTCCTCCAATTCGGCGATTTCAGCTTCCATTTTATTACAGATTGGCAAGGCGGCAGCATTCTCGGAATCGGCGATCTCAAGCACAGCATCGAGATGGGGATTATTTTCGAAACCTGTTTCATCAACATTTGCGACATACATTATCGGTTTAAGTGTCAGCAGATTAAGTGGACTTATTAGTTGCAATTCTTCTCGCCCGAGTTGCAGAGATCTAACTGGTTGAGCGTTATCAAGATGTGAGATGACCTTCTCAAGGAGGGGTACTAGGGCTATGGAACCTGTATTATGACTTTTCACAGCCTTTTGAGCTCTTTGGAGTGTTCTTTCTGCGGTTTCGAGATCGGCCAAAGCGAGTTCCGTATTGATGACCAAAATGTCGTCCGCCGGACTGATGCGTTTTCCTACGTGTGCGACGTTTTCGTCGTCAAAGCATCTCACTACATGAGCTATCGCATCGGTCTCTCGAATATTGGCTAAAAACTTATTGCCTAAACCCTCTCCTTTTGAGGCGCCGGTTACAAGCCCTGCGATATCTACGAACTCCATTTGGGCACATAAAACCCTCGCTGGTCTAACGATATTTGCAATTGCCGCCAACCTTTTGTCGGGGACCGGGACCATACCCGTATTTGGCTCGATGGTGCAAAACGGGAAGTTGTCGGCACTTATTCCAGCCTGTGTCAGGGCATTGAATAACGTAGATTTACCAACGTTGGGCAGTCCCACTATACCGCAGTTAAAGCCCATTTTCACGACCTTGATTAAGCGTGTATTTCTCGCTATGAAGTCCAGTCATTGCTTTTTCCCGATCGCCTTGGATCATTAAATGAAGCCATTTAATAGCGTTGTCAATACTATTGTTTATAAGGGTTTGCTGTTGTAAAGGAGGCTTTTGCAAAACGTAATTAGTGACCTGATTCGCGGTCCCGGGATGATCAATCCCAATCCTCAATCGGACGAAAGATCCATCATTACTTAATTTTTCAATAACATCTCGTACCCCATTATGACCGCCATGCCCACCACCGATTTTAAATTTTGCGGTTCCAGCGCGAAGGTCGAGCTCATCATGCGCTATAAGAATTTGCTCAGGCGGGATTCTATAATATCTCGCCAGAGCTGACACGGACTGACCGTTCCGATTCATGAACGTAGAGGGTTTCAAAAGTCTTATCTTATTGTCCCCCACACACAGAGTCCCAGTCGAGCCCAAAAATCTACTTTCATGTTTTAGCTTAACGTTTTTTGACTGCGCAAGGGCACGCACAAAACTACTGCCAGCATTGTGTCTGGTTCTCTCATAGTCAACTCCGGGATTGCCGAGCCCTACGATAAGTTTTATCACAATGTCCAATTTTCTGCGCTAAAAGACTAGTCCGTTAGTCTTGATTTTCAGTTGCATCACTTGCTTCAGAAGACTCGGTCGAGGTTTGAATTTCTGGACTGTCTTCCGACTCTATTGAACTACTGCCTCGTGCTTTACTAACTGAGGCGATTGGTTGATCATAGTCAGCACCGTAGCTTAGAGCAACACTCTCTACGCCCTTCGGCAAGCTTATGTCTGACATATGCAATGTCTCTCCCAGTCGTAACATGGCCACATCAACTTCCAAAAATTCCGGTAGATCCCCGGGTAGGCACTGAATCTCGAGATCACTCATAGCACGCGAAAAGATCCCTCCTTCCTGTTTTACGCCAATACATATATCTTCATTTGCAAACTGCAAGGGTACCTTAAGTGTAAGTTTGGTGGCCTTGCTAATCCGAAGAAAATCCATATGAAGCAGGATCGCCTTTGAGGGATGTCGCTGCAAATCTTTCAGAACAACAGATTCAGTTTTTCCATCGATATTTAGATTAATCACTTGAGAGTAATGAGCTTCATTTTCAAGCGCCTTTACAACATCTTTATGAATTAATGAAAGTGATTGAGGCTTCTTCTTCCCCCCATAAACAATTGCGGGTATTTCGCCATTATGGCGACGCAGGCGGCGGCTCGCTCCTTTCCCTAAGACAGCTCGGGCTGAAGCGTTTAAGGTAAGCTCAGTTGACATTTTTATTCTCCAAATAAGTCTAATTCGGACGGCGACCAGGGCTGAATTGACTGTTAAGTTCCTCAATTTGAGGTCAGTTGAATTGCACCCTCACAAAAACATAGCACTAATCGATTCTTCATTACTGATGCGACGGACCGTTTCAGCCAGCAATGGCGCCAACGGAAGCGAACGAATCACTTTACAGTTGTTGGCCTCTTTATTCAAAGGGATACTATCCGTCACAACTAATTCATCGAGGTTTGAATCATTAATATTTTTAATTGCGTTACCGCTCAAAACAGGGTGAGTTGCGTAGGCGACCACTTTAGAGGCACCAAAGTTTTTGAGAGCTTCAGAAGCTTTGCAAAGCGTTCCCGCAGTATCTACAATGTCGTCAACCAGAACGCATGTTCTATTATGAACGTCACCTATCAGGTTCATCACTTCGGTTTGGTTAGCAGTGGGTCGACGTTTGTCTATGATAGCTAGATCACACCCTAATTGTTTAGCCACGGCTCGAGCACGAACCACGCCCCCAATATCTGGAGACACCACCTGTAGATTGGCATAATTTCGACGTTCAATATCATCTAATAGAACGGGAGCACCGTAAACGTTATCAACAGTGCAATTGAAAAAACCTTGAATCTGCTCAGCATGCAGGTCAACCGTCAAAACTCTATCCACGCCGGCATTTGAGAGCATGTCTGCCACAACCTTCGCACTTATCGGTACTCTAACGGAACGCACCCTCCTATCTTGTCGAGCATAACCAAAGTAGGGAACCACGGCAGTTATTCTCCCTGCTGAGGCACGTTGAAGTGCATCTATCATCAGCACTAGTTCCATCAAATTTCGATTGGTCGGTGCACAAGTGGGTTGCACAATGAAGACATCATGTCCGCGAACATTATCTTTGATCTCTATATTTATCTCCCCGTCAGAGAACAGTGACACTGCAGCATTGCCTTTTGGGGTCCCAAGTTTTAGGGCTATCGCTTGAGCAAGTGCAGGATTCGCATTTCCTGAAAAGACCATCAATCTTGACACAGTAGGTTTCCTGTTTTACTTGGGCTTCATTATTGGTGGCTGGGGCGGTAGGAGTCGAACCTACGAATGACGGGATCAAAACCCGTTGCCTTAACCACTTGGCTACGCCCCAATGTTTAGTTTCCCCAGTTGATAGTGCACAGGAGAATTATTTATGCCTTCCGCAACAAACGCGGACCACTTCGCGGGAACTTTCTCCAGAATCTTTTCTGCTTTTCTCCTATCGTGAAAGCTACAAAAAACGCTCGAGCCGGTACCAGTCAGAAGTGGCTCTCCATGACTTTTAATCCAACGAACAACCTCGTTGACTTCTGCATACATTTCTTCCACCAGCGCCTGACAATCGTTTTTCATCAGGATTGGCTTTATATCACGTTTCCTCAAAAGCGCGGTCATTTTGATTGGTGGCGAGTTTCTTGTCAATTGAGGATGAGAAAATATTTGGTGCGACGAGACCTCTACAGGTGGAGTGATAATCAAATACCATTTCTTGGGAATGTGAAACTGGGTTAGTTTATCTCCTATTCCCTCACCAAGTGCACTTTGCCCATATATAAAAACGGGTATGTCAGCTCCAAGAGATCCTCCAAGCATGGCGAGATGATCAGTATTTAGATTGCAACCCCACAATTTATTCAGAACCAAAAGTGTAGTCGCCGCGTCGCTGCTGCCTCCACCAAGACCTGCTCCGAGAGGCAGCAGCTTTTTAAGAGCGATGTGGCACCCATTGCTTACATTGGCAGTTTTTTTTAATAGTTGAGCTGACTTTATTATTAGATTGTCTTCGCTCCTAACTCCGACTAGATCATCAGTAAGTAGAACTTGATTTTCCGTCGTAACTTCGAAGGTGATTTGATCCCCAGTATCGATAAGCTGGAAAAGAGTCTGGATGTCATGATATCCATCGCGTCGCTTACCGAGAATGTTCAAAAACAAATTTATTTTGCCGGGAGCTATGACAGTAACTGGCTTGGTGAGCAGTTTCATCAATTACTTTCCGGACTAGCCCATTTAGAGACGATTAATTTAAACGAAAGATTACTATTTTGGCCGATTATTTTCTTCGGAAGATAGCCGAGGGGTGTCGATGAATATTCAGAAAAGGATAACCTCCAACCATCCTGCGAGAAACTTGTTGAGTGGTTATCAAGCTCTCTATCTGAGTATTCGATGGGGCCACCAATTGGTGAAGGGGATCCTGAAAGCCACCAGCGCCAGTTATCCATTGGAATCGAGATGCCTGTAGCTCTTGAGATGAGCATTTCCGGAGTGCCAACAAAAACCTTCTCATTTTGCTCCATTGAGGCAGAGATTCGGTTCCCTTCTATTCTTACTCTTTTAAACCCGAGAGGTCCAGAGATCAGAATACGAAATGATGATTTTTTTTGAGTCCAATCTAGTCGTCCTGCAAAGCCTCTATCGCGTGCCTTGACACTCAATTTGGCTGCGAATCGCCAATCCGTTAAGTCGGTCCTAGAGGAGGAATACGACTGCAATGACTCAGGAGCAGAGATCTTTTCTGGCGCATATGTCGCGCAACCTGTCACAAGAATTGTAACGAATAAAATTAGTCGCGCCATCATTTAGGATTTTCTGGAGCGATCAGCGAAGCATTCAGTCTGTACATAGTTGTAATTATATTTTTATGATTAGGGTTTTTTTTAAGGCCTTGTGCCCATGCCTGCCTTGCCAAATCTTTATCTCCCATATGCCAATAGATTTCGCCTAAATGTGCTGCAATCTCTGGATCTGGCATCATTGTCATTGCTTTTTTAATGTAGTGGAGTGCTTTTTTAATTTCACCTTGCTTGAATAAGACCCACCCCATACTGTCAATGATTGCTGCACTATCAGGCTGAAGCAAATAGGCTTTATAGATTAGATCATAGGCCTCATGAAAACGGTTTGTGTGCAGGACCATCGAATAACCTAGGGCATTTAGTGCCGAGGCGTTTTCAGGGTCTTGGTTTATAATAGTTCGCAGATCATTTTCCATGTCATTGAAGTTTCCCAACCGCTCTGCAATCATTGCTCTTGCATACAATAGATTTTTATTTTGAGGCGCTTTCATTAAGCCCATTGTGAGTACATTAATTGCTTCTTTTTCTTGTTTTGCTCTAACCAGCAATTGCGCCTCTAATTCAAACAGAGGGATCGCTTGCGTTGGAATAGTTTGCCGCAAACGAGACACGTATAGCCTTGCTGAAGAAAAATTAAAACCTTTTGAAAGCAATTCAACGCTGCGTGATACTGCCATCAGGAAATGTTTACCGCTGTTTACCCTCGCATAGTAGTGAAGGGCAGCGCTTTCCTCCCCCTTATTTTCAGTTATGACACCTAGATGGAAGAGCGCATCTTGTGAGAAACGCTCAGAGGTAATTAAATCCCTGAAATGAGGGTAGGCGAGATCTGGTAGATCTTGGTCCAGATATAGTAGTGCCAGTAAATATTTTATCTCTTGATTTTCCGGAATAGATAAGTGCAACAGTTCAAATTGGTGGAGCGCCTCTTTGCGATCGTAATCGGTCAACAATCTGGCATATTGAATGCGTAATTTGTCATTGGAGGGGGTTTTCTGAAGAGCTTCCCGTAGCACACTTGAAGCCTCATCGATCTTTTTCTGTGAATCCAGCACTTGGGCGAGAAGCGAAATGCCACGCGGATCATTACTCGATTTTTTGAGAAAATCTTTTATCACTGATTCGGCTTCTTCAAAGCGATCACTCTTTTGAAGCAGCAAGGCAATAGCTAGTTGACTGATATGCTCTCTGTCTGGGGCAATAGAGATTTGCTCATAAGAAGCGATTAATGAACTGACCTGTTCTTTTGACCCTGCCTCAGCCATGGTTGTGACTGCAAGAAATACCTCATCGTTATTCTCTTTTCTTGCGACCCATACCGCATAAGGCAATGCACTGATGGGGTCCCTCAGAAGCGCATAGGATTGTATAACCGCTTTATGTGCCTTGATGCTTTCTGGATTGATCTCCAACCATAACTTAGCCAAGGCGAGACTCTGATGGGACTGTCTCAGGCTGTGCGCGATTCCAAAAGCCATTTCTGCAATTGCCGCGTCCCGCGTTTCTTCTGCTTGCGCTGAGTATTTAGCAAGAGCAGTTTCATACTGTTGGCGCATTAGCGCAATATCTCCTACCAACAGGTCATACAATGCACCATCTTTAAAAGGTTTGATCTTTTCTAAAGAGTTCGAGCCTATCTCTATCGCATCGGCGGTTAGTTCGGGCTCATTGGCAATTTTAATAAGATGATTTGAGCACCCGCTGATCAGCAGGCAAAAAGAAAGCACAGTCGCGTTTATTTGGCTAATCTTTTCCATATCGATATTTTCGCGGATATTTTGGTCTAAAACAATGATTGCTAGATCTTTGCCACTTAAAGAGGACTTATCTGGTCGCTCGCAGTATTGTCGAATAAGAGAGTGGCGCGTGACTGAAACTGTCCGAGTTATAATCTTTGGGAAACTTATGTAATTTGCGCCGCACTCAATAATATAATACGTATTAAAAAGAACTCTGAACCTTGCAAGGAGTGCTAAAGATTATAGTTTTTGGTCTCAATCACAAATCGGCATCCGTAGATTGTCGTGAGAAAGTTGCTTTTGCCCCAGAAACAATGGTGGAGCAGCTGAGAGATGCCGTCAATAAATTGGCTTTAGAGGAGGTGGTTATATTATCAACGTGCAACCGAACAGAGATTTACTTGGCCGGAGAAGTAAGCGATGACGCTATTGCTAGCTGGCTCGCATCAGCTAGAAAAATTCAACCAGCAGAGATCGAAGATCACTACTATTGTTACAGAGGACTTGAGGCGCAAAGACAGTTAATCAAAGTAGCAAGCGGTATGGATTCTCTAATTTTGGGCGAACCACAGATTTTTGGCCAAATAAAATCTGCTTATGCTGTAGCACTTGAAGCCGGGACGGTTTCAGCGCAGTTAAACCAATCATTTCAGCATGCATTTGCTACCGCTAAAAGAGTCCGCACAGAGACAGCGATAGGCCAAAATCCCGTGTCAGTGGCATATGCTTCCGTGATTTTGGCTGAGCAGATCTTCTCTCGTCTTGAGTCTTTGAGTGTTTTGTTGATCGGTGCAGGAGAGACTATTGAATTAGTCGCAAAGCATTTGAAACAAAAAAATGTTGGTTATATTTCTGTCGCAAATCGGACCCTAAGTAGAGCAAAAAAAGTTGTAGGGCATTATGCGTCAGAAGCGATTCTTCTATCTGATATTCCTGATCGGTTGCACTTGGCCGATATAGTAATTTCCTCGACAGCCAGCCAGTTGCCAATTTTAGGCAAAGGTGCAGTTGAATCCGCGCTTAAAAAACGCCGCAATAAACCAATGTTTTTGGTGGATATTGCTGTGCCAAGGGATATCGAACCAGAGGTAGAATCGCTTCCAGACATCTACTTGTATACCGTAGATGACCTGAAAGGTGTTATAAAGGAAAACATTCGTGCAAGGGAATCCGCAGCTGATATTGCGAATGATATCGTCGAACAAGAGTTAGACAGTTGGGTAAGGCTAAAAAGGGAATCTTCGGTGGTTGATACTATTCGGGCATTTCGAACCAGCGTTGAGAACATTCGCGATATTGAGGTGGAAAAAGCGTTTAGTGCAATTGAGCGCGGACACGGTGCAAAAGAGGTCATTGATACGTTAGCGCGCAACCTGACAAATAAACTTATGCATAAGCCAACCGCGCGTTTGAAACTTGCTGGTGAGGAAGGTCGCGATGATACAATACACGCGACCCATGAGCTTTTCGGCTTGAAAGATACTAAATAAATGAATTGGTCAATCTGTAAGATTACCTCATGGCCTGGCACCATTGATTGGTAGACTATCGATGAAAGACACTATTTTAGGAAAGTTGCAATTGCTGAAAGAGCGTTTTCAGGAGCTGGAAGTAATGCTTAGTGACGGCGAGATAGTAACAAACCAAACCAAGTACCGTGAGTTGTCAAAAGAGTATGCAGAGCTGGAACCTGTAGTGCAAAACTATGTCGCCTATCAAGCGGTTTTGGCCGATATACAGGCAGCAACTTTATTAGCCAAAGATCTGGATCGAGATATGCGTGAAATGGCTGAAGAGGAAATTCTTCAAGGAGAAGCTCGAAAGGACGAGCTTGAATCAATCCTTGCAAAATTATTATTGCCTAGAGATCCTAATGATCACAAAAACGTGTTCTTAGAAATTCGAGCAGGTGCAGGTGGTGATGAGGCCGCTATCTTCGCAGGTGATCTATTTCGAATGTATTATAAGTATTCTGAACGTCAGGGATGGTTAGTAGAAATTATAAGCGCTAATCATGGTGATCACGGGGGTTATAAAGAGATAATTACTCGAATTGAAGGCAGAGGAGTCTATTCTCGATTAAAATTCGAATCCGGAGCCCATAGGGTTCAGCGCGTTCCTGCAACTGAGTCTCAAGGTAGGGTTCACACGTCAGCTTGCACAGTGGCTATACTTGCAGAGGCAGACGAGTCCGATGACATTGAAATCAGTAAGTCCGATCTTCGCGTAGATACGTTCAGGGCCTCCGGCGCGGGGGGACAGCATGTAAACAAGACTGATTCGGCGATTCGTCTGACACACATTCCGACCGGTATGGTTGTCGAGTGTCAGGATGAAAGGTCACAGCATAAAAATCGAGCCAAGGCAATGGCGGTTTTGCAGGCTCGCTTGAGCTCGTCGATGCGACAGGCACAAGTCAAGGACGAGGCAGACCATCGTCGCAGTCTAGTTGGTACCGGCGATCGTTCAGAACGCATAAGGACATACAATTTTCCTCAAGGTCGAGTAACTGACCACAGGATCAACTTAACTCTTTATAAACTTGGCGAGATTGTTGAGGGAGCACTAGACGAATTGATTCAGGTGTTGGTAACTGAAAATCAGGCGGATCAATTGGCAGATTTATCTCATTAGGATTCAATGAATACAATAGGCTTTATTCTAGAGAGACATTCGGACCTATGTGTCGTCAGCGATTCCCCGCTGTTAGATACAAAAATTTTACTGTGTCACGTTATTGAGTGCCCTCAAGAAAATTTGTATATGAACCAACAATATTGTTTAACATCACGTCAACTGTTAGCCTTTAATGAGCTTTTCAGACGTCGTCTCTCTGGGGAGCCAATAGCTTATTTAACCGGTTACAAAGGATTTTGGTCGCTGAATTTAAGGGTGTCAAAGTCAACACTCATACCTCGCCCGGAAACTGAGTTGTTGATTGAGAAAGCACTGGAATTGCCACTATTGGAGAACGCTAAGGTTTTGGATTTGGGCACAGGGTGTGGTGCTATCATCTTGGCTCTGTCCAGAGAGCGGCCAACTTGGGTTTGCACTGGTATCGAAATCCAGCGAGATGCTTTGAGGATTGCAGAGGCAAATCGCGCTTCGCACCATGTGAAAAATGTAAAGTTTTTGCATGGTGATTGGTATCAGCCAGTTTTAGATCAGAAATACCATTTGATTGTTAGTAATCCACCCTATGTTGCAAATGGAGATAAACATTTATCAAACATGAACCTTCGCTTTGAACCCAGATCAGCCTTAATATCAGGTGAGGACGGAATGAGAGACCTAACACATATTATCTGTAAGTCTCCCGAATACTTGCTAAATGGCGGCTGGATGCTAACCGAGCATGGTAGCGAACAAGGACAGAAAGTAAGAAATCTCTATGAATCAGTCGGCTTTCTAGACGTCGCAACTTTTGCCGACTTAAGTGGCCTAGATAGAGTCACGCTCGGATGTGTTCCCTGAAATCTGCGCTCTTGGTCTAAGCGCGGAAAACATGGATCATTGGGAAATTTTGAGTGATAACAATAAAGCTTGGCCCTTTAATCTGGGCGATTGACACTGCCGTAGGGAGCCCATCAGCATGAGCCCATCGAGATTTGACCAGAAAACATTTGATATTACTAATTCAGTTCTGGCCAAACCTGTTATTATAGAGATGCCTCCTAATCTCAGAGTTTGCTTACTAATGAATCCAAAAAAAGCGTACCTAACTTGATTGAACAGAAAGCAGTGAGTGACGTGCCCGATCGAGAAGCGCAAAAGCTAGAGAGGCTCAGTGGTCGAGAATCGAAAAACGTCAACTCGAAACCCAAGCAGTCAGTGGTTCGAAATGAGCATGCCAAAAAGCATTTTAGTGATTTTGAGTTACCTCCTCAGCTCATGAAAGGTCTCTCATCTCTCGGATTTGTGCACTGCACACCTATCCAATCGGAATCGCTCCCGTACGCGCTAAATGGGAAAGATATCGTTGGCAAGGCGCAAACCGGCACTGGTAAAACAGCCGCCTTCCTCACCTCTATTATCGCAGACCTGGTCAATCACTCAATTGACGAAGAACGCTTTATAGGCGAAGCGCGATCATTGATATTGGCACCTACTCGTGAGTTGGCAATGCAAATTTCCTCAGATGCTCGAGACTTGGCGAAATATACCGATCTTGCAGTGCATACGCTTGTGGGAGGGATTGATTACTCCAAACAGCTGAGACTTTTGGAAAAAAAGCATTGCGATATTTTGGTTGGAACACCGGGAAGACTATTGGATTTTGCAAATAATAAGGATATTCACCTCGATCAATTGGAAATACTAGTCATTGATGAAGCAGATCGGATGCTAGACATGGGGTTCATCCCACAGGTAACGAGATTGGTCCGTTTGACTCCCAAAAGACACGACCGGCAAACAATGTTGTTTTCCGCTACCTTTTCTCCCGAGGTTGAGCGTCTTATTCAGCGTTGGACCAATTCCCCGATAAAGGTGGATATAAAAGCTGAGCAAGTTGCTACCGATACAGTCGAACAAAAGGTGTACATTACGACGGGTGAAGAGAAATTTGGTCTTTTGATTGACATCCTGAAAGATCACAGTGTCGATAGCGTGATGATCTTTGCCAATCGAAGAGATATCTGCCGCAATCTATATGACAAATTGCGAGAAAAAGGTTTCAAAGTAGGAATGTTATCCGGCGATGTTCCCCAACTCCGTCGCATTAAAACGCTCGAAAATTTCAAAAACAGGGTGACCAAAATATTGGTTGCGACTGATGTTGCGGGTAGAGGTATACACGTTGATGGCGTTAGCCACGTGATAAATTATACCCTCCCTGAGGAGCCGGAGGACTATGTTCATCGCATTGGTCGAACGGGTCGAGCAGGCCAAACTGGGACTTCAATAAGCTTTGCCTGCGAGGACGATGGGTTTTTACTGGAACCGATAGAAAAACTGATTGATACCAAACTAATGTGTACTATGCCAGATTAACTAGGCGCTCTATTTAACAAAGAAATCTTGATTTGGAGTAACCGTAAGGCCAAACTATTGATAATTCAAGGATGGTGAGGGAAAGAAAACACGACTGTTTTTGCCTTTATCTTCCGACCAATTTTCTGGTAATACGTTGTTTTTCTCGCTCCCAATCTTTCTGTTTATCTCCCATTCTCTTGTCGTAAAGTGCTTTTCCTTTTGCAAGTGCAATTTCACATTTGACTAAGTGACCTTTCCAATAAAATGCTGTACACACACTTGTGAAGCCTTTTTGGTTGATTCCAATTTCAAGAGATGTCAACTCCGTAGTCTTCAAAAGAAGTTTGCGATCTCTTTTCGGCTCAGTCTGAACGTGTTTCGAAGCATTTGACAAAGGGGAAATGTTGGTTCCCAAGAGCCAAGCCTCACCTTTTTTTACGACTACGTACGCATCATTTAAATTAATTCGCCCAGCCCGAAGGCTCTTTACTTCCCATCCAAGAAGCACTAGTCCTGCTTCGAATTTTGTTTCGATGAAATAATTATGTCTCGCCTTTCGATTAAGTGCTATTGTCTTGTTAACAGCTTTGTTTTTTTTGCCCATATGCCAAATTATACGATCGAAACTAAGATTGTCATGGGTTTATTGATATTTAAAATTGGAGGATGTGGTTTTTGAATAAATCCGTTTATGTCGCGGGTCAAAGTTTGTATTTTGCTCTGAGGACATACTCGATATATTCAGATTGATTCGTCGAATTAGATTTTTGAGGGCAGTTTATGAGTATTGACTCCAGAGGAATACATGGCATTTGGTTAAGTCGTTGGACGTTTATTATGGCTGCGACTGGTTCTGCAGTTGGGTTGGGCAATCTATGGAAATTTCCATACGTCGTTGGAAATAACGGTGGAGGTGCCTTTGTTTTAATCTACTTTTTATGTATGTTATTAGTTGGTGTGCCAGTAATGATGGCCGAAGTCGTTTTGGGACGAGAGGGGCGAAATAGTCCGATAAATAGCATGAGTTATGTTGTAAAAAACAGTGAATGCTGTCAGGCATGGCAATTGATCGGTTGGATCGGAGTTTTAGCCGGACTTTTAATATTGTCTTTTTATGCAGTTATAGCCGGCTGGGGATTACATTATATTTTAGAAGTATTTAGCGGGAGCACAGTCGGAGTAGATGGCGAGTCAGCAGCCTTGTTGTTTGGGGATCTCACAAGTGATCCTGCAAAGTTAATAGTTTGGCAAACAATTTTTCTCGGCATGTGCCTGACAGTGGTGTCTGGTGGTGTAAAAAAAGGTCTAGGCGCAGCGGTCGAGATATTGATGCCATTGCTTTTTATTATGTTAATAGTGATGCTGATTTATGCGATTCTCGAGGGCAATTTTATCGCGGCATGCCGATTTTTATTTGAGTTCGATATTGCTTCGTTGTCATGGAGAGCTATTTTGGAGGCAATGGGTCTGGCGTTTTTCACATTAAGCATTGGTATGGGAGCGATAATGGCTTATGGTGCTTATATGCCTGCGGGCGTCAGTATTGGCAGGACCGTTTTAATTATTTCTGTGTTTGATAGTCTAGTGGCGATCGTAGCGGGACTAATAATTTTTTCCATCGTTTTTTCAACGAGTGGAATAGAGCCGACTGCGGGACCGGGTCTTATGTTTATTAGTCTGCCCGTTGCATTTGGCAGTATGCCTGCTGGTCAAGTTATCGGGATCATATTCTTTGTTTTGGTAGTGATAGCGGCTTGGAGTTCGGCAATATCTTTACTCGAGCCAGCCACGGCATGGCTTGTGGAGGCGACTGGTTTTACACGGTTCATGGCAAGCTTTTTGCTAATTGGTTTTGTGTGGTTTCTTGGGTTAGGATCGGTGTTTTCATTTAATCTAGGGAGAGATTTCACACTAGCGGGTTTCACAATTTTCGATGGTCTTGATTTTATGACGTCAAATATTTTGTTACCCATTGGAGGCTTGGCTATATCGCTATTTGTGGGTTTTGTGATGAATAAAGACGCTTTGTTGAAACAAATGGTTGATTTAGAGGGATACTTATTGACCCTAAAAACGCCATCTTCTTGCAAGACATTATCACTCAGAGTGGGATGGGATTGGGTTCTTCGCTATGTGGCTCCGACCGCTATTGCGGCTATCTTTATTATGGGTATTTATGACAATATGAGTTATTGAGGTGGCTATGAACAATCAAATAAAACGTTCGGCACTCATTGATTACTCCCCAGATCACATGTTCGACTTAGTCAATGATGTTGAGAGTTATCCAGACTTCATAGATGGTTGTGTGGCCACAGAATTGCTGGAAAAAACCGAGCATCATGTGCTCGCCAAGATGTATCTAAAAAAAGCCGGGTTTGCCATCAAGCTTACCACAAAAAATATTTTGATTAGACCGTCAAAAATTATTCTTACTCTGGTAGATGGCCCCTTTGAAAGTTTCGAAGGGGAATGGACTTTTACGGAGGTTGGCCCTGATGCTTGCAAATTGTCTCTTGATCTCAGTTTTCAACTCAACAACTCAATAGCGCGATTTGCGGCCTCAAAATTAATGACTTTAGTTGCAAATGATCTTGTAAACGTTATTTGTTTTCGAGCGGCAAGATTATACGGGGATGCTAGTCCAGCTAATTCCTAGTCAAATAGTTAGAGACTCCAAATTCGCTTTGATTTGCACCATGATCATTTATTATTATTTCTCGAAACCAGTTCCAAGAGTCTCATAATCGCCTGTCAAGCGGTGCAATTGGTCTTTGTCATCAAAGTAAAGCACCAAAGTCTTTCTGCTCTTTTGTGAATTCGCGTTAGTCAGGCTGAAGAAATAGGTCCATTGGTTTTGATTAAAACTGTCGATAATCAGAGGGGTTCCGAGAACGAATTGAGCTTGAGACTTTGTCATTCCTGGAAGAAGTTTGTTTATCATTTCTTGATCGATAATGTTGCCTTGCTGAATGGGAATTTTATGTACACTCGGAAATGAGATAAATCCGCAACCTGACATGAGAAAAAATGTAAAAAGTAGCGTCAACGTCGTATTTTTCATATCTAAGGGGGTTCCAGTAAAGAGGGTTACCAGTGATAATACCCTCTGTAAAACATATATAGAAGAGTCAATCATGGCTTTACAGGATCAAGAATTAAAAAGAGCGGGACTCAAGGTTACTCTGCCGAGGATCAAGATTCTCCAAATACTTGAAAGTTCTGAGCTTCACCTCTCCGCTGAAGATATCTACCAACAGTTGCGAGATGCCGGAGAAGAGGTGGGCATCGCGACAGTGTATCGTGTTTTGGCCCAGTTCGAGGGGGCCAGCTTGGTGATAAGGCACAATTTTGACAATGGCCCGGCAGTCTATGAAATAGATCGTGGAGATCATCATGATCATATGGTGTGTGCAGTAACTGGTAAGGTGATTGAATTTCACGATGTTGAAATTGAGAAGCTTCAAAGGAAGATCGCCGAGAAATACGGTTACCAGCTTGTTGATCACAACCTCGTACTTTATGTAAAACCTATGCCCGCCGAGAACTAGTCAGATTTAGAAATTCCTCTGAATTTCAGCACTATTTCTATGGTCTTGTGAAACTATGAAACGAACGGCAAGGTATCTCGGCCAAATTCTGCCAGACTCGTCGCGTGATAGTTGCAATTTGCAAAAACCTCAATTCACCCTATAAATTTAGCTTCCATCGGTCTGTTCCGCTTTTGGGAAGGAGCCGTCTCTAATGGCTGCCCCGAACCTAATTAGCGCGTCTGAGATGGAGCTGCTCTCCCTAAGAAAGTTTTTCGAAAAACTAGGTATTTGAGGTGAGAGGCCAAGAAGGTCGTACATCACAAGTATTTGACCATCTGTGCCTGCTCCTGCGCCGATTCCTATCACGGGAATTGATAGGCGCTCAGAAATTGTTTTACCCAATTCAGACGGAACGCATTCCACTACAAGCAACTCCGCACCCGCTTGTTCAAGATTAATAGCATTGGACAATATGGTGTTGGCTGAAGTTTCGTCAGATCCTTGTATTTTAAAGCCGCCTATCTTGTGGATCGATTGGGGAGTCAAGCCCAAATGAGCACATACTGGAATACCGCATTTGGAAAGTTGGTTGACCGTTTCGCTTAACCATTCGCCGCCCTCCAATTTTACCATTTGAGCACCGGCTTGCATTAGTATAGTGGCATTTTTCAGAGCACTGGCGGTGCTACTGTAGGTCATAAATGGCATATCCGAGATCAGCAAACCATTACGAGTGCCGCGAGAAACGGCCCGAGTATGATATTCCATATCATCGATAGAAACTGGAATAGTGGTGTCATACCCGAGCACCACATTTCCAAGGGAATCGCCGACTAGAATTATGTCAAACCCAGCCTCATCAGCCACTCTGGCGAAGCTGTAGTCATAGGCAGTGATCGAAGTAATTTTTTCGCCGCGTAGCTTTTTTTCTCTCAAGTCATTCATATACATTAGGGTATTCTTTTATAGGCCGAATTTGGGGTACGTTACTCACTTTAATTTGAAATGACAATCACCAAGTTACATTGGCGGCTATTATGTTTCGTTAAGCTAAGCAAGGATTATAGTAGTGACGTCCTGAGTGGGGCTGAGTTATATATGTTAAAAGATTTTGATAATCCGCGTCGTTTTGAGCAAGATTTATTCGGGCGGTGTTCACAATTAAAAGAGGTGTGTCGTTGTAATAGTGAAAAAATTGAGCATACGCCTCGTTAAGTTGATTTAGGTAGGATGAACTTATAAATCGCTCTATTTGGTTGCCTCGCTTTTTTATCCTTGTGTAAAGTGTTTCCGTTGGCGCTTGCAGATATATTACTAAATCAGGTTTTGGGAGATCTATAATGACGCTTTTGTAAACTCTTTCGTAAAGACGATATTCGTCATCATCAAGATTAACTCTTGCGAAGAGTGGATCCTTATCAATCATGAAATCACTAATATGCACCTTTTGAAATATGTCACCCTGTCGCAGTTCTTCAAGCTGTTGTATGCGCTGAAACAAAAAATATAATTGTGTGGGTAAAGCATTCTTCCCCCTGTCTTGATAGAAGCGCTTCAGAAAAGGATTCTCATCAGGCTCCTCCAAGACAGTCTCAGCATTGAAAGAATCAGCAAGACGCCGAGTCAGGGTGGTTTTGCCGATACCCAGGGGTCCTTCGATCGCGATATGTCGGGGCAGTTCTATTTCTCTGATGTTGTCAGCACTATAAGTTTGTGCAGGCATTGTGTCCCCCGCCTCTGAATGTCAGTCGTTGTCGATCATTGAAGTTTTTTGACGCATTTGTTATCCGCGCATTTTTTCAGTAGTTTTTTTATATTTTGACCGCCCGGAAGATAGGAGCTGGGGAGCAAGTCTTGTAATGGTATCAATACGAATCCGCGCTCAAACATTCTCGGATGGGGAATAGTTAATCTTGCCGTCTCTAATGCTAAATCTTCGTAAAGTAGTATATCCAAATCAAGAGTTCTTGGTCCCCATTTTGTTAATCGTTTTCGACCTTGTTCATATTCTAACGCCTGCAATTCATCTAGCAATGCCTCAGGCTCTAAAAGAGTGCTAAATTCTGCCACTGCATTGCAATAGTGGGGCTGATTTATTGAGCCGACGGGTGGGCTTAAATACAATGGGGATGGCCTCAAACCCTCCAAAAGAGGATTTTTTCGTAATTTTTTTAAAGCCAATTTAACTTGATATATGGGATTGAAAAGATTACTCCCTATACCTATAAAAACCTTTGCCATTTATAAACCTATTTCCCTCAGCCGCATCAGCACTTGCGTCGGTGCTGCTGTTTGCGAGTCGAAATCATTTTCCTTTGAATTTTTTCATCAGATGTTTGATATTTAGTCCACCAGTCACCCAAGCCATTAAGATTTTCACCAGCTTGCTCCCTTAACAGAACAAAATCATAGGCCGCTCTGAAACGAGGATTATGAATTAGCCTGTGGGCTCTTGCCCCTATATTTTTTTCCAATGATATCTGTAAACTCCAGATTTGACGCATTGACAATGTGAAACGTTTGGGAATGGCGGTTATTCTAATCTGACAAGCAATTGCGCGTTCGGCAGCATCCTCTAGAGCTTGACGGACGCTTTTCCCTTGGCTATGAAGTACTTTGGCATTGGACTGAACTTCAGGCCATAAAAATGCGGCAAAAATAAAGGCGGGAGTAACTCGTTGCTTATTTTCGACTCGGGAATCAGTATTGGTCAGCGCTTTTTGGATTATTTTTAGATGGAGATCATTTGAATCAATGTTATCAAATAATGTAGGGAATATATGTCTTAATAAGTCAAACTCATTCAAAAGCTCAAATGTTTTCAAACCATGCCCACTCATAAATAGTTTTAGACTCTCATCAAATAGCCTAGGGGCTGATATTTGCTTTAGATCTTTTCCATGCTGCTTTATTGGTGCGCGAGTGCTGGAATCTATGAGGAAGTTTAACTTGGCTGCGAAACGGACTACACGGAGGAGTCTCAGTGGATCCTCGCGATAACGTGTGGCCGGATCCCCAATGATTCGTATAATTCCTTCTCGAAGGTCACTAAAGCCATTAGTAAAATCAGTTATTGTGTTGTCGTGAGGGTCGTAATAAAACGCATTAACGCTAAGATCACGCCGTATCGAGTCGTCAGTTAAGGAACCAAACACATTATCCCGAGTTAACATCCCATTCTTGGTTCGAATTCTTTGCTCATTAAATAAATCTTTATTATTTGACCTGAAAGTGGTCACTTCAATGATTTGCTTATTGAGTTTTACATGAACAATTTGAAACCTTCTGCCAATAATCCGAGCTCTGTCAAATAAAGATTTTATTTGAATAGGGTTTGCATTAGTTGCCACATCAAAATCCTTTGGAACTCGGTTTAGCAAAAGATCTCTTATGCTTCCGCCCACAATAAAAGCTTGAAAACCCTCACTCGTAAGTTTCTCCACCACCTCTAAAGCTTGAGAGTTCATCATGTCTTTTGTTAATTTGTGATCAGGAGATCTGATGATTCGGCAAGGTTGGGTATTTGGTTGGGGGCCTCTGATCAGAGAATTGTTGGCAATGCTTGGTCGCATAATTATATAAACAAAGGGTTGTTACAGGAGCTGTTTGCCCACGTGTTTTATATGTCGCTGCGCGGAACAAATACGAGGGGACATTACGTCCCCTCCCTAAATGTTCTAAGCTTAAGAAGCCTTTGAACGCCTTTTGTAATCCAACTAATTGTTATTGTTTATTGTTATTTGTAGCCCAAATATCGATCGGGCTTTAAAGATTTTAACTAACTGAAGCAGTTTTTCAAGTGCTCAAGCTTTGTTTTTTGATTTTTGTCCGGATACGGTGCGCACATCGCGCACAGGTATGACTAATGATTATGTCTACGTTTTATCGATCAGCTAAAGCGAGATAGCCAAAGTGAAATATTTTGCAATTTTCGGTGGTTAACTTCCCATTTGTTTAACTTTTTCGCGAATATGTTGCAATCGCCAGTTGCTTTTTGCCCAAGATAAAATGTCAGTAACAGGTGCCCCATAAATTGACTGTGGTGGCTTTTGGTTGAGCCAAGCCAGTGCTGCCCACAAATTGGATGAGGCACGGTTAACCTGTGCTGGTTTAGATTGATTTTGTTTGCTGAGTTTTTGTCCGTGTTTGTTTTTGACCAATGGTATGTGAGCGTAGTCGAGATTTTTATAGCCTAGGCAATTCTGAAGATACACTTGACGGGGAGCAGATTCCAGCAGGTCACCTCCGCGAACAATGTGCGTTACACCTTGAAATTGGTCGTCAACCACTGAGGCGAATTGGTAGGAAAACAAACCATCACGTCTTTTAAGCACGAAGTCGCCCGTGTCGCTAGCCAAGTGTTGACAATATTCTCCAAATATTCGATCAAATATTTTCACTCGGTCATATAGATAGGTTTGTGGCACTTTCAGGCGGATAGCGCTATCTGAGAACGATATTTGACGCTCGCGACAACGGCCATCATATACTCCGCCAGATTGCCGCAACCTTGCGCGACTGCATTCACAAGCAAAGATGAGTTTTCGCGTTGACAAACCGTCCAGTGCCAGCTGATATTGGGTTTGTCGCTCACTTTGGTAAATTACATTTTTATCCCAATGTAAACCATGGCGTTCGAGTTGATTGAGGATAGTTTTAATATGTTTAGGATCTTCCCTTGGCGGATCAATGTCTTCGATACGAACCAACCAGGTACCATTATGAACTCTGGCATCCAAAAAGCTGGTTAGGGCACATACCAATGACCCAAAATGCAATGGTCCAGATGGGGAAGGCGCAAAACGGCCCACATACGACGAGCTAAGCATCTATGTTTTGTGACTTGCCGCAAAAGCCCAAGCGGCAGCAGGCTCAACCTCCGGTAATTTGTTTTTCCTTGATTTCATCAAGAGTCTTGCAATCGACGCATAAATCGGCGGTAGGTCGAGCCTCCAGTCTTCGCACGCCTATATCGATTCCGCATTGATCACAGAATCCATAGTCATTTTCTTGAACTCGGATTAAGGTTTTATCAATTTTCCTTATTAGTTTGCGCTCGCGGTCACGAGCTCGAAGCTCTAAACCAAATTCTTCCTCTTGGGTTGCTCTATCCGCTGGGTCAGGAAAGTTAGCGGCTTCGTCTTGCATATGAATCACGGTTCTATCAACTTCTTCCATTAGCTCTTGTCGCCAAGCTTGAAGAATGGATTGAAAATGGGTGCGCTGTCGCTCATTCATGTACTCCTCACCCTTTTTTTCTTTGTATGGTGATAGACCATGAAGACTGTTTCGCACAGAATTGCCTGCTTTTGGGGTTCCCCTCTGAGAAGATTTTCCTGAATTAGTAACCAAGCTTTTATCCTCTAACAAGACAATTATCTGAAATACAGCACCGCGTTATAGAGAGATTGGAGGCATATTTCAAGAAAAATTTAATCGGCATGAAAAAATCTGTCTTTTTTAGCAGATGACGACTTGTTTCGTTATACTTATTTCGTAACGCTCTGCGCACATCTCTCGCTAAAGCGAACGTGGGCCTATTCGAAAAATAGTAAAAGTGAATAGTTTTGATATACACCAATTCTCTTCTTCCTGGCTTATTTAGGTCCCGCTACAAACGTTTTTTTGCTGAAGTGCAAACCGAATCTAATAAAATTATAACTCTACATTGCCCAAACACGGGGTCTATGAAAAATTGCATGGTGCAAGGCAGCCCATGCTGGTACTCATTAACTGATAATAAGAAGAGAAAATTACCTGGAACTTTGGAGCTTGTAACGACAGCCGCAGGAAATTTGGCTTGTATTAATTCTGTATTGGCAAATAGGATTGTTCTGGATGGAATTAAATGCGGAGCCATTGACGCTCTGGCAAGGTATCCGAGCATCCGCACTGAAGTGCGGTATGGAGAGGAAAATAGTCGGATTGATTTATTACTCGAGGATTCAGATAACTTGTGTTATGTGGAGGTCAAAAACGTTATTTTGGACATGGGAGGAGGCTTGGCTCTATTCCCAGATTCAATTACTGCCAGAGGAACAAAACACCTCCGAGAATTAATGAGAGTCATTACTTTTGGACATAGGGCAGTGTTATTCTTTTGTGTGCAAATTGCCGGAATCAATCGTCTTGGGATTGCCTCTGATATTGACGTTGAATATGCTCGGACATTGCGTCAGGCTATCGACGAAGGGGTTGAGGTAATGGCTTGGAACTGCCAGTTGACGAGGTTTTCCAACACCCTGATTGGCCCAATTGATTTCGTGTTATAAGGCTAAAATTCTGATTTGATAGGTAATCATATTGAGCCGTTTTAATCATGGACGAATTAATATGCTGTAGAGTAAACTGCTCAAGAAGTAGTTTTTTGGTATTTAGCTGATTGGAAATTAACGCTTATTCTGACGATATGGTAACTGACATTTGTACCGGGGATGCTCGGGGTCACCTCATGCCTTGGAAGAGAGTGAGCTCGAAAGTTAAAGACCATGAGATTTTTATACACAAGGGAATTTTTGAGCCTTTGAATGAATTGTGTGAGCAGGCTTATGATAAAGGCTTCAACCTGAGTGTATGCAGCGGTTATCGTTCATTTCAGCGTCAGGCGAACATTTGGAATGATAAGTTGTCTGGAAAAAAACCAGTACTTGACGCTCTTGGTAGACCTATTAACATCGAAAACTTGACTGAGTGGGAGAAGATAGAGGCTGTTTTGCGTTGGTCAGCCTTGCCGGGCGCTTCCAGACACCATTGGGGCACCGATATTGATGTGTATGATTCGGCAGCTATGCCCCAAGATTATGAACTGCAATTGGTGCATAGAGAAACCGTGGGGGATGGAATTTTTGCTTCTATGCATGAGTGGCTGGATGCTCAGATGGATCGGCGACACGGGTTTTATCGCCCGTATGAGAGCGATAACGGAGGCATCCTTCCTGAGCGGTGGCATCTTAGCTACGCCCCAATCTCTAAGTTTTATTCAGATGCAACAACTTTGACTTCTTTGGAGCGACGTTTGTGCGAGAGTGGTATTTGCTTGCTAGACACGGTTCTTCAGAACTTGGAACTCATATACAAACGGTTTATTTGTGTCGACTAACTACTCGGACATAAGACATGATAGAAACTCCAGATAGTGTTTGGGAATCATTGCGTTTAGAGGCTTCGAAACTGTGTGATCAGGAGCCACAGATGGGGGAGTTTTTAGAGCAACATGTCCTCAATCACTATAGCCTCTCTGAGGCCCTAGTTTTCTGTCTTGCATCCCAAATTCAGCATTCCTCGATTTCCTTGGATGTAATTACTCAAGTTTTTCTTGAGGTGCTTCAAAGTGAACCCCAGATCATCTTCGACTCGTGTCTAGATCTAAAGGCTTATGTTGAAAGGGATGCTGCGTGTGACAAATTACTGATGCCACTAGTGTATTTTAAAGGATTTAAAGCACTGCAGGTTCAGCGGATATCCCACCGCCTTTGGAACCAAGGGCGGCACTTCTTGGCTTTGTTTCTTCAAAGTCAGGTGGCGGCCAAGTTTGCTGTCGATATACACCCCGGAGCTTCCCTCGGCTCGGGAATAATGCTTGACCATGCGACAGGTCTGGTGATCGGTGAAACCACAGTTATAGGTGACGACGTGTCAATCCTTCACTCGGTAACGCTGGGCGGAGTGGGATCTGAATCCGGTGATCGCCATCCAAAAATTGGATCCGGCGTCTTGATTTCAGCGGGCGCAAAAGTACTAGGGAACGTCTGTATAGGCAAGGGCGCAAAGATCGGAGCGGGTAGCTTAGTCATAGATTCGGTTGAGCCTTATTCAACTGTCGTTGGAGTACCAGCAAAAGTCGTGGGTGAAAATAAAAATGAAATGCCTGCATTGGAAATGAACCAGCACTTCCAAATTATTAGTCCGTGCTGACCTACACTACATCTAATTATTTGTTTTTATCAACCGGTATCCAAGAACCGGGATAATCGATCTCATCACCGAAACACGCATGATAAAGATGCTGTATTTGTTTGCTTAATAGCTCTTGACGTTCAATTGAAAATGCTTGTAAGAGATAACAATTCTCCGCTAGATGGCTAAATCTGGCGATGGTCGACAATTCATCAACGCTGAATTTACAGGTTTTTATTGCTATCGTTTCGTTGCGCAGTTTAGCTATTTGCTCGATAGAACTTACCTTCAATTGGTTCAAATCTTCATGGAACGAAAAAAGTGGCTTGGACGAAATTTGATTGCCCAACAAAGCCCACGTCATTTCGATTTTTATTGACCACCGAGATGCTAAGTGCCCTATGAGTTGCTGAAGAGAGTAAGTTAACATGAGGCACACCAGCAAGTGTTGCTTTGTGCAATCTGTAGATCGCATGCACAAATGTATAGTGCTTTTGTCTCCTTCGATCCGTTGCCCTCCGTAAAGCTTTGCAGTTGTGCTTACACAATTGTCTAACCTATCAAGAAGTTTTTCTAGGCTCTCTTGATTGAGCCGATCCTTTAATTGGCTGAGATTAACTAAGCTGCCAGTGATTAACGAGCAGTAGTGGTTATATTGAAAATTCTCATTGCCGTTGTGGGATAGTGCGAGTAGTGGCTGCAATTTTTCCTCGAGATACACGAACGCATTTGATACATTGGAATTTTCTCCGGGAAGTTTGTCGGCAAGATCAAAAGCACGACTTTCCATCTTTGATACAAAATTGAAAAAGAGGTAAGTGCTCAAGCCGGAGTATATTAGCCACAAAAATATCCAATCTGTTAATACATATGCCGATGTCGATTGAATTTTATTTTTGTCCATGGTGACTTCAACTCTTCCAAGTATGTTCTCTTGCACTCTCACTGGGCGGCTGAGAGTTATCGGGTTTGATATTGGGATTTTTTCAAAAGTGCTTTGAGCTTTAAGCATGTTGTCGCTATCAAAATACGCAGCACTATGCACAAAGGGATGTTGAGTAGTTTTGTTGAGTACGACCTGAATGCTGATCGAATCGTTATTGACAATTGCAGCGGGAACGGCATCAATAATTCGGCTCATTGCATCTTCACTCTGAGTTTGTATCAGAGCATCTACTGATTGTTTTGTGTGGTTGTCAATGAAGTACCAAGTGATTAGACCAAAAGTAAGCTGAGCTAAAACAACTAGGAGGGATAATTTGCGACTCATTAAATATTGATGCATTTTGTCACTTGTTGGGCATACATTAATCTTGGGTATTCTATCCTATTCTTCGACTTATTATATAATGTTGGCCCGATAGTTGATGGTTCCCAAATTAGTGAAACAAATCTTACTAATCAATATTTTCGGCAGAGATCAAGTTGGAGTGACTAGAACAGTCACAAGCGAATTATCCCTTTTCGATATTACCGTGCTTGATATTGGTCAGGCCGTTATTCACGATCAGTTAACCCTCGGGATCTTAGCATCTGTTTCGGAGGAGTATTCCATCTCCTCAGTCGTCGAGTCGATCTCGTTCAAGCTGAAAACTCTCGGCATGCGGGTAAAATGTTTCTCTGTCCCATCGAAAAGCTACCAAGACTGGGTCGATCAACAGGGCAAACAGAGACATATTGTAAGTCTCCTTGCTCCAAAGATTGAGTCCAGATATTTGGCAGTAGTGACAGAGAAAATTTCTGAATTTGGACTTAATATTGACAAAATAACACGGCTTTCGGGGCGAACTGCCTATCAAAATATAGATTGTTCATCGCAAGTATGTGTCGAATTTTCGATTCGAGGGCATACTAGATATGCAGATTCTTTTCGAAGCTCTTTGTTGGAAATTGGTGCGAGCTATGATATCGATATCGCTTACCAGAAAGACTCTATCTACAGGCGAAGCCGACGATTGATAGTTTTTGATATGGACTCCACCTTGATTGATTCTGAAGTCATTGATCACTTGGCGGTGGAGGCTGGAGTTGGGGACGAAGTTGCGGCAATTACTGCCTCTGCAATGGCAGGGGAGTTGGATTTTGAAAAAAGCTTGCGAATGAGAGTGGCGCTTCTCCGAGGTCTGAAGCAGGATGTGTTGGTGGATGTGGCTAAAAGGCTTAGGCTAAATCGGGGTGCCGAGTATCTCCTCAAGCGGCTTAGGCAACTCGGATTCAAGACTGCCATTGTGTCTGGTGGCTTTTTATTTTTTGCTTCTCATCTCCAGTCAATTCTGAATGTTGATTATGTGTTTGCAAATGAGTTAGAGATCGTCGACCAATTTTTAACCGGTTACCTTAAGGGGGAAATAATCGATGGGAATCGCAAGGCAAGGTTATTACGCGAACTCGCAGTGCGAGAGGGTCTGCACTTGGAGCAAGTTATTGCCGTGGGTGATGGCGCTAACGACTTGCCGATGTTACAGACAGCAGGAATGGGTGTGGCATTCAAAGCTAAACCCCGTGTAATAGAGTCTGCAAAATATGCAATATCTCATACAGGTCTTGATGGAATCCTGTACCTTATGGGTTATAGCGATCGCGATCTTCAGGCTTTGGGGTCGGATTAATTACAGTGTTTAATGTTAGCAGTTGGGGGAGGCATATGAGTTTTCATGCGTTCCTCATGACCGGCTCATTTAGGTTATCATGGGCCCTCTTTTAAAGATAGGAGGTGCAAAAGCATGGCCAATTACTCTACTAATGATTTTAGGCCAGGCCTCAAAGTGATGGTTGAGCAAGATCCTTGCACAATCTTAGATAATGAATTCGTAAAACCCGGCAAGGGCCAAGCTTTCAACAGGGTAAGATTTCGTAATTTAAAGACTGGACGCGTTGTAGAAAAAACTTTGAAGTCAGGGGATACGCTTGAAGCAGCCGACGTCTTTGATGTAGAGATGCAGTATCTTTACAACGATGGAGATTTTTGGCACTTCATGGAGCCAGACAACTTTGAACAATACCAAGCGGATCACCACGCCATTGGCGAAACAAATAAGTGGTTAAGAGAACAGGATTTATGCATTGTCACTTTATACAATGGGTCTCCACTCTCAGTAACACCGCCCAATCATGTTGAATTGGAGATTGTAGAGACGGATCCGGGATTGCGCGGAGATACCGCGAGTGGCGGAACTAAACCAGCACGACTTAGCACTGGTGCAGTCATCAAGGTGCCTTTGTTTGTGGAATCGGGGGAATCAGTGAAAGTCGATACTCGAACAGGCGAATACCTTGGTCGTGCTTGAAAATAAGATAAGAACAGAGCGGATTTATGTGACGCATTGGATAAGTCGAAGACCGAATGGTAGCAAAACATAACACATGGAAATCAGGGGTTGACCTTGAGACCTTAAAGTATCGAAGCTTTGTGATGAAAGAGTTACGAAGGTTTTTGAGCAATCGGGGTGTCTTGGAGATTGATGTGCCTGTGGTAGGTAGGTCTTCAGTCACGGATCCCGGAGTCTCTAGCTTTGATGTATCTTCTGAACACTTTAGAGGCTTTCTTCAGACTTCGCCCGAATACTTCATGAAGCGTCTTTTGGCGTCCGGCAGCGGAGATATTTTTAGTTTAGGGAAGGCTTTTCGAGCGGAGGAGGAGGGACCTGCGCATAATCCCGAGTTCACGCTTTTGGAATGGTACCGTATAAATTGGGATGAACACCAACTTATTGAGGAGGTTGTTGATCTAGTGTCAGTTTTTACACCTTCAGTTAATTTGTTGAAAATAAGCTATGGAGAGCTGTTCCAGCAAGTTTTGGGTCTAAACCCTCACAACGCTGAGCTTTCTGAGCTTCAAAGTCGAGCTGAAGAGGCCAACTTTGGGAGTTGGTCCACAGGCTTTCGTTCGGGTTGTCTCGATGTGTTATTCGAAACCTTTGTGCGGCCCAACATGCCGGACGGGCTCGTGATTTTGTTTGATTACCCTGCTTGTCAAAGGGCCTTAGCGCAGTTACATAGCGTTGATGGCCAGCAGGTAAGTCGCCGATTCGAAGTATTCCTAAATAACTCGGAACTGGCCAATGGCTATTTCGAGCTTAATAATTTTTCCGATCATCAGAATCGTTTCAATGAGGATCGTTGTGAGAGGCATGCTATGGGAAAGTTTCTGCCAGAAGACGACTTGTTGTTGCTGGAAGCAGTGAAATCGGGGTTGCCTGATTGTGCAGGAGTAGCATTCGGAGTTGATCGCTTGCTGCTGCAACTATTAGGGGCGGCAAGGATTGATGAGATCATGCCATTCAGCTGGGTGCGTTGCTAAAAGATGTGCCACCTAATTTTTATCGGGGTGAAAAATAAAGTTGTGATTCATCGTCAAAGACGGTTCCTTTGTTTGCGTATTGCCTACTACTTTTGCAGGCACTCCAGCAACGATTGCATGTTCGCTAACTGACTTCAAAACCACGCTTGATGCCGCAATCATTGCCCCAGTTCCAACATTAATGTTGCCAAGTATTTTTGCACCTGGACCAATTAACACACCATAACCAATCTTTGGATGTCGGTCGCCAATCTCTTTACCAGTGCCGCCTAGAGTAACTGATTGCATTATCGATACGGCATCGCCAACAACGGCTGTTTCTCCAATCACCAGACCTGTTGCATGATCCAGCATTATGCCGCGCCCGATTCTCGCTGCGGGATGAATATCTATTCCAAATCGGCTTGAAACGTAAGATTGTATCAACAATGCCAATAATCTTTGTTTCTTTAGCCATAGATGATTTGCCAGTCTATGCGCTTGCAAAGCCGCGAACCCTTTATAAAATAGGAATACCTCAAGCGGGCTATTGCAAGCAGAATCTCGATCTAAAGTTGCTTGTATGTCAGCGGCCGCGTCTGTGACCAAGCTTGTATTACTCTCGCTTTCAGCAATGAGGTTTGCAAGAACTGGCTGCTTTAATCCAGCACCCGCCAAATCTTTTTCCAGCTTGGAACTCAAGCCTTGTCTCAGGTTTTCAAAAGGGAATATATTGACCTCAAAATAGTTGCTAAGAATGGGCTCGCAATTGTTTTCCAATTGGGCCTTATTAGTGATTTCTTCCCATATTAGAGACAATTTAGATGATAAAAGTTTGCTCATGATCTTTTTAAGACCCTGTCCCTCAAATAAAAGCGCATCTCCTTTGTGTTTTTATAACCCAAAGGCGATTGTGGCGGCAATTAGCAAATTTTAGAACTTAAACGACCAAGCCACTATTGCCTTGCTTTCAAAACCAAATGCTATCTATGATTAATTTTACCCACTAGCCGATAAGCCAAGTGTATCTGACTAAGTTATCTGCAGTGTCGGATCGGTAGATTCTTTTTCTTCGCCACCCTCAGCCGTTTTGACGATCGAAGGAGTGTCTGAAGAATCAGCTAATCCGTATCCCTCGCTGAGCACTCCTCCGGGGACTTTGGGAGCATAGTCCTTGGGGGCCGAGATCAACCCTTTTCTGTAAGCAATACCTAAGTCATTCTCATCCAACTGATCGCCAAGTTTTGTTTCCTTAAGAATCTGCCGACTAATTTCGGGACTGGCTAAATTGACTGCGGTTGACGCGACATAGACTTGAAGAGCTTGACAGCTTTCGCCAACCTTCTGCGTTTGAACAGCTAAATCGACCAAGTGATTATTAACTTCTTGTTGTAAAACTTTTAAGTTAGTCTCGTTGCTAGCAAGCTCTTTTTCTATATTTTGCAAGGGGGTACGAGGTTTGGAATTGCGAAGCGCAAAGACATACCCCAGAATCGCCCCCAAGAGAAAGGATCCCATTCCAGTGAGAATAATAAAGTCTACATTTGTCATGCGGTTAAATCCCTTCCTTCCAGCCGTTAGTTTCGCGGAAGCTGAGGGAAGACGCAACAATTTTGTGACTTATTGGCAATTTGTGTGCTTGCTCATGGGCAATCGGATCGCTGAAGGCGCTAAAATCTTGTAACCGTTCTTTTGCGTGGGTAAAGTTCTGCTTTTCAGCTCTGGTGTGGTCGAGAGAATGATTAATCCAAAACAACGTTATGATAGAGATTTGTCGAGGAATAACTTTGAATCAGATGCCAGACAAGCGGTGGCGGTTCAAAAACTCGATACGCTTTATTCTCATTTAATTGACGATTGCAAACGCGCGAGTCATTGTCAAATCAAAAGCATTTTCAGCTTTTTTACGCAGCGACGAAAATGGGTCGCACGAGGCATCTATCTCTGGGGAGGGGTGGGCCGCGGTAAAACTTATCTTATGGATTGCTTCTTCGATTGTCTTCCATTCAAAGAAAAGAGGAGACTTCATTTTAATCGATTTATGAGGTTAGTACATGCTGAACTCGATAATCTTAAAGGTCAACAGAACCCCCTTGATAGGGTTGCCGAGAGCCTGTTCAAACAAACTAGAGTTCTGTGTCTTGATGAGTTTTATGTGGATGATATAGCTGATGCGATGATATTGAAAGGTTTGTTAAAGTCATTGTTTGATAGAGGATTATGTCTAGTTACAACTTCAAATATCGCGCCAGATTACCTTTATGAAAATGGATTGCAAAGACAGCAGTTTCTTGGTGCAATTGAACAGATCAAGCTGAATTGTGATATATACAATTTGGATGGAGGTGTCGACTATAGGCTTCGGGCCCTAAAACGAGCAGATTTGTATTACTCCCCATTAGATAAAATCGCTGAGGCCGCCCTTGAAGAGACTTTTTGGAAACTATCTAATCCTAATACGACTGTCAAAACCATGGTTGAATTGCAAGTCGAGAAGAGAATTGTTCTAGCTTTTAGAGTTGCAGGCGAGATTGTTTGGTTTAGATTTTGCGACATATGTGAGGGCCCGAGGAGTCAAAACGATTACATTCAAATCGCCAAAGAATTTAAATCGGTATTCATTTCTTCGATTCCTCCTTTAGGAGCCAATAATGATAATGCTGCTCGGCGATTTATTCACTTGGTAGATGAGTTCTATGATCGAAATGTCAAACTTGTTCTGTCGGCTGAAACATCGATAGAAACCCTCTACTCTGGCGTTAGACTACGAACTGAATTTCAGAGAACAATTAGCCGTTTAATAGAAATGCAGAGCGACGAATTTTTGGCTAGACCCCATAAATCTTAGCCAATATCAGTTAAAGAAATCAAAGCTGGATATTAAGACCAATAATACTTGTAAAAAGTCCTCTATATCATTAGACTTCGCCCCTTTAAAAGTGCCAGTGACTAGAGTCCGAATTGATGAAAACTTACAGCGCAAAGTCTGAGACTATTGAGAGGCACTGGTTCGTGGTGGACGCTGAAAATAAGATATTGGGGCGGTTAGCGGCGTCAATTGCATCTCGTTTACGCGGCAAGCACAAGCCAGAATTCACTCCGCACGTAGACACTGGCGACTATATCGTGGTGGTAAATGCAGAAAAAATTGCTTATACAGGAAACAAGGGCAGGGACAAAATTTATTATACCCATTCAGGTTATCCAGGTGGAATTAAAGGTATCAGTTTAGAAAGTTTGTCTGCGAAAGCCCCAGAAAAAGTTATTAAATCAGCAGTAAAGGGTATGTTGCCTCGAGGGCCCCTCGGGAGAGAAATGTTTCGAAAATTGAGAGTTTACTGTGGCGCTGCTCATCCTCACGTGGCTCAGAAACCAGAGCCTTTGGAGATTTAGCGAAAAACTATGGCTGATATGTATTACTATGGAACCGGACGGCGCAAAACATCTGCGGCACGGGTGTTTTTGAGTCTAGGTGCCGGAAAGATAAAAATTAATGAACGATCAATGGAGGACTACTTTGGGCGAGAGGTGGCGAGAATGATTGTTAAACAACCGCTTGAGGTGGTTGACATGATAGACAAGTTTGACCTTTCCGTTACAGTGACTGGAGGGGGTAGCTTCGGTCAGGCTGGAGCAATACGCCATGGAATAGCGCGTGCCCTTGTGAAATACGATGAGAACCTCCGCTCCTCTTTGAGGAAAGCCGGGTTCTTAACGCGAGATGCACGGCAGGTAGAGCGCAAGAAGGTGGGGCTTCACAAAGCGCGCAAACGACCGCAGTATTCAAAACGCTAGACAATTTTTAAGGTGCTGTCGCTAGACTCTTGTTTATCTTTTTGGTTAAGAACACGTCGGTGAAGTACAGAGCTGTTTTGCCTGCGCAATGGCAAAATGAGTTTTGCAACGTATGGTCTTTTGAGTCTCATGACGGCTCCTTTAACGTATACAGTGCGTGATTTTATCAAGGAGATACTTTTGGAAAACAACGATGTTAATAATTCTCGCCGTCGTTTCCTTGCCGGCGCCACGAGCGTTGTGGGCGGCGCGGGTTTGGTTGGCGCAGCCATTCCGTTTTTCTCTTCTTGGAAACCAAGTGCTAAGGCTAAGGCTGCGGGTGCTCCAGTTAAAGTAAACATAAGCAAATTGGAACCCGGTGGACGAATAGTTGTCGAGTGGAGAGGGAAACCCGTTTATATTGTTCGGCGGACGATTGAATCAATTCGAGCAGTAAATGGGATGGCGCCGGAAATGTTGAAGGACTCTGAGTCGTCGCAAGCTTCGCAGCCTAGTTATGTTCAAGGCGCAGCAAGAACATTATCTGGTAAAGAAGAGTTTTTAATCATGCTGGGCTTGTGCACGCACTTGGGGTGTGCACCAACATATCGCCCTGATGTGGGTGCCAAGGATCTTGGCGGAGAGAGTTGGCTTGGGGGGTTCTTTTGCCCCTGTCATGGTTCCAAGTTTGATTTATCGGGTCGTGTCTATGCTGGCGCGCCGGCCCCTACTAATCTAGAAATTCCCCCGCATTCGTATGAGTCCAGCGATATAGTAATAATCGGTGTGGATCCGGAGGAAGTTTGATGGAAAAACGACAAAGCTTTTCGACCTGGCTCGATTCCAGAATGCCAACTCTCAGAGAGAGTTGGAAAAAGCATATGTCCGAATATTTTGCTCCTAAAAACTTTAACTGGATGTATTATTTTGGGGTCCTAGCGATCGTAACCCTGGTTGTCCAGCTAGTCACAGGCATCTGGTTACTCATGAGTTACCAAGGATCTGCAGAGCATGCTTTTGCATCAGTTGAATATATCATGAGGGACGTGGAGTTAGGATGGATTATTCGCTATGCACATTCAACAGGAGCATCCTTATTTTTTGTTGTAGTATATCTCCATATGTTCCGCGGTCTCGTCTACGGCTCATACAAAGCTCCTCGAGAATTAGTTTGGGTGTTTGGGATGACCATATACGTAGCCTTGATGGCTGAAGCCTTTTTGGGCTACGTGCTCCCTTGGGGACAAATGTCCTATTGGGGGGGCTCAAGTAATCATTTCTCTCTTTGGTGCAATCCCTGTTGTCGGCGAAGATATTGTTCAATGGATTCGGGGAGACTACTTGATATCGGGCATCACTCTCAACAGATTCATGTCTCTTCATGTGGTTGCTGTCCCCTTCATTTTGGTCGGTCTGGTGGTTCTCCACATAATCGCACTGCATGATGTCGGATCAAATA
>CACEBC010000018.1:0-12500 GCA_902557735.1 Porticoccaceae bacterium
CAACGCGGAAGAGGCTCCTCGCCTCCTGGTGAGTTTGTCGACTTGGATCACTTCGTTAATGAAATGCGGTTAATTAAGAGTGGTGCCGAAATAAAACTTATGCGCCGTGCAGGAGCAATATCAGCCTCAGCTCATCGCCGCGCAATGTCTGCCTGCAGGCCGGGTATGCATGAATATCAGTTACAAGCGGAGATTGAACATGAATTTATGATCCGCGGAGCAAGTTGCCCAGCCTACAGTACCATTATTGGCGGCGGAAAAAACGGGTGTATTCTTCATTACATTGAAAATCAGGATAAGCTGTTGGATGGAGATTTAGTTTTAATTGATGCCGGATGTGAATACCGTAATTACGCGGGAGACATCACCCGTACCTTTCCGGTTAACGGTCGATTTACTGCTGCTCAAGCTGCGATTTATGACTTGGTTCTAAGCGCACAAACGCAAGCAATAGAATTGTTGGCTCCGGGAGTATCATATGATGAGGCTGATAAATTAATAATACAGACCATTACTCAGGGGTTGATAGATTTGAACATTCTTGATGGACAACTTGAAGAGCTTATTGATACTGGGGCATACCGTAAGTTCTATATGCATAACTATGGTCACTGGCTGGGGATGGATGTGCATGACGTCGGTGATTATAAGATCGATAAGACGTGGCGGGAATATGAGACTGGCATGGTGCTTACCATTGAGCCGGGCATTTACATTTCGGCCTCGAATCTGGATGTCGAAGAGAAATGGCGCGGCTTAGCTGTGCGTATTGAGGATAATCTGCTCATCACGAGGTCCGGAAGCGAAGAGTTGACAGCAGATGTGCCAAAAACTCGGGATGAAATTGAGAGATTGATGACACGATAGTGCTATCGACTTTGTGTTCGTCTAGAGCGAGACACCCAATGAAAAAGACAAATTATGATTGCGTGATCGTTGGAGGGGGTATGGTGGGCATTTCCTTTGCTCTAATGCTGGCTAGGCAATGTGTAAACATGCGCGTGCTGCTTCTGGAGTCGAAACCAGATCTATCTGCACAGCAGAACGAAGAGTGTATTTTTGATGCGCGGACTACTGCCTTGTCTTTTAAAAGTGCCTTAATTCTTGAAGATATCGATGTGTGGAACCTTTTGCGGAAACAATCAGCTGAGATTGCTAGCATCCATGTGAGCACTCTCGGCCAATTTGGTGTCACTAGAATTAATTCGTCGGACATTCCGGTTGAAGCTCTTGGTTATGTGGTTGAGAACCATACAATGCGTGCTATTTTCGCTGAAAAGTTGGCTCAATCGAATATCTCTAGCCGATTTTCCTCAAAGATTGCGAAAGTGGAGCTACATGAACGAGCGTTGGAACTAGTGCTTGAGGACGGGGGAAGCGCAATTTCCACTCAGTTGCTGATTATTGCTGATGGGGCCGCTTCAGAAACTGCTCAGCAGGTCGGAATTCATGCGCTAGTAAGAGATCATCAACAAAGTGCAATAGTTGCAAACTTGACTTTGGAAAAGGAGCATAGGGATGCAGCTTATGAACGTTTTATCAGAGGTGGGTCTATAGCGCTGCTGCCAATGTCACCCTATCTAGGCAAACCTCGCGCTTCGCTGGTATGGATTCAGTCAAATGATGAGACGAAAATGATGATGCGAGCCGATGACGCATCTTTTCTTGTTAGGCTACAAGACCAATTTGGATATAGGGCAGGACTTTTCAGTGCCGTTGGCGTAAGAAGAAATTATGCTTTGGCCTCCACCGAAGCTGAGGAGCAAGCGCGACGCAGAGTTGTGCTCCTAGGCAATGCAGCTCATAGTCTCCATCCCATTGCTGGCCAAGGTTTTAACCTTGCCCTCCGTGATGCGGAATGTTTGTCTTCGTGTATTAGAGAAGCTTTAGATAAGGGATTAGATTACTCGAGCATGGAAGTGTTAGGAAAATATCTTGATTCTCGTTGGCTCGATCAACAGAAGGTCATTGGTTTTACTAAATTTCTTCCACAATTGTTTGCAACTGATTCATATCCCGTGGGAATAGGAAGAAATCTTGCTCTTCTATTGATGGAATCGTCTCAGCCATTTCGTAGAGCATTTGCTCGATTTGGGATGGGGTTGTGATCAAAGACTGTGACAGTTTTTAATTCTGCAAATATGCCTCTTTGCTCTAGGTTCAATGTCGATTCGGGGCGCTTACCGCAAGCTAGTTTTTAACTGTTAGATGAGTCCTAACTGGAAGCATGGTAGCCATCCAGACAAAAATTTCCCGAATTTATATTTGGTCTTTTTATAATCAATTGAGTTCAACGAGTTTGAAAGATTGATTCGACTTAATTAGCTTAACACTATTGAAGTGAGCGAGAGCAATCTGCTCAATGGGAATAAATTTATTTACCACAAAAACCGCTTTTCCCGACCCGGTCAATAAATTACTCGTGCAATGAAGAAATTTTGAAATAAAGCGTGGTCTTACAGAAAAACCTTGGTGAAAGGGCGGATTGCACAAAATGAGGTCGAAAGATTTATCTATCGAACTTCCTGCGTCTGAAGCAACAACATCATGATTAATTTTCAATAGCCTCTCAAAATTTTGTTTGCATGCTATTATTGCCGCAGCATTATTATCGGTTGCCGTTATATGCTTAAAGTTATGATTGCTCGCCTCACAAGCAATGTATCCATAGCCACAGCCAAGATCTAAAACCGTTGTCGAACTGATGCTGAATGTTCTGATGCAGTCGTCGAGGTTGTCGATCAAAAAGGCGCTTCCACGGTCTATCTTATCCCATCCGAAGATGCCTGGTTTGCTCAGATATTTTCCCCCATTTAAAGACTGAAGTGTCCTGAGTTGGGCATAGTTATTGTCTGCTAGCGATTTGATTAAAAGACCATTTTTTTTGATTATGGCCAAGTAATTAGAGCCGTTTTTTTTTGCTTGTGTGTTATGTCTGAGTAATTTTGAGGATCGTTTTGCATAATTTTTGATTCCCTCATTTTTTTTCCCACTAAGATATAGATGAGCACCTAATTTCATTACTCTAGCAGCTTGATTAATAACATGATTGGTGGTGGCGCGCTCCTTGGAGACACGGTAAATGACCGAGTCAAATTGTTTCGATGAGCAATGTGAGAAATTGAAGTCACTGAATAGGCTATCGACACCGGCAGCCTTCGCGTTAGTATGGACGTCCCACCTGTTACTTAACAAACTCATGTTGCACTTAGTCTTTCTTTTCGTTGAGGACCAATCTACATCTGACCAGTGTTCGTCAGCCACTATCAAAATCGAACCTTTTAGAGAGGAAAGATGGCTTACCAAGAGGCGAACGCAGCCATCTGAATCTTCGTAGCTTGCCATAAGATTGTTTCCTTCGTTAAAACTTTTATCAGCACTAACGCGAGAAGTAACGTCTTTCAGTTTGTTAGTTGATCAAAAAAAATTGCTATAGGCACAGACCCAGGTTTTATGGGCAAGGTGGAGTTTTGCTGGTGGATAATTTATGCCAAAAGCTCAGCCGCCCTCTTTGCGAAGTACGATAGAATGCCATCGGCCCCGGCACGTTTGAAAGCCACAAGGGATTCAATGATTACATCATCCTGATTGAGCCAATTATTACTAAATGCGGCGCAATGCATAGCATACTCACCACTGACCTGATAGGCAAAAGTTGGAACTTTCAACTCGTCTTTTACACGTCGAATTACATCGAGATAGGGCATCCCCGGTTTTATCATAATCATATCCGCTCCCTCTTCTAGGTCGAGAGCACACTCATTTAACGCTTCATCGCTATTGGCAACATTCATCTGATATGTATATTTGGTGCCTCCCCGTAGATTCGCTCCCGATCCCACCGCGTCTCTGAAGGGACCATAATAAGCAGATGCATATTTAGCTGAATAAGCTAAAATTTGAGTTTCATAATAACTCTCACTTTCTAATGCTTCACGAATAGCTTTAATTCGACCATCCATCATATCTGAGGGCGCTATCACGTCTGCTCCGGCACAAGCATGCGATAAGGCTTGTTTCACCAAGGCGTCATTTGTCACATCATTCATCACATAGTTTGTCGTCTCGTTCACAATCCCATCTTGGCCATGCGTTGTGTATGGGTCAAGAGCGACATCGGTGATTACACCGAGCTCTGGCATCGCATCTTTTATGCCGGCGATAGCGCGTTGCATAAGACCGTTTTTGTTATATGCTTCCTCTGCCAAATGAGACTTAGATTTTACTGGCACCACGGGAAATAAGGCAATTGCTGGTATTCCAAGTGCGGCTATTTCCTTCGCCTCGCCTATTAACAAATCTATGGAGAACCGGCACACTCCCGGCATAGAATCAATACTCTGCGATTGGTGATCGCCTTCCACCACAAACAGCGGAAGAATTAGATCGTTTACAGTCAACTCGTTTTCTGTCACCAATCGACGAGAGAAATCTTTTAAGCGGTTCCGCCGCATCCGAGTGAGGGGATATGGACCCCTATTAAGGGCGAATGACATATTACCTCCTTGTGCAAGAGGGTCTCAATTGACCCAATAATTCTCATCATACTCAAAATTGTAATTCGTGGCATTAATTGAGATCAGTCCTTACGGCTATAGATTCTCGAATACCTTGGTGGCTGCGGTGAGCGTATTATCAATGTCTTGCTCGGAATGAGCAGCGGACATGAAACCAGCCTCGAAAGAGGCAGGTGCAAGATAAATTCCTTGTTCAAGCATCCCGTGAAAGAAATTGGAGAATCTTAACGTGTCGCATGAAATTACTTGGTCATAACGATAAACTCGGTCCTCCTCGGTAAAGAAGACTCCCCACATGGTTCCGGCGTGGTTGCCTGTCAGAGCTATCCCCGCTTGCTGAGCACGCTCGATTAGTCCCTCCACTAGGTATTTGGTGCGCTTGATGATGGGATCAAAAAAATTTGGGGCGGATATGGCTTCAAGCGTAGCTATGCCTGATGCCATTGCTATTGAATTCCCTGCAAGGGTACCTGCTTGGTAGACTGGCCCATCCGGAGCGAGGGTGTTCATAATATCGCGTTTTCCTCCGAATGCACCTACGGGCATACCTCCCCCGATGACTTTCCCCAAACAGACTAGATCACCTGTGATCCCGTAGTGGCCAGTTGCACCTCTCGGACTGACCCTGAAACCGGTCATTACTTCGTCTAGAATAAGTAATGAGCCGCTGATGGTACAACATTCCCGTAGAGCCTCGAGGAAGCCAGGTATGGGGGGCACGCAGTTCATGTTGCCGGCTACCGGTTCTACAATAATACAGGCGACCTGCTCACCTATATCGCGCATTACATTTTCGACTTCTTCAATGTCATTATAGGACAGAGTAATAGTATGTTCAGCAAGGCTAGCAGGTATGCCAGGAGAACTGGGAACCCCAAATGTGAGCGCGCCTGAGCCGGCTTTTACAAGCAGTGAGTCTGCATGCCCGTGGTAGCAACCCTCAAATTTTATAATCTTATCTCGGCCGGTGTAGCCTCTGGCGAGTCGAATGGCGCTCATTGTTGCTTCGGTACCTGAATTTACCATCCTGATACTTTCGATCCCCGGGATTAAGTTACAAATCCTCTCGGCCAAATCGATTTCTAATTTGGTTGGTGCTCCCAAGGACGTTACATTCCCCAACTGAGCAATAATTGCTTCAATTACTTTTTCATGACCATGCCCTAATAACATGGCACCCCAAGACAAAACATAATCGATGTAGAGTTTGTCATTTACATCAAAGATATATGCTCCTTTAGCTCTATGAAAGAAGGTCGGATGACCGCCTACCGCACGAAAGGCGCGAACCGGAGAGTTCACGCCTCCTGGTATGCAAAGTTTCGCTTTTTCAAAAAGCTCTTCTGATAAATCGCCCTTATTATTCATACTCTGATCCTATGCAAAAGTTGTCTGAGCCGAGGATAGTCAAGCTATCGGCAATGCGGCAAGTAATGTTTATTTTAATTTAAATGTCTAATACGCGCTCAAATTTGAAATCAGCCATTCTGATTGCAAATCCACTCTGTGATCGGCGCTTGCCAATATCTCTCGAGAAGCATTTGGGAATTTTGTTTGATCATTAACTTTCAATTAACGTTTAGAATGGTTTTAAAATGGCTAAAATCACAATTGCTACCAAAAATAAAACAGGGATTTCGTTAAAGACCCTAAAATAACGGTCAGACTTAGTATTAGCGTCCTGAGCGAATCGCTTTAAGTAGTAATAGCACGCGAAATGATAACCGATAAGTAGAATTATTATGCCAATTTTGGCGTGTAACCAGTATTGAGCCATATAAAATTTTGGTGCTAAATAGATCATCATAGCTCCAAAAATAAGAGTGGAATACATAGAGGGATTTGCAATCTGTTGGTATAGCTTATGCTCCATGGTCTTGAAACGTTCGACGCTTATTTCGTCTTCGGCCAAAGAATGATAGACAAACAACCTTGGTAGGTAAAATAAGGCTGCGAACCATGCGACCATTGAGATCAAATGAAAAGCTTTGAGCCAGTCGTGCATCAATATTCTCAATTAGAAGATTGAGTCTTCAGCTTGAGTAGGCTTGCGGAAACCGTCATATTAACTCCGATTAGCTTTGTATTGGGTTATTATAAGCATCCTCAACACATCTTCATATTAAAAAGGAGAATATTTGGTGGTAAATGTGGGAATTATTGGTGCCACAGGGTACACAGGCATGGAGTTATTAAGGTTGTTGATCACGCATCCGAAGGTGGATTCATTGTTGTTAACCTCCAGAAAAAACAAGGGTCGGTCGGTCAGTGCTCTTTATCCTGAATTTCAAGGAGTTATCGACTTTAAGTATGAGGAGCCGTTGCCCGAGATTCTGGCTGACTGTGACGTGGTGTTCTTTTGCACGCCTCACGGAGTGGCTCAGTCGATGGTGCCTGCTCTTCTTGAACTGGGTGTAAAGGTCATCGATTTGTCCGCAGATTTTAGGATTAGAGATGTTTCAATTTGGGAGAGCTGGTATGGAATGAGTCATAGTGCTTCCAATTTTGTCTCTCGAGCGGTATACGGTCTGCCCGAATTCAATCGAGAAAAGATCGCTTCGGCAGACTTGATCGCATGCCCTGGGTGTTACCCCACGAGTATAGAGCTCGGTCTTATGCCGCTCCTAAAAAATGATTTCCTGCAATTATCAGACATAATTGCAAATGTCGCATCAGGCGTTAGCGGTGCAGGAAGGACTCTCAGCACCGACAAACTGTTTTCAGAGATTAATGATAGCTTCAGGGCCTACAGTGTGAGCGGGCATCGTCATCAGCCTGAAATTGAGCAAATTTTGTCCGAAATGGCTGGAACCGAAGTTGATATCACTTTTGTGCCCCATCTCTTACCCATAAATAGAGGAATTCATTCGACATTGTATGGCACTTTAAAAAAAAGTGGTGAAAACTTTCAAAAGCTCTACGAAGAATTTTATTGCTCCGAACCATTTGTTCAAGTATTGCCTCCAGGGGTGCATCCTTCCACTCGCAATGTTCGAGGTACAAATACCTGTCAGATCTCGATTCATAAGCCAGGTAATAGCAACAGAATCATAATTTTAGTTGTGGAAGACAATTTAACCAAGGGCGCCTCTGGTCAGGCGATACAGTGCATGAATATTATGTTTTCATTCGCCGAATCCGACGGTCTTGCAGCTGCAGCGCTGGTGCCATAGTGACGGGGGACAGGCCAATAGTTGTCACTTATCGGCGAGGTCGACGGCTGCGTTGGATTGGTCTAATATGCTCTTCTGTGATTATCGCTTTTTTTGTTGGTCGATACTGGGATGGGCAAAAATCCGCCCAACTAATGGTTGAAAAGCTGAAATTGGAGGAGAAGATTGGTGACATAGAGAGTGAGCTCATGCTTCGCGAAGAGCAACTAAGAAACGTACTTTTGAGTTCTGAAGTTGATCAAGTAGCACTGGAAAATACTCGCCAGCAAATGGTAATTATGCAACGGCAAATCCACGCGCGCAACGAGGATCTGAGCCTCTACAGAGATTTGCTGCAAGATAACGATAGTCCAAATGGGTTATCCGTAAGTGATTTTAGTCTATACCTGATCGATGAGAAGCGCATAAGATACCGATGGGTGGCGAGACAAAAGAGCTCAAAAACAAGGTTATTGAGCATCTATGCATATATGGAGATACATGGAAAGATAGATGGCACGGACGCAGTATTAGATCTCTCCGAAGTGAATGAACAGGTTGACGCTATGCCTCTAAAGATTGAATTCAAATACTTTTCAATTCAACAGGGGATCTTGCAACTGCCGGATAACTTTGAGCCGTATAATGTGAGGATAAGTTTGAAGTATACTTGGGAAACAGATGAACTAATAACGCAAGATTTCACATGGAAATATGGGGTTTAGGTATGTTTGGCAAGAGAGATGACGTTTCAGATCACAGTGCGACCACATTGATTGCGAGGGGGACGAGGGTCGAGGGTGATTTAAAATTTTTAGGCTGCTTAGAAATTGAGGGTACGGTTGTGGGCAACGTTCACTCGGAGGATCAAAAGTCACGTGTCCGAATACTTCACGGGGGGTTTTTGAACGGCGAAATTAGGGTGAGCGACGTGGTGATAAATGGCAAAGTTAAAGGAGATATCTTTGCGGCAAATTTGATAAAGCTTGCGTCAAAAGCAGTTGTAGAGGGTAACATTCATTACAGTTTGATTGAAGTAGATAAAGGAGCCGAGGTCATTGGTAGTTTTGTGTTAGAACAAGCCAACACCAATGTGAGCACTTTCCCAAAAGAAAATCAGGCAACCGATGTTTAAAAAGTACTTGGAAACAACCTGTTCAATATATTCTGTTTTGCCCTGGTGCGGTTATGAGTGACGTTAATTTTTTTACGCCAGATGTGGTTACCATCACTTCAGAGGCGGTTGCAAAAGTTAAAGACCTTCAGGCTGAAGAGAATAACTCTAGTCTCAAACTAAGAGTATACGTTACCGGTGGCGGTTGCTCTGGTTTTCAATACGGATTCTCATTCGAAGACACCGCTACAGACGAAGATACCCAAGTGTGCTTTGAGGGCATTACAGTGTTGGTTGATTCGCTGAGTTATCAGTATCTAGAGGGATCGACTCTTGACTACGAGCAGAGCCTAATGGGGTCTAGATTTTTGATCAAAAACCCAAATGCTCAGACCACCTGCGGTTGTGGTTTGTCTTTTTCTATTTAGGCGCCGTAAATTCCCCCGAGGAGAACACGTCTTTTGGCGCCGGTAACCGCAGGGACATTGCCGGGCAAGTTTTTGATTCGCCTCATCGCCAGCCACGCAAAAGCCGCAGCCTCGACCCACCGAGGATGGATGCCTAGGTTTTCTGTTGTTTCAATGGCGACATCATCCAGTTGTTCTTCAAGATTAGACATTATTAATGAATTTTTTACTCCCCCACCGCAAACAAAGACCTCGTCTACTTTGGTATCAAGATCATGAATACTATCGGCTATTGTTTGCGAAGTGAGTGCGCATAAAGATGCTTGTACATCTTCTGGAGAGACAGGTTTTGATTCAACACAACATTGATTCAGTTGAGAATCCAACCAAGCCAAATTAAACGTTTCTCGCCCAGTACTCTTTGGTGCCGGCAATTCAAAAAAAGGATGGCTTTTCAGTTTATTTAACAAAGGCTTGCATACAACCCCTGATGCTCCCCAGTCACCATTGTTGTCAAAATCAGATCCGATGTGCTTTTTGCACCACCCGTCAATCAACGTGTTTCCGGGGCCAGTGTCGAATCCAATACAATCTTGGTCTTTTGGCAGCGAAGTGATATTTGCAATTCCTCCAATGTTCACTATTGCCCTGTGTCGGTGAGGGTGGCGAAAAATTTCTTCATGGAACGCGGGTACCAACGGAGCACCCTGGCCACCCGAGGCGATATCGGCGCGTCTAAAATCAGCAACAACGATGCATCCAGTGCGCGTAGCTATGATATTAGGATCACCGATTTGTTTAGAATATGGTATTTGATGGACTCCCGGAGGGGCATGGCGAATCGTTTGCCCATGACTTCCAATTGCGGTTATCTGCTTTGGTTTGATGGAGCAGGAGGACATGAGCTCAATTGCAGCGTCAGAAAAAAGCTCACCTAACAGAGTATCAGTCTCGCATAGAAACTCAACGGGGACCTCATTTTTCTCGCTCAGCGAGAAGACATTGGCTCTAATCACTTTTGGTATCGGAAGTGAGTACGTCCCACGTATATGCACTCCATCATTGTGAAGCTGCAACGCAACTGCGTCTATGCTATCTACGCTGGTGCCTGACATTAAACCGATATAAAGCTGTTCTTGTTTCATATGAACTCAGTTTTCTTTGCAACTAATCAAAAATCGAATCGTCATTTTGAGAAGCTAGTCCTTTCAGTTTGAGTTTAAGGAGATACGCTTTACTTACTCTCTCAAACCTCTCTCTCTCACTGTCATCGATCGGATTTGCCTTAGGTAGTTCGACCGTTCGAGGGTTTTTATGAACACCATTTACAAGAAATTCGTAGTGTAGATGCGGTCCAGTTGAATAGCCAGTTGACCCTACGGTGCCGATAACCTTTCCTTGAGAAACCGATTGACCAACCTTTACTTTTCTCTCGTTCAAGTGCAGGTATTTTGTCATGTAGGTTTGGCCGTGTTGTATGAATATAAAATTACCATTTGGTTTACTAAAAGATGAAGCAACAACTTTGCCTTTTCCAACGGCTTTGACCGGTGTGCCTCGCGGAGCAGCATAATCGACACCCCTGTGAGCCTTTATTTTTTTATGGATTGGATGTTTTCTCCGAAGGTTAAAGCCCGAGGAGATGCGGAAGATATCTAAAGGGGTTCGCAAGAAGGTTTTTCGCATGCTCAAACCATCAGGAGAATAGTAACGGGTAGTTCCGTCACGATGCTCGTACCTTACAGCGCGGTAGAGTTTACCTTGATTTTTGAAAGATGCCGCGATGATGTCTCCCGCATTCAACCTTTCTCCATGCAAAAACCGGTCCTCAAACATCACAGAAAACTCATCACCTCCTCGTATATCGAAAACAAAGTCAATATCCCAACCAAATAAGTTAGCCATTTCCATAATAATATTGTCTGGCAGCTGTGCTCGTTTGGCCGAGTTATAAAAGGAGTCCTTTATAACTCCCCGACGATAGCCATAGAGCACATCTGCGGTATGCGTACGTTTTTCTACTTGGAAATATCCATCATCATTTTCATATACGTAACGGACTAGGGGAGATTTGATGTATTGGAGCTCAATCAGAGTTTCGTTAGAATCCAGACCCATATGGAATTGCTCGCCGGGAGACAAATTATTGAGAAGGTCACCCCCCGCGGAAGCTGTAAGATCGTAAATTTGTGAAGTAGAGATACCGGCGCGCTCGAAAAGCGTCGATAGATTATCTCCATTTTTCACTTTCTCAGACCTCCAAACTAGCATGGTTTTGAGGTGAGTGGCGTTATTGGAGTTCAGTGCTGATGCTGCAAGAGAATCGGTTCCGTTATCTAAATCGATGTGAAGCTGCTCCACCACCTGACGCTTCGCTTGCTGCTTTTCGCCAATGTCAAAAATTTGTCCTACAAATATTACGATTAAGCAAAAAGCTGTTGCAAAACCGAGCACAATTTTCAAAGGCCAAGATTGCATTGTTGAAACCAGCTCGTCTGCAACAATCAGTATGGGGGATCGAAACCTTTTTTCTAAATCCATATCGCCTGTGGGGACATTAAAGCCATCCATAATTTATTTTTGCACCGGTTTGCCGAATTTTCGTCAAGTTAGTCATCAATCATATCTTTTGAAAACAGAGGAAGCAGTTTTCGTGCCACATACCAAAGCGCTAATCGTCCAGCTGAAACTTTGATAAATTCTCTTAAGGGCTACAAGAATTGGTGTCTTGTAAGCTATCATGTACCCAGAATGCTTTCAATTTTTAAAATATTTCGCAGAAATGGTACAGCCAGATAAAACACTCATTGAACAATTGCGTGCCCGAGGATTGATTGCTCAAGCATCGGCGGGTGAACCTCTTGAGGTTCATCTCAATAAATGCATTGTTGCATATTGCGGCTTTGATCCAACTGCAGAAAGCCTGCATATCGGGCACCTCGTTCCGTTATTGGTTTTAAGGCGCTTTCAAATGGCGGGACACAAACCCATAGCATTAATTGGGGGTGCGACCGGAATGATTGGCGATCCGAGTTTTAAAGATAACGAGCGACAGCTGCTGTCAGAGAGCCAGATTGTTGAGTGGGGGGAAAAAATAAAGGATCAAATTTGTAGATTTGTCGATTTTGATGGGGTCGAAAACAAGGCGTTGGTGTTAAACAATCTGGAGTGGGTGAAAACCCTCAGTGCGCTTGATTTTCTTCGAGATGTAGGTAAATACTTTTCAGTAAATAACATGATTTCTAAAGAGTCAGTCAAACAACGAATTGATCGGGAAGGAAGTGGCATCTCCTTCACCGAATTCGCATAT
>CACEBC010000018.1:15000-40421 GCA_902557735.1 Porticoccaceae bacterium
GAATCGCTAGTAATCGTGAATCAGAATGTCGCGGTGAATACGTTCCCGGGCCTTGTACACACCGCCCGTCACACCATGGGAGTGGGTTGCAAAAGAAGTAGCTAGGCTAACCTTCGGGAGGCCGGTTACCACTTTGTGATTCATGACTGGGGTGAAGTCGTAACAAGGTAGCCCTAGGGGAACCTGGGGCTGGATCACCTCCTTAAACGTTAAGCTCAACTCGTTAGCGAGTGCTCACACTCATTGCTTGATTATCGTACGTTAGCAGTGGAATTCGGTGTGCCGATCGGGCTGCTAGGACCCGTCGGAAATAGATTTGGGTCTGTAGCTCAGTTGGTTAGAGCGCACCCCTGATAAGGGTGAGGTCGGTGGTTCAAATCCACCCAGACCCACCAACTTCCAATTAAGGGGCTATAGCTCAGCTGGGAGAGCGCCTGCTTTGCACGCAGGAGGTCAGCGGTTCGATCCCGCTTAGCTCCACCACAACCTGCTTCCAGAGAAACCATTGATAAGGGCCGGAGTCCTTACCACTGGCTTCTTGCCCAGCGTTCTTTAAAAAGTAGTTGTTGAATACTGAAAAAATTTTTCAAGGCCGATGTGTATTACTACACATCTGTCCGGCGAAAATTGTTACTTCAATACTAAAAAATAGTATGTTGAAACAAATCTTGCGCGCTTGTGCTATATGGTCAAGCGAGTAAGCGCACACGGTGGATGCCTTGGCAGTTGGAGGCGATGAAGGACGTAGGAGCCTGCGATAAGCTTCGGGGAGGTGGCAAACAACCTTTGATCCGAGGATTTCCGAATGGGGAAACCCGTCCGTCACAAGGCGGACATCATGCACTAAATACATAGGTGTATGAAGCGAACCCGGAGAACTGAAACATCTAAGTATCCGGAGGAAAAGAAATCAACCGAGATTCCCTTAGTAGCGGCGAGCGAAAAGGGACCAGCCCTTAAGTCAGTATTACTTTAGTGGAATGTTCTGGAAAGCTCAGCGATACAGGGTGATAGCCCCGTACACGAAAAAGTAATTCGGATGAAATCGAGTAGGTCGGGACACGTGACATCTTGACTGAATATGGGGGGACCATCCTCCAAGGCTAAATACTACCAACTGACCGATAGTGAACCAGTACCGTGAGGGAAAGGCGAAAAGAACCCCGGAGAGGGGAGTGAAATAGAACCTGAAACCGTGTGCGTACAAGCAGTAGGAGCAGACTTGTTCTGTGACTGCGTACCTTTTGTATAATGGGTCAGCGACTTATTTTCAGTGGCAAGGTTAACCATTTAGGGGAGCCGTAGGGAAACCGAGTCTTAATAGGGCGTTTTAGTCGCTGGGAATAGACCCGAAACCGAGCGATCTATCCATGGCCAGGGTGAAGGTTGAGTAACATCAACTGGAGGCCCGAACCCACTAATGTTGAAAAATTAGGGGATGAGCTGTGGATCGGAGTGAAAGGCTAATCAAGCTCGGAGATAGCTGGTTCTCCTCGAAAGCTATTTAGGTAGTGCCTCATGTATCACCACCGGGGGTAGAGCACTGTTTCGGCTAGGGGGTCATACCGACTTACCAACCCGATGCAAACTCCGAATACCGGTGAGTGCAATCATGGGAGACACACGGCGGGTGCTAACGTTCGTCGTGGAGAGGGAAACAACCCAGACCGCCAGCTAAGGTCCCAAATCTCAGTTAAGTGGGAAACGATGTGGGAAGGCTCAAACAGCTAGGAGGTTGGCTTAGAAGCAGCCATCCTTTAAAGAAAGCGTAATAGCTCACTAGTCGAGTCGGCCTGCGCGGAAGATGTATCGGGGCTAAATTGAGAACCGAAGCTGCGGACGCACACTTTGCGTGTGCGTGGTAGAGGAGCGTTCTGTAAGCCGTTGAAGGCGCACTGGAAGGTGTGCTGGAGGTATCAGAAGTGCGAATGCTGACGTGAGTAACGATAAAGGGGGTGAAAAACCCCCTCGCCGGAAGATCAAGGTTTCCTGTCCAACGCTAATCGGGACAGGGTTAGTCGGCACCTAAGGCGAGGCCGAAAGGCGTAGTCGATGGAAAACAGGTTAATATTCCTGTACCTCTTTTTACTGCGATGGGGGGACGGAGAAGGCTAGGTGATCAGGGCGTTGGTTGTCCCTGTTCAAGTCTGTAGGAAGGTTTCTTAGGAAAATCCGGGAGACCAATTCTGAGGGGCGATGTCGAGCTCAATTGCGAGCGAAGTCACTAATGCCATACTTCCAAGAAAAGCCTCTAAGCTTCAGGTAGAGAGAGACCGTACTCTAAACCGACACAGGTGATCAGGTAGAGAATACCAAGGCGCTTGAGAGAACTCAGGTGAAGGAACTAGGCAAAATGGTACCGTAACTTCGGGAGAAGGTACGCCGATTTTGGTGAAAGGACTTGCTCCTCGAGCTGAGGTCGGCCGCAGAGACCAGGCCCCTGCGACTGTTTATCTAAAACACAGCACTCTGCAAACTCGTAAGAGGAAGTATAGGGTGTGACGCCTGCCCGGTGCCGGAAGGTTAATTGATGGGGTTAGCGTATGCGAAGCTCTTGATCGAAGCCCCGGTAAACGGCGGCCGTAACTATAACGGTCCTAAGGTAGCGAAATTCCTTGTCGGGTAAGTTCCGACCTGCACGAATGGCGTAACGATGGGGGCGCTGTCTCCACCTGAGACTCAGTGAAATCGAAATCGCGGTGAAGATGCCGTGTTCCCGCGGCTAGACGGAAAGACCCCGTGAACCTTTACTATAGCTTGGCACTGAACTTTGAATATATTTGTGTAGGATAGGTGGGAGGCTGTGAAGCGTAATCGCCAGATTGCGTGGAGCCATCCTTGAAATACCACCCTGATGTGTTTGTGGTTCTAACTCAGACCCGTTATCCGGGTCGAGGACATTGTCTGGTGGGTAGTTTGACTGGGGCGGTCTCCTCCCAAAGAGTAACGGAGGAGCGCGAAGGTACACTCAGCATGGTCGGAAATCATGCTATGAGCGCAAAGGTAAAAGTGTGCTTGACTGCGAGACTGACAAGTCGAGCAGGTACGAAAGTAGGTCTTAGTGATCCGGTGGTTCTGTATGGAAGGGCCATCGCTCAACGGATAAAAGGTACTCCGGGGATAACAGGCTGATACCGCCCAAGAGTTCATATCGACGGCGGTGTTTGGCACCTCGATGTCGGCTCATCACATCCTGGGGCTGGAGCTGGTCCCAAGGGTATGGCTGTTCGCCATTTAAAGTGGTACGCGAGCTGGGTTCAGAACGTCGTGAGACAGTTCGGTCCCTATCTGCCGTGGGCGTTGGAAACTTGAGAAGAGCTGCTCCTAGTACGAGAGGACCGGAGTGGACGAACCTCTGGTGTTTGGGTTGTCACGCCAGTGGCATTGCCCAGTAGCTACGTTCGGAAAGGATAACCGCTGAAAGCATCTAAGCGGGAAGCCTCCTTCAAGATTAGGTTTCCCTGGAAGTTTAACTTCCCTGAAGGGCTGTTCAAGACTAGGACGTTGATAGGTTGGGTGTGGAAGCGCTGTAAAGCGTTGAGCTAACCAATACTAATTGCCCGTGAGGCTTGACCATTTAACACAAGCGAGCGTTGGACAGATTGTGTGAATGCTCGGATCTTAAAAATTTGACTGTATTCAACGACTGCTTATTTTTTTGTAAGGGTTGACAAAAGGCAGTGGCGAGCCGGATATCACCTTACATTCCAGTTTGCCTGGCGACCATAGAGAGGCAGAACCACCTGATTCCATCCCGAACTCAGCAGTGAAATGTTTCATCGCCGATGGTAGTGTGGGGTTTCCCCATGTGAGAGTAGGTCATCGCCAGGTTCCTAGTCTAAAAGCCGCTATTTTTTTATGCGGCTTTTTTTTTGAGTAAAATCCGTCTATTGGCATAGAGCGTGACCAAAATGAATATTATGCAGAAAAAAAAGTCAAGTTTTCTGACCCCGGGTGGGCTGTGCTGCATGGGAAACTCTTAATGTGGACATGCAAGATGAGATAATAAAGATTCTATGTGATGGAAAATATCATTCGGGTGCTGCGCTTGGTGAGAGATTAGGAGTTAGCAGAGCGGCAATATGGAAGCGTTTAAAAAGTATTGAATTAGCGGGTTTGGAAGTTAAAAAAAAACGTGGGGTTGGATACAAATTAGCATATAAATTGGAATTACTGTCCGTTAACAGCATTAAACAATACTTGACCGCAGAAACCTCGGCAGCCATTCAGAATATAGTGTTGCTCGGTACCATCGATTCCACCAATACCTTTGTGAAACGCTTTTCAGAAGAATGCGGGGCAACCAGAATAATAGCGTTGGCCGAGAGGCAAACTGCAGGGCGTGGACGCCATGGCAAAAGGTGGCTGGGTTCATTTGCTGGTGGCATTAATATGTCAATAATTTGGGAATTTGAGTCGGGAGCGGCATCCTTAGAAGGGATAAGTTTGGCCGTTGGGGTGGCTGCGCGACGCGCTTTAACACAAATGGGAATAGGTGGGGTCAAGTTAAAGTGGCCCAATGATGTATTCCTATCAGGAAAAAAATTAGGAGGCATCCTGTTAGAGGTTCTTGGCGATCCTTCAGGACCCTGCTCAGTCATTATCGGTGTAGGTATAAACTACTTTATTTCTGATGCGGTGAGGAAAAATATCGATCAGCCCCTTACCGATATTGTCTCTGAAACCCCCAATCACGTTTCAAGGAACGCTCTTTGTGCGTCTCTTATTTCTGAATTAATAAAATTACTCAAGAGTTACGAATCTTCGGGGTTTATGCCTTATCGAGATGAATGGCAACTTTCGGATATTACATATGGTAGAAAGTGTACTATTGAAGCTGGAAGAGAAGCGATTACCGGTACCGCTATTGGCATCGATGTGAATGGTGCCATTATCCTTCGAACAGAGATTGGAAAAGAGTTCAGATTCCTCGGCGGCAATCTTAGCCTTAGGTTGGCTAAATGATACTTGAGATAGACGTCGGCAATACGCGCACCAAGTGGCGAGTCAAAGACCAACAAAGAATCGTTTTGCGAGGTGTGCAAGCGACCGCAGATATATCCAATGCCTTACAAATTGATATGAGTGTTGCTGTTGACCTCTCATCGGCGGTCATGAGTTGTGTGGCGAACTCCCAACTGAGGAACGGTATTATTCGCCAACTCGAGACTCGTTTTGGAATAAAAACGAAAATAGCGGTCGTATCTGAGCGCGTAGGCTCGGTTGAATGCGGCTATGAGACTTTTGGCGCGCTCGGTATTGATCGCTGGCTCGCGATTTTAGCCGGTTTTCAGCGAATCGCTGGAGCTATGGTTGTTATAGATGCAGGAAGCGCACTTACAGTAGATTTTGTTGATGAGTTTGGCAAACATAAAGGTGGATATATCGTCCCCGGCATCTCCATGATGAGGGATTCGTTGTCCAAAGGTGCTGAGGGCATTCGATTGTGCTCTTGCGCCGATGATGATCCTAGAGTTCCGGGTTCTAACACTGTAGAAGCGGTGTTCAAAGGTTGTCTACTATCTTCCGTTTCTTTGATTAAATATCTGAGCGAAGATAAGTCGTCGACTCTTGTGTTGACTGGAGGAGATGCCAAGTTGCTTTTGCAATATCTAGGGCAATCACCTGTTTATGTCGAGGATCTGGTATTAGAAGGGTTGTCAGTTGCTGGCGTTCAGTTTAAAACACTTTGAACTTTACCGAACCATTATGGATCTTTTGGCAACCAAAGTTGCACATACTGTCTTCTTTTAATACACTCAAAAGCCAATAAGTAACTTAGCTGGCGTAGCTCAGTTGGTAGAGCAGCTGACTTGTAATCAGCCGGTCGGGGGTTCGACTCCTCTCGCCAGCTCCAACTTTTTGTTTCTGCTGGGTTGCCTATAGCCCCTTGAAATAATGCCGATGCGCTAGATGCTCGGAAGTAGCAATATTCTCAGGGCAAAATTTCTACGAAATTCAAAGTCCAAAATACATTTTTGAATACCAATTTAAAGCTGGCTAAAATTTGATTGCAAAGTAAGAACTTTGCAGTGCTAGAAATTAATAAAAAGTTGACAAATTGGGTGCGCTTCTGGACAATACGTCGCCTTTTGGAGGGGTTCCCGAGCGGTCAAAGGGATCAGACTGTAAATCTGACGCGAAAGCTTCGGTGGTTCGAATCCACCTCCCTCCACCAGCAAGTTGAACAAGGTGGACTTCTGCATCGTGTGTGCTACTGTTGCAGAAAAAAAGCGTGCTGGGTGGTTATGATAATTGTTCTGCTCGCTTCCGGACTTCTTGTTAGGCGGGCATAGTTTAATGGTAGAACCTCAGCCTTCCAAGCTGATGATGCGGGTTCGATTCCCGCTGCCCGCTCCATGTAAGAGGTAGGTGCTCATATAGCTCAGTAGGTAGAGCACTTCCTTGGTAAGGAAGAGGTCACCGGTTCAAATCCGGTTATGAGCTCCATGTTTTTATTAGGCGAGTAGGGTTGGTCGTGAGAAAAGTGTTGGTGCTGGGTTAGGATTTTAGGTTATTAATGATTTTAAATAATCTCATTATGTTTGCAATTACGTTTGCTTAGGAGACGTCGAGATGGCAAAAGAAAAATTTGAAAGGAACAAACCTCACGTGAATGTCGGTACTATTGGCCATGTCGATCATGGTAAGACCACCTTAACGGCTGCTTTGACGAGGGTTTGTGCTGGGGAATATGGTGGTGAAGTTAAGGCGTTTGACCAGATTGATAATGCTCCGGAAGAGAGAGAGCGCGGCATCACAATTTCCACGGCGCACGTTGAGTATGATTCTCCGGATCGTCATTATGCCCACGTGGATTGTCCTGGTCATGCTGATTATGTGAAGAATATGATTACCGGTGCGGCGCAGATGGATGGTGCAATTTTGGTGTGCGGTGCTACTGATGGCCCTATGCCTCAAACACGCGAGCACATACTCTTGGCCAGACAAGTTGGCGTTCCCTACGTGATAGTTTTTTTGAATAAGGCTGACTTATTAGCTGATGATTGCGGCGGTGTAGGCTCTGAAGAATATGATGAAATGGTTGAGTTAGTTGAGATGGAGCTCCGCGAACTACTTGATCTCTATGAATTTCCAGGTGATGACACGCCTATTATTATCGGTTCCGCGTTGATGGCATTAGAGGGCAAGGACGACGATGGATTAGGCACGTCTTCGATAACCAAGTTGGTTGAAACGCTTGACAGTTATATACCAGAACCAGAGCGTGCGATCGACCAGCCCTTTTTGATGCCAATAGAGGATGTTTTCTCTATTGCAGGTCGAGGTACTGTGGTGACGGGTCGTGTTGAGCGCGGGGTTGTTAAGGTCGGAGAAGAGATTGAAGTAGTTGGTATCAATGAGACCAGCAAGACCACTTGCACGGGCGTGGAGATGTTTCGCAAGCTCTTAGATGAAGGCCGAGCGGGGGAGAATGTGGGAGTATTATTACGTGGGACAAAGCGTGATGAAGTAGAACGTGGCCAGGTTCTGGCGAAACCCAGTTCGATAACGCCACATACATCATTTGAAGCTGAGGTCTATGTGTTGTCAAAGGATGAGGGTGGTCGTCATACGCCTTTTTTTAAAGGGTACCGCCCACAATTTTATTTTCGGACCACAGACGTCACCGGTGCAGTAGAATTGCCCGATGGTGTAGAAATGGTGATGCCCGGTGACAATATACAGATGTCTGTCACCTTAATTGCACCAATTGCGATGGAAGATGGTTTAAGATTTGCAATACGCGAAGGTGGACGAACAGTAGGTGCTGGCGTTGTATCGAAAATTGTAGAGTAATTTCTGCGAGGAGATCTAAAGCAAGATTTGATCCAATGTTTAACGGTTCATCTACATTTTTTTGTTTAGGCATATCGTGCAAATGTGTAGGCCAGTAGTTCAATTGGTAGAGCATCGGTCTCCAAAACCGAAAGTTGGGGGTTCGAGTCCCTCCTGGCCTGCCAGTTAAATCCAAGAAATGTGTATATAAAAATGAATTCAGTAGTCCAAGAGAAAGAATTTCGGCTCGATTGGCTTAAGTGGTCATTCATACTAGCCTTTGGCGTAGCCGCTATCTATGCCAACTGGTATTACTCTGCCGAGTCTGCGTTGTTCAGAGCTATTGGCCTTCTCTTTACTCTATTTATCTGTGCTTTAGTTGCTTCAAGGACAAAACATGGAGTGGCTGCGATTGACTTGGCTATGGGTTCGAGGACCGAATGGCGAAAAGTGGTTTGGCCATCTTCCATTGAACGCAATCAAACCACATTGATTGTGGTGGCCGTCATCATTCTTACGGCCTTAATTTTGTGGGGGATCGATTCCCTGCTGAGTTGGCTAGCCTCAATAATAATGGGCTAGGAGAAAATGATGGTTATGCGTTGGTACGTGGTGCACGCTTACTCAGGCTACGAGAAAAAAGTTGCAACGGCGCTCCAAGATCGCATTCAGTTGCATGGTTTGAAGGATCGTTTTGGAGAGATATTGGTCCCCACAGAGGAAGTAGTGGAAATGAAAGCTGGTCAAAAGCGCACTAGCGAACGCAAGTTTTTTCCTGGTTACGTTTTGGTTCAAATGAGTTTGGACGATGAAACTTGGCATTTGGTTAAGGAAACCCCCAGAGTGATGGGGTTTATTGGAGGGAAGGCGGATAAACCAGCGCCAATTACAGATAAAGAAGCTGATTTGATTTTGCAGCGCATGCAGGACTCAGAGGAGGCTCCGAGGCCAAAAACTATCTTCGAAGTTGGTGAGAATGTCCGAGTTTGTGATGGACCGTTCAACGACTTTAACGGGATAGTGGAGGAAGTTAATTATGCAAAGAGTAAACTACGTGTGGCGGTATCGATCTTTGGTCGCTCCACTCCCGTTGAATTAGATTTTGTGCAAGTCGAAAAAGCTTAAAAAGTTTAACTAGGTGCCTTTGAAATACTTGAAAGGCATTGGGAAGCCAACGATATGCTGACTCAGTTAGTCAACCATTAGGCGCCATTACCCGATACTGGAGAAAGATAATGGCCAAAAAAGTGCAAGCCTATATCAAACTGCAAGTTCCCGCAGGACAGGCTAATCCCAGTCCTCCGGTTGGTCCGGCCCTTGGTCAGCACGGGGTGAACATAATGGAGTTCTGCAAGGCCTTTAATGCACAGACGCAAGGTGTAGATCTTGGATCACCAGTTCCGGTGGTTATAACCGTTTACTCAGATCGGAGCTTCACATTTGAAATGAAGACGCCGCCCGCGTCCTTCTTATTAAAGAAAGCAGCTGGTGTCACTAGCGGCAGTGGAGAACCGAACACAAAGAAGATTGGCGTGGTGACGCGAGCACAACTCGAAGAGATAGCAAAAATAAAGACGCCAGATCTAACTGCTGCTGGGTTGGAAGCATCCATTAAGACCATTGCTGGATCAGCTCGGTCAATGGGTATAGACACCGAGGGCGTGTGAAAATGAGCAAGATGACAAAACGCAGACGTATTATCAACGACAAAGTCGAATTTAGAAAGATGTATCCGATATCGGAGGCTATAGAAATTTTAAAAGAGGTCTCAAGCGGAAAGTTTATTGAAACAGTCGATGTTGCAGTCAATTTGGGCATAGATCCCCGAAAGTCTGATCAGGTGGTGCGAGGCGCGACAACATTGCCATATGGAACAGGGAAAGAGGTGAGAGTTTGCGTATTTGCGCAGGGTGAGGGAGCAGATCTGGCTAAGGCTGCTGGTGCTGAATATGTTGGCATGGATGAGCTGGCAGATCAATTGAAGAAAGGTGAACTGACCTTTGATGTTGTCATAGCGGCCCCAGATGCTATGAGGGTCGTTGGTTCGTTGGGTAAAATTCTGGGTCCAAGGGGACTCATGCCCAACCCAAAATCAGGAACAGTCACTGCTGACGTTGCTACCGCAGTCAAAAACGCGAAGGCTGGTCAGATCCGCTTTCGTGCTGACAAAAGCGGCATTGTTCATGGTGGCATCGGTATGCTGTCTTTTGAATCGGAGGCTATCGAAGGTAACCTTCACGCGTTGATGGCCGACCTGACTAAGATCAAGCCAGCCTCGTCAAAAGGCGTTTATCTGAAAAAGATTACTTTGTCCTCAACCATGGGCCCAGGACTCATCATTGATAAAGCGTCCTTGGATATATGAGATTTCTCAACGTTTACTGAGTAAAAGACTTTGAGGTCACGCCTCCTCCAAAAAGAGGCGGTGGCTGTCAGAGACCGCAGGTTCCTGAAAAGGTTTAATGATTTATTTTTCCTGCGCAGATGGTGGACCTTTAACGGGAGGAAAGCCCGTTGGCGTTTCACTTGGGTGATCGCAGTTTATAAACTTGCGATTTAAGTGGTCTTCGAATGTGGGATTAAAGTGATGCCATTAAATATTGATGAAAAAAAGGCTATCGTAACCGAAGTTCGATCCATGGCAAATGAGTCTTTGTCCTTGGTTATTGCAGATGCTCGTGGGGTGAATGTAGGTGCCATGACTGCACTACGATCTAAAGCGAGGTTGGAAGCAGTGAAATTACGTGTTGTTCGCAACACACTTGCCAAAAGGGCGTTTATTGATACTGATTATGCCTGTGTGGACGAATTATTGGTTGGGCCATCATTATTTGCCTTCTCCATGGAAGATCCGGGAGCTGGGGCTCGGATCCTCAAAGAGTTCTCCAAAGACAATGAAGACTTTGAGATCAAAGGGCTATCTGTCGGTGGTAAGCTTCTTGGGAGTGAGAGTATTGATGTCTTAGCCAGCTTGCCTACTCGAGAGCAGGCGATAGGTATGTTGGCAGCCGTTGCTTTAGCCCCCGTAGTAAAAATTGTGCGCACCCTAAATGAGGTGCCCACGCGAGTAACACGGACAGTGGCAGCAATTCGTGACCAAAAAGAGGAAGCCGCGTAACGGCGCCTTAATTTCTATTTATAAAAGGAGGCTTGTAATGGCCCTATCGAATGAAGATATTTTAAATGCTATATCAGAGATGAGCGTGATGGACGTGGTGGCCTTGGTCAGCGCGATGGAGGAGAAATTTGGAGTATCAGCGCAAGCTGCCGTTGCTGCTGCCGTTGCCCCTTCGGGTTCGGGAGAAGTCGCCGCTGAAGAGCAAACCGAATTCAGCGTGGTCCTTACAGCGGCAGGCGACAAAAAAGTCAATGTCATAAAAGCGGTTCGCGCGATCACGGGTTTGGGTCTCAAAGAAGCCAAAGGCATGGTGGATGGCGTTCCCTCTAACGTCAAGGAGGGTGTGTCCAAAGATGAAGCCGAAGAGGCAAAGAAGCAGTTAGAAGAGGCTGGGGCCAGTGTCGAACTAAAATGATAGTTTCTTGGTCCATTTTCCACAAGGCTTAATCGAAAATTCCCGTCCTCCGGTAAACACTATGTTTCTTTGACGAGAAATTCGAGGTTAAAAGATTGCAACAAATGATAAATTCGAGGAAAAAAGATGGCTTACTCATTCACTGAGAAAAAACGAATCCGGAAGAATTTTGGTAAATTACCAACTGTGATGGATCTGCCATATTTGCTTGCTATTCAAATCGACTCTTATAAAAATTTTACTCAGTTAGGAGTGCCTTCTGATGAACGAAGAGATACTGGATTGCATGCAGCACTTGATTCAATATTTCCGATCGTCGGCTATGCTGGATACGCAGCTCTAGAATATGTTGATTATATCTTGGGGAAGCCATCTTTTGACGTTGACGAGTGCAAGCTTCGTGGCGTTACTTTTTCTGTCCCGCTAAGAGTTCGGGTTCGCTTGGTCATTTATGACAAAGACTCTCCCAATAAAGCAATTAAAGATATCAAAGAGCAAGAGGTCTACCTTGGCGAGATCCCGTTGATGACCGATACCGGTACTTTCATAATCAATGGAACAGAAAGAGTAATCGTATCGCAATTACACCGCTCTCCGGGCGTGATCTTTGACCATGACAAAGGCAAGACTCATTCGTCCGGAAAGTTGCTCCATACCGCAAGAGTTATTCCATACCGTGGTTCTTGGTTGGATTTTGAATTCGATCCTAAAGACTTGCTCTATGTGCGCATTGACCGCAGACGTAAGCTGCCCGCGACGATATTGCTTCGTGCGCTTGGATATACAAGTGAGGAGATTTTGGACACTTTCTTTGAGACTAGCGTTTTTCACTTCAAGAAAGGGCAGTTTATGCTGGATTTAGACCCCGAGAGGTTGCGCGGGGAGATCACTGTCTTCGAGATCAAGGACAATAAAGGCGAAGTCATTGTTGATAAGGGTAGACGAATTACTGCTCGCCACATACGTCAACTGGAGAAGGGTAAGGTCACTTCATTACCGGTGCCTGAAGAGTATTTGCTGGGACGAGCCTTGGCAAGAGATGTAGCAAACAATGAAACCGGAGAACTACTTTTTGAATGTAATACTGAAATTACTGCCGACATATTAGAGAGTCTTTTGGATGGCGGTGTAACGAAAATTGAGACTTTGTATACCAATGACTTAGACTGCGGGGCTTTCATATCTGACACGCTTCGTATAGATCCTTGTCGCAGCCAATTAGAAGCTATGGTTGAAATATACAGAATGATGAGACCAGGTGAGCCGCCAACAAAAGAGGCTGCAGAAAACCTTTTTTATAACCTCTTTTTCAATGTTGAGAGGTATGATTTGTCTGCAGTCGGACGAATGAAATTTAATCGTCGTCTGGGACGGAAGGAGGAGACTGGGGCAGGAGTCTTATATGACAAGCGTTATTTTGCTTCTTTGAAGTCAGATGACTCGAAAGACTTGATAGATCAATATGAGAACGATGCTGACATAGCTGAAGTTATGAAAACTTTAATTGGTATCCGTAATGGGAAAGGTGTGGTAGATGATATTGATCATTTAGGTAACCGTCGAATAAGATCAGTGGGTGAGATGGCGGAAAACCAGTTCCGTGTTGGACTTGTGCGGGTGGAACGAGCCGTCAAGGAACGTCTTGGGGTGGCTGAGTCAGAAGGTTTAATGCCTCAAGATTTGGTTAATGCTAAACCTGTGGCGGCAGCAATGAAAGAGTTTTTCGGCTCTAGTCAGTTATCTCAATTTATGGATCAAAATAATCCACTGTCAGAAATTACGCATAAGCGAAGGGTTTCAGCGCTTGGTCCAGGTGGCTTGACTCGAGAAAGGGCTGGTTTTGAAGTTCGTGATGTCCATCCCACGCATTATGGCAGGGTGTGTCCTATCGAAACACCTGAGGGGCCAAACATTGGGCTGATTAATTCTTTGGCCACGTACGCCCGAACAAATGATTACGGCTTTATTGAAACACCTTACAGGAAGGTTGTAGAATCTAAGGTCACTTCTGACATTGAATACTTGTCCGCAATAAATGAATCGCAATTTGTTATAGCCCAAGCTTCTTCATCGACTGATAAAGATGACACGCTAGATGAGGCGCTTGTAACGGTGAGACATCAAAATGAATTTACCGTGAAGCCGCCAGATGAGGTTGACTTTATGGATGTCTCACCGCACCAAGTGGTTTCTGTGGCGGCATCATTGATTCCTTTTTTGGAGCATGATGATGCTAACAGAGCATTGATGGGTTCAAATATGCAGCGCCAAGCCGTGCCTACTCTCAAAGCAGAAGCACCGCTTGTGGGCACAGGCATTGAACGAACCGTGGCGAGTGATTCAGGTGTTTGTAAAGTGGCTCTTAGAGGCGGAGTGATCGAGAGCGTAGATGCTGCAAGGATTGTAGTGAGAGTCAATGAGGATGAAATAGCGATTGGTGAGGCAGGCGTCGATATCTACAATCTAACAAAATACACTCGGTCAAATCAAAATACGTGCATCAATCAGCGTCCCATTGTGAAACAGAATGATGTCGTTGCCTCTGGGGATGTTCTTGCTGACGGCCCCTCCGTCGATCTCGGGGAACTCGCTCTGGGGCAGAATATGCGTATAGCATTTATGCCTTGGAATGGTTATAACTTCGAGGACTCGATTCTGATCTCTGAACGTGTCGTAGAGGAGGATAGATTCACTACCATTCACATTCAAGAATTGACTTGTGTCGCGCGTGATACGAAGTTGGGGTCCGAAGATATTACCGCCGATATACCAAATGTCGGCGAAGCAGCGCTGTCACGACTTGATGAATCGGGTATCGTTCATATCGGCGCTGAAGTCAATGCTGGCGACATCTTGGTAGGAAAGGTAACGCCTAAAGGGGAAGTGCAACTCACTCCTGAAGAGAAACTGCTCCGAGCCATTTTTGGTGAGAAAGCATCTGATGTTAAAGACACGTCTTTGCGCGTTCCTAGCAGCACGAAAGGCACTGTAATTGATGTGCAAATTTTTACTAGAGATGGTTTGGAAAAGGATCAAAGGTCTTTAGATATTGAAAATGCAGAGCTGGAACAATTCCGAAAGGACCTTAATGACGAATACCGTATTGTTGAAAATGCCACTTTTGGAAGGTTGCTTCAAAGTACTCAGGGTCAGAAAGTATCAAAGGCTAGAAACCTCTCGAAGGGAGCATTGCTTGATGTGCAAACTGCTAAAGGTTTTGCCGCTGAGGACTGGTTCGATATGCGATTTGAAAGTGCGGAGCTGAACGAGCTGGTCTTTGAAGCGGAGAGGCAATTAGAAAGCCGGCGCGCATTACTCGACGTACGCTTCGAAGAAAAGAGGCATAAACTCCAAAGCGGCGACGATCTCGCGCCAGGGGTACTTAAAACCGTAAAGGTGTATTTGGCTGTTCGCCGACGGATCCAGCCGGGAGACAAAATGGCAGGCAGACACGGTAATAAAGGCGTCATATCTGTGATTAAGCCCGTTGAAGATATGCCTTATGACAAAGACGGTGTGCCGGTAGATATCGTGCTTAATCCTCTTGGTGTGCCTTCTCGGATGAACGTGGGTCAGATCTTAGAGACGCATATGGGTATGGCTGCGAAAGGTCTTGGCGTAAAGATTAATCAGATGATTACTGATAATCACAAAGCGACTGAATTGCGAGAGTTTCTGCAAGAGATCTACGACGTCGGGGATGGCAAATATGATGTTGATTTAGGAACTCTTTCGGATGGAGAGATTATAGAACTTGCTACAAATCTTCGTCACGGAGTACCAATTGCTACTCCAGTCTTCGATGGTGCTAGCGAATCAGAAGTTAAGAAGCTCTTAACTTTAGCCGGTCTGCCCGAGTCGGGCCAAACTACGCTATATGATGGGAGGACCGGAGATAAGTTCGATCGGCCAGTTACAGTTGGTTACATGTATGTACTGAAACTCAATCATCTTGTGGATGATAAAATGCACGCGAGATCCACTGGTTCATACAGCTTGGTCACTCAACAGCCATTGGGAGGGAAGGCTCAGTTTGGTGGTCAACGCTTCGGGGAAATGGAAGTTTGGGCCTTGGAAGCTTACGGGGCATCGTATACCTTGCAAGAGATGTTGACGGTTAAATCTGATGACGTTGCGGGTCGGACTAAGATGTATAAAAACATTGTGGATGGCGATCATCGCATGGAGCCCGGGATGCCAGAGTCTTTTAATGTCTTGGTTAAAGAAATCCGCTCATTAGGCATTAATATTGAGTTGGAGCATGAATAAGCGTGGAAAGTAAACAAAGTTGTTCGCGAAAGCGACATAAGCAATCTCACACAATGGAGGAAGGATCTTGAAAGACTTAGTAAATTTGCTCAAGCAACAAGATCAGAGTAGCGAGTTTGATAATCTTCGTATTAGCTTAGCATCGCCGGAAATGATTCGCTCTTGGTCCTTCGGTGAGGTCAAAAAGCCGGAAACCATTAACTACCGCACGTTTAAGCCTGAGAGAGAGGGGCTATTTTGCGCTAAGATTTTCGGGCCAGTTAAAGACTATGAATGTCTATGTGGCAAATATAAGCGTATGAAACACCGAGGTATTGTTTGCGAAAAATGTGGTGTTGAGGTGACTCTCACCAAAGTACGGCGGGAGCGGATGGGCCACATTGAGCTTGCTTGCCCAGTTGCTCACATCTGGTTTCTGAAATCACTGCCCTCACGCATCGGTTTAATGCTTGATATGACCTTGCGCGAGATAGAAAGGGTATTGTATTTCGAATCATTTGTGGTTACCGAGCCGGGCTTGACGACCCTTGAAAAAGGACAGCTGCTGACGGATGAAGAATACTACGATGCCGTCGAGGAATATGGTGATGAGTTTGTTGCGATGATGGGCGCGGAAGCGATTCAGATGCTTCTGAAAGAAATTGATTTAGACGCTGAAATTGCGGTTATTCGTGAAGAAATTCCTAACACTAGGTCTGAGACAAAGATAAAAAAAGTCTCCAAACGGCTGAAATTGCTAGAAGCTTTCCACGGCTCGGGTAACAATCCGGAGTGGATGATACTAAAGTCTCTCCCCGTGTTACCTCCAGATCTTCGCCCGCTGGTCCCGTTGGATGGTGGGCGATTTGCGACTTCAGATCTAAATGATCTTTATAGACGTGTGATTAACCGTAATAATCGTTTAAAGCGTCTTTTGGAGTTAAATGCACCTGACATAATTGTCCGAAACGAAAAGCGCATGCTGCAGGAATCTGTAGATGCGCTCTTAGATAATGGTCGTCGAGGGCGAGCTATCACTGGCTCTAATAAGAGACCTTTGAAGTCTCTTGCAGATATGATCAAAGGGAAACAAGGACGGTTTAGACAGAATCTGCTCGGTAAGCGCGTGGACTATTCGGGCCGATCTGTAATTGTCGTTGGGCCTACTCTCCGACTCCATCAGTGCGGGCTGCCAAAAAGGATGGCACTCGAACTTTTCAAACCATTTATCTTTAGTAAGCTCGAGTTGCGAGGGTTAGCAACAACGATAAAGGCAGCGAAAAAAATGGTTGAGCGCGAAGAATCGGCTGTCTGGGATATATTGGACGAAGTAATCCGAGAGCACCCCGTTCTGCTGAATCGAGCGCCTACTTTGCACAGACTTGGTATTCAGGCTTTTGAACCGGTTTTAATCGAAGGCAAGGCGATTAACCTCCACCCATTGGTTTGCGCAGCATACAACGCAGACTTTGATGGGGATCAGATGGCCGTCCATGTGCCTCTCACTATAGAGGCTCAAATGGAAGCTCGAGCCCTCATGATGTCAACAAACAACATCCTTTCACCGGCGTCCGGTGAACCGATTATTGTCCCCTCTCAAGATGTGGTTCTTGGGCTCTACTATATGACCCGAGATAGGATAAACGCGATTGGCGAGGGAATGGTATTTATGGATGTTAGAGAGGTCTCGCGCGCATACTATTCTCAATCGGTCGATCTTCAAGCCCGCATTAAACTGCGAGTGGCGGAGGTCTTGGTTGACGAAGAATCTGGCGAGCATGTGGAAAGTTCTGATATTTTGGATACAACTGTTGGAAGGGCTCTTCTATGGGAAATTGTACCCCAAGGTGTGCCTTTTAGCTTGGTCAATAAACCTATGGTGAAAAGAGCAATCTCGCAAGTAATAAACGAGTGTTACAGGCGAGTTGGTTTGAAGGATACGGTTATATTTGCCGACCAGTTGATGTACACCGGATTTGACTTCTCAACTCAGTCAGGTGCGTCAATTGGTGTAGATGACTTCGTTATTCCAAACGATAAACAAGACATTATTGGCTCTGCAGACGAACAAGTCAGGGAGATTGAGGCTCAATTTGCCTCTGGATTGGTAACACAGGGCGAGAAGTACAACAAGGTTATTGACATTTGGTCGCAAGCTAACGATCGCGTGGCCAAATCAATGATGCAAGGAATCAGTAGCGAGATTACAGTAAACAAAGATGGAAATGAGGAGGAGCAAGATTCTTTTAATTCTGTTTACATTATGGCCGATTCTGGAGCTCGTGGTTCGCCTGCTCAGATTAGGCAGCTCGCCGGAATGCGCGGTCTCATGGCCCGACCAGACGGCTCTATTATTGAAACGCCGATAACGGCAAATTTTCGAGAAGGCCTCAATGTGCTGCAGTATTTTATCTCTACGCATGGAGCACGAAAAGGACTTGCTGATACGGCTCTTAAAACGGCCAATTCTGGCTACTTGACCCGCAGATTAGTGGATGTTGCTCAAGACGTGGTCGTTACTGAAACGGACTGCGGGACTCAGTCTGGCCTTCTCATGACGCCGGTGATCGAAGGCGGCGATATTATCGAATCGTTGGGCGATCGTATCCTGGGAAGAGTTGTAGCAGTTGATGTAATAGAACCTGATAGTGATGAAATATTGGTTCCTGCAGGAACTATGATTGATGAGCAGTGGGTTAAACGCATCGAATTATTGGGTGTGGATGAAGTGAAAGTTCGGTCTCCCATCACTTGCGAGGTCCGTCATGGTATTTGCGCAATGTGCTATGGGCGTGATTTGGCCAGAGGGCACTTGGTCAATCAGGGAGAATCTGTTGGAGTTATAGCAGCTCAATCGATAGGTGAGCCAGGGACCCAGCTAACTATGCGAACTTTCCATATTGGTGGCGCCGCCTCCAGAGCTTCAGCGGTTGATTCTGTCAAAGTCAAACAAAGCGGCTCTGTTCGTCTCCAAAACGTTAAGACGGTGCAAAATAAAGATGGGAACCTCGTGGCGGTTTCGCGATCTGGTTCTCTCGCTATTGCAGATGCGAATGGCAGAGTTCGGGAAAGCTATAAACTGCCCTATGGCGCCGTTATAAACGTGGATGACCAGACCTCAGTATCTGCTGGAGATGTTATAGCGAACTGGGATCCCCACACTCTTCCTATAGTTACAGAAGTTTCGGGAGTGGTTGCTTTCTCCGGTATGGAGGAAGGTTTGAGTACTCGCCAACAGACGGACGAGATAACAGGGCTAACCAGTATTTCAATCATTGATCCGAATGAAAGGCCCTCTGCGGGCAAGGATCTTAAGCCAATTATTTCTCTTACTGACAAGAATGGAAAGCAACTTATTTTCCCAAATTCTTCAGTACCGGCCCATTATCCCTTGCCTGCTAATGCAAGTATAAGTGTTGTCGATGGTGAGGTGATTGATGTTGGTCAGATTATAGCTCGTATCCCACAGGAGAGTGGCGGCACGAAAGATATAACGGGAGGCCTTCCACGGGTGGCTGATCTGTTTGAGGCTAGAAAGCCAAAGGATCCCGCTATTCTTGCAGAAATTAGCGGCACCGTAACTTTAGGTAAAGAGACCAAAGGAAAACTGCGATTGGTGATAACTCCTGAAGATGGGATGCCGCTCTCCAATGGTAAATTACAATATGAAGAGTTGATTCCGAAATGGCGGCAACTAGGGGTATTTGAAGGAGAACATGTTGAAAAAGGCGAGATTATTTCGGATGGCCCACTTACTCCGCATGATATCCTCAGACTCAAAGGGGTCAGCGAACTGGCCAGGTATATTGTAAATGAGATTCAAGAGGTTTATCGACTTCAAGGAGTAAAAATAAACGACAAACATATAGAGGTCATAACCCGACAAATGTTGCGCAAGGTGGAAGTTACTGAAGTTGGTGATTCGGGCAGAATCCGCGGTGAGCAGGTAGAATATCGAGATTTGATTGAGGAGAACGAAAAACTTAGAGAAGAGGGCCTTCAGCCCGCACAGTATGAAAGACAACTTCTAGGTATAACCAAGGCGTCTTTAGCAACGGAAAGTTTCATCTCAGCTGCCTCGTTCCAGGAAACGACAAGGGTTTTAACTGAGGCTGCAGTTACAGGTAAGGCTGATTCGCTTCGGGGCTTAAAAGAGAATGTTGTTGTAGGACGTTTAATTCCTGCAGGTACAGGTTTGGCTTATCACAAGCAGAGACGGCTAGACCGAGCAGCAAAAGATGAGTCCGCAAAGAGTGCAGCTGACGTGGAAGCAGCTTTAATGGAGGCATTTAGTATGGATACAGTTGAGGAGTAGGAGCGCGTTCCTCGCGCCCATACTAGCGTGTTTGACTGGGGCCCTATTGACTCAGGTAGTCGTGGTCTTTAGAATCACGCTCCCCTTGGACGAGACTATTTTAGTAAGACGGTAAAGTGTCACAGGCGCAAAAGCGCTGTTTAGAACTTAGAGAGTAATTTACATGGCGACAATAAATCAATTGGTGCGCAAGCCAAGAAAACGTAAGGAAAGCAAGAGCGACGTTCCTGCGTTGCAGTCTTGCCCACAACGCCGAGGGGTATGCACTAGGGTTTATACCACGACCCCCAAAAAACCTAACTCAGCTTTGCGAAAGGTTTGTAGGGTTCGCCTCACTAGCGGATATGAGGTGACATCGTATATAGGGGGCGAGGGCCATAATTTGCAGGAACATAGTGTTGTTCTAATTCGAGGTGGGCGGGTCAAAGATTTGCCAGGCGTGCGTTACCATACTGTTCGAGGGGCATTGGACACTGCTGGTGTTGCCGGTCGTACGCAACGTAGGTCAAAATATGGAACAAAGCGGCCCAAAAATTAATCTGCAATTGATGTTGGATCGGTCAGTTATCATTGTTGCTCTAAATATCCGAGCCTCATCAGTCTAGAGAATCATATTAATTAGTAAAAAAGGAAGCACCATGCCAAGAAGGAGAGTGATTGCAAAGCGGGAAATTCTTCCAGATCCAAAGTTCAATAATATTATGCTTGCCAAGTTTATGAATCATGTGATGGTAAGCGGTAAAAAATCAGTTGCCGAGCGCATTGTTTACGGAGCCATGTCAGTTGTTGAAGATCGTCTGAAAAGAGATCCGCTGGAAATTTTCGAAGAAGCTTTGGACAATGTGGCTCCCATGGTAGAGGTTAAATCGAGGAGAGTTGGAGGGGCAACTTATCAGGTGCCTGTTGAGGTCAGACCCTCTCGACGGACTGCGTTAGCTATGCGCTGGCTTGTGGACCACGCTCGGGGTAGAGGCGAAAAATCGATGCCGCTTCGATTAGCAGGTGAGCTTATTGACGCGGTTCAAGGAAAGGGTGGCGCGGTTAAAAAGCGCGAAGATGTTCACCGCATGGCAGAAGCAAATAAAGCTTTTTCTCATTTTCGCTTCTAAACTATTATTTGCAGTAAACCTACCGTCTAGCATAACCTTCCAGAATTGTACCGTGGCGCTGACCGAAGAGGAAAACTCGTGCCCCGTTTGACATCCATAAATTATTACCGAAACATTGGAATCTGTGCTCATGTGGATGCGGGCAAGACTACCACAACGGAACGCATTCTCTACTACACCGGTTTGTCGCACAAAATTGGCGAGGTGCACGATGGTGCAGCTACCATGGATTGGATGGAACAAGAGCAGGAGCGAGGAATAACTATTACTTCGGCAGCTACCACCTGTTTTTGGCATGGCATGGATTCCCAATTTGTAGATCACCGCATCAATATTATCGATACTCCCGGTCATGTTGATTTTACAATTGAGGTTGAGCGCTCTCTAAGGGTTTTGGATGCCGCAATAGTTGTGTTATGTGCAGCTTCGGGTGTGCAGCCCCAAACCGAAACGGTATGGAGACAAGCAGAGAAATATGAAGTGCCCCGAATGGTTTTTGTCAACAAGATGGATAGGGCCGGGGCAGATTTTCTGAAAGTAGTGGGTCAACTAAAAGAACGCCTTGGAGCTACGCCAGTGCCTATCCAAATGACCATAGGTTCCGAGGAAAATTTTGAAGGCGTGGTTGACTTAATAAAGATGAAAGCAATTTATTGGAACGAAAATGATCATGGTATGAGTTTTGTTTATGGAGACATTCCCAGTGACTTAATTGAAAAATGCGAACAAATGCGTGAATATATTGTAGAAACTGCCGCAGAAGCTAACGAAGATCTGATGGAGAAATATCTCGAAGAGCAGCCATTGCAGGAAGATGAAATAATGGCTGGACTACGTCAGAGAGTTCTGGCGAATGAAATTGTTCCAGTTCTCGGAGGATCTGCTTTTAAAAATAAAGGTGTGCAAGCTCTGCTAGATGCTGTGATTCAATATCTTCCGTCACCCACCGAGGTTAAAGCTATTGAGGGTGAGCTGAAGAACGGTCTTAAAGCGATTCGAAATGCAGATGATGATGAGCCATTTTCTGCCTTAGCTTTTAAAATCGCCACGGATCCGTTTGTAGGTTCGCTCACCTTCATCAGGGTGTACTCAGGGACTCTAACTACTGGAACCGCGGTATACAATTCTGTAAAAATGAAACGTGAACGAGTTGGTCGAATGGTGCAGATGCACTCAAACAGCCGGGAAGAAATTAAAGAAGTGTTAGCGGGGGATATCGCTGCCGCTATTGGTCTTAAAGATGTTACTACGGGCGATACTTTATGTGACGAGAAGGAGGTTATAATTCTTGAGCGGATGAGTTTCCCTGATCCAGTAATCTCGGTGGCCGTGGAACCAAGATCCAAGTCGGATCAAGAGAACATGGGCGTAGCTCTGGGTAAACTGGCTCAAGAGGACCCATCATTTAAGGTTTACACCGATGAAGAAAGTGGTCAGACAATAATCTCTGGTATGGGTGAGTTGCACCTTGATATCTTAGTGGAACGGATGAGGAGAGAATTTGGGGTCGAAGCAAATATTGGTAAACCCCAGGTGGCCTATCGAGAGGCTATAAGTAAAAGTTGTGAGATCGAAGGGAAGTTTGTCCGTCAGTCTGGCGGGCGGGGTCAATATGGACACGTATGGATTAGATTTGAGCCAAGTGAAGGTTCATTCAAAGGGGGACTTGAATTTAAAAATGAAATAGTTGGTGGGTCAATTCCGAAAGAATACATCCCAGCAGTATCAAAGGGTATAGAAGAGCAAATGCGAAATGGTATTTTAGCTGGATACCCGCTTTTGGGCCTTAAGGCAACATTATTTGACGGATCTTTTCACGATGTTGATTCTTCTGAGATGGCTTTCAAGATAGCAGCTTCACATGCTACTAAAAAGCTGTCCGAAGATGGCGATGCAATTCTTCTTGAGCCCGTCATGAGAGTAGAGGTGGTGACCCCTGAAGAAAATATGGGTGATGTGGTGGGTGATCTGAATCGTCGCCGTGGAATAATACTTGGCATGGATGATAGGTCTCAAGGAAAAATAATCAATGCACAAGTCCCTTTGGGAGAAATGTTCGGTTATGCTACCGACTTAAGGTCAGCCACTCAGGGCAGAGCCACTTTCACGATGGAATTTGAACAATACTCGGAGGCTCCGAAGAATATTACTGAGAGTATGGTCGCGAGGAACTTAGGGTCTTGAAATACGACAACAATTCACTTGTCATCATTTCGCTCCTTGGCAGCAGCAATTATTTCCACCGAGATATTCTGTGGGCAGGGCAGGTAGTGCGAAAATTCCATAGAGAATTGGCCGCGACCTGAAGTCATCGTGCGCAAATGGCCAATGTATCCGAACATCTCAGATAGTGGCACCTCTGCCTTAACTCTAACACCTGTTTTCCCGGCCTCTTGGTCTTTAATCATTCCTCGTCGACGATTTAGATCTCCGATGACATCCCCCACATGATCTTCAGGTGTAAACACATCCACTTTCATAATGGGTTCAATAAGCTGAGGACCAGCTTTTGGCATTGTCTGCCTGTATGCAGCTTTTGCTGCTAATTCGAAGGCTACAGCCGATGAGTCGACGGCATGATAAGCACCATCATAGATCTCTATTTCAACATCCAACACAGGATATCCAGCAAGTGGCCCTTCCATCATCATGCTTTTAAAGCCCTTTTCGATTGCTGGAAAAAATTCCTTAGGAATATTCCCTCCGACTACTGTCGAACTAAAGGTAAATCCGCTTCCAGGCTCACCGGGATTAATCTTAAAATCAATTTTGCCGAACTGTCCCGCTCCGCCCGTTTGCTTCTTGTGGGTGTAACTATCGTCGACGGGTACAGTTATTGTTTCTCTGTATGCTACCTGGGGCTCGCCGACTATCAGATCTACCCCGTAGGTGCGATTGAGAATGTCCACCTTAACGTCTAAATGCAATTCACCCATCCCTTTAAGAATGGTTTCTCCCGAATCTTGGTCTGTCTCTACATGAAAAGACGGATCTTCGGCCACCATTTTTCCAATTGCTACACCCATTTTTTCCGAGCCACCCTTGTCCTTTGGCTTGACGGCAATGGAGATGACCGGATCAGGAAACACCATGGATTCCAAAGTTACTGGATTTCTGGGGTCACACAAAGTATGGCCTGTTTGTACGTTCTTCATGCCAATAACCGCGATAATATCGCCCGCTTTTGCTTGCTCTAGTTCGTTGCGATCATCGGCGTGCATTTCAACCATTCTACCAATGCGTTCGGTCTTACCTGTGTAGGAGTTTAAGACCGTATCACCTCTTCGAAGCATTCCTGAATAAATTCTAATAAACGTAAGCGCACCAAATCGGTCGTCCATTATTTTGAATGCTAGCGCTTTAAATGATTCTTCAGGCGCCACTAGTGCATATTCCCCTGTCTCGGCCCCCAAATCATCGGTTAGCGGCTGAGGATCAACCTCTTTCGGATTAGGAAGATAATCTACGACAGCGTCAAGCACCAGCTGAACGCCCTTGTTTTTGAAGGCTGATCCGCAGTATGTTGGGAAAAAATCTAGAGATATCGTGCCTTTCCTGATGCATTTTTTGATGTCATCAATGGAGACCTCCTCTCCTTCCATATATGCCATCATGACTTCGTCATCTTGCTCCACAGCAGTCTCGATCAGCTCCTCTCGGTATTCTTCCACAAGATCTGTCATATCAGCCGGAGTATCTAAGATTTCATAGTTTTCAGGTAAACCGGTGTCGTCCCAGACATAAGCTTGTCGGGTCAATAAATCTACCACGCCCACGAATTGGTCTTCGATACCAATGGGCAGGCACATCACCAAAGGTTTCGCACCAAGGACGGATTTGACTTGATTGACTACGCTATAAAAATCGGCCCCAATTCGATCAAGTTTATTTACAAAGATAATTCGGGCTACCCCTGAATCGTTAGCATACCGCCAGTTAGTTTCTGATTGCGGTTCTACTCCCCCAGAGCCGCAGAAGACGCCCACACCACCGTCAAGAACTTTGAGTGACCTATACACCTCGATGGTGAAATCGACGTGACCGGGCGTATCAATGATATTGAGTCGGTTATGACGCCAATAACAGGTGGTGGCAGCTGATTGAATAGTAATACCGCGTTCTTGTTCTTGTTCCATGAAATCGGTTGTAGCGGCACCGTCATGTACTTCGCCAGTCTTATGTATTTTGCCTGTTAGTTTCAAGATCCTTTCGGTCGTCGTAGTCTTTCCAGCATCAACATGTGCGAAAATGCCAATATTTCTATAATTCGATAAGTCAGTCATGTGGTTACGCTCAACGTTTGGAAGCTTTATTCCGGACGCGCGCGAGTATAACGGATATTCAAGGGGTAAATAAAAAAAAATGGCATAAAAGTTAATTTTTGCAACAAAAAAAGCTTTTTTAAGCCTCTTTTTATTGAAATGGACAGCTGCATTT